>NZ_JBIALB010000075.1:0-1017 GCF_042872965.1 Micromonospora sp. NPDC005087 | reverse complement strand
AGCGGGGCGGTGCCGTTGCAGGACGCGAACCGGTTGCGGTCGGCGAAGCGGCGGATGTCGCCGACGTCTGCCAGCAGCCGGGCTGCACCTGACGGGCCAATGCCGTGCAGGTCCATCAGGGTGCAGCCGCGGGCGATCACCAGCTTTTTGAGGTCCTTCTCCGCGGTCTTGATCTTCTTGTCGATGCTCTCAAGTTCACCGATCAGCTCGACGGCGAGGCGGCGTCTGGTCTTGCCCACGATGTCGCGGGGTTTGATGGTCGCGATCAGCGCACGTGCCTGCCGGGCGGACAGGAATTGCTTCGCCCCGCCTGGGAAGAGGTCCAGCAGCAGCCGGTGCAGCCGGTTGACGGTCTGCGTCCGTGCCCGGCCAAGCTCGTCGCGACGGTCGACCAGCATCCCCATCACCTGCAGGTCCGGGTCGAGCTGGACCTGCACCAGGTTCGGCGAACGCAGTGCCACCATCGCCACCGAGTGCGCATCCACCGGGTCGGTCTTGCGGCCGTTGCCGGTGGCGAACACCCGCACCTGAGCGGACAGCTTCGCGGGCACGTCCATGACCGTCTCACCGTCATGCACCAGTCGGTGGGCGATGTGCTTGCCGATGCCGTTGCACCCCTCGACCGCCCACACCCGATCGGTGTACTTGCGGCTGGCGGCGAGCATCTGCGCGTAGCCGGTCTTGTCGGTGCCGTACCTGCCCACTGCGAGCACCCGGGCGCGTTCGTCGACGACCTCGATGGTTGCTGAGCGCTTGTGTGGGTCCATCCCGATGATCACCGACATCGGCGCCTCCCCTTGACTGAACTCGGTGAGTTGTCAGCAAGGAGGGCACCGCTACTTCGAGCAGAACAAACCCCTTTTCAGCCTCTCCTCGCGCGGTGCCCGGCGAGACCGCAGGCCATGAGAGAGCCACACCAATGACACCGGTGGGCAGCCGCAATGTGGGAGCGTCTCGCCGAGCACCTGGACCGAGTCTGGCCGGACACCGATCCTGCGCAAAGTCTCTAAGTAGCCG
>NZ_JBIALB010000074.1:0-1047 GCF_042872965.1 Micromonospora sp. NPDC005087 | reverse complement strand
TCACCCACGAAGCTTTGCACGTCTTTGCACGTCTCAAGATCGGACGCACTGTTCTCGACACGACAGGGCGGTGCCGGACGCACGGTCAGCGGCAGTTGAGTGCATTCGCCAAATGGCCTCAGCTATTGCCGATCATTTGGAGAACCGCACCCAAGCCGTGCACCGGTCCTTGAGTGCGAGGCAGGATCAACGTTCGAATCTTCAAGGGCACTCCGCCAACGTCGTCTCTGGGGCTGTCGCCGACCATCAAGGCATGGATGCCCGGGACGTCGAGCAGGTCCAGCGCTCGGGCGTAGATGGCCGGGTCGGGCTTCACCAGACCCACCTCGAACGACAGCACCACGCCGTCGAGCAGCTCACCCACCCCGACCCGATCAAGGAGTGGACGAATGTCCAGCCCGATGTTGGACAGCACCACGATCCGGACACCGCGCGACTTCAGTTCCCGAAGGACAGGAAGCGTGTCATCGTATAGCGTCCACTGATCCGGCATCACCGCATACAGTGCGCCGATCAGGTCGGGCTTGATGCCGGGATACACGGCGACCGTCTGGTGGAAGACGTCCCGATGACGATCCTGGCTGAGATCACGCTCACTTCGGGGGTCGATCGTGTGGGCATGCTGCCAGATCTGGTCGAGATGCTCACGCAGGCCCCCGATCTGGTCGGGAGTCAGATCCGGCTTCGCTATTCCGTCTTGGGCCAGACGGCGAAGAGCGGCGCTGATCCAACGATCGGCGTCGCCGCCCTCGACCAGCGTGGCATGGAAGTCAAAGATGACCCCCCGGATCGGTGCGGGCTTGTTGATGAGCATGCGGCAGCCTATCTGTACCATCTCGGGTCCTGGAGCCCGCGATGGTGAACTGGGGAAGCCACGGTAGCCAGCCATCCGCTCATCGGCATGTCCGAGCGTCGACCGCGCCGGTTCACCGTAACGCTGGGTAGCGCGCGGATCGCGGCAGACATCCCATGTTCTGAGGTTGTCAAGAAGTGGGCTGGAGATGTGCCCAGGCGGTTGCCTCGTCGTAGGTCGTATTGGTTTTGAGG
>NZ_JBIALB010000073.1:0-1176 GCF_042872965.1 Micromonospora sp. NPDC005087 | reverse complement strand
CGCTCCTCCGGAGGCACCCAGTCTGCGCCGAGGCCCCAGTAGTAGTCGCCCTCCGCGAAGACCCTCTGCCGCAGCTCTTGAAGCGCGCGGTCCAGGTGCGGCTGGTAGGGGACAAAGTAGCTCCACGCAGATGCGCCCACGACGTTCTGCCTTTCCATCACGGCCTCCGCGGTCGGCGGCGGCTAGGCCTGCCCGGGGACCTTAGCGGCCACGTCCGACAATCCCTCCATGAAGGCCAGCGCTGGGCATGAGCCCGGACAGCGGCAGATCCGGATATCGCGGCGGGCGTGGTCGACGGCGGCGCCGATGGCCTCGACGCTGGTATCGGCGCGGTGGGGATAGTCTCTCGCCATGCTGAGCTTCGAGATCACCCCGATAGGTGCGGTCCGGAACGACCGGACGGATGTCCAGCACACGGACAACTGGGGTGCCGTCCGCAGCACGATCACCATCGACGAGCGCTTCGGCGAGGCGTGCCTCCAGGGTCTGGAGGGCTTCTCCCATGTGGAGGCCCTGTTCATCTTCGACCGGTTCCCGGAACACGGCGATTACCGCGAACCGCGCCCCTACCGCGGCCGTTCCGACCTCCCGCCCGTTGGCGTATTCGCTGGCCGCGGCCCCCGCAGACCGAACCGCATCGGGGTAACGTGCTGCGCCATCGAATCCGTCCACGGTCGCGAATTGACGGTGGTGGGCCTCGATGCGGTCTCGGGCACCCCGGTCATCGACTTGAAGCCGACGATGGCAGAGTTCCTCCCGGTGAACATCAAGCAGCCGGAATGGGTCAGACGCCTGATGTCGGAGTACTTCCAGCCGTAAGCGGGGTTTGGGGCCGAAGCTCAACGCTGTAGGTAGGGGCTTTGGTGGGGCGGTGGCCGCCGGGGCACCGGGGTGGAACCACCGAGCGTGACGACTCACCGCTGGTCGGCGCGCACGGTCGGCGGCAGATGCGGATGCCGTCGTCACTGGTATGAGAAGCCGGCCAAGTGGTCAGCCAGATTGAATCGAGTGCTGCAGCTGGGACAGCTGAGCCGACCAAAGAGGCGCGTCAAGCGAGCGGCTACGGTCGCCCGGCCTGCCTGCACTGCCTCGGCATGCAGGCGCCCAGCCAGTTCCGAGGACAGCCCCGGTTCGATCCCGGAGTCTTCGGACTGCAGGTCGAGAAGCAACTTCTCG
>NZ_JBIALB010000072.1:0-1378 GCF_042872965.1 Micromonospora sp. NPDC005087 | reverse complement strand
GATGGCTCCACGTCCATATCCAACACCGTCCGGTATGGACGTTACGCCCGTGTCATCCCCACTCGGCCGCCGAACCTTGCTGAGATCACCTCAGTAGAAACCGCCCCGGGTCCAAGGGGCGGTTCTGCCACTCGGTCATGCCCTCGATGACCTTGTCGGTGATCGTGGAGATCGTCTGCCGGGACACGTCCGCGCCATACACCTCGGCCAGGTGGGCCTGGATCTCCCCCGTGGTCAAACCCTTGGCCGACAACGAAATCACCATGTCCTCGACCCCAGACAACCGGCGCTGACGCTTCCGCACGATCTGCGGCTCGAACGTGCCGTCACGGTCCCGGGGCACCTCAATTTGCACCGGTCCGACCTCCGTCAGCACCGTCTTGCCCCGCACCCCGTTGCGGGAGTTCCCACCGTTGTTCCCGGCTGGGTCGCCCTTGTCATAGCCCAGGTGATCGGTGATCTCCCCATCGAGAGCGGCTTCCAGGACACGCTTGGTCAGCTGCTGCAGCAGCCCGCCCTCGCCGGTGAGCTGCAGACCCGCCGCACGGGCCTGTTCCACCACCTGAGCGACGAGCTGATCGTCGACCCCGTCTCCCACCGGCCGCGCCGGTCCACGCTTCGCCACCTGATCAGTATCGACCTCGGTGATCACGACATCCGTCATCAGGTGCTGCTCCTTGATCAGGAGTTACACCGTTCGTTTTACAGTCCCGTTCGATCGGGCGGTCGTCGAGGACGTGTGCCTCGATGAGGATGCCGACGGTGAGGTCCTCGTCGTTGCGGCCGGCCACGTAAGGGCGCCATGCGCCGGTGCGGGCGCTGCTCGGATGAGGGGCAACAGCGCTCTGGGCGCGGTCGGCGTCAGCGTGATCAGTCGGCGGAGGGCGGGACGCGGAACGAAGCGGGATTGACGGGACGGCTCTGCTTCGGCAGGCCGGCGACGACGAGGAGGTACGACTCGGTCACGAATTTGTCGACAAGCGCGGGCTCGACGTCCGCACCCGCCCGCACCGTGATCCAGTGCTTCTTGTTCATGTGGTAGCCGGGCGAGATGCTCGCGTGAGCTGCGCGGAGCGCCTCCGCGTCGGATGGATCCGCTTTCAGGATCACGACGGGCTCGCCGGGCATGGACGTCTGCAGCATGAACACCTTGCCGCCGACTTTCCATACCTCCCAGTCGCCGGTGAACTGGTGTGTGTGCTCGGAGCCGGGAAGCTCGGCGGCGCGGGCCGCGGCTCGATCCTGCACTGCCTTATCAATCTGCATCTTGACCTCCTCGAAGTCCTTAGAGCGTCCGCCAGTAGGTGACGGCGGGGATGCAGAGTAGCGAAACGGGCACGGAGTCAGTGATCATCGAGTTGTCTACGCTCTGTGATCG
>NZ_JBIALB010000071.1:0-1416 GCF_042872965.1 Micromonospora sp. NPDC005087 | reverse complement strand
ACCGGTCATGCCCGTCTTGCTGCCATCAACAACGGCGCTTCTACTCCAGTCCACTCAAGTCAGACACCGCCACGACTTTGCCGGGGCCCTGGGCTACGACCACACCGACGCAGCCGTACGCGACGCGGCGCATGCGCATGACGCCCGACTGCGCCAGGATGGGGTCGACATGGGCGTCGCCGGCCAGCCCGTGCAGGTGCGGAACCACGACGCGGCCGAGGTGACCACGGAGGACGGGCCTTTCATGTCTTCCACGCTTCCCGTAGCCGGTTTCGCCATCATCGAAGCAGCTACGCTGGCCGAGGCCATCGACATCGTGTCGCGTACGCCTTGCGCCGTCGCGCACGGCGTGGTCGAGGTATGGCCGTTGCAGGAGTCGTCGTAAGCGTCGACTAAGGGACGTCTCGTAACCCCGGCGTCTGTCTGTTGAGGACTATCGTCGAGGATGCCTGGGTGCAGGTGATCTCCGCAGCGCGCGCCGAGTGGATCTTTCCGTTCACCGGGCTGCAGCCCGCCCAGTTTCGCAAGCTGGTTCGGCTGGTCGCCGAACGTGGCGGGCACGCCATCGCCGACGGCCGGCCGGGCCGGCAGTGGGCCCTTGACCTGCCCGACCGGGTGCTGCTGGTGGCCGCGTACTGGCGCACGAACCTGACGATGCGGCAGATCGGCCCACTGTTCGGCGTCTCCCACTCTGCCGCGCACCGGGTCATCGACACCCTCGGGCCGCTGCTGGCCCTGGCGCCGGCGCGGCGGCGGCCGGTTGATCAGATCGCGATCGTCGACGGCACGCTGATCCCGACCCGGGACCACCGCCTGGCCACCCCGAGCAAGAACTACCGCTACTCGACCAACCTGCAGGTTGCCATCGACGCCAGCACCCGCCTGATCATCGCCCTGGGCGACCCGCAGCCAGGCAACCGCAACGACACCATCGTCTACCGCACCTCTGGCATCGATCAGAAACTGGCCGACAGGCCGGTCATGGCCGACGGCGGCTACCAGGGCAACCGCGAGGTGATCATGCCGTACCGCAAGTACCGCGACGGCAGCCCACTGCCGGCCTGGAAGGAAGACCTCAACGCCCAGCACCGCACCGTCCGCGCCCAGGTCGAGCACGCCCTGGCCCGCATGAAGTGCTGGAAGATCCTGCGCGACTATCGCCGCGCGGCCCACACATTGACCGACGCCGCTTCCGGCACCGCCAATCTGCACAACATCGTCCTCACCGGGTAGGCGCCAGCGCGGCCACGGGCAACGCCTTCACCGAGTTACGAGACGTCCCTTAGGCCTGCCCGCTCATCAGCAGATCCGCGCACACTCAGCGGCAGATGCGGATGTCGCGGCGCTCCTTCTCGACTTCACGCCCACGAGCACACATGGCCAGCGGCGACCCGGCCTGGCCGCTCGACCGTGGCG
>NZ_JBIALB010000070.1:0-1437 GCF_042872965.1 Micromonospora sp. NPDC005087 | reverse complement strand
TAGTACTCCAGCCGGGGTTGTTGACCTTGGCTGAGCTGTGGCTCGGTGCGGTGTGGGAACGAGGGCAGCCACCGTCGATCATGGACGGTTGTGTGGACTGACCATGACGCAGCGGTGGCTGCCGGATACAGGGTAGACGCACGACGGTGGCGGGTGTTGTTCGACGACCTGATGCTGACTGTCGGGCAACGTTTCCGCAGGCCGGAACCCCGGCGGCGGATGCGTGACTTCGTCCGCGGCTTGCTGGCGCCTCTGCCACGGAAGAACTGCTGGACCATCGCCGAGCACGCCGGGGACGCCGGCCCGGACGGGATGCAGGACCTGCTGACCCGGGTGAAGTGGGACGACGCCGCGGTCCGTGTCGACGTCCGCGCGTTCGTCGGGCACCACCTCGGCGAGGCTGACGCCGTGCTGGTCATCGACGAGACCGGTGACCTGAAGAAGGGCCGGCACACCGTCGGCGTGCAGCGGCAGTATTCAGGCACGGCCGGGAAAATCGAGAACTGCCAGCTCGCCGTGCATCTCGTCTACGCCACCAACGCTGGTCACGCGATGCTCGACGCGGCCCTCTACCTACCGAAATCCTGGTGCGACGACCCCGAGCGCCGAGCCGAGGCCGGCATCCCGGATACCGTGCGGTTCGCGACCAAGCCGCAACTGGCAGCCAGGATGATCGAGGCCGCGGTCACCGCCGGGCTGCCGTGCCGATGGGCAGCCGGTGACGAGGCCTACGGCAACGATCCGCGCCTGGCCACCCGGCTCCGCACGCTGCGACTGGGCTACGTCCTGGCCGTGGCCTGCTCGCATCAGGTGACCACCGGCATCGGCACCTACCGCGTCGACGCGCTGGCCGCAGGGCTTCCCGCCACCGCGTGGCAGCGCATGTCCGCCGGCCCGGGCGCGAAAGGCTACCGCTACTACGACTGGTCCTTCACCGCCCTGCCACACGCCGCCGACGAGCACGGCGGTCACCACTGGCTGTTGATCCGCCGCAACCGCAGGACCGGTGAGCTGGCCTTCTACCGCTGCTGGTCACCCGAACCCGTCGCCTTGGGTGTCCTTGTCGCCGTCGCCGGCCGCCGCTGGAAGATCGAAGAATCGTTCCAAGCCGCGAAGACCGGACTCGGCCTGGACCAGCACCAGAATCGCCGCTGGACCTCCTGGCACCGCTGGACCACCCTCGCGATCCTCGCCCACGCCTTCCTCGCCGCCGCGACCGCCAGTCACCGCCACCGCTACAACCCGGGTGGGCTGATCCCGCTGACCGTCAACGAGCTACGCCACCTGTTCCACATCCTGATCATCGAACCCACCCGCCGCCGCACCGACCCGCTGCTCTGGTCCATCCGTCGACGCCGCCACCAAGCCCGCGCCAAGGCCAGCCACTACACCCGACAAGCCCTCATCGAACCATGATCACGATCCCCGGCTGGAGTA
>NZ_JBIALB010000069.1:0-1473 GCF_042872965.1 Micromonospora sp. NPDC005087 | reverse complement strand
CGCTGACCCGGCTGGCCGCGCCCTCCCGTCTCGCATCAGGGACGGGAGGGCGCTCCGGCCAGCGCCACCAGACCGTTTCGCGCCCGGCTGACCACCCGCACCCAGCTACGGGCGCTGGCTCGGTCGCGGGTTTCGACACCATCCGATCGCACCACCCAGTCCTCATGGGGAAGGCCAGTTCTCCCCTGGGCGATCCGGATCTAGCCGCGATGCGCGCGTCTGCCGCGGACCGTGACGGCCTCGCGATGCACCGTGAGGGTCATGTCAACGGTCAGGTGGGACGCGCCCCAGGGCCCCGGCAAAGTCGCGGAGTGCCCGGCTTGATGTGGTTGGTGTAGACGCGCCCTTGCTGGTGGTAGCAGGGCGGGCATGACCGTTCAGATGATCATCGAGGTTCCTACGCCTTATTGATCGTCCGAAGTGAGTCATGCCCGCCCTGCCATCATCGCTGATCTCGTCCTTGTCCGGCGCGCCGGCGGTCACCGGGCCCGAAACCGTCGCTGGGCTGACTGCGGCACTGGCGGGTCTGCCGGATCCTCGGGCCCGTCGCGGGGTGCGGCACCGGCTGGCGGTCGTGGTCACCGCAACGGTCTGTGCCGTGGTGGCCGGCTACCGCTCATACACCGCGATCGCCGAGTGGATCGCCGACGTGCCCGCCGCGACCGCGACCGCGCTCGGCATCGCCCCGGACCGGCGTCCGTCGGAAGCGATGATCCGCCGGTTGTTGCAGGCCTTGGACCCGGACCTGCTCACCGCGGCCATCAGCGGCTGGCTCGCCAGCCGGACCATAGCCACACCGCCAGCGGACAGGCGGGCGATCGCCGTGGACGGCAAGACGCTGCGCGGGTCCCGCACCACCGACACCGCCGCCGCGCATGTCCTCGCCGCCTGCGACCAGGCCACCGGAGTGGTCCTGGCCAGCACCGACGTGGACGGCAAGACCAACGAGATCACCCGGTTCCAGCCACTGCTCGACCAGATTGGCGACCTCCGCGACACCGTGATCACCGCCGACGCGTTGCACTGCCAGCGCGACCACGTCACGTACCTCGCCGAACGCGGCGCCCACTGGATTTTGACCGTCAAGGCCAACCAGCCCAGCCTGCACGCCCAACTCGCCGGCCTGCCCTGGCGAGCCGTCCCGGACGCCACCCGCGCCACCGACCGCGGACACGGCCGCCGCGAGATCCGCACGTGCAAGATCCTGACCATCTCCACCGGGATCGACTTCCCGCATGCCGTCCAGGCCCTGCAGATCCGCCGCCGCAGACGCCGCCTCGACCAGCCGAAACGGTTCTCCACCGAGACCGTCTACGCGATCACCAACCTCCGCGTCCATCAGGCCAAACCGGTGCAACTCGCCGGCTGGATCCGCGGTCACTGGTCGATCGAGAACAAGGTCCACTGTGAGTCGGCCTGGGGCGCGGTGCCGGGATTACTCCCGGTCCGTTTCCCCAGGCCGCTCTCCGAACC
>NZ_JBIALB010000068.1:0-1530 GCF_042872965.1 Micromonospora sp. NPDC005087 | reverse complement strand
CCCTCTGTGGCAACCTTGGAGAAGGCGGCTTGAGCTGCTGAAACTCTGACCCGTGAGGGCGTGCGAGGAGATCCACCCCTGTGACATCGCATCACCCGGTACCCGACCCCGAGGTACCAGCAAAGCCCCGAACAAGGACATACACCGCCGCGTACAAGGCGCGGATCCTGGCCGAGTACGAGACCCTCGACAAGGCCGGCAAGGGCGCCCTGCTTCGTCGGGAAGGCCTGTACACGTCGCTGCTCGCGGCGTGGAAGCACCAGCGTGACGCCGGCGCCCGCGAGGCCCTGGCCAAGCCGGCCGGGCGGCCGAAGACCGACCCGGCGATGCGGGAGGCAGCCCGGTTGCGGGCCGACAACGAGCGACTGCGCGCCGAGTTGGACAAGGCCCGCACGGTGATCGAGGTGCAGGGAAAACTCTCCGCGCTGTTGGGGCAACTCGCGACCGACAGCCAGCACAGCGGGAGCGAGCCGACACCATGATCGACGCTGCGATCACCGAACTGACACCGCTGATCGGGGTCCGGGCGGCGTGCCGGGCCACTGGCCGGCCGCAGGCCAACCACTACCGCCGGCACCGCCAGACACCCTCGCCACCACGGCCGGCGCTCGAACCCAGACCGCAGCCACGCGCCCTGAGCGCGGCCGAGCGTGACAGCGTCCGGGCGCTGCTCAACAGCCCCGACTTCGCCGACATGGCCCCTGCGGCCGTCTACCACACCCTGCTGGATGAGGGCGTGTACGTGGCGTCGGTGTCGAGCATGTACCGGATCCTGCGCACCCACGGCGAAGTCAGGGAGCGCCGCCGCCACGCGGTGCACCCGCCGAAGGTCAAGCCCGAGCTGATCGCCGACGCCCCCAATCGCGTGTGGTCGTGGGACATCACGAAGCTGCGCGGCCCGGCCAAGCGGGACTTCTACCACCTGTATGCGGTGATCGACATCTACAGCCGCTACACCGTCGCGTGGCTGCTCGCCGAGCGCGAAGACGCCGCCCTGGCCGAACGGCTGCTGTCCGACGCGATCACCAAGCAGGGCATCGCGCGTGAGCAGTTGACCATCCACGCCGACCGCGGCACCTCCATGGCGTCCAGGACCGTCGCGCAGATGATGGCCGACCTCGGCGTGACCAAGTCCCACTCCCGGCCCAGGTGCAGCAACGACAACCCGTTCTCCGAGGCCCAGTTCAAGACCCTGAAATACCGGCCCGACTTCCCCGACCGCTTCGGCAGCATCCAGGACGCCCGAGCGCACTGCCGGGCCTTCTTCACCTGGTACAACACGATCCACCGGCACTCCGGCATCGGCTGGCACACCCCACACGACGTCCACCACGGCCACGCCCAGATCGTCCGCGACGCCCG
The DNA here is from genome assembly GCF_042872965.1 of Micromonospora sp. NPDC005087. NCBI lineage: Bacteria > Bacillati > Actinomycetota > Actinomycetes > Micromonosporales > Micromonosporaceae > Micromonospora > Micromonospora sp. NPDC005087. The sequence goes on along the minus strand of NZ_JBIALB010000068.1, from coordinate 168 downwards.
CACCGACGTCCTGACCACCGCTTACGCCCGCAACCCCGAACGGTTCGTCCGCGGCATCCCACAACCACCCGCCCTACCCGAACCCGCGTGGATCAACAAGCCCGACGACGAGCCGACTCAGTCAACGAACCCCTGAACCACCCGCCCCGAAAAGGTTGACACCTTCCG
>NZ_JBIALB010000067.1:0-1593 GCF_042872965.1 Micromonospora sp. NPDC005087 | reverse complement strand
GTGAGTCGGCCTGGGGCGCGGTGCCGGGATTACTCCCGGTCCGTTTCCCCAGGCCGCTCTCCGAACCCGGCGTGCCTGTCTCCAGGCACCGGGCTCTCCACGGTTGTTGCCGTCAGGCTGGTTGCGCCCGCCGGACCCAGGGGTTAGGGATCGCTGCGCCTCGATAGCGGTAACGGGTGACCGTGACCGCGGCGAGGTCGAACAATGCGATCCCGTCCGCCGCCAAGGGTTTCCACCGTCCTTGCCCGGTGGTGAACCGACGCCGGAACTGCGTCCACGTCCACCGGTGAAGCGTCCGCCACCACCGCACGACTCTGTTCCACACGAAGTGGGCCAGTTGCCGGAAGGTGTTCTTGGCGACCGCGTGCCGGAAGTACGTGGACCAGCCGCGCAGGATCTGCCCGAGGCGGATCAGCACGGCTGCCGGGTCCTGCTGTGATGTCCTGCGGGTCAGGGCACGGACCTTGCTCTTCAGCGACCGGATCGGCCGGCCGCCGATGAACGTGTACACGTGCCACTTCAACGACCCCCGTTTACGCCGCCACTGGATGCGGAAGCCGAGGAAATCGAACCCTTCGCTCATGTGGACTACGCGGGTCTTCTCCACCGACAGGCGGAGCCCGATCGTGGCCAACACCTTCGCGATGCTCTCGCGCAAAGCCTCGACGTCAGCCTTGACACCGTTTACCAGTACCGCGAAATCGTCTGCATAACGCACGATCCGCCAGTTCGGCAGCCCTCTTTGACGTCGATATCGGCGGCGGCCGTCGGTACTCATCGTCCCGCCCGGCTGCCACGGCGCATGGACATGCTCATCGAGCACGCTCAACGCGATGTTCGCCAGTAGCGGTGACAAGATCCCGCCCTGAGGTGTTCCGATGGCCGTGTCCTCAAGGTCGCCGAGCTCACTCAGCAGACCAGCCTTGAGGAACGCCTTCACCAACGCCAGTACCCGCTTGTCCTTGATCCTCGACCGGACCCGGTCCATCAAGGCGGTGTGATCGATCTCGTCGAAACACGCCTTGATGTCGGCGTCCAGCACCCACCGGTAGCTCTTGCTACCGAACAGGTGGATCTCAGCAATCGCGTCCTGCGCCCGCCGCCGAGGCCGGAAACCATACGAGACCGGCACGAAGTCGGCCTCGAAGATCGGCTCCAGCACCAGCTTCAGGGCCGCCTGGACAACTCGGTCCGCCACCGTCGGTATCCCGAGGCGGCGGACCTTTCCCGACCCTCCCGGCTTGGCGATGGTGCGTTCCCGCACCGGTAATGGCCGGAACGTCCCCGCCTTCAACTGGGAACGCAAGTCCTCCAGAAACCCAGGTGCGCCCATCTGCTCCTCCACATCGGCGACTGTCAGGCCGTCGACGCCGGGAGACCGGGCGCCCCGGTTGCCCGCGACCCGATCGAACGCCACGATCAGCGTCGCCGGGTCGTACACGAGATTGAACAGGTCATCGAACCGGCGGCCACGATCGGCCGCCGCCCAACGATGAAGCTTGGCCTGCATCTCCGATACCCTGGCGAACGGATACCACTGCTCACCAGGACCGCCGGGATTCCCCAGTGGATCTTTCGGCATTGCAGTCTCCT
>NZ_JBIALB010000066.1:0-1636 GCF_042872965.1 Micromonospora sp. NPDC005087 | reverse complement strand
CCCGAACCCGCGTGGATCAACAAGCCCGACGACGAGCCGACTCAGTCAACGAACCCCTGAACCACCCGCCCCGAAAAGGTTGACACCTTCCGACCCGGCCGCCGGTCGGTGAGTCCGGCCGCCGTGGGCTCTGATGCCCCGATGTGGGTGTCGACGCCGAGGACGATCTCCTCATCGCGCGGGTGACTCTGGCTGCTCTCATCTGGATGCGGCATGCTGGGCATCGGTGGTTCGGCCTCCTGATCGGCTCGAACTCGCCCAAGCGATCTGACCGTGGACCCGACACAGGTTCAACGCGTCCACCGATCCGGCAATGCAACGGCGCCCTTCCCCGTCTAAGCGTCGGCATCTGTCGCACTGCCTGACACGCCGATTCCACCGCAGTGCCTTGACCAGCACATCGTGCTCGGTGACCTCTTCGGCGGACCCGAAGAGGTCACCAAGCACCTAAAGTTGTGTGAGCCTCAAGGTCTTGCCGATCATGATCGGCGGTGGGGCAATGGTTTGTGTCGCCCCTCGGACACAAACCATTACCCCACGGTGCGCGCTGAGATCGACTGCAGCGCGCACCGTTTGCGTTTCAGGCTGGTAGTTCAGTCGGAGGCCGAGTTGCCGGTAGAGCTCGGCCTTGTCGGCGGGATCCGCGTCCCGGAGCACAGCAGCGATGTCACCGAGTGCCTGGATCAAGCTCCTGATTTCTGCTCGGCTCATCCGTCGAGGGTTATCGCCCGCGTTGGGGTGGACGTTGGCTTCGGCGCGGGCGCGTTCGGCCTGGGTCTGTGCGATCCATGTGGTGACGACGGCGGGGTCGGCGCCGGCGTCGAGGGCTGCCCGGTAGCGCTCCAGCTTGGCGTCGCATTCGGTGATGATCGCTTTTGCGGTGATGGCTGGTGTGGGTGGTTGCTCCAGGGGCTGGGTGTCGGTCATTGCGGTGATCGTCTGTTCGATGCGCTCGGATGAAAAGGCGGAGGCCAGCCAGGTGTCGAGTGGGTCGGTGAGAGCGTCTTCGCGTAGGTACACGTTGTTGGGGTGTGTGACCTGGTTGGCGAGGGCGTATTCCTGGGGGAATCGGCAGCGGTAGTAGGCGTCGCCGTGGTTGTACTGGCCCTGCATTCGTCGGTCGCAGGCGGCGCAGTAGATCAGGCCCCGGAAGACATACGGGTTGCGGGTGCGTTGCTTCACGTGTTGGCCGCCGGTGCCCCGTCCACGCCGCAGCAAGATCGCTTGGGCCTGCTCGAAGGTCGCGTCGTCGATAAGCGGCTCGTGGGTGATCTCCTTGGACACCACCCATTTGTCGCGATCGTTCCAGCGCATGACGCTGGTGTGGCCCATCGCCACGTCGTCGACGTCGAGCAGTACCTCGTCGGTGCGTTGCTTGTTCCACACCTGCCGCCCGGTATAACGAGGGTTGGTAAGGATGACGCGGACGGCGCTCTTGGACCAGGCGATGCCGCTGCGGTGTCGGTTGCGGGCTCGGTCGTGTGCGGATGGGCAGGGCACGTGGTTGGCGGTTAGTCCTTCGGCGATGGCGAAGAGGCCGATCGGAAGGTGTCAACCTTTTCGGGGCGGGTGGTTCAGGGGTTCGTTGACTGAGTCGGCTCGTCGTCGGGCTTGTTGATCCACGCGGGTTCGGGTA
>NZ_JBIALB010000065.1:0-2564 GCF_042872965.1 Micromonospora sp. NPDC005087 | reverse complement strand
CGTCCTCAACGCGGCGGCTGCCGCCGACCTGCTCGCAGTGATCAGCCAGGCCCGGCCTCAGCCAGGACACCACGAGCCACTGCCTCCGGCAGCCGACCGACCGCCGACCCAGGCGCGCGTCCCGCGACAGACCGCTCGAGGCGATGCGCCACCCACGCCCCGCCGCACCACTGGTCAGCGCCTGCACCTGCAAATCCTCGGCGACACGATGCTGCAGTGCCACGGCCGGCCGGTGACAATCCGGCGCACCGCCGCCCGCCAAGCCCTGGTCTTCCTCGCCGTGCATCCCGACGGCGCCAACAGCCGGGACCTGACAACCGCGATCTGGCCCGGCCTTCCCGCACACACCGTCACCAGCCGCCTCTACACCACCCTCAGTGACCTCAGAAAAGCCGTCGCCGCCGTCAGCGAGATTCCGCTCATCGAGCACACCGGTGACCGCTACCGCCTGCGCCGCGACCACATCGAGGTGGACCTGTGGCGGTTCCACGCTGCGGTAGAACATGCCGCCACCGCAGTGACCGCACGCCCCGCCGCCTGGCAGGCCGTCATCAACGCCTACACCGGCAACCTCGCCGCCGGCCACGACTGGCCGTGGCTCAACCCGCCACGAGAAGCCCTACGCCGGCGCGTCATCGACGCCTACACCGCCCTGGCCGCCACCCAGCCCGACCCGCGGCGCGCCCTGTCCCTGCTGCAAGACGCGATCCGCGTCGACCCGTACAACGAAGACCTGCACCGGCGCGCCATACACGCCCTCGAGGTGCTCGGCGACCACGCCGCTGCCGAAGACCTGCTCACCACCTTCAACCGCCGGCTGACCGACGCCGGCCTGGAGCACGAAGAAGAAGTCCGGCAGCCGCGCGCAGCCTCGAGCGGGCAAACGCATTAGCAGCTCGCCTGGGCCTGCCAGCGGCTTTCGGCCGGCACCGGCCGGGCCGGCCCGCCACGCTGACGGGCACAAAACCTTGGGAAGACCTCGGGGACCGCCCCGAACCCCGACCCCTCCTCAGACATCAGCCGCGGATCCCCTCGCCGGGCACCACAAGGGCTACCAGCCTTCCCGGACGGGGCCAAGGTCGTCCGGTAGTGCGCTCCACCCTTGGCCCCGTCCGGGGAGGCTGGACGCTCTGGCGACTGCCCGACGAGGTGGAAGCAGTGCAGCCCGTCGTGCGTGGCGACGCAGACCCGGCCCGCATCGTCGACGCGTACGCCGTCGAAGGAGCCGGCGTCGCAGGTGCCGAAGACCTCGCCGGCGCGCAGCGCGCCGCCGTCGGTGACGGTGAACCGGCGCAGGCCCCGTCGACCACGTAGACGCACGACGGCGGCCACGCCCGGGGCCGGAGGCCATGCCGTTGCCCGGGGCAACAGAAGTCGGAGAACCGCCGTCCCGCGTTAACCCGCAGGTCAGGCGCCTGACCGGCGGCTGCGGTTGCGTGGTGACCGCCAAACGCCCGTCCGTCAGGAGGACAACCCGTGACTTTCCGTTCCAGCCGCTGGCTGCTGGCCCCCGTGGTCGCGGGGGCGGTCGCCGCCACCGGCCTGAGCCTGGTCAACCCGATCACCGCGGCCGACGCCGGCCCGGCCAAGGGCAAGGCTCGCAACGTCATCTTCATCAACGGTGACGGTATGGCCGCTGCCCAGCGCGAGGCCGCCCGCCTCTACCTGGCCGGTCTCGACGGCCAGCTCACCATGGACAAGCTGCCCTATTCCGGCCAGCTCACCACCAGCCCGCACGACCCCGCGTCGCCGATCACCGACTCCGCCGCCGCCGCGACCGCCTGGGCCACCGGCGAGAAGACCTACAACGGCGCGATCAGCGTCGACGTGGACGGCAACCCGCTGCCCACCCTCGGCGCCCAGGCAAAAGCCGCCGGCAAGGCGACCGGCCTGGTCACCACAGCCCAGGTCACCGACGCCAGCCCGGCCGCCTTCTTCGCCAACACCGCCAACCGCTCCGCCCAGGACGAGATCGCCCGGCAGTACCTCGAGGTCACCAAGCCGGACGTCATCCTGGGCGGCGGCGAGGACTGGTGGCTGCCGGCCGGCGCCGCCGGGGCCTATCCGGACAAGCCGGCCGAGGACCCGTCCGAGGCCAGCACGGGCACCAAGGGCGACCTGATCACCGAGGCGAAGGCCAAGGGCTACCAGTACGTATCCACCGCCGATCAGCTGCAGGCCGCCAAGGGCGGCAAACTGCTCGGCCTCTTCGCCAACGAGGAGCTGTTCCAGCAGCGCCCCGAGGGCGAGGGCGACGTCTACAACCCGCCGGCCAGCCTGGCCACGATGACCGACAAGGCCCTGTCCACCCTGTCGAAGAACAAGCAGGGTTTCTTCCTCTTCGTCGAGGAGGAGGGCATCGACGAGTTCGCCCACGCGAACAATGGCACCCGAATGCTCCAGGCCCTCGGCGAGCTGGAGAAGGCCGTCGCGGTGGCCCGCAACTACGCGGCCAGCCACCCGGACACCCTGGTCGTGGTGACCGGTGACCACGAGTGCGGCGGCCTGACCGTCGAGGACACCGCCACCTCCGACGAATCGGGCGACGGCATCTCGGCCGAGGA
>NZ_JBIALB010000064.1:0-3283 GCF_042872965.1 Micromonospora sp. NPDC005087 | reverse complement strand
CACGGCCTCCGCGGTCGGCAGCGGCTAGGCCTGCCCGGGGACCTTAGCGGCCACGTCCGACAATCCCTCCATGAAGGCCAGCGCTGGGCATGAGCGCGGACAGCGGCAGATCCGTGCACCCGTTCATGGCTCCGCTGTCAGAGGCTCGTCCCGATCTCACGGTCTGTTCGGGCACCCTCGAAGGCACCGATCGCGAAGCGGCAGCGCACTGTCATCGCGGCATGAGCGTGTCCCAGGCGGCCATCGCGCAGGTGATGACCGCTTCCAACTCGGCGCGGGTGGCGCCGTCGCGGGCTTGTACGGATAGGCCCTGCACCACGGTGGTGTAGTAGCGGGCGATCGCGTCGAGGCTGGCGGGCGGCGCCGTGAGGTCGCCGTCGGTGACGCCGCGGGCGAGCCGGTCTTTGATGGTGGTGTGCTGGTCGCGCCGGCGGTCGGCCAGGAACTCCCGGACCGTGTGGTTTTCCACGGCGCCGGTGGGCGCGGCCAGTACGAGCATGCAGTAGTGCGGGGTGTCCGGGCGGGTGATCTCATCGGCGGTGGCGCGCAGCATGGCGTGGATCGCGGCGCGCGCGGTCGGTTGTTCGCGCAGCGCGCGCCTGGGCGGCTCGCCAGAGGTCGTGCCATAGAGCGCCATGACCTTGCGGAACAGGTCCTCCTTGCTGCCGAAGCATGCGTAGATGCTGGCCGAGGCGATACCCATGGCCTCGGCCAGGTCGTTGAGCGAGGTCCCCTCGTAGCCCCGTTCCCAGAACAGGTCCAGCGCCTGGCGCAGGGCGGTGTCCGGGTCGAATGTGCGCGGCCTACCGCGAGTAGCCATCGGGATGCCTCTCCGTACTTGTTTGTCGTTCGATCAAGTTTACCTTGACCTGCACCGCACGGCCGTGCCACGATCTGTTGGTCGTTCGATAAAGAAAAAGGAAGCCGATGCCATGAGCCTTCCCGCAACCATGCGCGCCCTGCAGCAGACATCCCTGAACGGCCCGCAGGACCTGCGCCTGATCACCGACGCACCGGTACCGAGCCCAGGCCCGGGCGAGGTCCTGATCCGGGTCACCACCGCCGGCGTCAACTTCGTCGACATCTCGCAGGCCCGCGGCACGTTCGCAGGCGGCCCGCAGCCGCCGTATCTGGCGGGCATCGAAGGCGCCGGTGAAGTCACCGCCGTCGGTGAGGGGGTGACCGACCTGGAGACCGGCGCCCACGTCATCGGCGTCGGCATCGGAGGCGGCGCCTTCGCCGAGTACATGGTGCTGCCCGCGGCCGCCGCGGTCCCGGTGCCGGCAGGCTGGGCCGACGAGCAGGCGCTGGGCCTGGTCGTGAGCTGGCCGACCGCGCTGGCGGCGCTCAAGCCGCTGGGCGGCGTCGCCGCAGGGCAGACCGTGCTGATCCACGCCGCTGCCGGCGGGACCGGCCAGGCCGCGGTGAAGATGGCCAAGCACTACGGCGCGACGGTGATCGCCACGGCCTCGCCAGGCAAGCACGAGGTGGTACGGGCGCTGGGCGCCGACCACGTCATCGACTCCCGCGGCACCAACCTCGCCGCCGACGTCCTGCGGCTGACCGGCGGCGCGGGCGCCGACCTGGTGCTGGACTCGGTCGGCGGCGCCACCCTCGACGCCAGCCTGGCCGCGACCAAGCGGGTCACCGGCCGGGTCGTCGTCTACGGCCTGGCCGGCGGGGAAGCCGCGATCACCAACTGGGAACTCGTCTACAAGCACCAGATCCACGTCATCGGCCTGAACATCGGCATCCTGATCCAGGCCGCACCGCAGATCTTCGGCGAGGTCATGGGCCAGTTGTTCGGGCTCCTCGCGGCCGGGGTGCTCGGCCCCGGCCAGCCCACCATCTATGAGCTGACCGAGGGGCCGAAGGCACTCGCGGAACTGGAAGCCCGGGCCACCGTGGGCAAGCTGGCACTGCGGCCCTGAGCAGACCATGACGCCAGTTGGCGGGTCCCCGGCACTTCTGAGCAGCCACGTAGGGACACGGCCGCCGCGATCATCACGCGTGTGAAACAGGATCAAGACGCGGCAGTCGCTGCTGCACCCGCCGATGAGAAGCCCCCGGCAGTGGGGCGACGCTGCCTGCCAGTACAGCGGCACGGTGGGCTGTCCAGCGTTACGACAGGAACCCTCGCACACATCACGATCTCGGACTGCCGTATTAGCCGACGCACTCTCATCGGCAGATGAGGATGCCAACCGCTTCAGCCGGGCGCTGATCTTGCCGACGACACCTCGCACGATGGCTCGGCGCATAAGGAAGACTGGCGGGCATGGCTGACTTGGGCGATGCGAAGGCTGCGCTGCACCACTACCTCCAGGCGACTCGCGAAGACCTGATTTGGAAGCTCGACGGGCTGAGCGAACGCGAAGCCAGACTGCCGCGCACCGCGACCGGCAACAACCTGCTGGGAGTCCTTAAGCATTGCCTCAATGTCGAAGCCGGCTACTTCGGGCCTACCTTTGGGCGCGAATTCCCGACGCCTGAGGAACTGGTCCCCATGCAGGCGTTCGAGGAGGACCCGCAGGCAGACTGGTACGCGCGGGAGGAGGAGACGAAGGATGGGCTGATCGACCTGTATCGACGTGTCGGGGTGTTCGCGGATCAGACGATCGAACAGCTACCGCTCAACGCGCCGGGGCGGGTGTCGTGGTGGCGGCCAGGCGGACAGGCCGTGACACTGCAAAGGATCATCGTCCACGTGACCTGCGACCTCGCTCGTCACGCCGGTCACGCCGACATCATGCGCGAGCAGCACGACACGGCGATCGGCCGGCGGCGGGAGAACACCAACATCCCTCACGACTATGACTGGCCGGCGTACGTCACCAAGCTGACGAAGCTGGCTGACCGCTTCGGATAGCCGCCCGGTCCCCGTCGGTACAGTCGGCGAGTTCAGCATCCGCTCTTCGGCACGACCCGACGGCCTCGGCGCCGCGGTCGCTTACCCAAGGTGACACCCGGTCGGCGGCAGATGAGGATGTTGGCCCGGGACGGGCAGCAGAGCAAGCCTCCGTGCAGCATCTAGTTAGGCGACCGGATCGCGTCCCACCCGGTTATGTCGCACTGACCGCTGATGGCGTCTGCATCCCAGGTGTATTCAATCTCGGGCAACTCGAACCCTGCGGGGAAGCGCACCATGCGGGCCGCTGTGGCGTGCCCGCCAGCTTTGGTGTAGAAGGCTGTCAAGCCCCGGGTTTGATGGAGAGTTGGTTAGCTGGTTTTCAGGGCTGCGGTGACCGGCTGGGTCATCGCGTGTAGGGCCTCGTGTTCGGCG
>NZ_JBIALB010000063.1:0-4491 GCF_042872965.1 Micromonospora sp. NPDC005087 | reverse complement strand
CTACCCGAACCCGCGTGGATCAACAAGCCCGACGACGAGCCGACTCAGTCAACGAACCCCTGAACCACCCGCCCCGAAAAGGTTGACACCTTCCGACCTCGGTGACATCGCCACTCTGGGTCGCGAGGCGTACCTGCCGCTTGCCGTTGACCAGCCAGCTGTAGGCGACCGTCGAACCGTCCGGAGACCACGACGGGTTTGCGGCCACCCCGCCCGTGGTGACCGCCGAGCCATCTGTCACCTTGAGCAGCTGCTCGCACGGCCTCTCGGGGGTCGCCCGACAACCCGGGGTCGCGGTCACGTAGGCGAGCCGCTTCCCGTCGGGGGACCACGCCGGATGATAGACCGAGACCTTCTCCTTGAGGACGGACCTGCTGGTTCCACCGCCGAGACGTAGGACCTCAACACCTGAAACCGACTGTGCTCCGGACGACTCGCGAGACGACACCTGCGCCGTCTGTGCGTATATCTCGTCAGCCGAGCGGAACGTCGATGTGGAGGGAATCCGCGAGCCGGTCAGCAGCTCCTTCACCCCTGAACCTACACCGAGCACCAACACGGCCTGCTCGTAGTGCGAGTCCTCGAAGATCCGGCCGACCACGGCCAGGCGCGCCCCGTCCGCCGACCATGAGGGTGATGTCGCGGCGAGCTCGGACAGCCGCACGAGGCCGGACCCGTCGGGACGGACTCCCGCAAGGCGGAACGCCCCACCTTGGTTGCTGGCGAACACGATCGGAGGCACCGTCGCGAGGTCGAGAGAGGCGAGCTTCGGGTCTCGCGTGAACTCGGGCGTGCGGACGGGCGCATCGTGGATGTGACCGTGGTCCTCCTCCGAGTGGCTCTCGGTGGCCTCGTGACCGTGTTCGTCCTCGTTACCGGCGGAGACGCTCGGACGAGGCGTGCCGCCGATCGTCGTGGCATCACTGGTGGCCGCACACCAGGAAAGGAGCAGGAGCGCTGCCACACCGGCGGTGACGGCGCTGGCGGTCCGGGAGGGAACACTCCGGTTCAGGAATCCCATCGGAGTCTCTTTACCTCTCTACGGGCAGAACGTGTCGACGGGGGAAGGAGCAGGCCGGTGGAGCTGATGCCCCACCGGCCTGCCGTCAGTGTGATCGCGTCACAGGACCGGTGCGTCCGGGTCCGAGTAGACGACCTCGCCCTTGAGCATGGTCATGAGCACCTTGGTGTCGGAGATCTTCTCGGTCGGGATGCCGAACAGGTCCTGGTCGATGGCGATAAGGTCGGCGAACTTGCCCACCTCGATCGAGCCGGTGACGTCGTCCTGGTGCAGCTGGTAGGCCACACCGATGGTCGCCGCCTTGAGAGACTCGACGAGCGAGATCCCCTCGGTGGCCACGAGCTTGCCGGGCAGGATCCCGGCGGCCTCGTTGACCTCACCTTCGCGGTCGATCGCGGTCTCGATCGCGGTCCACGGAATGAGATCGGTGACCGGCCAGTCCGAGCCGGCGGCAACAACCGCCCCGTTGCGCAGCAGCGACTTCGTCGGGTACATCCCGGCGAGGTCCTCAGGAGCGATGTAGCCCTCGGCGCCGTTGACGGTCCAGCCGTCCCGCTGCGCCCACTGCAGGGACATGCTCGCCACAACGCCGATCTCCCCGAACCGCTTGTAGTCCGACTTGTTGACGAACTGCAGGTGGGTGATGGTGTCGCGACGGTCCCACGCAGGGTTGGTCTTCTTGATCTCCGCGAAGTTCTCTAGCGACACGCGCACGGCCCGGTCACCGATGCTGTGCGTGTGGATGGTCCACTTGTTCGCGTCGAGCTTGAGGAAGCCGAGTCGCGCGTCGTCACACGACGGCTCCTCTCCGCGCAGGTCACCCTCGACCCAGACCGGGTTCTCCGTCGTGCCGACGTTGATCCGGTAGGGCTTCTCCATGGCCGCCGTCTGGCCGGGGTACTCCGGCACGCCGTCACAGAAGATCTTCACCGTGTCGATGCTGAGCGAGCCGGGGCTGTTGGGCGAGGAGTAGCCGTCGAACTCATCGCGGACCTTGTTGACCCCCGCGATGAGTTCGTCGACCTCGGCCTCGGACGCCCCGCGGACGCCGCCGGCCGAGAGGGCTTGGTTGAAGTGGACCGTCATGTTGCCGTCATCGGCCAGACGCTTGGCCAGTTGTGCATCCGTCGCGCTGCCGCCCGGCCGGAGGATGGCCGTGACGCCCAGACGATTGGCCTTCTTGATGTTGGCGACGAGTTGCTGGTAGTCCGCGTCCGGCGCCTGCGGCGTCGCCGGGCCGAAGTTCGCCGAGAAGTCGGCGAACGTCCCGTTCGGCTCACCGTTCTCGTCATGCCCGATGAATCCACCCGACGGCGGCACAGTGTCGGCGGTAATGCCGGCCAGGGTGATTGCGTAGTCGGTCGGGGGGTTCCCTAAGCTGGGAATCTATGGAGTGAGTGGCCTCTGTGGAGGCGAGAAGAGCGGGTGAGATCACGTCGGTGATCATGGAGTTCTCTACGCTTCACGACACCCCGAGGATCTCACCCGCCGATGCCATCATGCCCGATCCCCGCACTGTCCGCGGTCGCCGGCAGCCCTGACGCGTCACCACCCGCGGTGACCGAGGGTGAGACGATGGGGCTGCTGCACGCCTTGTCAGCAGTCCCGGATCCCCGCGACCCGCGTGGGGTGCGTTACCCGCTGTCGAGCCTTTTGACGGTCGCGGTGTGTGCGGTCCTGGCGGGCGCGTCGTCGTTCGCCGCGATCACCGACTGGTTGCACGATCTGGACGAGCAGGCCCGCGACCGGCTCGGTTTCGGTCGTCAGGTGCCCGTGGGTACGACCGTGTGGCGCCTGTCGACCCGCCTCGACGACGGGCTGCTGGCCACCGTTCTGGCCGGCTGGCTGCGGGCCCGAACTCGGCCGGTCACATCCCGGCCACGCAGGTACCGCACGGTGATCGCCGTGGACGGCAAGACCCTGCCCGGGAGCCCGCCGTCCCGGCGGCGGCCAGGTCCACCTGCTCTCCGCGCTGGACACCAGCACCGGCATTGTCCTGGCCCAGGTCACCATCGCCGCGAAGTCGAACGAAATCCCTGCGTTCGCGCCCCTGCTCGACGCGATCGAGGCAGTGCTGGGCAGCCTGACCGGCCTGCTGTTCATCGCCGACGCCCTGCACACCCAGACCGCCCACGCCAACGAGATCGCCGCCCGCGGCGCCTACCTGATGATCCCGACGAAAGGCAACCAGCCCACCCTGCTCAAGCAGCTCAAAGCCCTGCCCTGGCCAGACGTCCCGATCGGAGACCGCCGCCGCGACCGCGGCCACGGACGCCGCGAGACCCGCACCGTCAAAGCCATCACCGTGCACACCCCCGGAGGCATCGGGTTCCCCCACGCACAGCAGGCCGTCCGGATCATCCGCACCCGCACCACCGGCGGGAAGACCAGCCGCGAAACCGCCTACTACACGGTGTCCCTACCCGCCGAACAGGCCCAACCCGCCGACCTGCAGGACTGGGCCCGCCGCGAATGGCACATCGAAAACCTGATCCACCACGTCCGGGACGTCACTTTCCGTGAAAACCTACATCAGGCCCGCACCGGCACCGGACCCGCCGTCATCGCAACCCTGCGTAACACCGCGATCGGCTACCACCGCACCAACGGAGACACCAACATCGCCCGCGCAACCCGACGCGCCGACCGCCGCCCACACGACCTCATCACCGCGGTGACCAGCAGCTACCCCACAACGCAATGACCCTGCACGTAGGACCGGGAAGTAGCCGCACACCCTCACGATTCCGCCGCAGTGCCATCGCCGTCGCCGCGGCTCTGGCACTTCCTCTCGGCATTACCGGCGCGGCCGGGGCGGCTTCGGCCCCCCAGAGCGGGGCCGGCCATGCCGACACGTTCTTCGTTAACGGCAAGGTGCTCCAGTACGGCCCGAACCAGGCGAAGTTCTCGGATGCCTCGCCGTCAAGGACGGCAAGATCGTCTTCGTGGGGGTCGGTAACCCGGGCCAGACCAAGAAGTGGGTCGGGCCGAACACCAAGGTCGTCGACCTCAAGGGCAAGGTGCTCATGCCGGGCCTCGGTGACGGGCACCTGCATGGCGCCAGGATCATCGACTGCGACATGGGCTACGAAGGTGGCACGGTCGACGTGGTGCTCGGCAAGCTCAAGGCCTGCCTCACCAGTGCCGAGCAGGCGGGCTACCTTAACAGAAACTACATCCTGTCCGCCCGCAACTTCATGGGCGACGCGATGCAGCCCAAGGGCACGATCCTCGACCGCGCGACGCTCGACCGGCTCTCGAAGTCGCCGGAGGAGGACCCGTACGGCACGGGTACAACGCGCCCGATCATGGTTCGCAACATGGATGGCCACAAGTTCTCGACGAATTCCCAGGCCATCATCAACGCCGGCATTACAGGGCGATTGCGTAGTCGGGCGGTGGGGCGTTGAGCTGGCGATCTGTGGGGTGAGTGGCCTCTGTGGAGGCGGCATGAGCGGGTGAGATCGCCA
>NZ_JBIALB010000062.1:0-4834 GCF_042872965.1 Micromonospora sp. NPDC005087 | reverse complement strand
GCAAGACCTTGAAGGCCCGAAGAGAAGAGTGCTGACCCGCCAGCCGCTACCGGAGCCATCCTGCCGCAGCAGGCTGACAGAACCCATTAGAAGAGTGCGGCTGACTAGGGCTCGTCCTCCACGATCAGTACCTGCATGCCGGATGTCTATGATCAGGAAAAGTATCGCTGACATTCGCCTACTGGACACGCCGCTCAGTCTGCCCTTGCCGGCGCGGGGCGCGGCCGGTCCGACGGTAACTCCGCCGCGGTGCGCCACCAGTGGCGCGACACGAGCCCGGCCAGCACGGCGCCGGCGGCGTTGACCAGCACGTCGTCGACGGAGGACACCCGGTCCAGCCGCAGCACGTACTGTGCGGTTTCGACCAGGGCCGAGCAGCCTGCCCCGAGCGCCAGGATCCGCGGCACGGACGCCAGCACCGCGAACCTCATCGGGGCGAAAAACCCCAGCGCCGCGAAGATCAGCAGGTTGCCGCCGATCCCGACGGGCCCCATCGTGAACAGGTCCCGCAGCGGGATCAGACTCACCCGGCCTGGGACGGTGCCGGCCCCCGGTCCCGGCATCATGGTGATCCATACGAGCGGTACCGTCCCGTAGACCAGGCCCATCTCGGCCAGCGACATCCGCCACGCCGATGTGCCACCGGTGGCACGCCGAAAGCGCGCCAAAGCCCACACCACCAGAGCAGCCAACGGCAGCCCCACCAGCATCATGAGCAGCACACCGTTCTCCGTGTCGTAGCAGCCGTGCCACCGCCCGGCCATGCACCTCGGAGCGGACATCAGAAGCGGTCGCCGCACGGCGAACGCGACGCTCGCCACGCCGATGACCGCCAGGCTCAGGAGCACGATCCTGCGCGTGCGGCGGGTCGATGCTGACAGGGATGCACTGTGGTTCATGTCCCCATCTAATCGGGAGGGCTGCTGCGGTGGCGTAAGCACTCTCGATACACCCGCAATACACACCCGCGACCAACCCGCCCGGAGTAGCGGCACACTCAATTCGGCACGTCCGGACGGCAACCGGGCCAGCTCGGCGTGACGCTGCGTAGCGCGCGGATCGCGGCATGACAGTGTGCCTGATCTTGGCAAGTCATACCGGCCACTCATGTAGTCGCGCAGGGACCAGCCGCTGGCGGCGGGCTGCTTCCCGCTCACGGAGCACCTCGCCGACGCCGACGGCCTCGTCCTCCTCGTAGTCTGAGACGATGCGGGGGCCGTGCCCCCGCGCCGTCCACTATCGCCAGTCGGTGTGCGCAGCCTGCTTGCGACCAACGGCCATCCGCATCACGATCACGGTGTACGCGCAGAGCACGGCGAGCCCGGCCCACCCGGGGAGCGGGAAGTACCCGGCCGACGGCGCATAATGCGCGGTCACCTGCGGATACTCCACCATCGTCTGCTTGACGGCGAAGCCTGCGGCCGGGGTGAGCCGCAGCACCCACTCGGAGAGCGTGTCGGGCAGTAGCGGGAACGCCGCGACGCCGTAGGGCAGGGCGGCCAGCGACAGTCCGATGAGGATCGCTGCCCAGCCACGGCGCAGCCACACGCCGAGCCCGTACGCGAGGACGGCGCAGAGGGCGAGCACCGCCGCGACGCCGACGATCACCCGAGCGCCGGTCAGCACCGGCACAGGCTGCACCGGGATGCCGTTGCCCTTCAGGATCGCCATGCTCGCCGGGAGGACGACGCCGACGGCGACCAGACCGGTGACGAAGGTGGCCGCCCCGACGACGGCCGCCCGGGCGGCGATCACCCGCCGGGAGGCCGTCTCGCGAGCCGTGCGGGCGCCGTAGCGGGCCGCGGCGATGAGCACGATGATCAGCGCGACCGTCAGGCCGAGCAAGGTGTTCTCGACGCTCCGCGCGCCCTCGTCGCTGAACGGCCCTATGTCGCCGGTGCCGCTGACCGTGATGACATCGTCCTTTTCCACGGCTCCGGAAGCGTTATGGTACTTCTCCCAGTCGGTGTGGTTCATCTGGCCGATCGAGTCGCTGGCCCACGCGCCGGTGGCACCGCCCTCGACGGCGACGTTGTCGAAGACGCCGACGGCCTGGGTGAACCGGACCTCCTCGATAGCGCCGCCGAGGCCGATTTCCCGGAGCGTGAGGTCGCCAGGGGACGTGGCGAAGAGGCCGACCTGCACGTTGTCCGGCAGCCCGTCGAGCTTCGCCGTTCCCACGGTGTGCCACTGCTCGCCGTCGGCCGACTCGGAACCGGTGATGGTGTCGCCCGAGCGGGTCAGGCGCAGCCAGCGCGGGGACTGCTCCGAGACGCCGCCTGCGCCTCCGGCGACGTCGTGCTTGTAGTCGTACTGGAAGCGCACGCCGTGGCTGCCGGTCATCATGAGCGCCGCGTAGTGCGAGCCCTGCCGCACGCCGTCCTTGACGATGATCCCGGCCTTCGCCCACGGCACCAGCCCGGACACGATCTGGTCGTGGTTCGGCGGGGGATAGGTGATCGTCCCGGTCATCAAGGTCATCCGTACCGTGATGCTCCCCTCGCGGCCCAGGTCCCGATGCAGGAACCAGAACCTGTCGCTGACGATGGAGCCGTCGCCGGCGACGGGAGCGGCCGGGCAGGGCCCGTCGCAGGACGCACGGGTGCCGGAGGTGAACAGCAGGCCCAGCGCGATGACGGTGAGGGCCGCGGCGGCCAGGGCGATCAGGCGGCCCGGGCGGCGGAACGCGGTCCATTCCCGCCGGAGGAGTTCAGTGGTCGACATGCCGTCCGTTTTACGGATCGGCGCGTAACACGGCCCGAACCGGCTCTGTCATGCTGTTGTTAGGTCTTCCAAGGCATGCTGGAGGCATGATCAGGCTGCGCAGCGGGACCGTGGGGGTACGGTTCACGATCTTGTACGCCGTTGTGTTCCTCCTGTCGGGTGTCGGGCTGCTCGGCCTGACCTTTCTGCTCTCTGACGGCAGCCTGAGCAGCGTCGCCCCCGCCGGGAATCCCCCCGCCCACGGCAGCTTCGCCGTGGCGCAGCAGCGCATCCGGGAGCTGGAGGACCAGCTGGCCGAGGTGCACGCGCAGCAGGCCAGTCAGCTGCTCGCCGGTTCGCTGGTGGCGCTGATCGTGATGGCCGTCGTGTCACTGCTGCTCGGCCGGGCGCTGGCTAGGCGCGTCCTGCGGCCGCTGCGGATCATCACCAGCGCCACGCGGCGCATCTCCGCCGACAGCCTGGACCGGCGGCTTGCCGTCACCGGCCCGGCCGACGAGGTGAAAGACCTCGCCGACACCATCGACGAACTGCTCGAACGGCTCGAAGTGTCGTTCGCCGCACAGCGCCGCTTCGTCGCCAACGCCTCCCATGAGCTGCGTACGCCGCTGACGACCATGCGGGCGTCGCTGGACGTCGCGGTCGCCAAGCCCGACCCGGCCGCCTCGACGGTGGCGCTCGCGGACCGCCTGCGTACGCAACTGGACCGGGTCGATCACCTGCTCGACGGGTTCCTCGTGCTGGCCCGGGCACAGCACGGCGCGCTGGCCGACGCCGCCCCGGTCGACCTCGGCGACCTCATCGGCGCGGCACTGTGCGACAGGTACGCCGACGTGGAGACGAAGCGGCTGAGCGTAACGGTGGACGTGCCGCCGGGAACGGCGACCCAGGGCAGCCCGGCGCTGCTGGCGCGGTTAGTGGAGAACGTCGTCGACAACGCCGTAACACACAACGAGAACGGCGGATGGATCGGAATCACCGGGTCCGCGAGCGAGGAGGAGACGGTGCTCGTCGTCGAAACCGGCGGGCGCGTCCTCGACCAGCGGGAGGTCGACCGGCTGACGCAGCCCTTCGAGCGGCTCGGCGACGAGCGTACCGGCTCCTCGGGACTAGGCCTGTCCATTGTGGCCGGCGTAGCCGCCGCCCACAGCGGCCGGCTCATCCTGCTCGCCCGGCCGGAGGGCGGCCTGCGCGTAACGATCACGTTTCCGGTCGCGAAGGTACCGGCGGCATGACGTGCAGAGCGCCGCATGCCGCGGTCCTCCTGGTTGGAATTTAGGTCGGCATGAGGATCCTCGTCGTCGAAGACGATCACGCACTCGCCGAGGTCGTCGCGGAAGGGCTGCGCGACCAGGGAATGGCCGTCGACCTCGCCCACGACGGGCTGACCGCCGCCGCCAAGCTCGACCTCACCGCGCACGACGTGGTGGTCCTGGACCGGGACCTGCCCGGCCTCCACGGCGACACGCTGTGCCAGATGATCACTGAGCGGGCAGACCGACCGATGGTGCTGATGCTGACCGCGGCGAGCGCGCCCGGCGACCGGGTCAGCGGGCTGACCCTGGGCGCGGACGACTATCTCGCCAAACCCTTCCACTTCCCGGAGCTGATCCTGCGCATCCACGCGCTGGCCCGCCGCAAGCCAGACGCCCGGCCCCGGACGCTGCACGCAGCCGGGATCGAGCTAGACCCGATACGCCGGACCGCCGTTCGCGACGGACGGCAACTCAACCTCTCGGTGAAGGAGTTCGCCGTGCTGGAGGCGCTGCTGCGGGCAAGCCCGGGCTTCCTGAGCACCGAGACCCTGCTCGAACAGGTCTGGGACGAGAACGCCGACCCGTTCACCAACACCGTTACAGTGACGGTCGGCCGGCTGCGGCGCAAACTCGGCGGTCCACCAGTCATCGCGACGACGCCAGGAATCGGCTACCGGATCGCCTAATCCACCGCCCCACAACGGCACCCAGGCGAATGATTCGAGCGTGACACCCTAACTGGACGAGCCGACACACTCATCTCGGCAGACATCCCAGGATTCAAAATGTCAAGCGGCTGCTGTGCTGTGGTGAGCCCAGGCCTTGTGTTCGTCGTAGATTGAGCGGGTCTTGAGGCA
>NZ_JBIALB010000061.1:1780-4849 GCF_042872965.1 Micromonospora sp. NPDC005087 | reverse complement strand
TTGTCCGGCGGCGTCCTACTCTCCCACACCCTCACGAGTGCAGTACCATCGGCGCTGGAGGGCTTAGCTTCCGGGTTCGGAATGTGACCGGGCGTTTCCCCCCCGCCATGACCGCCGTAACTCTATCGACATGTCAAACAACACCACACAGTGGTCTGTTGTTCGTTTATCGAGAGTTGCACAGTGGACGCGTAGCAGCTTAGTAGTCAAGTCCTCGGCCTATTAGTACCGGTCAACTGAACCCGTTACCGGGCTTACATTTCCGGCCTATCAACCCAGTCGTCTAGCTGGGGGCCTTACCCCACAAAGTGGGTGGGATACCTCATCTTGAAGCAGGCTTCCCGCTTAGATGCTTTCAGCGGTTATCCCTTCCGAACGTAGCTAACCAGCCGTGCCCCTGGCGGGACAACTGGCACACCAGAGGTTCGTCCGTCCCGGTCCTCTCGTACTAGGGACAGCCCTTCTCAAGTATCCTACGCGCACGGCGGATAGGGACCGAACTGTCTCACGACGTTCTAAACCCAGCTCGCGTACCGCTTTAATGGGCGAACAGCCCAACCCTTGGGACCTGCTACAGCCCCAGGATGCGACGAGCCGACATCGAGGTGCCAAACCATCCCGTCGATATGGACTCTTGGGGAAGATCAGCCTGTTATCCCCGGGGTACCTTTTATCCGTTGAGCGACACCGCTTCCACTCGCAAGTGCCGGATCACTAGTCCCGACTTTCGTCCCTGCTCGACCTGTCAGTCTCACAGTCAAGCTCCCTTGTGTACTTGCACTCAACACCTGATTGCCAACCAGGCTGAGGGAACCTTTGGGCGCCTCCGTTACCTTTTAGGAGGCAACCGCCCCAGTTAAACTACCCACCAGACACTGTCCCTGAACCGGATAACGGTCCGAAGTTAGAGACCCAAATCAACCAGAGTGGTATTTCAAGATTGCCTCCACCCATACTGGCGTATGGACTTCACCGGCTCCCACCTATCCTACACAAGCTAATTCGAGTACCAATGTCAAGCTATAGTAAAGGTCCCGGGGTCTTTCCGTCCTGCCGCGCGTAACGAGCATCTTTACTCGTACTGCAATTTCGCCGGGCCTGTGGTTGAGACAGTGGGGAAGTCGTTACGCCATTCGTGCAGGTCGGAACTTACCCGACAAGGAATTTCGCTACCTTAGGATGGTTATAGTTACCACCGCCGTTTACTGGCGCTTAAGTTCTCCGCTTCGCCCCGAAGAGCTAACAGGTCCCCTTAACGTTCCAGCACCGGGCAGGCGTCAGTCCATATACATCGAATTACTTCTTCGCATGGACCTGTGTTTTTAGTAAACAGTCGCTTCCCCCTGCTCTCTGCGGCCATACAACGCTCCACCCGCGCGGGGCTTCACGTCTCCGGCCCCCCTTCTCCCTAAGTTACGGGGGCAATTTGCCGAGTTCCTTAACCACAGTTCGCCCGATCGCCTCGGTATTCTCTACCTGACCACCTGTGTCGGTTTGGGGTACGGGCCGCTAAGAACTCGCTAGAGGCTTTTCTCGGCAGCATAGGATCACTGACTTCACCTGAATCGGCTCGGCATCACGTCTCAGCCTTCATGTGTTGCGGATTTGCCTACAACACGGCCTACACGCTTACCCCGGCACAACCACCGGCCGGGCTCAGCTACCTTCCTGCGTCACCCCATCGCTTGACTACTACCCATCAGGTTCCCACGCTCCCCACCCTCAACCCGAAGGTCTTGGATGGTTTGGGTGGTTAGCACAACGAGGTTCATCAGGGACGCTCTTTCGCGGGTACGGGAATATCAACCCGTTGTCCATCGACTACGCCTCTCGGCCTCGCCTTAGGTCCCGACTCACCCAGGGCGGATTAGCCTGGCCCTGGAACCCTTGGTCATCCGGCGGAAGGGTTTCTCACCCTTCTTTCGCTACTCATGCCTGCATTCTCACTCGTGCCGCGTCCACAACTGGGTCACCCCGCTGCTTCACTCGCGGCACGACGCTCCCCTACCCATCCACACACCTGCACAAGGAATCAAGTCCAAGCGAGGTTAAAATGTGAATGCCACAGCTTCGGCGGTGTGCTTGAGCCCCGCTACATTGTCGGCGCGGAACCACTTGACCAGTGAGCTATTACGCACTCTTTAAAGGGTGGCTGCTTCTAAGCCAACCTCCTGGTTGTCTATGCGACCCCACATCCTTTTCCACTTAGCACACGCTTAGGGGCCTTAGCTGGTGATCTGGGCTGTTTCCCTCTCGACTACGAAGCTTATCCCCCGCAGTCTCACTGCCGCGCTCTCACTTACCGGCATTCGGAGTTTGGCTGATTTCGGTAAGCTTGTGGGCCCCCTAGACCATCCAGTGCTCTACCTCCGGCAAGAAACACGCGACGCTGCACCTAAATGCATTTCGGGGAGAACCAGCTATCACGGAGTTTGATTGGCCTTTCACCCCTAACCACAGGTCATCCCCCAATTTTTCAACATTGGTGGGTTCGGCCCTCCACGCGGTCTTACCCGCGCTTCAGCCTGCCCATGGCTAGATCACTCCGCTTCGGGTCTAGGACACGCGACTGAATCGCCCTATTCAGACTCGCTTTCGCTACGGCTCCCCCACACGGGTTAACCTCGCCACATGCCACTAACTCGCAGGCTCATTCTTCAAAAGGCACGCCGTCACCCCGCAAGGCTCCGACGGATTGTAGGCGAACGGTTTCAGGTACTATTTCACTCCCCTCCCGGGGTACTTTTCACCATTCCCTCACGGTACTCGTCCGCTATCGGTCACCAGGAAGTATTTAGGCTTACCAGGTGGTCCTGGCAGATTCACGGCAGATTTCAGGGGTCCGCCGCTACTCGGGAACACCCACAGAAGGTCAGCAACTTTCACCTACCGGACTTTCACCGTCTACGGTCAGCCATTCCAGACTGTTCGACTAGCCACTGACTTTGTAACTTCTCGAACAAGTGTCAGCTTGTTCAGTAGGGTCCCACAACCCCGACCACGCAACCCCTGACAGGTATCACACGCAGCCGGTTTAGCCTCAATCCGCTTTCGCTCGCCACTACTCGC
>NZ_JBIALB010000060.1:0-5134 GCF_042872965.1 Micromonospora sp. NPDC005087 | reverse complement strand
CCAAACCGCCTTACGGCATCCGGCCCATGGCTTGGTAGTGGCTGTTCCCGAGCCGTATTGAGGTGCGCCGGTCTTGGAATATCCGCACATGCCGCTGACAATGCGCGGCGTTCGTGAGTGAGCGCGCCCCATCTGACCGATGGGGCGTCCGGAGCCAAGCGCTGGTGCCAGCCGAGGCACTGGGGGTCGGCTCCCTAGCGCCACCTGCGAGTCCCGCTCACGTCCCGCGGCCGGCACATGGGCACTCGTTGACATCCGCCGCTAGCCATCACCTCTGGCGGCCGCCGCGGTTTGGCGCCCGCGTCGGCGGGAAGCGCGTGGACCTGCGACAACGAGGAGAGGAACTCTCATGACATCGACCCCACTGCCTGGCGGGACGTTCACCATGGCCGAGGATCTGACGTTCACCCGGATGGGGTACGGCGCGATGCAGTTGGCCGGCCCGCACGTGTTCGGCCCGCCGGCCGACCGCGACGCTGCCGTGGCCGTGCTGCGCGAGGCCGTTCTCCTGGGTATCAACCACATCGACACCGCCGACTACTACGGCCCGTACGTCACCAACGAGATCATCAGGGAGGCTTTGCACCCGTACCCTGACGATCTACACATCGTGACGAAGGTCGGAGCGTTGCGGGACGCCGAGGGGAACTGGCCGCCGGCGCTGGCTCCCGAGCAGCTGCGCCAGGCTGTGCACGACAACCTGTATCACCTCGGGCTAGACGCACTCGACGTGGTCAACCTGCGCGTCGGTGGGCTCGACCGACCCACTCCCGGCCCCATCGCCGAGCCGTTCACCGCGCTCGCGCAGCTGCAGCAGGACGGCCTGATCAAGCATCTCGGTCTCAGCACCGTCAACGCCGAGCAGATCGCCGAAGCACAGTCCATCGCGCCGATCGTATGCGTCCAGAACTTCTACAACATCGCCAACCGCAACGACGATGACCTGATCGACTCCCTCGCCGCACAGGGCATCGCCTACGTGCCCTATTTCCCGCTCGGCGGCTTCTCCCCACTGCAGTCCGAGGAACTGAACGCTGTCGCCAACCGCTTCGACACCACACCGATGGCCGTCGCGCTGGCGTGGCTGCTCCAGCGCTCCCCGAACCTCCTGCTCATCCCCGGCACCTCATCCGTCACGCACCTGCGTGAGAACGTCACCGCTGCTGCGCTGACCCTTCCCAAGGACGCGCTGACCGAACTGAACGCCATCGCGTCGTGAACACGACCACCGCGGAACCTCCGATCGGGTTCATCGGCCTCGGCGACCGGGAACCACTTGCGCCGACCGCCGTCGCCGAAGCGGGGTGCCCCCTGCACATGGAGCCCGCCGACCCGGCCCCCTTGACGCGGTCGGCGACGACGCGCACGTCCGGCAGGAACCCAGTCGCTGGGCTGACTGGTTGAGGATGCTGTGCCGTCCACCCGTCGAGGTCATTCGCAGCGGTCCTCCGAGCCGCGCCCGTACGGCTGGCAACAGTCGGGCCGGTGCTGGTACACGCGCAGGTCCCGGCCGCGGGACCGCCCGATGTCCGAGGTGCGCTCGTACAGGCACGCACCCCACACCACGGACTCGCCGCCCCCGTCGACGACGTGCCCGTCGCCTGGCCCGCCGCGCAACAACACCTCCATCCCGAATGACGTATCACGCAGGACCGGCCGGCGCAGGACGACGGCACAGGTCGGGAAGCCCCGCACACAGCTCCAGCGCGGCGACGCCACGAGGACTAGAGCGGACGGCCCGTTCCGTTCAGTAGCGGCGGGGTGACGTAAGCGAGATGTTCATGTTTGACTATGCCTATGCGGGCGGGGGAGGCGCGGCTAGCAATTGACTGCGGCACCACCAGCACCGTCGCCGTCCTTGCCTGGCCCGACGGCAGCTGGTCGCCACTGTCCTTCGACGGCGCACCACACCTGTCCAGCGCCGTCTACCTCTCCCCGGACGACGACGTGTGGACAGGGCAGCGGGCATGGCAGGCCGCGGCGGACCAGCCGAACCGGTTCATCCCGGCACCGCGCCGCCCCACCGACGACCAGCTCACCATCGACGGAACCGTCGTTGACGCTCTCGACCTGGCGGCAGCAACCTTGCGCCGCGTCGCTGCCGAGGCCGAGCGGGTCGCCGGCGGCCCGGTGCAAGATGTGCGGGTGGTGGTGCCGGCAGGATGGGGGCCGCGGCGGCGCACCTGGATGCGGCAGGCCGCCCACCGGGCCGGTCTTCCACAGCCACGCCTGGTGGAAGCGCCGGTGGCCGTCGCCGAGCACCTGGTGGCCACCGGCCTGCAATGCCGGGTGGGGTCGTTCATCGCCGTCTGCGATCTGGGTGCGGGCGCGGAGGCCACTGTCCTGCGCCGTGGCCCTGCCGGCTTCGAGGTCCTTGCGACCCTCGCCGACCCAGCCGCCGGCGGCACCGCCATCGACCAAGCTCTCGCCGCGTCCCTCACCGGCGACCCCATGCCCGAGGACGCCGGTGATGGCGCACTGCGGTGGACGGTGGCCGCCAGCGTTCAAGCCGCGAAGGAAGCCCTGGCGCATCACCCGGCCGTGACCGTGCCGCTTCCCAACCGGCCACCCATCATCGTGAACAACACCATGCTCGAGCAGGCCGCCCACCCGGTCCTGCAGCGCGCTGCGCAGCTGACCAGCGAGGCGGTCACCGCAGCCGAGATCAGGTCCGACGAACTCGCCGGCGTCTACTGCGTCGGAGGCGGCGCGCACCTGCCGCAACTGGAGAAGCTCATCGCCGACCAGACCGGCGTCGCTCCGACAGTGGTCACGCAGCCGGCGCTCGTTGCCGCCAGAGGCGCCGCGGACGCCGGCGCCGCCAACCCCAGCACGGCGAGCGCCGTGGAAGTGCCGGTGCCGCCGGTGCGGCGGGCCGTCGCCATCGCCGTGCCCGGCTTCGCGTCCCTGGCCCTGATCTGGCAGTGCCTCATGACCGCAGAGCAGCACAGCACGCTGAACGTGCACTACTGGGTGACCCTGAACTGGGGCGAGCTCACCATGGCCGCCGTGTTCGCCCTCCTGGCATGCCTCGGAGCGGGCACCATCCTCGGCTCCCTCGCCGCCGCCCACAGCCCCACCCCCACACCCGGTCCGAAGGCGGAAAGATCAGCGTCGGCATCCTCGCCGCCGTCTCCCTCGGCCTCGCGATCGCGGGCCTCTACGCGGTAGTTGCCAGCCAGTACCTAGGCCAGCCGGTAGGCGCGTTCCTCAGATGGGCCCTTTGGCCGATCACCCCGACCGCGCTGATGGCCGCCGCCATGGCGGTCGTCGCCGCCCGGCAATGGCGCGCACCCCACGGTGGCTGGTCGGCGCTGCTGGCCGTGCCGACCGGCTCCGTCGTCACGGCCGCCGCCGGCATGGCGCTGATCCAGTATTCCCTGACGGCCGACCGGTGGCCTGACCTCATCCTGTGGATCGACATCGCCGGCCGCGTCGGCGGCCTGCTCCTCGGCGTCGGGGTGGTCATGGCGCTCGTGACACCGCTGGTGTTCCGCCTCATCCTCGCCGCACCCCTCGCCGTGATCACCGCCGCGATCGTCAGTTCACAGGCCGCCGGCATCCTCGGCGTCATCTACGCCATCGCCATCGCCGTCTGGTGGGCCGCGCGGTTGTGGACGCGCGTCATCCGTCCCGCCGCACCCGCCGCCCATGCCCCTTGATCCGTCCCAGGGCAACGGGGCCGCCATGACGAGCGCGGACCGCGGCTTGGCCGCCGCGAGCCACTGCATCGGCTGCCGGTGGGCGACGTCTGCGAGCCGGCGCGGCAGCGTCAGCCGAGCCGACGGCGGGTCCGCAACCTGCGGGGGGAGGTGCCCGCGATGCGGTGGCCGCGTCGGATAGGGGCCAGCTTCTTCCTTGTCCTCCTGCTGGCGGGCCCGCCGCTGCTGCTGGCGCGCACCGTCGGATGGCCACTCCGCCGGTGGCCGAGCTCGCAGCAGGCGCGGCAGTGGCTGGAACAGCCCCTGACCGAGCAGACCCTGACCGGTGCCCTGGCGATCCTCGCCTGGCTGGTGTGGCTGTTGCTGGCTGGCACGATCCTCGGCCGACTGGTCGTGAGGACACGCGCCGGCATGCGGTGGCTGCGCCGGGTACCGCTTCCCACGCCGCTTCAGGCCACCGCCACCGGCATGGCCGGAGCCGCGGTCTTCAGCGCCTCCGCCAGTACGACGCCCGCACCACAGGCAGATATCCCCTCGACGACGGTCGGCACCGTCGACCACCACCCGTACCGCCGAGACGCGCGGTACGACGTTCACCATCGCCCCAGACGGGGTCACGGTGCCGGGTGGCTGGATACCGCACGCCAGCGCCGAACAGATTGCCGCGGCCGCAGCACTCGTGTGGCTGCGGCGCCGGCGCGCTTACCGCCCGGATGAGGCTGGGCCGGCGCAACGCGAGAACCTCGACCTCGCCCCGCTGCCAGAGACCGTCACCGCAGCCCACGCAGCGTTGGCCGCCTCTGAAGGCACCGGTCCATCCGATCACACCGCACCAGATCAGCGCACGGAACAGCCGCCGGACTCATTGCTGACGGATGTGCCGCCGACGGGCGTCGGGCTCACAGGGGTTGCCGCCGACGATGCCGCTCGCGGCGTTCTCGTCACCGTCCTTTTGCACGCCCTGCACCGCCGCAGCGGAGAGACGGCGCTCATCACCACCAGCGGGGACCTGACCAGGCTGCTCGGCCCCACCGCGTGCCGGCTCCATGCGGTGTCGGGTCTCACCGTCACCGCATCACTTGAGGAAGCAGTGACGGTGCTGAAGGAACACCAGCAGCATCAAACTCCTGACACCGCCACTGGGCTGGCCAGCAGGTCGGCGCATGTGCCGGCCGGCCAGATGCCCCAGGTCATCCTCACCCACACGCCGCCGGAGTCCAGCACCGCACACCGCCTCGAGGCCGCACTCGCAGCGACCAGCGGCACCACCATCGCAGTCCTCGTCGGCGCCTGGCCCCACGGCGCGACCTGGGAGATCACGGCAACCGGACACGCCTATGACAACACAACCGAGCAGCCGGAACGGCGGAGGATGTGCGTCCTCAACGCGGCGGCTGCCGCCGACCTGCTCGCAGTGATCAGCCAGGCCCGGCCTCAGCCAGGACACCACGAGCCACTGCCTCCGGCAGCCG
>NZ_JBIALB010000059.1:0-5246 GCF_042872965.1 Micromonospora sp. NPDC005087 | reverse complement strand
CCAACATCGCCCGCGCAACCCGACGCGCCAACCGCCGCCCACACGACCTCATCGCGGCCGTGACCAGCAGTTACCCGAGAACGCAATGACCCTGGGGTGATGAGCGCGCGGATCGGCACCAAGGGATTCAGCGACAGCCATATGGAGGGCGTCCCCACGACGCCCACAGGCGTCTATAGCATCGGCTCCACCATGTACGGCGTGCACGCCAACCCTGGCGTCAAGTACAGCTACCACCAGCTCGTGGCGAACGACTACTGGGACGAGAACCCCAGTTCGTCCACGTACAACAGCTTCGTGCACGGCACGAACCCGGGCGGGTACAGCGAGGCGCTGTGGCAGACCGTGCCGCAGTACAACTACTTCGCGGTCATCAACTACAACATCCCGGTGAGGGCAGCCACCCCGGCCCGCGGCAGCGGCATCTTCCTGCACGTCATGGGGAGCGGCGGTACCGCCGGCTGTGTCTCGTTGGCACAGTCCAATCTGCTCCGGGTACTGGAGTGGCTGGATCCGGCCGCCTCTCCACGCATCGTGATGGCGCCCAGCCAGAACCTCGGCCGCTACTGACCGTCCCGAGGGCCGCGCGGTCGGCCGGCGGGGCAGCGGGCAGGAAGCAAGACTCGTAGCAACAGCTGCGGCCAGGTGCCGCCGGACAGAGGCTGGCCGGCCCAATGGGCCGCCGCTCCCACCAGTCCCTGGTCGATCGAGATGTCTGGCAGCATGGCGGTCGGGGAAGATCCCGACGACGTCGGTGCGGCGGCGGATCTCGCGGTTGAGGCGTTCCTGCGGGTTGTTCGACCAGATCTGCCGCCAGATCTACTTCGGGAAGCCGGGTGAAGGCCAGGACGTCGTCGCGGGCAGCCTCGACCGCCACAGCTGTTTTGCCGCCGCCTGCGGCGCCGGTGACGACCACCGCGGCCGGTGCCGGGCCGCGCACGCCAGCCAGCGCCACGCCAGCCAGCACCGCGAGAGGGCGGCGCCCTTCGCCGAGAGCGACCTCGGGCCCCTCACCGCGATGCTCCAGCGGTGACCGACCGCCGATCGCCCGGCCCGTCGGTGACGGGCCGGGCGTCGGGTGTCACGGCAGCGTACGGATCCGCAAGGTCACCATCTCCGGCTCGGCCAACTGGTCAGTGACCGCGTAGATCTTGTTGCCGGACACGGCCAGCCCCCCGTCGACCAGGTTGTGCGCCCACGTCTCCTGGTTCGGTAGGTGCCCGAACTCGTACGTGGCGATCGGGGTGGTGCTGCCCGGCTCGAAGACCCAGACGTCCTTGTCGTACGACGAGTTGGTGCCGGCGACGACGAGGCCGTCGGGCCGGATCGCCACGGCGTTCGGGTACGTCACGGTCGGGTACTGGTGCACCTCGACGAGGTCGGACGTGCGCAGGGCCGGGTGGTAGTACGGCGCGCCCGAGGGAACGATCACCTCGGTGCCGTCCGGGGTGACCGCCAACTGCGCGACCGAGCCACCGTCGGTCCGGCTGATCGCCCGCTGGACCAGCCCCGTCGCGGTGGCCTCGAAGCGGACCAGCAGGGCGGGGCTGGAGCCCGTCGCGCCGGCGATCAGCATGTTGGGCTGAGCGGGTGAGGTGGCCAGCAGCATCGCGGAGCTGATCCGCTCGTCGATGGCGTCGACCGCGTTCACGTTGAACCTGCCGGTCGCGAGGTCGACCCGGCCGATGCCCGCCGTGGGCTCGTTCTCGCACCCCCACGAGACCCAGAGCTGGCCGGCCGCGAAGGCCATGTCCTTCGGGCACGTCATGGTCCCGTCGGTCTTCCCGGTGAACTGCCCGTCCAGTTCCCACGTGTCCAGGTCCACGATCCTGAGCCAGTCCTGGTCGCCGGCGGCGATGTAGAGCTTGCTGCCGTCCGGGCTCAGCGTCATCCCGGCGGCCCCCGGTGCGATGCCTGGAAGGGTGCGAAGGACGCTGCCGTTCAGGTCGGTGACGATCAGACCGTCGGTGCCCTTGCCCCCCGTGATGTAGACCCGGCTGCGTGCCTCGTCCACCAGGATGTCGCCGAACCGGAAGCCGGTGACGTAGCCCGGGATCGGGATCTGGGCGTTCACGTCGGTGCTCGGAGGAGAGGTGGTGGTCGGAGTCGGTGTCGGGCTGGCGGTGGGGTTGGACGTCGGGCTGGACGTCGGCGAAGGGCTGGGATGTGGCTTTCGTTTCGGCCGCGGGGACTCCGGCGTCTTGTCGGCCTTGGACCTGGTGCTGTCGGCGACGAGGTGCGCTTTCGCCGCGGTGTCGTCGGCGGACCGGTCGCTGCCCGCCACGGCGGTGCCCCCGCCGACGGCCAGGAGGGCGAGCACGCCGGCCCCCACCATCCAGATCCGTGCGCGCCGGCCCCTGGTTGCTCTTCGGCTCATCATTCCCCGTTCTGATCCGGTACGCGGCGCGGGCCGGAATGGGACCCCGGCCCGCCGACCAGAGGGCGCTCCGAAGTGCGAAAACGTTACGCGAAACACCATCGGCGCCGAGGCTGCCAGATGAGGCGGAGGAGTGGGCCGGTCTCGGCGAAAGGTGCTGGTTGTCGCCGGTGGTGACGTCGACGAAGCGGTGCACGGCGTCGATGGCGTGCAGGGTGGCCAGCCGCAGCCGGGCCGAGCGGGGCGAGGGGAACAGGGCTCGGGTTGCGTCGGCTTTGCGGCGTCTTAAGCGCCCGGACGCGCCGGGTGCAGGTTTGTGCAAATGACGCAACATGAAGATGGTTCCCATAACTGCCCCCACCTGCACGACTTCGTGGACGAACACTGATAGCACCGGACTTGGTACGCCCCCGCGGGCGTCCATCGGGGTCAGCTCCACGCAGTCGGCGTAACGTCCACGTCTCCTGGGTCGCCTTACTTCATGAGTCGTCATGCCCCTTGACGTAGACGCCCCGCCCAGGCTCTCCATACACGACGCCTCTGGAGTGCAGCACCAGAAGTGCACGCTGCACGGTTGCAACGGAAACGCTGTAGAGCTCTGAGAGCTGACTGTAGGAAGGAATCTTGGATTCGGGTGGGTACTCGCCGGTCGCGATGCGGGCGGCGATGTCGTCCGCGATTTGGCGGTAGGTCATTCGTCGGGGCATGTCACTCCTGGGTTGGCGCCCCGATGAGATCACGGGCACCAGCTCCACTCAACCTCCGACTGACCTAGTGAACTAGGTGCACGTAGGCGCGAGTGGTGTCTTGTGATCCTGGGTTGGCGCCAAGGGGCACGGACCGCTCGGTCGGGCTCGGGCCAGGTTCGGCTCCCGGCCCCGGTTCGGCAGCCGAAGAGCCCGCTCGCCGCGATGCGATGCGCCACGGTCCCCGCCTACGCCCACACGAGCTGCCAATGACGGCGCCCGGATCCGGACTGGTACGGGAAGGAGCAGGCGAGCAACCATGAACCTTGACCCGGATTGCTTGCACCGCAGGGAGTTCTACGGCCTGACGGCCAGCGCCGCCTGCGGTGGCACGGAGCCCCACATCGGCAGACCGCAGCTGCTGGGTCTAATCCCGGCCGACGCCCGTCAGCTCCTCGCCCATCGACAACGGGGGTAAGCCGAGGTGCAAGTCTTCCACGTCAGCCTCACCCTCTGGATCACTCCACCGGGCGACACGTCGCTCCCGATGTTCGTCGACCGCCTGCGCGACCAGCTCATGGAGCTACAGCAGCAGTGGGACGGCGTCATCACACCAAACGTCAAGGGCAATACCGACACAGACACCTGTGAAGTGACGTTAAACGTCAAGGCTGACGACATCACGACTGCGCCCATCGCCGCCGGCCGGGCCGTACGCTTCGCAGCCGACCGCGCGATGCCATCCCGGCGGGTGACCATCAAACGCATCACCGTCCAATCAACGCCGCCTCGACCCGCCACGCTCGCCGACCTGCTTTCCTAATCGCCCGTGGGAGCTAGCGAAAGTGCGCTTTGCCGCGAGCGCGTCAAGGCTCCGGCTCTGGTCGCACCTAGCGCCGTCTGGAGCGCGGGCGCGCGACGTCCCTCCCAGCACTTCATCGCGGCCGTCACCACGGCTCGGTTCGATTGCCAGACGATGGCCGCCAGCAGAACTCAAGGGTCGGCTCCGGCACTATGTAGCCCGGGTCGGACCCGAACATATCGATCTGGAGGACCCGGAAGGCGCATCACTTTCAGATCTGGTTTCGGCTCTCTCGTGCTTCTTCGGCGTTCGTTGACAGCACCGCGCCGGGGTCGACAAGACGCAGGCCGACGCCGCGCACCGCCTGGATCCGCAGCGGGCAGTCCAATTCGTCGAGCTTGCGGCGGAGTCGCTTCACCACCGACCACACGTCGCCCCGGCCGCCGAGGTGGTCGTTGCCCCAGACCGCGCGGTGCAGCGACTCGAAGGTGCAGGTGCGGCCGAGTTGTGCCAGCAGAAGGTACCGAAGCAGGTCGTGCTCGAGGGGCGACAGGGGTACGGCGTGCCCGGACCAGGTTGCCACCCGCCTGTCCGAGTCGACCTCCGGGACGACATCAGCCGTTCCTATGAGGGCTCGCGGGAGCGGCTCGACGACGCGTGGATGGACTGACGGGGCTTCGGCGGGCGGGGCGCTGTCGACAAGTAGCGACAGGAGCTCCTCCGGCGACGAGACCAGCAGCACCGGAGCATGGCCGGTCACCAGCGACGCCAGGCGCACTCTCTCCGCTGTCGAGGAGGCGATCGCGATGATCACCGCCCCGCCGTCGGCTCCCGGTGGACGTTCCATCCGGACGTCCTCGATGGACTTTTCCCCCCGAGCGAGAGTCATCTTTCTCCTTACCTGTGGCCTACTGCGTTCCGCCTGCGTCGCCGGCCCGATATGGAATAGGAGCAGACGCTGGTAGGACCCGGAACGACCCCCCAAGCCCTCTGGGCGCCGTGCGGGTCACGTCGGCTACCCGAAAGGATGATATGAACTATGTGAATGGACGATCAAGCACAGCACGTGAGCAACTTGGCACTAACAGTCGACGAGATCGACAGTTATCGTCAGGGCGATGACGAAGTTGGGCAGAAATTGCCATCGGTTCCGGGTGGGGTGTAGGGGCTCATTGCGCTGGTGTGGCGTTGACCAGCAGCGACACGGCAGGCCGTCGGAACAGTGACCTCGCCGATCTGATCAGGCGACTCGCCGACGAGGAACCCCTCCTGGCGCTACACCGTCGGGGTCTTAGAGGGCATCTTGATCAGGTCGGCGTCGGTGTGTCCGCTTCGGGTTGATCGTCACGCCAGGATGGCGTCGCTTCGTGGGTGAGGCGCC
>NZ_JBIALB010000058.1:0-6096 GCF_042872965.1 Micromonospora sp. NPDC005087 | reverse complement strand
TCGATGGCTCCACGCCCACATCCAGCGCTGTCCGCTATGGACGCAATGCCCGTGTCATCCGCAACCCGCTGCACGGCCTTGTTGAGATCACCTCAGTACGCCGGAGGCCTACTAAGCCAAAGCTGGCCCTATGTTTACGCCATCCCTTTCCAAGGTGAGCCCCGATGCGTAAACGTGAGACCGGCCCACATTGCGATGCCGACTTGTCAGACGGGGCGGCAATCCCCACGACGACCGTGGCCTGTTCTGGCGGTGTGCCGAATGCTGTGGCTGCTGGCATCGCTGGTCCGAAGGCGACGCGCGCCGCGCTAACAGAGCGCCACTTTCGATGCAGAGGGATCGTGCCCAGATGATCTTCACCCTGAAGCACTGGAGAGACGGGTTACCTAGAGAGCTACTTCGGTCGTGGTCACCCGGCAATACTTCCGTAACCACGCGCGTGCTACCGCGCAATCGGCTCGTGCCCGCATCTGCGGCGCGGCACCTGCATGAGCGTCGCGCGATTCTCAGCAGAGCGCGACGCTGCCCCGGCGTGGACGCCGGGGCAGCGATCTATCGAGCCGCTCAGCGGTCGCCGATGCGCTCGTGGCCCTGGTGCTTGAACTGGTAGCTGCGCTCGGCCTTCTTGGCGTTCACCGCGATCGTTTCCGACGGCAAGGCGTTCTTGACGCGCGCGAAGTACCAGACGGCGTGCACGAGTGTGTTTTTGAACTGCTCCAGCGAGCGCAGTGCGTTGCCGTTGAGGCTGTCTGCCTGTTGCTGCGCGAGCACCGGGTTCGTGGAGTACGTCTCCATCGTCGAGGCCGGCGGCTGCCCCGTGACCGTCGAGTACGTATCGCAGTCCTCGTGGTAGCAGGGGTCGAGCTGCTCGCCCAAGACGCCACCGTACTTGGCGACCTGCTCAGCGGTCTTGTGCGCCTCGGCGCCGGCGAACACACCACCCGCAGGAATGCCGCGGTTGATGAAGCCGACGTAGTCCGAGCGGCCGTCGAACGGAATCGTCTCGCTGGCCATCCCGCGCTCGGACCAGTAGTCGGTGAGCACCCGCTCGATCACGCCGGAGCCCGCGGGCCCGGCGAGCTCAGACCCAAACGTCGAGCCGTCGCCGTCGTAGACGAGCCGCGCGAAGTTCGGCGAGGCAATCATGTCGGTGTCGAGCATCATGTCCGTACGCGCGACCTCGGCATCGGAGAGGTGGGCGGCGTAGTACTGCGAGCCGACCAGGCCGTCCTCCTCGCCGCCGAACCACAGGAAGCGGATCTTGTTACGCGGCGGTGTGCCCGCCTTGGCGAGCTGCTCGGCGAGCTCGAGCTGGAACGCCGTGCCCGAACCGTCGTCGTTGACGCCTGGACCCGCCGGCACCGAATCCAGATGCGCGCCGAGCAGCACCATGTGGTTCGCGTCACCGCGCTTGGTCTCGGCAACCACGTTCGGATACAGCTTCTCCTCGTCGACACCGTTGGTCGTGAGGTTGACGGTCGGGTTCTGGCCCGCCTCGTACGCGTTGTAGAGCTCCTGACCGACGGCGAAGCTCGACAACACCGCAGGCAGCGGGTACCCAGACGAGGCCGAGCGGAACAGCGCGTTGCGGCGACCCGCTGTGTCGCCCTCGTTGAAGAGGATCACCCCGACGGCGCCCGCCTCCACGGCGTTGTCCAGCTTCTGGGTGAACCCGCACGTGCCGCGCTGGATCAGCGACACCGAGCCGTTCGTCGCCGCCGGAAAGTCCGACATCTCACAGCCCGACGTGGTCCCGCCCGGGCTCGGGATCACGATGTCGTCCGTCGGGACGACCTTGACGTTCGTCAGCGACGTGGTCGGCGAGTGCTCGAAAGCGATGAAGTCGACCGACGGCGAGTCGTCGTCCGCGGCGCTACCGGCGACATAGGACTTGCTCGTCGGGGAGACCTGCTGCAACACGGGCGCCGCGGTCTCACGCCACTCCGGCATGTTGAACATCTCATAGCGGACGTCGTAGCCGGCCTTCTCCAGCGTGGCCTTCACGTAGGCCGCCGACGCGGTGTAGCCCGGCGTGCGCGTGTAGCGCGTGCCGCCGTTGAGGTCGGCGATGTTCTGCAGCGCCTGCTGATGTTCGGTGATGCCCTCCACGGTCACCAGCTGCTCTAGCCGGGTCGAATCAACGTCCGGCGGTGCTGCAACCGCCGGCGGCGCGCCAATGAACGCAACGATGATGGCGGCCGTAGCCGCCAGACGCACTCGATGCATCTCCTCCTCCTGACTCTTGCCTCCTGACGCTTGCCTCCTGACTCTTGCCTCCTAACTCTTGGGCAGCAACCCCCTGTTGGCCACAACCCTCGACTACCTGTCGTCTCTCCCATGTGGCGGTCACCGGGAGGCTGCACTCATCGAAACCAATGGCCCGGTTCTTCGCCCAACACATCTTCGGCGCCAGCCGCAACGCCAATATCGCCGCCGCCCCGGCCCGCACCCACGTCGAGATCCACGTCGGCCAGGACCAGTACCTCGACCTGGAGAACGAGGCGTTCGCGGCCCTCACCCGCGACGGAAGAAGATGCGCCGTTGGACCGAGGCCGTATCCGCCGCTGCGGTCCACCGGCCCCTGGCTGCTCACGGTCTGGGCAGGTGTCCCAGGTTTGCGAGGTGGCCGCGGTAGTCGTCGAGCAGTGCCGCGTCGACGGGTGGGCAGGCGATGCCTGCTCAGGCGAGGGCGATCGCCGGCAGGTCCCTGTGTAGTCGCGGCGCCCATTCCCACCGGCTGGCGGGCAGCAGGCTGGCGCGAGCGACGGCCGGGCCCGCCCACTCGCAAGGTGGGCGGCCCCGGCCGCGCGGCTCGCCCAGCGTCAGCTGGCGCAGCTTCCCGGCCGGGCTCTCGACGCTGCCGTCCGGGGCGTCGCCCGACGGTGATCGCGTGGGCACCGCAGGTCAGTCGTGGCGGTGACGCACGATGTAATCGATGTAGCGGATCGTGTCCTCGCGGCCGTCCTCGTTGATCGAGTCCCACAGGTCCGCCAGCCAGTAGAGAGAGCCCGACAGCCGAGACCGCAAGCGGGTCACGGTGTTCATAACGCCGGTGGGCCGGTATGACGCTCACCCGCGTCGGCCTCAGCATGCCCGATCGTTCCGCAACGCCTCGTGATGCACGCCGAGCTGCTCGGTCAGGCGCCGGATGACCGACTTCGGGTCCGACGCGCGGTACAAGCGCACAGAGCGCTGGCGTAGCTCGTCGGGGTAATCGTTCGGTACTGCCACGGACGACTTCCTCCCGCGGCCATCAGGCCATGATCAAAAAGCTCCATGAAAGCGGGGGCGGCCCACTTCCAAGCCTGTTAGCCGTCACCGAAGGTGACGGCTAACAAACCTGGTGCGGTGCCGGTGCCGGAGTGTCGACGATCTGGCAGGTCAGGTGACCCCGACGTTCAGGTAGAAGTGGCCGATCTTGAGCGAAAGCGAGGCGCCTCCGAAGTGGTGAATGAGCAGCGCCAACAGGATGACGATCAAGATGCAAACGACGAGCCAAATCAGGAACCACACGAACCCTGGGATCCCGTAGCGACCGACGCGAGCCATTAGGCTCGCCCCCTCGCGGTTGGCGCTGCAGCACACACCGCCACGCATGGGCGTGTCGGCTGTCGGTAACTGCGCCCGACGCTAGCGGACGTCTCCATACAGCCTCCTTCATTGAGGTGTCGCGAAATTTCCCTACCGAAGCGCGCGTCAAACCGGGGAGGGAGGAGCCCGCTTCAGGATGCCGCCGGGGCCGCGTTGTTGACCCTCGGCTCCCATAGCAACGGGCACGCAACGGGCACGACCTTGGCCTCGTCCGGTGGGGCTGCTGATTTCCGAGGAGGGTTGAGGTTCGGGGGGAGTTCCCCTCGTGGTCCCGGTGGTCCCAGCGTGGCCGCCGGCCCGGCGGATTCCGGCTGGAGGTCGCCAGCAGGCCGGGGCCGAGCCGGCGCGCCCGCTTTGCGGGCAGCCGTGACGAAGCGAAGAGCTCGGCAGGGAACAGGGCTGGCCCGTGGCTCGACCGCGGTCAAAGGAGAGCTTCCGGACGGCGCACTTGACCGGCATGGTCCCCAGGAAGCCAGCAAGGCCGGCCCGATGTTCGGACCAGCCCTCTGACCTGCTGATTCATCCTGTCGGGACGGCCGGATTTGAACCGACGACCCCTTGACCCCCAGGCAACGATCAGGACCCGTCAACCTGCCCCAACGTTCGTCTTAGGCTGGCGTCCGCGTCCTTCGTCGTCCACCAGCGTCCAGGCGTGTACGCCCGGATCGTCACTCAGTTAGTCACTCAGGCGAGCGTTCCCACGCTGCTGCCGGGCACTGGCTGGTAGGCATCGTGCTCGGCGTAATAGATGACAGCTCCAACGGCCTCCAACGCTGTCGGTTGTCGTCCGTCACGCCAAAGTGTCAAGCCCCGGGTTTGATGGAGAGTTGGTTAGCTGGTTTTCAGGGCTGCGGTGACCGGCTGGGTCATCGCGTGTAGGGCCTCGTGTTCGGTGGGCGGGATGTGCCCGAGCTCGCCGTGCAGGCGGCGGTTGTTGTACCAGTCGATGTACTCGACGGTGGCCATCTCCAGGTCGTCGAGCCCGCGCCACGGACCTCGGTTGCGCACGAGTTCGGCCTTGTAGAGCGAGTTGAACGCCTCGGCCATGTATAGGGAGTTGAACGCCTCGGCCATCGCGTTGACGCTCCTATATTTGTCAATTTGCTGGAGTGGTCGTCGTTGCGAGGCTGCGTAGAGGTTTGAGCAGGGCCCAGATCTCGCGGGCGAGGTGCCGTTTTAGGCAGCGGATGATCTCGGCTTTGGTCTTGCCTTCGGTGGTGCGTCGGGCGACGTAGGCGCGGGTGGGTTCGTGGTGTTGCATGCGGACGATGACGGCTCGGTAGAGAGCGGCGTTGGCCTGGCGGTGGCCACCGCGGTTGAGTCGGTGCCGGTTGGTCATGCCGGAGGATGCGGGGATCGGTGCGACGCCGCAGAGTCGCGCCCAGGCCGGTTCGGAGCGGACCCGGTCGATGTTGTCGCCGGCGACGATGAGCATTTCCGCGGCGGTGTCTGCGCCGACGCCGAACGCGTCGACCAACTGTGGGACGAGTTGGCTGGTGAGCTCGCTGAGCAGGGCCTCATGGGTCTTGATTTCGTCGTTGAGCAGTTGCCATCGACGCGCGATCGAGCGCAGTGTGTGTTTGGTTGCGGCGCCCACGGTGGTGACCGGGCCGGGGCGCAGTCCTGCGCAGCGGTCGATCAGGGCCATTTTCGTCAGCGGTTGCAGCTGTTCGCGTAGGTCGGGACCGGCGGTCACGAGGACCGCTTTGAGGGTGATCATCGCGGCAGTGCGGGCTTTGACGGCGACGTTTTTGGCGACCTTGATCTGGCGGATCATCTCGACCACACCGTCGTTGGTCTTCGGGACGCTGGTGGCGTTACCGGCCAGCACCGAGCGGGCGGCGTTCTCCGCGTCCAGGGTGTCGCTTTTGCCGCGCAGCCGGCGGTCGCGGCGGTCGGTGCGCAGGACCTCGATCACGCCCAGGCCACGGCGGCGGACGGCGGAGGTCAGACCGGCACCGTAGGAACCGGTGCCTTCGATCGCGAAGATCAGCTGCCGGGCGCCGAACGAGGCCGCCCAGTCAAGCAGCTGTTCGTATCCGCTCTTATCAGCCGGGAACGAGCGGGTCTCCAGGCGGCCACCGATGTCATCGAGGGCCACGGCGACGTGAACGTACTTGTGGGTGTCGACGCCGATGACGACTCGACGCCTGCGCGGATCGGGGTTCATGCTCGACATTGCGGCTCCAGCTCAGACCAGG
This sequence comes from Micromonospora sp. NPDC005087, assembly GCF_042872965.1. Lineage (NCBI taxonomy): Bacteria > Bacillati > Actinomycetota > Actinomycetes > Micromonosporales > Micromonosporaceae > Micromonospora > Micromonospora sp. NPDC005087. Next base: position 304 of record NZ_JBIALB010000058.1, on the reverse strand, counting down.
GGCGGGGGTGCGCGACGCTGGCCGGCCGGGTGGACGGGACTGTGACGGGACCTGTTGCGATCAGGCTCCTATAAGGTCACGCCCGTCCGGCCAGCACCACAGGGTGCTGCACCGCCAGGCGGACGACAGATCAACAGCTAGGACACCCGAACTGCGGGGTCAGTCGTAAGCAAGAGTCAGGCCGCCTGACGGCGTCTCAAAGTCTCACAGTCGTACGAGTCGCCCTTGGAGCCGACCGAGGCGACAGCGCCGGCCTCGGCGAGCCGCTGGCTGTAGCGAATCGCTCGATACTGGACTCCCCTGT
>NZ_JBIALB010000057.1:0-6368 GCF_042872965.1 Micromonospora sp. NPDC005087 | reverse complement strand
CTGGTCGTGGTGACCGGTGACCACGAGTGCGGCGGCCTGACCGTCGAGGACACCGCCACCTCCGACGAATCGGGCGACGGCATCTCGGCCGAGGATGGCCCCTTCCCGATCAAGGGCAGCAGCCTGAGCTTCAACCTGGACTGGACCACCAGCGGGCACACCGGCGCCGACGTGCCGGTAACCGCGGTCGGTCCGCTGGCCGAGCAGTTCAGCGGCAAGCACCCGAACACCCACGTGCACGACGTGCTCGCCCAGATCCTCACCCGCTGACCCGGCTGGCCGCGCCCTCCCGTCTCGCATCAGGGACGGGAGGGCGCTCCGGCCAGCGCCACCAGACCGTTTCGCGCCCGGCTGACCACTCGCATCCAGCTACGGGCGCCGGTTCGGTCGCGGGTTTCGACACCACCTGATCGCACCACCCAGTCCTCATAGGGAAGGCCAGTTCTCCCCTGGCGGCGGGAGTATCCGGATCTCATGGGTTCTGTCGGGTCCAGCCTGCCCGGCCTCGGTGTGGTCCTCGGTGCTCGGGTGCTGGCCGAGTTCGGCGACGACCCCAAGCGTTACGCCGACGCCAAGGCGCGCAAGAACTACGCCGGCACCTCACCGATCACCCGAGCCTCTGGCACGAAGAGAACCGTGCTGGCGCGGCATGTCCACAACGACCGCCTCAGCGACGCCGTGCACCAATGGGCCCTCTGCGCTCTGCGTGGCTCACCCGGCGCCCGTGCCTACTACGACGCGATGAGAGCTCGAAAGATCGGCCACCACGCAGCGCTGCGCCAGCTCGGCAACCGCCTCGTCGGCATCCTCCACGGATGCCTCAAGACCCGCTCAATCTACGACGAACACAAGGCCTGGGCTCACCACCGCACAGCAGCCGCTTGACATTTTGAATCCTGGGATGTCTGCCGCGATCCGCGCGCTACGCGGCGTCACGAAGTGCTGACTCAGCCGGCATACGCACATGCCGATGAGCGGATGCCGACGGACTGGCTGTCTGCATGACACCGGAGTTGGCCCTGCACGCGCTGGCCGACAACGGTGCCGTCGGCTGGGTCATATGCTCGCCGGGTGACGGACGAGGAGACTACGGAGCTTGTCATCGATCGCCTGCTCCTAGCGTTGGCGGCGCAACTCGACACGTCGGGGAGTCCGGCCCTGGCGGCCGGTGCGGCCGAGGCGCTCGCCGATTTGAGCAGAGCCCAGGCCGATGTCATCTTCGGCCAGGCGGGCCATCTGGTTCACTACGGCGCGGACACCGAACCGCTGAAGACTCTCATCCACGCGATCACGGCCATCCAACGCGATGAGGCTCCGGCAGATGCCGCGGTCAAGCCGGGTGACGAAGTGCGACTCGTGGGTGAAGTGCCAGAGAGTCTTGCCGACTATGACGAGACGTGGCTCCGCGAGACCACGTTCGTCGTCCGCTACGTCGGTAGGAACGCGATGGTCGACGTGCAGCCGGACCTGGCCGAGGATTACGTGATCGCGGCGGTGCCGGCCGCCGGCGTGGAACCCTTGCGAAGGGAGAGCACTCCGTAGCATCGCCGCATCCGCTCAGGTACGACTGTGGTCCATGCGTCCGGTGGATACGTCGGCGACAACCATGATGCCGGACACGCCGACGACGGCGACGCGTGCCCGCCCACGTCCGCTTCTGCCGCTGTCCGCGCGCCCGCCGTTGTGGATGCCCTGGGCCTGTCAGCGCCACGGCGTGAAAGTGTTTCCTGGGGCCCGCTTGCGGGCTCCTTCACACTGTGGAGGTAGCCGCCACCCCTGCGGAGGGCAACATGACCGACCAGCCGCCGACTCAGCAACCACCGGTTCCAGGCCCGACGCCGGGCTACCCGCCGTATCCGCCCTATGCGTACTCTCCGCCGGTCAACATGTACGCGATCCTCGCGCTGGTCTTTGGCGCGATGGTGTTCCCGCCGTTGGCCTCGGGTATTCAGACGGGTTGGCTGGTCATCGATGGCGATGAAGGAAGGGTGCGTCCGGCCTGCGAGGATGTGATTTCCTAGATCTCATCCACTGTGGAAACGAATGCACCCTTCCGGTGAAGAAGCGTAACGCCTGGGCCGACAAGCTCTCCGTGGCCACCACGGGCAGGAACCTGATCGGTCACGCCGGAGCGGTGTTGCTGCGGCGCTGCGGTGACCGCACCGGTCTGACCGGCGCGTTGAGCGCGGTCCTGCCCACGGGCAAGGGCCCGGGCTGGCTCGACCGGGGCGTGGTTTTGAGGTTCTGGCGATGATCCTGTGACCGGCTTGCTGTCATGCGGCGAGGAGGATCCGCTTACGGAGTAGGTCGAAGCTGGCTCGGCCGTACATCTGCCTTTTGATCGTTTTGATGCGGTTGACGATCCTGGTGGTTAATTCGTGGCGCGCCGGTCGGTGTGATGGCTCGGGGCCGTGATGTGGGTGATGGTGTCGGTTCGCTGCCGGTGTTTTTTCCCTTCGTCCCGGCTGCGGGCCAGTCGCGAGCCGACGACCACTGATGGCGATGTTCGCCCTCCTGCCGCACTACCCGCGCGCGACTTTCGCAGTGCTCGACGTTGCCGGGCACAACCTCCAGATCGAGCAGCCACGACTGTTCGACGCCTTGATGCACGAATGGCTCGACCGAGGCGCTGCGGAGCGATAGGACGAGGCCTCCATGACATGGCTGCGCGACGAGACCTGGCGCCAGCCATCCTCACTTGCCGCTTGGAGGACACTGGCACCGGCTGTGGTCGTGACGCACCGATTGGCGCAGCCCGAGCGCCCGGACTGCTACTGGATCTGAGGCAGGTCCGGGCGTCGCTGGGGGCGGCGCCGCAGCTCGCGGGCTCGACATCCCCCGTAGCGCGCCATGGTGCCTCAGATCCAATGACAGTGCCTCGGGTCAACTGGCAGAGCTGGGACCACGTCCGGTCGCAGGAGTCGTCGCCCTATTCAGATGGACGGGTCGAGGTGTGCGTTCCACACGGGCGCCGCGCGCTCATGGGAATCAACTCCGGCGAAGAAGGCGTCGGTCAACGCGGGATAGTCCTGCCTGTCGATGCCAACGACCTCGATGAACTTGGGCCGGTGCACGGCGAAGCCGTCGGGACTCGGCTGCGGGCGGTAGGGCACGCCCATCTTGAAGGACCGACGGGCCGGCTCGTATTGGACGGCGTCGACGATCAACGCGTCGGTCCGTCCACCAGGCAGGTGCAGGTACCCGTCGACCACCAGCACTGCGCGAATCGCACCGTGTTGGTTCGTCTGTAGCGCCTCCTGGCCGGCTTGTGCGCCGGCGCCGACATCGTCGAAGGCGAACCGGTCCATGCCGCGATCGCCGCTGGCCTGCTCATAGCCCAGCAGCGGGATCAGTGTCGCTCCATCCGAGACGCCCCAGATGCCGTGGGCGGCAAAGAACCCGGCCAGTCGGGCGATTTCCTGCATGGCTGCCAGTATTCCAGGGCCACGCGCGCCGTGCTGCCCCAATATTGCCAGTGAACGGCCCAACCTGCACAGCTGTCCAATTTGGATGAATAGTTCCGGCAGGGCTTCGGGCAGCGACCTTTGTGAATATGCTGGCCGGGATCTTGGTTGGTTACGTATAGACGGAGGTGTCGGTGAGACACAGAAGACGATGGCGGTCAAGGCTTGCCGCGGTGGTTGCGGCACTGGTTGCCGCGCAGGTGGCGCTCGTTGCCGCCCCGGCGTCGGCAGGGTCGGGCCGCCTGTGGGAGGTGGAGGTCGCCAAGATCCCCACCGTCAAGTACACGCGTGACGCGAAGGTTTACGTCACCGAGGCCACTCAGGCGTTGCGCCCGTTTGTCGGTGACGGGTTGGGTGACAGCCGGATCGACACGGTGTTGGCGGATGTCGACAGCCGGTACTTCGACGGCGCCCGCCTGAATAGCGCCGCCGAGGGTGCGGTCGCGTTCGACAACCTGAAGCACCTCGAGGCGTTCCTCAAGGGCCGCATGAACGGCGCCAGCCCGCCCAACGGCGAGTCCGAACAGGCGCACGTCAGGGCGCTGGTGGAGACCCTCACCGGTGTGCGGCTGCTGGCTGACGCGGCGATCCAGGACGCCGAGGCGACGATCGGTCCGTTCCGGGCCAGCCCACCACCCGCGCCCGCCCCGGCGGGGCTGACCGAGGCGTTCGCGGACCTGGAGGCGGCCAAGGTCAACCTGGCCAAGGCCGACGACATGCTGGCCAAGGCCAACCCGGAGCCGGCGACGATCCAGGCGACGAACGCCTGGTCGAGCGGCTTCAACGTGCTCACGCGGCTCGGGATCACCTACACCGGTGACCACGACAACGACGGCGTGGTCGACGTGGTGGAGCTGCGCTTCGGCTCCAGCCCACTGCTGGTCGACTCCGACGGCGACGGACTGACCGACAAGTTCGAGATCACCGAACTGGCCGGCTGGACCATGCCGGGCCGGTTCGACACCGACGACGACGGGGTGCCGGACGGTGCCGAGGACGTCGATGGCGACGGACTGACCAATCTGCGCGAGCAGGAGCTGGGCACCTCGCCGACCGAGGCGGACACCGACGGCGACGGGGTCAGCGACGGCGCCGAGGTGGTACGCGGCACGAATCCGCTGGTGGCGGACAACCCGCCGCCGCCGGTCAGTGAGCCGGCCGACCCGGTGCAGACCACGCCGACGGACACCGACACCGACGGTGACGGCATCCCGGACAGCACAGAGGTCGACGACAGCGAGACGGATCCGGCGAACCCGGACACCGACGGCGACGGCCTGGGTGACGGGACGGAGATCAATGAGCACCTGACGAACCCGCTGAGCTCCGACACCGACGGTGACGGGATCGCCGACGCCTACGAGCTCGCACACGCCGAGGACCAGGGCCTGGATCCGCTGATCCCGGACGAGCGGGTCAGCAAGTGGTCGTACGTGACCGATTTCGTGGTCGGTCTGATCGCCGGTGACTTCTCGCCCAGGGATTCGATGGCGTGGCTGTCGGGATACCTGTGTTCCGGCGGTCTGAGCCTGATCCCGGTGGTCGGCTGGGTGCTCGGTGGCCTGGCGGATCTGCGTGACACCGTCGCCGCGTTCATCAACCAGGATTGGGTCGGCGCCGGGTTGAGCATCATCGGCCTGGTCCCGTACGTCGGTGACGCGGTGGCGATCCCGGGCAAGGCCGCGAAGTTCGTGGCGCGCTACCTGCACCGGCTCGACAAGGTGATCCACTTCGTCGCCAAGTACGACAAGATCTCCGACAGCGTCAAGATTCTGACCATCCGTGCCATCATGCTCGGCAACTACGGCCGGCTCACCGACGCGGGGTTCGCGGACGACGTCATCCTGCGGCTGGCCCGCCGGGCCGACAACAGCCTGGGGCGGCTGGCGGACGCGTTGACCGACGCGGTGACGCCTACGCCGGCGCCGATTCCGTGGCTGCGTGGCGCGGACCGCGGCGAGGACTACTTCGCCGACGTGCTGATGGCGGGGGTGCCGGGTCTGCGCGGGCGGGCCGGGCGGTTCGAGACGCCGGGCGTGCCGAGGCCGGGGTCGGCGCGTGAGCCGGACTTCCTCGAGACCGGCCCGCCGCTCAAGCTGCACGAGGTGAAGACCGGCAAGCCCTACCCCGGCCACTATCTCAAGCAGTGTGCCCAGGACCGGCATCTGCTCGACACGCAGCAGGTGGCCGAGGTGATGTGGCACTTCATGCCGCACGCCAACGGGTCGCTGGACGTCCCGCAGGATCTCCTCGACTGCCTGCGCAGCAAGCGGATCCCGTTCAAGATCTACCCGTCGAACGGCTCCTTCTGGCCCTGATCCCTTCCGTGTGGGGCCCGGTGGCGACACCGGGCCCCCTTACCCGATAGTGAGAGTCATGAGCTGGTTGCGACGCTCCCGCCCTGCCTACGCGGTCGACGGTGTCGAGCCGCAGCGCATCGACGGCTGGGACGTTTTCGACGGCGACGCTCTGGCCGGGCAGCCCGCCATGGCCGAGGCCGCCGCGCGCCTGCCGCAGGACCCCGCGCTGCAGGATCTGCCGGCCTATCTGGCGGTCTGCACGAAAGACGGCCGGGAGTGGACCCTGAGCTTCGACGACGGGATGCTGGTGGTCTTCGACCTGTCCTATCCCGGCAGCGACATCTTCGAGCAGGTGCTGACGGCCGCGCCGTGGACCGAGTCGGTCGACCGCGTCGACCGCGAGGTCTTCCTGTTCACCACGACCGGGGCGCTCACCGCCGACGTGGTGATGGCGCACTGCGTCGACGTCTGCGGCGAGGTCTTCCGCAGGCTCGGCGATTCGCCGCCGGCTTAGAGGGCATCTCATGCGACTTTGATCTGATACACGCTGTTGATGCCCTGCCGGCCCCTGCCTGTCCGAGCCGTGATCATCTATACATGACGA
>NZ_JBIALB010000056.1:0-7016 GCF_042872965.1 Micromonospora sp. NPDC005087 | reverse complement strand
GTGCCGACGGGCAGCCCACGGTCGAAGCCGAGCCGGTCCCGGGCCTTGTCGTCGAGGTCGTGGAGCCAGTCAGTGATCGCGGCGAACGACGACGCCCCGGCCAACACGGCACAGACCGCGACGGTGAGCAGCCCGCCCAGGGGGTAACGCACCCCACGCGGGTCGCGGGGATCCGTGACCGCCGACAAGGCGTCCACCAGTCCCGGTCTCTCACCCTCGGTGACTGCGCAGGGTGCCGCGTCAGGGCTGCTGGTGACTGCGGACAGTGCCGGGACCGGGCATGATGACATCGGCGGGTGCGGTCCTCGGGGTGTCGTGAAGCGTAGAGAACTCCATGATCACCATGGCGATCTCACCCGCTCATGCCGCCTCCACAGAGGCCACTCACCCCACAGATCGCCAGCTCAACGCCCCACCGCCCGACTACGCAATCGCCCTGCTCATCACCCCGAGCTTCGGCCGCCACACGCCGTTCACCTTTTCGAACGTCTCGAGGGACGCGACGCTCGTGCCGTAGCCGCTGCTGTAGACGACGATCAGCTGGCGGGTGCTGGCCGGAATGGTGTGTAGCCGGGAGGCGATATTGCTCTCTGCGGCCGGCGTCGCGGCCTTGCTGGTCGGGACGTGCGACGGCGACCGGCTGAGAGACGGCTTCGTGGACCGGCTCGCCGACGGCGACGGGGACCGGCTAGCCGAAAGCGACGGGGACCGGCTAGCCGGAGGCGATGAGGAGGGAATTGCGGACTCAGGTCCGGGAGCGCCGGTCACCGAGGTATCGACTAGAGTCGATCCAGCGTCCACCGTGTCGCTCTGGCCCGGAGCTGCGCAGGACGTGAGTCCGAGCCCGCCGAGCAGCGCCATCGCGATGGCACCGAACACAGCCCGCCTGAACGGCGTTCGCATTCCTACTCCTTCAATGGTTTTTGATATCCGCCACCGCCGCAGGGAGCATAGTGTTTCCGATACCCATGTCGACGCCCAGGTCGTCTCGGCTGCTGTCGGTCCGTCCGCACGACGATCCATGGCGGGCAGCAGCAACCTCTTCCTCCCGAACGCGGCTGCCGTGCATTGTCTGCTGCCATCGGTTGTCATCCCGCATCTTTTGCTGCCGCTCGGCGGCGCTGGTGCGGTCGCCAGCGACTGCGGGGAATCGGCTGTTCTTCATGGCGGCACCAGACTCCCTCGCCAGGTTGCCGAGGGGCGCCGGTGAGGATTTAAGAAGCACGTGTACTGATTTGCCGCCGACCGCGCGTTCGGCGTCGCCCTGCCGAAGCCGATGAGCGTGCAACTGTGCCGGAAGAGGACGCTGGCTGGCCCGTGGACAATGTTCGGATGGAGTTGCGACCCGAACTCTGCCCGCCGGTGGTCGAACCACAGCGCATCGCGGAGCTGTGTTCCGCCATCGAGACCATCGCAAGGCTGCTGGAGCGCGGCGAGTCGGCCGATGCAGCAATCGCCAGGTTCAACGCCGAAACCGGCCATGACTACGCAGCCGATCACTTCCTCACCTACTGGAAGTCTCGTAACCTCGAGGATTTCGCGCTCGAGGCCGCCCGACCGGCAAGGCCGGAGGTCGCCAACGTCACCCGCGACGAGCTGATCGAGATTGTCCGCCGGATACAGGCAGCCGACGACGACATCGACTACTACGTTCTGCTGCTGGACACCAACGTCCTGCACCCACGAGTCACCGATTTGATCTTCTGGCCGCCACCGGAGCTGGTCAACGCGTCACCCGGGGCCATCGTCGACGCGGCATTGAGCTACCGACCCATCGGTATGTGACCACGCGCCGTGACGCACGCTCATGCCTCTTGGGGTAGGTAGTCCGCCGTCGGGGCGTAGGACTCGAAACGGTCTTGGCAGCCCTGGTCCGCCTTCTCCAACACCTGCCCCTCGCCGGGCCAGTCCCTTCCCGACAACCCGAAGGCGGCGAAGACCTCGCCCTCGTGTGGTTGCGCACAGGAAACCGCCGGGCAGACTGAGAACGTTGTCGCTGTCTTCGAGGTCGTTGACACAGTCGCCCGGCCGCAGCTGCCGGGCTCGGGGTCCGGGCGTACGCCGAGGCCAGCAACCATCGGCCGAGGCCGACGGCCGCCGGGGCGTCGTGCCGCCCTGTCCAAGCTGCCAACCACCGGCCCTAGACGTGGGTATTCACGGTCCTGGCCGGCACCCACCTCGGCCACATCCACCGGGTCCGACCGCCCACCCCGCAGAGGGACCACTCGCCCTCGCTGCGCCAAAATGACGGACTGGCCGGGACGTAGTGCACGCTTGTCGTACGAGCACCATTCGAGCACCAATGCGGCCCGTAGGTGACGTACGACAAGAGGCGCCTGCCCCTGTCGTAGCAGGTCAAACGCCTCTTGATCTTGTGCGCCCGAAGGGACTCGAACCCCTAACCTTCTGATCCGGTGCGCCGTGAGGCGCTGTTGTTCGAGTGGAGGTGAAAGACCGCCACCGCCTGTCTGTCGCAGCAGGTGGGCGTAGCTGAGGGCAGCCTGCCGTGGGTGGTGCCGCGGAGGGTGGGAAGCAGCCCTGACAAAGCCGGGACGTGCCAGCACTGCCAGATGGTGCGGGTCCGGCGAGCGAGACGAAGAGGAGTACGCGAGGAACCGGCGTCATTACGTCCCTTAATGGGTTACCGGCTCGAACCTGGTGGATGAGGGCCGGAGGGCGGTAATTCCCTGGTCGCCTGCGCGGGCGGGGAAGCTTCCGGGTTGGGCAGGATCGCGGGTCCGGGAGGCCACGGGGAAGGTCTGCGGCGTACCCGTGGCAAGGCCGTCAGGGGCAAAGTCGGGCTCCTCCTTCGACGAACGAGCAGCAGTGAACACGGGAACCACCCGGTCGCGGTTCCCGACATCGCCGGTATCCAGCCGGAGGGTCGGGATAGGCGCACCGACCGCTGAACGGGCCGGGTGGGGCGGAGCCGCCGTAGTACTCCGAGCCGGGGAAAGCCCGGCACATGGGGAAGGGCGGCAGCGGTTACGCGAAGGGACGGATGCTGTAATGCCGCAAGACGCGCCGCCGAACGGCGACGCCCGCCCGGACGAGAGTCCGGTTCGGCGGGTAGCGGAGATGCAGGCCAAACTTCATCGTTGGGCGGCGGCCGATCCCGGCCGCCGGTTCGATGACCTGTTCAACCTCGTGCACGACCCGGCGACGCTGATCATGGCGTTCGACCGGGTCGCCGGTAACCGGGGCGCCCGCACTCCCGGCATCGACGGCCTGACCGTCGACCACGTCGAGGAGTCGATCGGCGTCCCCGGGTTCCTGACCGACCTGCGTGCCCAGTTGAAGGCGGGCACGTTCCGGCCGCTGCCGGTGCGGGAACGCAAGATCCCGAAGCCCGGCGGGTCGGGCAAGGTCCGCAAGCTCGGTATTCCGACCGTGGCGGACCGGGTCGTGCAGGCGGCGTTGAAGCTGGTGCTGGAGCCGATCTTCGAGGCCGACTTCGAGCCGGTCTCCTACGGGTTCCGACCCCAGCGGCGGGCCCAGGACGCGATCGCCGACATCCACCTCTACGGCACCAACGGGTACCGGTGGGTGCTCGACGCGGACATTGAAGCGTGCTTCGACTCCATCGACCACACCGTGTTGATGGACCGCGTCCGAGCAAGGGTGAAGGACAAACGCGTGCTGGCGCTGGTGAAGGCGTTCCTCAAAGCCGGAGTGCTCACCGAGCTCGGTGACCGGCGGAGCACCCACACCGGCACGCCGCAGGGCGGCATCCTGTCTCCGCTGCTGGCCAACATCGCGTTGTCGGTGCTCGACGAGCATCTGATGACGCCGTGGAAGCCGACGATGTCGACCAGCGGGCGTCGTAACTACCGGCGTGGTCGTGGGTTGCCGACGTGGCGGCTGGTCCGTTACGCCGACGACTTCGTGGTCCTGGTCCACGGGACCGAAGACCACACGGCCGCGCTGCGCGAGGACGTCGCCGCCGTGCTCGCCCCGCTGGGTCTGCGCTTGTCGCCGGCCAAGACGCGGATCGTGCACATGAGCGACGGGTTCGACTTCCTCGGATTCCACATCCGGTGGCGGCGCAAGCGAGGCTCGAACCGGTGGCATGTGTACACGTTCATCGCCCGGCGGCCGATCCGGTCGCTGAAGGCGAAGATCCGAGCACTGACCCGCAGGACATCACAGCAGGACCTGAGGTCCGTGCTGACCAGGCTCAACCAGGTCACGCACGGCTGGGCCACCTACTTCCGGCACGCCGTCGCCAAGCACACCTTCCACACCCTGGATCGGTTCGCCTGGCAACGGCTGATCAGGATGCTCATGCACCGGCACCGCTGGAACTGGAAGGCCGTCCGCAAACGGTTCACCATGCCGACCGGCAGGTGGCTACCCATCACCGCGGACGGGACCGAGCACCGGCCGATAGCGGCCATCTCCGTGACCCGCTACCGCCGACGCGCAATCCCCGGCCCCTGGCCTGCACCCGACAACGCCTGACGACAGCAACCGTGGAGAGCCCGTTGCGCGGAGACGTGCACGGCGGGTTCGGCGAGCGGCCTGGAGAAACGGACCAGCAGCAACGCGGGCACCGCGCTCCAGGCCGACTCAACTAGTCAGGAGGAGAGGTTACCCGCGACCTGCAGTTATGCGGGTTTGTCCGGAATCGGTATGTAGCAGTGTCGACGGAACGTGACGCTAGAATGCGTCTCCTTCCCTGGGCGTGCGCCCATGGGCGCGCGGGCGAAGTTGGAGCGTGGAGTGGCGAGGATCGAGCAGCGGGGCGAGTCGTGGCGGGTGCAGTGGCGGCTGTGTGACAGCAAGGGCGCTGTCCGCCGCGACGCCGCTGGCAAGCCCTTGTGGCAGTCGACGACATGGCCGTCCAGGGACCTGGCAACGCGGGCGAAGGACATCGCGAAGGGCCCACCGTCACCAGTGGACCGCCGACCAGGTCTACGACGCGATCCTCAAACCTTCTGACGACCATCCGTCGAAGGCGCCGACACTCACCGAGTGGTTCGCGGACTTCATCGAGTCGAAGACCCGCATCACGCGGGGTACGGAAGCCGGATACCGCCAGCAGTTCCGGGATCATATCGAGCCCGTGCTCGGCGCGAAGCCGTTGGATCGGATCACTGCAGTCGACGTCGGGAAGTGGCTCAACGGGCGCCGCGAGGCGGGCGTGAAGAACTCGACCCTCACGCGCGAGTTCGCGCTGCTGCACCAGACGCTGGGGGCAGCCCTCCGCGCGGGCTACATCGGACGAAACCCGTGCAAGGAAACGGACTTCGTTCGCGACCGCGTCGACGACGACGACACCGGCGAGGGCCGGGAGAAGTACCTGACCTGGCGCGAGTACGAGCTGGTGCGCGAGCGGTTCGCGCCGCAGTGGCACCCGCTGCTGGACTTCTTCGCCGAGACGGGGGCGCGGTGGTCGGAGGCGACCGCGCTGCAGGCGGGTGACATCGTGCACCCGACCGCGCGGTCACCCGGGGCGAAGGTGAAGATCACGCGAGCGTGGAAGCGCTCGGGCAAGGGCGACGACCGGTACCTGGGGCCGACGAAGGGGCGGAAGCGCCGGGAGGTGGGTATCGGCCAGGAGCTGTACGACACCCTGGCCGACCTCGCCCCCCGCAAGAAGGATGCCCTGGTGTTCCACGACGGCAACGGTGGCAGGATCCACTACTCCAACTTCTGGAACAGGACCTGGAAGCCGACGTTGATCGAGGCGCAGCGGTGCCCGGAGCACCCGCCGCCGCAGCGGGAGGAGCGGCGCGAAGGCGCGAGCGGCCGGTGCGGTGACTTCGGCGGCCGGACGAAGACCGGCGGGCCGTGCGGGGCGCGGGTGCCCGACGGGTACACCCGGTGCACGGGGCACATGGGGCCGGAGCCGGACGCGGTGTCGACGTGTGACTGTCCGGGGTGCTGCAGCTGGACGGGAAGGTGTACGGGCCGCACCTGCTGCGGCACAGCTTCGCGAGCTGGCTGTTCCTGAAGGGCGTGCCGCAGCTGACCATCTCGCGGGTGCTGGGGCACTCGACGACGATGGTGACCAGCGAGGTGTACGGGCACCTGATGCCGGAGTCCGACGACGCGGTCCTGACCGCCCTGCGGCGGATCAAGAATCGTCCCGACAAAGACTGAGGGGAAGACGAAGAACGCCCGGCCGAGGCCGGGCGTTCTTTCGTTGGGCTCGCGTCAGCCGGCCGTGCGGCGTCCGCCGGGCCCGCCGCCCCTGCCGGTCGCGGTGGTCCGGCATCTACTCACTGATCGATCGTCTGCGGTCCAGGTCCATCGCCCGCATCTTGCTCTGCTGGCGAGCTATCCGTCGCTCGGCGCGCCTGACTCACCAGCGCCTGGATCACCGCCGACGGGTTGACGCCACAGCGCTGGGCCTCCTCGAAAAGCCAGTTGAGGTCGCCCTCGCTCAGCTCCACCACGTACGCGTTCCTCGCCGGGCGGGGCTCGTACTCCACCTCCACCTCGCCCTGGTCGATCAAGTCGGTCCACCGCGCGTTCAACGCCCACAGCTCTTCAGGACTCAGTTTCACGGTCCCCTCCGAGTATCGTCCGGCCCACTCACGTCATTCTTGGTCAGTTGCCTGCCGCTAACCACCAAAACAAAACAAAGCCCCCACCGTCCGGCTTGGTCCTGGCCCTGGTCCTCGGACGCTCGGCAACTCGATCGGTTCGGTCCCGGGCCGGTTCAGTTTGGCCGGGGTTGCCCTGTCGCGATGGCACGACCCGAAGAGTACTGACCCGTGTCGGCGTACGGGTCAACGTGCCCAACCGGGTACGGCTGAACGTGCACAGGTCGGTAGCGGCGTTCAGCGATAGATTCCAGCGCGTCCGGTACCTGTTGCCGTCGACCCGGCAATCGCCTACTACGTGTCGGTATCCGAGCCGGGCCGAGACTGTGATTACTGAGCGTAATCGAACTGGCGCCCAACCGCCGCGCGCATCGCGGCAGACATCCCATGTTCTGAGGTTGTCAAGAAGTGGGCTGGAGATGTGCCCAGGCGGTTGCCTCGTCGTAGGTCGTATTGGTTTTGAGG
>NZ_JBIALB010000055.1:0-7802 GCF_042872965.1 Micromonospora sp. NPDC005087 | reverse complement strand
GCCCACGGCAGGTCGGCGACATCGTCCGCGCCGCTCTCCACCTCACCCATTTCGAATACCGATACCTACCGGATTCTTGTTGAGATCACGTCACTAGACGAACGGCGGTGAACGGCGAGTACGCCGCTGCTGGGCCGAAGACCATCCGGTAGGGACCCTGGACCGGGCGAACTACCGCGATGGTCGGCGTTGCTCGGGATCGTCGCGGCGATCCCGCGTCGGCGCAGGTAGGCCCTGTTGGCCTTCGAGGTGTACGTCTTGTCGGCGAGGACCCGGTCCGGTCGGGTCCTCGGGCGGCCGGTGGTCAAGCGGGGGACGCGGATGGCGGCCAGGACCGGGATGAACTGCGGGCTCTCGCCGCGCTGCCCGGCGGTCAGCCCGATCGCGAGAGGCTTCTGCCCCTGCTGATCCCCAGTGGCGTTGACCGCGACGTCTACGCCTTTCGCCGCCCACCGGCCGCCGCGCGCCCTCGCCACGCCCGACTTTCCGCAGCTGGTGAACATGCGGGCGCCTAGACACGAACAAGAACCACAGTTCCTGCTGCGCGACTTCCACCGTTCACGCCAGGTAGCCCGACGCCAACTGGCCGATCACCGGGGAGGGTGAGTACCGCTCGCACCTGGAGCGCACGTGTGACGAGCTCGGTCTACGCGGCTCGGTGCGCCTCGCCGGGCAGTTGCCGCCGCAGGAAGGCGCCGCCATGCTGGCGATCGTCGGCCGCTCGTTGCCAGTGCCCCACGACGCCGAACGACCCGGCCCGTACCAGATCAAAGACCTCCCGGAAGCCCGCCTCACGGGAGCTGCGACCACCGCCGCTGTCCACGCCACTGATGGGCACGAGCGCGACGCAGGCAGTGGCCATGCGGATGCTCGTGCTCGCCACCACACCGGCCAGCACGGCACAAGGAAGGAACCGGCAGTGACCGGGATGCAGAGGCTGCGCGGACCGCTGCGGGTCTCCGCCGCGGGTCTGTCATGCGCGCTCCACCTGCCGATCGCCAATACCGCCAGCCACCACCACTGGCGCGACCGCCCTACCCGTAAGACGCGCGAACAGCTCATCCATGAGCGCCACGCTGGAAACCTGGCTGCCCAGCCAGGCTTGGTACGCATCGAGCACCCTGGTCCGCAACGCGCGCAGCTCTTGCGGCGATATGCGCGCGAGAAGGGACAGGTGCTCTGCGAACCCGTCCGTGTCGGACCAGAACAGGGCGACGCCGCCGGCCTGGCGCGCGAGATCGGTCCACGGCGTCGCGTCGGAGATCACCGGACACAACCCCGCGGCCATGGCCTCCCGGATCGCGTGGCCGAAATTCTCCCCGCCGGTCGGAAGGAAGAACACCTGCGCCCAGGAGAGCGCCTCGGCCACGTCCTCATGCCGTACCGGACCCACGAACTCCACGCGGACGTGCCGTGGCAGCCGCGCGACCAACTCCTGGCAGTGGTGGTAGTACGCCTGATCCGATACGGGGCCGATCACGCGCAGGTGTACGGGCTCGGCCACCCTACCCACGGCGGCTATCGCGCCCGCGAGGTTCTTCTTTGGGCCAATGCGCGAGAAAAAGCAGACACGCAGCGCACCGGATGGCGCCGCAGTTTCGCCGGGCTGTTTGGCGTCGACGCACTCCTCGGGTTCGAACGCGACGGAAACCAGCTCGACCGGCCGACCGGGCAGCCACCTTCTGATGCTGTCCATCTCATCGGTCGAGGTGCAATGGATAGTCGCCCCGAGCCTGGCCAGCAGGAACCGCAAGGCGAGGAGCCCCACCCGTTTGCGCCGCGTCTTGAGCGCGAGCGCGCCGGACAGCAGTTCGCCCCTTGGCGCGAGCAGCACCGGCCGACGCCCGACCAGGCCAAGACACATGAGCGTTAGCGGAACCAGGGTGAACTCCCGGTTCCACAGACTGTTGAAGTAGTACACGTCATGGCCCAGCCGCACGAAACGGCGCATCGCGCGAAGATACGCCAGGCGTCTGCTGATATCGACATACATCACGTGCCGGCGCCGGAACTCGACGACCTCCCCCGATCGCGCGACGGGGAACGGTTCTGCGTCACCGGCGTCCCTGTCGCACGTGAAGACCGTATACGTGATATCCGAGTCGCGAGCGGCAGTGATCGCCGAAACGCTGCGGATGGGTCCGCCGGCGCGGTAGGCGGGCACGAAGTAGCCCACGAACACGCCTACGCGAACCTCCCCAGTCCGGTCAGGCTTTGGCATCCGGGCCTCCGCTCAGATCACGACGGGCTTCGCCGCGCCGCTGCCGGACGACCTTTTCGACGGCACGGCCGGGCTCGCGTACCAAGGCGTAAACACCGACACGCACGCCACAGAACTGCTCCTTTGAAGTCCATCATCGCTTCTATGCTGATCACCTCTATTCTCAAGAAAGGTCACAACTGTGAGGGGATAACGCGGCCCCGTTCCTCCAGGGATGGGCTCACCTGCTTGGTCCCCTCGTTGCCGCGCACCTCTGAAATCGCAAATCGGACCTTCCCAGTCGGTGTCCGTTGCACTTCGTCAACTCGGACGTAGTTGACCTCCACCGCCTGCCCGACAAACTTACGAAGTGAGTGGTCCAGCGCTTCCAAAGAGCTTGCCGACCACCCAACAGACGGCACATATCTCACGGTCAGGCGTCCGTTCTCGTGCTGAATAACCTGCGCCTCCGCCAGCCCGAGGGCAGGTGCGAAAGCGGCACCTGGCGCGGTAAACCGACCATCGGGAAGGACAATGAGGTCAGCCTCTCGGCCGTCTATAGACGCGACAACCCTTCCCGCACGCCCGCAAGTGCAGTGATGCTTGTCAGCGACCGCAAGATCGCCAGTAGCGTATCGCAGCAACACAGTAGCCCCGTTGCCGTACGGCGTCCCAACAATCTGAGACAACCCACCACCCTGATTGATCAGCTCAACCTCGGCGAAGTCTTCATCGACATGCAGCCGGCCTTCGACACATTCAGAGATATTCGCGACCTGTTCGGCGAGACCGTAATGTTGGACTGGCGTCACACCGAATGCACCTTCGATGCCCTTCAACTGCCAAGGCGTTAGATTCTCGCCGCCAAGGGTGAGGACGAGAGGCTGGTAGTCAAGACCTACGCCTCTCTCAAGCATACATCTTGCCAAACTCGCAATAACTGACGGAAACCCGTGAATCCACGGCAAACGCGAGCGATTGAGCTTGTCAACGTAACACTTCACGGTGGCTGGCGATATATGGTGCCCACTGAAACGCACTTCACGGCCTGGGTAATTCGTTCTCCAGTACGGCACGCCCTGGCTCTCTTCGATAACGCGCTTTCCACCAAAGAAGGCACACCACGTGGCTCTCGTGATCCCATGCCAATGCCTGTAGCGCCACCAAACAGCCCACATTTCCGCGATCGCGTTGACATCCTTACGTATAGCCAGAGATGATCCTGTTGTGCCGGAAGTCAGGACGATGCTATCGCCCTTCGCCCACGGGCGAGCAAGGAAATCGTTCGGACGGTCACGCACCTCGGTTTTGTGCGTCAAGGGTATTTCAATGAAGGCACTGTCGTCGACCAGGTCACGCCATGTTGCGCCCATCCTTTCGAAAACACTCTTGTAGTACGGGGTACGGGATGCATATTCCAGGACAGCAGCTCGCCTAGTTTTGCGGAATATTGATACCCGCTCTGGATCCCACATATCTCGCTCCTCGTACTCGGCAAGGCGCCGATGGAAGAGCGCTCCGTACCTCTGTCTATTCACTCCCACGCCAGCAACTGACATCAGCATGTTCTGGGCCATTGCCGGAAGCCGGAAGTAGACGTCATCCCGATTAATCACAACACATCCTTGTTGTTTCGGCTAGGCGGTGCAGGCGAGATGAGATCCACTCCTGCACAGCTCGCCTTTGTGCAACGCAAACAGTTGCATTCGTGTGCAGGCGCTCATCCACTTGGCGCCGAACGTGCCTGTCCTCGCGCACCTTGAGTCAGCCGCGCTTGCGTGTTCATGAGCTGAACCCGGCGCCCACGGCGATCGCAGGGTCCACCTGCGTCAGCAGGCGCGACGGGTTCACCTGGATGCCGGCCAAGGCGGCGACCACCGACAGCGCGGCCTTCGTCGTACCGAGTGATGCTTCAAGCTCCGGTTGGTCGGGCGTGTCCCCGGCGATCGCCGCGCGCACGTGGGCGAGCAGTTCCTGGTGTCCCTTGCCCACGGGTACCCGCTTTACCACCACGCCGTCGATCTCCAGGCGCCGGAAGTCGTCGATCACCACGGTGTGCCCGCGGCCGAGCACTTCCACGCGTTCCTTGGGGGTACGCCGGTGCCCGCGCGTGCAATACGTGATCGTCGCCGTGGACCCGTCGGCGTACCCGAGCAGCACGCTCACGTCCTCTTCCAGCGCCGTTTCGCCGCGACCGCTGCCGTGTGCGTGAACGACGCTCGGCTGCTCGCCAACCAGCCACGACGCGAGGTCGATGAAGTGGCACACCTCGCCGCAGACGCGGCCGCCCTGGCGCCGGTCGTAGTACCAGTGCGAGTGGGGTAGCGACCCGGCGTTGATCCGGTAGGCGACGGTCAGCGGCCCGGATCCGGTCGCCAGGGCCTCCCTCGCGCGTACCACCATGGGCGCGTGCCGGCGGTTGAAGCCGGCGAACAGGTGGCCCGAGTTGCGGTCATAGGCGGCCGTGAGCTCGTCGAGCTCGCCCTGGCTCAGCGCGAGTGGCTTCTCGACGAACACGTGCTTGCCGGCGTCGAGCGCCTGCACCGCCAGGCGGGCGTGAGAGTCGTGGCGGCTGAGGATGAACACCACGTCGATGTCATCGCGGGCAAGCAGGTCCTCGACGGTCGGTACCACGACGGCGATGTCGTTGCGCTGCGCGAGGTGTTGCGCTGACAGGCCCTTGGCGGAGGTGACGGCGACGAGATCGTCCGCCCAGCCGGCCGCTTTGAGCGCGGGCAGGAACGTCGCCTTGGCGTAGTTCCCGGCGCCGATCAGCCCCGCCCGCAGCTGCGGCGAGCTGCGGCGCGGCCGGATCGTGATCGCGCTGCGGGACGGCTGCGCCGGGGCCGCATAGCTGAGCTGCACCGCGAGCGAGCGTGGGTCGGAGTCCAGCACGTCGTATGCCGCCGTGGCCTGCTCCACCGGAAAGACATGCGTGACCAGGTCATCGACCGTGACCCTGCCACTGGCCACCAGGTCGAGGTACGCCTCGATGTTGCGCCGCGCCGTCCAACGCACGTGGCCGATCGGATAGTCGACGCCCCATTCCTCGTAGGTGCGGTCGTAGCGGCCGGGGCCGTAGCTGCGCGCGAACCGAAGATCCAGTTCCCGCTCGTAGAACTTCCTGCGGTCGAGCTCCAGCCCGACGTCACCGACGACGACCAGCCGGCCGCGATCGCGGGCGATCTCGGTAGCCCGCGCGACCGGCTCCGACGACCGCGTTGCCGCCGTGATCAGGATCGCGTCGACGCCGCGGCCACGGGTGATCTCCAGGATCTCTTCCGTGGTCGGCGCGCCGGCCTCGACCAGACCGACCGCGCCTGCGCCTCGGGCCAGTTCCGCCGTCCAGTCACGTAGGTCGATGCCGATGACGTTGAGACCCGAGGCGAGCGCCAGGCGTACCGTCAGTTGCCCGACGAGGCCGAGGCCAAGGACCGCGACGGAGCCGCCCACACCCACCTCGGCCTGCCGCAGTCCTTGCAGCGCGATGGCCGCGACCGCGCCGAAGGCGGCAGCCTGGTCCGATACCGCCTCGGGGACTGGCACCGCGAGCAGACCGGGCACTGCCTGATATTCGGCGTGCCCCGCCGATGCCGTGGCCACGCGCATCCCCGGTCGAATGCCATCGGTCGCGGGACCGGCGGCGACGACGACACCCGAGGCGCTGTACCCGAGCGGCATGTCCTCGTCGAGCCGGTTGCGCACGGCGGCGAGCGTCGAGCGGACGCCCTCGGTCCGCGCCTTGCTCACGACCTGGCGGACCAGATCCGGCCGCGCTCGGGCCTTGCGCAGCAGGCTCGCCGAGGCAAGCTCACGCACGGCGCGCTCGGTGCCCGCTGACAGCAGGGACCTGCGCGTGGCGACGAGCACCTCGGTGGCGCCGGGCTCGGGCTGCGGTACCTCGGCGACCTTCAACTCGCCGCCGGATACCGACTGGACAACTTGCTTCACTGGGCGTGCCTGCCTTCGCGGAGAACGTCGGGTATGCGGCTGGCGGCGCACCAGGGCGGCCGCTGCGCCGCCGGCGTATCGGTCAATCACGATTGTAAGGGATTAAACGCATCGGAGGGGATGACTTGTACTATTAGTACATCTGGTCAACCCGGAGTGCCACGAGGAGACACATGTCAGCCGCCGTTGTCCTGCACGTCGCGGGCGCGCGCCCGAACTTCCCCAAGGCAGCGCCGGTGATCCGGGCGCTCGACCGTCACGGTCTCCGGCAGCTGCTCGTCCACACCGGACAGCACTACGACGAGCGGATGTCGGAGGTCTTCTTCCGCCAGCTGCGCCTGCCCGAGCCCGACATCAACCTCGGCGTGGGATCGGGAAGCCACGCGTGCCAGACCGCCGGCATCATGGCCGGCCTGGACGAACTGATGACCGCGACCCGCCCGGCGCTCACGGTCGTCTATGGCGACGTCAACTCCGCGCTCGCCGCCGCCCTCGTCGCGACAAAGCTGGGGATCCCCGTCGCGCACGTCGAGGCCGGCCTGCGCAGCTTCGACCGGTCGATGCCCGAAGAGATCAACCGCATCGTCGTCGACCACCTGTCCGACCTGCTGCTCGCGACAAGTGCCGACGCCGTGGCACATCTCGGCAACGAGGGGACCGCGGCAGACAAGATCCACTTCGTCGGCAACCCCATGATCGACACGCTCCTGGACAACCTCGACCGCTTCGACGTCGCCGGTATCCGCGCCGCGCTCTCGCTGCCCGACCGCTACATCGTGGCGACGCTGCACCGGCCGGCCAACGTCGACGATCCCGCCGGCGTGATCGACCTGGTCAAGGCGATGCACGCGGTGGCCGACCAGCTCCCGGTCGTCCTGCCGCTGCACCCGCGCGGCCGGCACCACCTCGAGAACGCGGGCCTGCACTCGCATCGCGCGCTGCGCGTGGTCGAGCCGCTGGGCTACATCGAGTTCGTCAGCCTTCTACGCGGCGCGGCGGTCGTCGTCACCGACTCCGGCGGCGTACAGGAGGAGGCGACAATGCTCGGGGTGCCGTGCCTGACGCTGCGGCCCAACACCGAGCGCCCGGTCACGATCACCCACGGCACCAACCGCCTCGTCACCCGGGCGGCGCTTGCCGAGGCCGTGGCAACCACGCTGGATGCGGGGCGGCCCGCTACGTGGCGTACCCCGCCGTTGTGGGACGGCAAGGCCGGCGAGCGCATCGCGGAGATCATCGCGGGTGTACTCAGGTAGCCAGCCCACATCCCCACGGTCCGGCGGCCCGACCTGCACCGACGGTAGGTGCCCTGGAACTCGGTGCGCTGCCCTGCGCGCTGATTCCTTCGCTCCGCAGCACGACGAACACCGTCTCAACGAGAATCGGCAGGTCCAGGCCGAGGCTGCGGCGGTCGACGTACTCGACATCGACGAATGCCTGGCCGCATCGGCGATCTTCTACCCCTCGGCCGTCGAGGCGTTCGGCTATCCGCTCGCTGAGGCCCGGGCGTACGGCATGCCGATCATCAATCTCACTCGCGATTGGCGATCCGGCACCACTGAGGTGATCTCAGCAAGGTTCGGCGGCCGAGTGGGGATGACACGGGCGTAACGTCCATACCGGACGGTGTTGGATATGGACGTGGAGCCAT
>NZ_JBIALB010000054.1:0-8602 GCF_042872965.1 Micromonospora sp. NPDC005087 | reverse complement strand
ATGGCTCCACGTCCTTATCCCACGCTGTCCGCTATGGACGCTATGCCCGTGTCATGCCGAACCGCGCCCGGATCCTTGCTGAGATCACCTCAGTGCTTGGCAAGCTCCGGCAGAACCTTGCGCCACATGTACCACGTCTGAGGATAGCCGTGCAGCAGGACCAGTGTCCTGCCCCGACCGCCCCGAACATAGTTGATCGTGACGTCGCCGACCTGCGCCGTCTGCTCCGTAAAGGAACCCGGAATCCGCTCGCCGCCCATTGCCACTCCCTCTGATGACACACGCCGTCCGTGGGCTACCCAACCCCGGGGCTCGTACACCTCCCAAGCGCCGGTGTATACCAGGGGCGTACCTGACTGGCTGGGCAACGCGATGCCCCGGAAGCGACGCGGCGGGGCCGGGCTGAACGGATAGCCACACTCTCATCCGCACGACCGGGCGTTCTCGCGCCTGGACGCGCCCTGGTCGACGCTGTCCAGAGGCGCGCGGACAGCAAGGGTCGGGCCCCGCGCGTAGCCCAGGCCAGAGCCGACGAGACCAGCCATGCCCGTACCCACTGGCCAAGGCCTCTGCGTTCCGGCCGGAATGCTCACCTGGCCGGTCGTCCTTACCAGCATCTCCTTATGGTCGAGAATCCGGCGTCGTCGCCTCCGGTGACTGGCCCGTCGCTTGGGGCGGGCGAACTACTCAATGCGCGACCGGGCATCAGTGATGGTCTGCCGGCTTACGCGCGAGGATGAGCCGGTACCGTGGGCTGCTGTCCCGGTGCCGGCCCAGGCCGGTCAAGGCGACGGCCGTCGCGGTGAAGCCAGCCGCCGTCAGTTCGTCGAGGACTGCGGGCAGCGGGCTGCTGCGGTAGTACATGACGAATGGGGGGCGCCACACGGCATTGCGGACCCGCATGGCCAGGTCGAATCCGAGCGTGGCCCAGTGCGATACCGAGGTGAGGGGCGGCGGCGCGCCGATCGCGAAGGTGAAGAGCCCGCCGGGCCGCAGTGCGCGGTACACCCCCTCGAAGAGTGCAGTCCGTTCGGTGGGCAGGAAGTGCCCGAGCGCTCCGAAGGTGACCGCGAGGTCGAAGTTCTCAGCGAAAGGCAGGGCCCGGGCGTCGGCCTGCACCCACGTGGCATCCGGGTGTGCGCTGCGCGCCTGCGCGAGCATGCCGGCGCTGAAGTCGACGCCCGTGATCCGTCCTTGGCACACCGGCCTGAGAACCTGCATGCCCGCACCAGTACCGCAGCACACGTCCAGTCCCTGGCTGAACGGTCCGAGTTCGGACAGCACGTGGGCGGTCGCGCCGAGAATGCTCTCCGGGGTGCGAAAGGGCGTGTGGTCGAACTTCGGAGCCAGGAGGTCGTAGCCCCGCTGGACCGAGGACAGCGCCTGTATGCACAGTTCACGCAGAGACGGGCCTTGAGGCGAGAACACCGGCCGAGGGTACCTGCCGGACGGCACCCCTGTGGGGTGCCAAATCCCTGTCATGGGGGCGCGTGTTCGCGGGCCCAGGCCAAGAGCCGCAGCCAGCCCAGGTGGGCCTGCCCCGTTTTGACGGACATCCGAGATCAGGGGACCGGGGGTCTCCGGGAGGATGTCCAGCATCATGGAGAGCATGGGAAAGAAGCGGCCACGGCCTCGGCGTTCGTTCACGCCGGAGTTCAAGGCCGAGATCGTCGAGTTGTGCCAGCGTGGTGACCGCACGCTCCGGCAGGTCAGCCAGGACTTCGACCTGACCGAGACGGCAGTGCGTGAGTGGGTCAAGCAGGCCGAACTCGACACCGGCGTCCGCGCCGACGGGCTGATGACCGACGAGCGGGCCGAACTCGCACAGCTGCGCAAAGAGAACCGCAGGCTGCGCGAAGACGTCGATGTGCTCAAACGGGCGACGGCTTTCTTCGCGAAGGAGACCCGGTGAACGTCTTCCCGTTCATCGCCGCGGAGCAGGCCGGCAAGCACAACGTCAAACGTGCCTGCGAACTGCTCGAGGTCTCCCGATCCGCCTACTACCAGCAGAAAACCGGCGCCCGGTCGCAGCGCGAGCGGGTCGATGCCCGGCTCACCGACAAGATCACCGTTCTGCACGAACGGTCCAAGGGCACCTACGGGGCGCCGCGGATCCACGCTGACCTCACCGAGCAGGGGCTACGACACGGACGCAAACGCGTCGCCCGGCTGATGCGCACCGCCGGACTCGCCGGCAAGAGCCCACGCCGCTGGCGCACGACCACAATCCCGGATCCGGCCGCCGGGCTCCGGCCTGACCTGGTCGGCCGCGACTTCCGTGTTGATCCTGGCGTAATCGATACCCGCTGGTGCGGCGACATCACCTACATCAACACGTGGCAGGGCTGGCTCTACCTGGCCACCGTCATCGATCTCGCATCACGCCGGGTCGTCGGCTGGGCCGTGGCCGACAACCTGAAGACCGACCTGGTCGACGCCGCCCTCGCCGACGCTCTCGCACGCCGCCGACCCGAGCCCGGACTGGTGTTTCATTCTGACCGCGGCACGCAATACGTCAGCGCCCAGCACGCCCGCCTCGCACACCGTCACGACATCCGCCTGTCCGTCGGCCGGCGCGGACAGTGCTGGGACAACGCAGTCGCCGAGTCGTTCTTCGCCACCATCAAAACCGAACTCCTGCACCGCCAGGCCTGGCCCACCCACCAAGCCGCCCGCCAGGCCATATTCGAATACATCGAAGGCTGGTACAACACCCGCCGCCGACACTCAACCCTCGGCTACCTCAGCCCTGCGGCTTTCGAGGCCACCAGCTCACAACCGCTACCGATCGACCAAGCCGCCTAACTAAGATCAACACAACGACCCTGTCCGTCGAAACGGGTCAAGCCCAAGCCAACAACGAACGATGGAGTGAGTGTGATGTCGGAACGTACGGCTCTGATTACGGGCGGCACCAGCGGAATCGGGAAGGCGACCGCGCGGACTCTGCACGATCGCGGCTACCGCGTTGCCGTCACCGGACAACGTCAGGAGAGCGTGGCTCACGCACGGCAAGAATTGCCCAACGATGTCCTGGTTTTGCAAGCTGACGTGCGGTCGCTATCGGACATCGACAAGGTCGTGTCCGAAGTCGGAGGACAGTTCGGAAGTCTGACCACGCTGTTCCTGAACGCCGGCGTCAACCGTCCGATGACGCTAAAGGATTGGGACGAATCGGGCTACGACGAGGTGTTCGCCGTCAACACGAAAGGGGTGTTCTTCACCCTGGTCAAAGCCTTGCCGCTGCTGTCCGACGGCGCTTCGGTCATTGTGACAGTGGGTATCGGAGCAACGCGCAGCCTCACCGGCAGCAGCGTCGCGGCCGGGTCACACGGCGCGATGCTGGCCATGATCCCGACACTTGCGCTCGAGCTCGCACCGCGCCGGATTCGTATCAACGCGGTCAGCCCCGGAATGACCGACACTCCGATGACGAGAGCCTCGATCCGGACGGCAACCGATGACGTCGCGGGGACGATGACGGCGATGGCCGAGCACAATCCGTTCGGCCGCCTCGCGACGCCAGAAGACGTCGCGGGGACGGTCGCTTTTCTGGCTTCGGACGATGCCGTTTACATCACCGGGCAGGAGATCGTCGTGTCCGGGGGTGCCGGGTTGGCCATCTGACCGAATTGGTCTAGCTCAGGTCGTGTTCGAATGATCACTGATGAGCTGCGAGCCCCTCACATCCGGGCCGCCCGACACGAAACCCCGCTCAAGTTCGAAGAGCCGTCATCGCTCCCCTGCCCGGATTCGAACCAAGATCAACCGGTTAACGGCCGGCCGCTCTGCCCTTGAGCTACAGGGGAATGGTCGCGCGTGCGGGGCTCGAACCCGCTTCATCGCCTTGAAAGGGCGAGGGCCTACCCATAACCGAACGCGCGATGCTGTGCCCCGAGCTGGTGTCGAACCAGCGACCCCCGCCTTGTCGAGACGGTGCTCTCCCGCTGAGCTATCAGGGCTTGGTGGCCGGGGGCGGGATTCGAACCCGCGTTCTCCGGCTTGTGAGGCCGGCGAGGACGACCGAACTCCTCTACCCGGCAAGTACGCCGCCAGGGGCTCGAACCCTGCACCCGCCGGTTAAAAGCCGGCTGCTCTCCCTCTGAGCTAGCGACGCTCGATGCTGCGCCCCGCGCTGGACTCGAACCAGCGACACCCGCCTTAGGAGGGCGGTGCTCTATCCGCTGAGTTACGCGGGCATGCGTGGGAGCGGAGAGATTCGAACTCCCTAAGCGCGAACGCACCGGGGTTACAGCCCGGCCCACCTCACCATCGGTGGCGCGCTCCCTTGAGTTCACTGGCGGGAATCGAACGAGTTCGCCTGCGCGCTGCCTGCCGTTCGCGGCGCGGGCCACGACGCGCAAACCGGCGTCGTTACGTTCCCGCCGGCAACCCAATGACGTAGGAGAACTCGATGGGGCAGAGCGACATGAACGAAGCCGGTCTCGACCGCCGGCGGTTTCTGACGCTGGCGGGTGCAGGGCTGCTCGCGGCGGGCACCGTGGCGACCACGAGCGGGCCCGCGCTCGCCATGTCGCCGGTCGACGGCGATCCGTTCACGCTCGGTGTCGCGTCCGGCGACGCGCTGACCGACCGCGTCGTGATCTGGACCCGGCTCGCCCCGGAACCGCTCGATCCGTCGACCCGGTTCGGGATGGGCGATCTGACCGACGTGCCGGTTCGCTGGCGCCTCGCCCGGACCGAGTCGCACCTGGGCGCGCCGTCCAAGTGGATCGCCTCGGGTGAGGCCGTGGCGTTCGCCGACAACGGGTTTTCCGTGCATGTCGACGTCGCCGGGCTCGATGCCGGTCGGCGCTACTTCTACGAGTTCGAGGTCGACGGGCCGGACGGGACGGTGTTCCGCAGCCCGATCGGCCGTACGCACACGGCGTTCGCGGCCGGCGACGACCGCACGGCCCGGTTCGCCGTGGTCACGTGCCAGAACATCGCCCGCGCCGACGGCGGCGAGTTCTACTTCCACGGCCACGATCACCTCGCCGGCCGCGAGGATATCGACTTCGTCGTGTTCCTCGGCGACTACTTCTACGAGTTCGGGCGGGGCGCGCACGTGCCGCCGCGCGAGATCAGCTCGCTCGACGACTACCGCACCCGTTACGGCCAGTACAAGCTGCGCGACAGCCTGCGCGAGGTCCACCGGCGGTTCCCGGTGTACGTCATGCCCGACGACCACGAATTCTTCAACGACTACCGCGGCGGCGACCTCGGCGGGGTCGGCCAGGTCCGCCGGTTCAACCGCGCCCTACAGGCGCTGTGGGAGAACATGCCGCTGCGCAACGGGCACCCCGGCCCGCTCGGCGACACGAAGAACGACCTCGCGCTCTATCGGCGGATCGCCTGGGGCACGAATCTCGACCTGTACCTGACCGACGTCCGCCAGTACCGCGGCCCATCGCTACTCGGCAACGCCCAGACCGACGATCTGCTCGACTGGCTGCGCACCACGACCGCGACGTGGACCGCGCTGGCGACGCCGACGCCGATCTGGTGGAACGGCGGCAACAACGGCTGGAACGCGTTCACCGGCGTGCGCGACCGCGTCACGGCCGTCCTCGAGGAGCGCAAGGCTGCCACACCGGCCACGTTCAACCCGGTCGTGCTGTCGGGCGACATCCACTGCGGCATCGTGACCCACGTGCGCCGCTTCCGCGACCACACGAGCCCGTTCGTCGCCACCGAGTTCATCAACGCCCCGATGACGAGCCAGAGCAGCAACCAGTTCCTCCCCGACGACGAGATCCGCGGCGCCTACAACGGCATGTACGGCTACATGGAGTGCATCGCCGAGCCGACCGGCTGGAAGGTGCGCTACGTGGTCGGCAACCAGACCGACGACCCGAACGGCACCGCGACCGGCGAGCTGCCGTGGCATCTCGATGCGGGCGCCGCTCCGGGTACCGTCTACCAGCCGGTGCGCCAGGAGGCCTGACGGGGGCGTCGCCCGCGCCAGATCTGGGTACCTCCTCGACGAAATCGAGGAGGTACCCGTGGACGGGTCTGTCAAGTGGGTACGACTTCCCGCCGACCTCCGGAGCCGCAATCCGGCGCTCTTGCCGCTGAGCTACAGTCACAACGTCGGCCCGAAGGCCAGTGCCCGCACCTGGGATCGAACCAGGGACAACTGGTGTGTGGGACCAGCGCTCTACCGCTGAGCTACACGGGCATGAAGATGACGGGCAGCCCTGGTGGACCACTCTCCGCAGGGAGGAGCTGACGCCCCGTCCCGGCCCCGTCATCGCTCCGGCGACAGGACTCGAACCTGTACCTGTACGGATTAACAGTCCGCTGCCCTACCGATTGGGCGACGCCGGAATGGTCGCGCGTGCGGGGCTCGAACCCGCTTCATCGCCTTGAAAGGGCGAGGGCCTACCCATAACCGAACGCGCGTCTGCGTGCCGCGAGCTGGGATCGAACCAGCGACCTACGCCTTGTCGAGACGTTGCTCTCCCGCTGAGCTACCGCGGCGGGAGCGGGACCCGGATTCGAACCGGCGGCCTCTGGGTTATGAGCCCAGCGCGCTTCCATAACTGCGCCATCCCGCAAGTGGGCCGCCAGAGGATCGAACTCTGGACACTCCGATTAAAAGTCGGCAGCTCTACCACTGAGCTAGCGGCCCGATAGACGTCCCCCGAGCAGGATTCGAACCTGCGACGACCCGGTTTAGGAAACCAGCGCTCTATCCACTGAGCTACTGGGGGAAGTTGGTACGCCGCCGGAGGATCGAACTCCGCTCCCCTGATTAAGAGTCAGGTGCTAAGCCACTCAGCTAGCGGCGCTTGGCGGAAGGTTGACGAGTCGAACGCCAGGGCTTGCACCCCCCTCCGGCTTTCGAGGCCGGCTGGCCCCCACGGGCCGGAACCCTCCACGAGTCGGGTAGGCCGGATTTGAACCGACGGCCTTTCGCTCCCGAAGCGAACGCGCTACCAAACTGCGCCACTACCCGTTTGTCGGGACGGGGAGTCTCGAACTCCCGACCTCTGGTCCCCCAGACCAGCGCGCTACCCCTGCGCCACGTCCCGTTGTTGCCCTACGCGGGCCACCGCACGCGATATCGCTCGTACTCCGGCCCTGGATAGCAGTGAACCTGCCCGAGTACGCGGGCGTGAGGGACCAACCACATGTCCTCCATGCCACCGATGAAGAAGAAGAAGTCGACGTCCTGCTCGTCGTAGGGCAGGCGAGTCCGCCGCGTCGGCGAGAGGTAATTCCTCGTGTTCATCTGGAAACACGGCACCCCGCCGCTGACTCCGCGCCGTGATGTCTTGACCTGTACCTTTGCCGGCTGCCCGCTCGGGAAGACCACAAGCAAGTCGTACGGCTGCTGATCTGCCACCTGCCCGACGCCGCAACCGGCGAGCTTGAACCAGGCCGCGGCCAGCGACTCACCCGCGTTCCGCAGGAGATCCTGCTGGGGGCTCAGCGAGGAAGCGACGTCGTCCCCCTCGATGGGCGTCCGCCTGTCGAGGTGGGCGAAGTCGACACCTCGACGCAATGCATGGCGCTTCGCGTTGGACGCCGGAGTTCCCAGCTTGATCGCGACGTCGTTCCACGTCGTTGCCTTCCGGATCGCCCTTGCCAGCTCCTCGTCGCTCCACAACCGCTGTCCAGTGAAGTGCGACGTGTCGAGCTGAAGCTGTTCCGCCCGCCGCCGTACCCCGGTTGTGCTGGTGGTAGTACCACCCAGCTCGCGGAGTACGTGCCTCCAGGATCGGCACCGGGCAACGACCTGGGCGAACTCCTCATCGGAGGTCTTGAAAGGACGCGACATGCGGATCATATTACCGTGGCCCGGCGCGCTACCAACCTGCGCCATATCCCGGAAAGAGCCCCCGACTGGAATCGAACCAGCGACACCGAGATCCGTAATCTCGTGCTCTATCCACTGAGCTACGGGGGCAAGAATTGCTGCGTGCCGTCGGCTGGAATCGAACCAGCGACCCCGGAGTTATCAGCTCCGTGCTCTAACCGACTGAGCTACGACGGCTTGGCGAAGGGTGACGGATTTGAACCCCCGGCGGTGTGACCCGCTCCGCGTTAGCAACGCGGCGCCATCGACCAGACTCGGCCAACCCTTCATGCGCGCTGACGAGGGGACTCGAACCCCCGGCCCCCCGGCTGACAACCAGGGCCCCGGCAAAGTCGTCAGATGATGCCGAGTAGGGCCAGGGGCCGGGTGCTGTCGCGGGCGTGATGTCGGTTGGCGGCGGCGATGTTGGCGATTCCGGCGGTGCGGAGGGCGCCGATGGCGGCGTTGCGTAAGGCGGCCATGACCTCGGGTCCGGTTCCGGTGCGGATCTGGGATCGGTCTTCGTCGTAGGTGACGTCCCGCACCCAGTGGATCTTGTTTTCGATCGACCAGTGGCCGCGGATCCACGCGGCCAGTTGTGCCGGTTTCGCTTGGTGCACGCCTAGGTCGGTGATGGCGTAGACGGTCTCGGTGGTGAAGCGTTTCGGTTGGTCCAAGCGCCGTCTGCGGCGGCGGATCTGCAGTGTCCCGCACCGGGTTTGATGGAGACATCGAAACCTGGGAGGAACACCAGCGATGCCCGCACCGAAGAAGTACAACGATGAGCTGCGTGAGCGT
>NZ_JBIALB010000053.1:0-8897 GCF_042872965.1 Micromonospora sp. NPDC005087 | reverse complement strand
TCGTCATGTATAGATGATCACGGCTCGGACAGGCAGGGGCCGGCAGGGCATCAACAGCGTGTATCAGATCAAAGTCGCATGAGATGCCCTCTAAGTGGTCCGTGCCGTAAGTCCTTCGGGGGTTGACGGTTCAGGGTCTGGCGTGCGGTTGGTGGTCAGGGGGTGGTGGGTCGTACGTGTAGGTCGCAGACCAGGTCGAAGGCTTCTTCGGTGCTGCGGCTGAACCAGATCTGGTCTTCGTAGCTGTTCGTGCTGGCCGCGTAGATGGCGGTGCCCCAGCGGTGGGCGGATCCGCCGTAGCGCAGCCGCATCAGCGGTAGCCGTTCACCGTCGCCGAGTTCGCCTTCGACGTAGGCGAACTGGGCGCGGTAACGCACGTGCACCGCGGCCAGTTGCGGCCAGTTCTCGCGGGCGTGCGCGCGTAGCCGCTGCGCCAGGGACGTCATGGTGGACTCGGGGATAGCCGGCATGGCGTCCATCCTGCCCGCCATGGGGGCGTGTCGGGCGCCTTGTTGCGCCCGGCTTGTCGGCATGATCAACGATCCGTTATGAGGATCATCGATCGGAAGTGGGGCCTGTGCGCGGATGGCCTCGACCGGCCCGGTGCGGGTCTTCGGCGTGCCCATCGCGGTGCCAGCGAGGGTTGCCCGGGCGGCGGCGATAGCGTCGATCGGGTCGGACTTGCCCTGTGCGCGACGAGCTCGGCGGTCCGGCCGGTCCACCTCCACGACGGCGATCTTTTTGCTGGTCAGGTAGCGGGCCAGGCCGGCGCCGTAGCTGCCGGTGCCCTCGACTCCCACGGCAGTTACCCGGCCGAAGGAGCGCATCCAGGCCAGCAGATCGGCGTAGCCGGCGGTGGTTGCCGGGAACTCGGTGTCGCCCAGGAGGCCGCCGGTGCTGTCGATGACGGCGGCGTGGTGGGTGTCGCGGTGGGTGTCGACACCACCGATGAGAGTTCGCTTCTTGGCTGCCATGCTGGTGAGGTCCGCCTTTCTCGTCTGCGTCGAGATTCGTGGACACGTCACCGGTTAGGCGATGCGGACAACACAGTGGTGGGCGCCTCTCGCACAGGCTCCTATCAGGTCACGACGCCTGGCCGGTGACATGCAGCTGTCGGGGCCACCGAGCTGGCCGACGAATCGGGATGAGGACAGCAACCGTCGGTCTGCCGGTGAGTCAGACCAGCCCGGCGACCCACCCCACCATCCTCACTGTCTGCCGTCGACCCGCCCTGCTTGGGAGCGGGCCGCCGCCCGACCCGCCACGTCAAGCGGACCTTGACACAGGTTCGGACGATGGCGGGTCGGGCGGTGGTCTGCTCGGCTTGCCCGGGTCGATGGCAGACGGGATGGCCTACCGCAACCGCCCTGGAACATCTGCCCGGCATCGCCGAACTACGCCAAGCCCAGCGAGCACGCCCGCCGCCGGGTGCGCGTCGAGCACGCCTGGCGCAGCCTGACCCGCCACCTCGGCCGCCGCGACAGCCTCGACACCACCATCCGCGCCGTCGCCGGCCTACTGTCCGACCACCAACACACCGACCGCGGCAAACCCATCGCCGCCATCACCGCCACCCGCCGCCATGTGTGTGACCCCGACCCCAGCCGGTCCTGTTGGTTGCCGGATCGATGAACGCGTTGTACCCCGGGTGGGGGCCGAGGTCAGATCGCCTGGGCGAGCTCAGCAAATGCCGTCGACACCCGCGTTGCCGGCGGGGCATCGACGGCGAGTTCGTAGTGGCCACGTCGTAGGTTCTGCATGAAGGCGTGTCCAGCGATGATCACCTGCGTTGTCCTGTCGGTTCGTAGTCCGCGCATCGGTCTCAACCGGTGTTTGAGCTGGCTGTGGTCGGCCTCGATTGGATTGTTCCGTACCGTTCGACGTGGTGCCACGCCTGCGGGATCAGCTCGTCGAGCACTCTGGGTAGAACGGCGCGGCGTCGGTGACGACCTCGCTCGGTGTCACCTTCAACGTCGACAGCGCCCGGCGGAAGAACCGGCGTGCCGCATCGGCGTCGCGGCGGGCCGAGATGAGCACGTCGTAGACCTGGCCGTACTGGTCAACCGTTCAGTACACGTAACGCCACACACCTAGAGCGGGATGCGGTCATCGCAGCCACCCCAGGAACCGGCGATGGAGTAGACCAGCGGGAGCCCAGCCCATGTCCTGGCTCGCAGCAACCATGCAGGAGCCCATATACAGGGCGAGGGAGATGGGAGCGCTTTCGAACTCGGCTCGCAGCTCGTGGCGTCGTGTGCGGCAGGGCCGTGGGGCACCGCACCCGGCGCAGGTCCAGATCGGCAGAACCGGTCCGTGCGTGGTCATGACGCCTCACCGGGCCAGTGCCCTCGTCTGCTCGGTATGCGGTGTCTCGACCGGCAGGGCCGTCCACCGCCGCAGAGGCCGACTGACCTGACCTTCCTCCGTGACCACACCGATCGGTGTCTACGCTCCAGGGCCACGGTGTAGGAGACAATCTGCTCGGCCGACGTCGTCTCTGATTGCCGCCGGCGGGTCTCCTCGAAGAAGGTCACGTTGCGCTCCTCCTGCTGGTGATTTCATGCTTCCGGCTCCTGGCAGCGCTTTCGAGGCCGAACTTGGCTGGCCGTTTGCACGCGGGCGTCGACCGGACGCGGAATCGCCCGACGGGTTATGGACGTAGATTTCCCGGTTCGCGCATCGCGATCTGCTTGGCCGACTCTGTGCGTAGCGGCCGGGTGCATTCCGGGCAGCTTAGGGATGCACCGCAGGTGCGGCACCATTGCAGCGAGCGCTTGAATGCGAGCAGCCCGGCGAGGAATCCGAGCACAAGCGCAGCGCTGATGGCCGCGATCGAGATCAGGTTCATGGAGTGCCCTTCAGAACGCCGGTGTCGGCATCGTTGATTCGGTCGATGTCGGGCGGGCGCGGCTCTGCGAGCCGCAGACAGTGGGCGAGGTGGTGATGTGGTATCGACGGACGTCACGTGGCCCGCTTGGCCGGTTGCGGAGCCTCTGCTGGACAGAACCCGCTCGGTAGGGCGTAGGTGGACATCGGGTCACCGATGATGCGCAGCATCATGCGGTCGCCGGTGAAGCGGGTTCTGCCGTGGAGCCAGCGGTCGTTGAGCAGGATGTAGCCGTGGCCCTCACCTAGGTCAACTGGAATGATCTGCTGCTGGACAAGCGCTCGAAGCCGGTCGATATATAGCGCGACCATCGGCGCGAAACGCGCAAGCTCGTCGAGGCGCAGCCGGACGGCTATCCGGCCTTCGGTCGTCTGCTGGAAGACCGCGCCGAGGTGGCCGGATCCTCCGCCGAAGTACGCGGATCGGGGCGTGGACAGCGCCGCGAGTATGGCGGGTTCGGCGCGGGCGATCTCGTCGTAGAGGTCGCGACCGTCCACCAGATGACTGCGTCCACCGGTCTGCGCCGGTCGAAGACATGCGAGCATCAGGACGCGCGGTGGCCGGCATACAGCGGATCCTTCGGTGTGGGGCAACAGCTCGCGATCGGTGAAGCCCGCGAGGCTGGTCTTTCCGTCTTCGGACGCTAGCCGCTGGGCGATGGTGGTCACTCCATCGGAGTCGCTGTCGCGGTGCTCGCGGATTCTGATCAGTGACCGGGCTGCATAGAGCAGGTTGTCCCGTTCGATTCCGCCCTGGAAGATGGTGATGCCGTGCCTGGTGAGGCCACTCAGGATGCGAGCCGTGCTGTCCGGGTCGCGTAAGTCCACGTGGGGCAGGCCGTCAACGTCGGGCATCTGGTCACCTCCGGCGAATTGCTCGTCGGCGTTCACCATGGTCGCACCTACCGCATGGATCAAGTGACGGATTGTCAATGCCGAGCCGCCCTTAGCGAGCAATGACCGTGCTACGTTCCGGACGGTCCAGGTCCTGCACCAGTGGAGGGAATCCGGATGAGCTACCAGCCGCACCTGTTCCCTGTCTCCGTGAAGGGCGTCGTGGTTCGCAACGGCCGCGTGCTGTTGCTACGCAACGAGCGCGACGAGTGGGAACTGCCGGGCGGGAAGCTGGATCTCGGTGAGGAACCGGCCGACTGCGTGACCCGGGAGATCGTTGAGGAGGTCGGCTGGCAGGTGACCTCTGGACCGCTGCTGGACGCTTGGCAGTACCACATCCGCGACGACGTCAATGTCCTGATCATCACGTACGGCTGCCACCTCGGCACCGACGCCGATCCGGTCGTCAGCCACGAGCACAAGGAAGTCGGCCTGTTCACCGAGGCCGAGGTCGCGGCGCTGCGCATGCCAGACGGGTACAAGAGGTCCATCACGACCTGGTACGCCAAACTCAGTGCCCGAGTCATGTAGGCGACCGACGATGCAGTGCGGCGGTTGCGAGGCGAGGGTCGGCCGCTGGAGTGCGTCGCCGCTGTGCCCGGCGTGCCACGCCATCGCCGGTGCCGCCCTGCCAGTCCCTGGCCAGCGCCACGGAGGCTCGGCCTTGTGGTTGTGGACCAGCGATACCGCACGGGCCGCGCTGGCCAGCGGCGATCTCGCGGTCATCATTCGCACCTACCGGGCCGCGACCGGAGTGAGCCAACGACGTCTTGCGGAGTTGCTCGGCTACGACGCGACGTACATTTCGATGATCGAAACGGGGCGGCGGGAGATTAGCGATGTCGCCACCCGGCTACGGATTGCACGCCACCTCGGCGTGCCTGCGCACACGCTCGGGGTGAGCGACCCCGACGACGCCGACTTCACCGCGATGCTCCAGTTCGGCGAGTCGACTATCCGCCTCGCCGCGATCGCACGGCAGTCCGGGCGCGGCGCCGAAGCCGTCAACGAGCTCTGGCCGCTGGTCACCCGCTTGGAGAGCCGGGTCGCCGACGGACATGTTGAGCGGGATGTGATGCTCCTGCTTGCACGTGCCCGCGCCGAACTCGGCGTCTCACTCGGCTACGTCTTGCCCGAGGAGCGACTGGTCAGTGCCGCCCGCTGGACCGGCCGGGCGCTGTGGCTGGCCGAACACCTCCACGACCAGGACCTGATCGCCTTCACCCTCCGCGTGCACGGCAACGAGCTGCGCAAGGTCGAACGGCACCACGCCGCCGTTGCCCGACTTCGACGCTCAGTCGAACTGGTGCCTGATCCCGACCGAGGTGCCGCCCTGGTACAGCTCGCCCGAGCCGCCGGCGAACTCGGCGACCCCGTCCTGTTCGACCACGCCATCACCAGCGCCGGGCAACTGGTCGACGCCAAACCCGGCACAGGACTCACCAGCCTTCACGCCCTCCATGAAGTGCACCTGCGCGGGCTGGTTCACACACGCCGACACGACCTGGCCACCGACCTGCTCGATCGCCACCGTATGTCCACCACCGCGATGCCACCGCAATGGCAGGCGATTCTCCACGTCACTACCGGCGAAGTGCTCTTGGCCTGCCGCGGCACATCCCAAGCCGAAGCGGCGTTCCAGGCTGCCATCGCCATCGCCGAGGAGCACCGCCTACCTCACCAGATCCAGCGCACCCTCCGGGCCTGCACGTCGCATCTTCCCGCTGTCGGGGAGCTCGCGCGCCAAGCGCTGGACAGGCTCCGCGTCCCCGAGCCCAACCCGGCCGGCATCCAGGCACCATAATCCCGCGTTGCGTTGTGCACCGCGGCGATAGCGACCAGTCGGGAGCCGGTTGCGAGGTCGAGGACATGGCGACCGGCCACGGTGTCCGGGTGATCGAGGATGTAACGCGCGAGACTCTGCCCGCCGGTCCAGGCCGACGCCTAGAACGGCGGCGGGAGGACGTGCCCCGCCTCGGCTTCGAGCCGGGCCCAGAGGACGATCGCGTCCTCGGCTATGACCAGTCGCACCTCTGGCACCAGGGCCAGCCGGAGCCGGTCGGTGCTGGCGGTCCCGGCCGCGACTCGGGGGCTTACAGCGCGTGCAGCACCAGCGGTTCGAGGCCGGGCAGGACCGCGGTGTCGGAACGGATCGGCTTTCGCCGGTCCGTGGTCTCAGCCACCGCCGTGGCGACGGGCGAGGCCTCGTCGCCACGCACGGCGGAGTCAAACGTCAGACCAGCCGGATGTTGGCGGCCTGAAGGCCCTTTTGGCCCTGCTCGACGTCGAACTCGACCCGCTGGTTCTCGTCCAGGCTGCGGAACCCGCTCGATGAGATGGCGGAGAAGTGGGCGAAGACGTCAGCGCCGCCGCCATCCTGCGCGATGAAGCCGAAACCCTTGTCCGCGTTGAACCACTTGACTGTGCCGAATGCCATGTCTTCTCCTCTGAGTAGCTGATGGAGCCATGTACGGGCCCTCGGTTGTCGTCGCTGCTGGTCCGGAAGAACCGGCAGAACAAAGAGCGCCTGGCGGGTTAGGTACCCACCAGGCGCTGGCAAAGTATGCGACAAACCGAAGGCTGCAACCCGGTGAGGCTAGCACGGGGGCGGCGCCCGCGCGGTGTCTTCGCTGTCAGCGCTGACCGCGCCGGCTACCAACCCGTGTGCCGGAAGAGAACGCCGCGGCGCCCCGTGGCGCGGACGTGGTTTCCGCGGCACTCGCCCGACGACTTTCCGAGCCTGTCCCGCGCGCCGCGCGGGCGGTCAATCCGCCCGTCGCTGTGCGCGGATCCGGGCGCCCCGTGGCGCTGTGGCCTCGTCGGTGATGCGGCGCCGTCGTCGCTACGGGAGGCGTCACGAAGCGGCGCTCGCCCGGGGCGAGTTCGGTGAGCAGCGAGTCACCGGGGCCAAGCCGGGTAATCGTCGGGTTGATGCCGGCCTGGCGGGTGAGGTCGCGCACGTCGGTGACCTGGTCGTCGGTCATCAGGGTGACGACGGTGCCGCTCGCTCCGGCACGCGCGGTCCGCCCCGAGCGGTGCAGGTATGCCTTGTGCTCGGCCGGAGGGTCGGCGTGGATCACGAGAGCCACATCGTCGACGTGGATACCGCGCGCCGCGATGTCGGTCGCGACAAGTGTGCGGGCGTCGCCGGCGGAGAACGCCGCCAGATTGCGGGTTCGGGCGTTTTGCGCCAGGTTGCCGTGCAGCTCGACGGCGGGCACGCCCGAGGCGACCAGTTGACTGGTCAGCTTCTTGGCGCCCCGCTTGGTGCGGGTGAACACGAGCGTGCGCCCCGGGGCGGCCGTCAGGTCGATCAAGACGGGGAGCCGATCATCGTGACGCACCCGGAGCACGTGGTGGGTCATCGCGGCGACCGGGGACATCGCTGAGTCGACGCTGTGGGTGACTGGGTTGGAGAGGTACCGCCGCACGAGGACATCGACGCCCGCGTCAAGCGTCGCCGAGAACAGCAGCCGCTGGGAGCGGGGCGGTGTCGTGTCGAGGAGTCGCCGTACGACCGGCAGGAAGCCCAGGTCGGCCATGTGGTCCGCCTCGTCGAGCACCGTCAACTCGACGGCGTCGAGGATTGCGTGGCCGGTCGACACGTGGTCGGCGAGCCGGCCGGGACAGGCGATGAGGATATCGACCCCGGCACGCAGTGCACCGACCTGTGGCCGCGCGCTCACCCCGCCGAAGATCGTCAGGGTCCGCAGCGACAGCGCGGTGGCCAGCGGTGCGATCGCCGCTTCGATCTGGGTCGCCAGCTCGCGAGTGGGCGCCAGGATGAGCGAGCGCGGGCGGCCGGGCAGCCGTGGAGACATGGCGGCCGAGAGCCGGGCGAGGATCGGGAGAGCGAAGGCGTATGTCTTTCCCGAACCCGTGCGGCCCCGACCGAGCACGTCGCGTCCGGCGAGCGAATCCGGGAGCGTCGCGGCCTGGATCGGGAATGGCGTGCTGATGCCCGCCTGCTCGAGCGCGGCGACCAGGCGGCCGGGCACGCCGAGGTCAGCGAAGGAGGTGGGCGTGACAAGGGGTGTTTTGCTGGCGCGGCGTGCCGCCATGGGAGTCTCCGAACGTGGAAGGGGTCGCGCTGCACGGCGCTGACCGATTGGTCGCGGCGCGTGGTGGTCGACATCAAATGCAGGCCGTGGTCGGAACCGGCGGACCGGTTGATCAATCTACCCGCGCCCCGGCCCAGGCCGTACACGATGGCTTTTTGGGTTAGGGTTCGACGGGCCGAGCGTCCAAACGCCCCCCGGCGAGCGGCCGGATGCGCCCCGCTCATTTTCCGCACCCGGCTTGCATGTGCGAGCGGGTGGGTCGGGCGTTGGCGCGCAAACTTGGAGCAGTTCTTGACTGATGTAACCGCGCATGACTCGAATTTGTTCCGTGAAGCACCGGGAGCAGATGCGCCTTTCGACCACACACCTGCCGTTGACGCAAGCTTGGCTGCGATGACCCGCCTGCGCACCCCGTTCCGTCTCGAGGGTGACCCCGACCGGAAGCCGACGACCGGCGCCCATCGCCCGCTCGTTAGGCATCACGACGGCACGGAGCCCAGTCAGTAAAGGCTACCCCGGGTGTCGGTTCGACGCGTCGTAGGTACCGACGTCCTGTGCAGGTGGATCAGCTGGATCAGCACCTCTCCACGACTGGACCAGCAATTGGGGCGGCGGCGGACCGCCGCTCGGCCTTGCCCGCATACATTTTCGCGTCGGCCATCCCGATCAACGTGTCCCAGTCGAGGGTGCTGCCGCGACCCGCGACCGCCGCACCCATCGTGCCCCCGGTCGGGGTGGTCGCCCAGTGCAACGGCGCACGGTGTAGGCGCGGCCCGTCTCGGCGCCGGCGATGAGAGTCGAACAGCTCATGACATGACCTGCTTGGGTCTGACTGGATGGCTGGGAGGTACGTCCGCCGAGGGAGTCGAAGGTGGTCGCCGTCGGCGCGCGGTTGAATCGCTTCGATCGGTCCGTGGATGCGCTCGCCGGACATCCGCTCAGGAAGGCAATGCCCGCAGGGCGGAAGGTGTCAACCTTTTCGGGGCGGGTGGTTCAGGGGTTCGTTGACTGAGTCGGCTCGTCGTCGGGCTTGTTGATCCACGCGGGTTCGGGTAG
>NZ_JBIALB010000052.1:0-10223 GCF_042872965.1 Micromonospora sp. NPDC005087 | reverse complement strand
GCGATCACAGAGCGTAGACAACTCGATGATCACTGACTCCGTGCCCGTTTCGCTACTCTGCATCC
Source organism: Micromonospora sp. NPDC005087 (assembly GCF_042872965.1). Taxonomy (NCBI): domain Bacteria; kingdom Bacillati; phylum Actinomycetota; class Actinomycetes; order Micromonosporales; family Micromonosporaceae; genus Micromonospora; species Micromonospora sp. NPDC005087. Next base: position 10,158 of record NZ_JBIALB010000052.1, on the reverse strand, counting down.
CCGCCGTCACCTACTGGCGGACGCTCTAAGCGAAGACATCCGCCAGGGTGCGCAGCCGCAGCTCGGGACGACCGGGAACAGCGAACCCCCGCGCGGCGAGCAGAGGTCGAATCTCATGGACGGCCCGGGTGATCGTGGAGCGGTCCACCTTGTAGAACAGGGCCACGGCCGCGTGTGGGAGCTGGAAACGCAGGATGACCAGGGTGGCAATCACCCGATCGGTAAACACCAGCTCGTGGTCTGGCCCCGCACCGGGCGCCCGCAGCCGGTCACGACCACAGCGCTCACGCAGCCGGCTCTCCTGCTGCGCCAGCCAGGCACCAGCCAGCTCCTCAATGAGCCTGCCCAACCGGCGACGCGGCAGGCCAGTACAGATCCGGTGCGACAACACCCCACGAGCCGACCCCGATGACATAACCATGATCATCCATCGCCACCGCCCGGCCATTCGCCCGCCGAGTCGCCGGCCGTCGTTCCCGGCATGGCAAGGGCGGCGATGAAGGGCTCGCGAACGCTCGGGTCGCAGTGGGCCTCCTCCAAAGCACGTTTGTCCGCGTCGGGATCGAAACCAGCCGCATAGTCGGTTCCTCGCCCACACGCCACCGGCATCGAGCCGGCTCCGTCCCAGCCTGGGCCGGACGGAAACGTGACGTCGATGACGACGCGGTCCCCGTTCAGCTCGATGGTCAGGTACCGGTGCACGTCCCACAAGCCTTCCGGGGGCACCGCGGCGGCCGCGATCGGGCCGAATCTGCGGGCAGCGTCTTCGGGCGTGCATCGATAGACGCGATGGACCAGCTGCGGTTCCGTATGCGGCCAGTGTTCGGCCAGGACGGCCGCCAACAGCGCGTGCTTCGTCGAGCAGGTGCCCCGCCACTCGGCGAGCGCCCCTTGAGCGCTCCGCTCCACCGGACGCCCGTATGGCATCGAGCGCACCGCTTCCACGACTTCCGCAACAGAGGCGTCCTCCGAGAGGCCCGCCCGCGCTACCAGCGATTTCCACATGGGGCCATTGTCGACCCACCACCAAATCGCAACGCAGCCAACCCAAGCAAGCCGCTCACTCGAGGGTGCAGGGCCTGTCAGAAACTTTGTGGTTGATCTTGGTGTGGTCCGTTAGGTCGGGTAGGAAGCCCGGCCAGAGGGGATCACGTCATGTCTACGAATCATGGTGCTGAGCAGCCGGAAGGCGAGCGGGGTTCGTCTGTGGACTCGGTGGCGGAGCAGCGGATCGCTGAGCAGTTGCTGGAGCAGGCGCGGGTCGACGGGGTGAGGCTGGTTGGGCCGGGCGGGTTGCTGGCCGGTGTGACTCGTCGGATCCTGGAGACGGCGCTGGAAGCGGAGATGTCGGAGCATCTGGGCTACGACAAGGGCGACCCGGCGGGTCGCGGTGCCCGTAACGCCCGCAATGGCCATTCAGTAAAGACGGTCCACACGGATCTAGGGCCGGTCGGGTTGAAGATCCCGCGTGACCGTCAGGGTGAGTTCGAGCCGCAGGTCATCCGGAAGCATTCGCGGCGGGTCGCCGGGTTCAACGAGATGATCCTGTCGTTGTATGTCAAGGGTTTGACCACCGGAGAAATCCAGTCGCATCTGGCCGAGGTCTACGGCGCCGACGTGTCCCGGGAGTTGATTAGCAAGGTCACCGATGCGGTTGTCGAGGATCGCTGACGTTCAGGGCGGGCTCATCGCCCGCGTGTTCACACCGGTACGCGGCCACCCAGTTGCCGAGCGTGCCGTCTCCGATACCGAGTTCACGAGCGATCGCTGAGATCGGCCGCGACCCCTCGATCACCATCTTCACTGCTTCTTCCCGGAACTGCGGGGAGAAATTCCTCTTCGCGCGTGGCACCTGTTTTCCTCTCCAGATCAACCAATTCTACTTGGTTGGCCTGTCCGGAAAACCCATGGCAGCTCAGTTGGCGTTGACGACATCCTCGCCGACTCCGATCGCTGGTGCGAACATGCGCGCGGCCGCTGTGTCGCGGGTCGGGGAGAGCGTGTAGACGAAGCAGCCGAGATAGCCGAGACGACGGCATTCGGCTGCGAGTCGACGTAGGTCGGGCCGCATCGAGAGCAGGGTCGGCAGCGTTCTGACCGGCACGAGAAGCCGTGGTGTTCCCGGTGAGGCGACACACGGAGCGTCGTCGGCGGCCATGTCGTTCGATCTGACGCCGAGGGCGACGAGGAGGCTGTCGAGCCCTGCGGCAGTGCAGCCCTGAAGCTCCAACGTGCCCTGGTCGAACCAGACCTCGATGCCGTTATCGCGCTGGATCGCGGTTGTGTCGAAGGTGCGGCCACCGGTCCGCTGACGTGCGCGATGTTCCCTGGTCCGGCGACGGTGCAACAGGACCTCCTGGGCGGCGATGGTGCCGTGCCCGCAGTTGGTGAGCTCACCATGTGCGGTGAAGAACCGCACGGTGGGCGTGGTTCCCGCCTCGGCGTCAACGAACGCCGCGTGCGAGGTGCCGGCGCGCCGGACGATCGCGCGCCGAGTGCTGTCGCTGATCGCGATGTCATCGATCAGCACGGCCGTAGGGCTGCCACCTTCCCCGCGGGCGAGTGCAGGGGTCGACGATCGTCGCGTCGCGTCCGTACCTCCCGGTCATGTCGGGGCTTCCGCCTCGGTAGCCAGGCCGCCGTCGGCGAGAGCGCGGGCCCAGTCGTCCGACCACCGGACAAGGGGGCGCAAGGCTCGGTAGGCGCCCTGCCCAAGCTGGGTGAGGGGATAGGCGGCGCCCGGTTCCTGCTTGACGATGCATGCCTCGATCAGCTCGGTCAGCCGCTGCCGCGGGACGCTGGACGACATGTTGTCGCAGTGTTGCAGCAGCGCGCGGAAACCGAGCGAGCCGCGCTGCTACTCCCAGACGATGTGCAGGCTCCGTCGACGTCCGAAAAGGTCGAGTGCCGCCATCAAGGGGCGCCCGGTGCTCGACCCGCGAACCGGCCTTCCCGGCCTCGGCGTCGCCATGGAAATCTCGCCCCGCTTCTCCGGGCGCTTCTCTTTCCGATACAGTACCTCCCGGCCGGTGATTCGGTTTCCGAAGCGCAGGAAGGGTCAGGCATACATGACGTCCAAGTTGCGTACCGCATTGTGCGAGCGGCTGGGCATCGACGTACCGGTGGTGCAGGCGCCGATAGGATCCGCGGCGGCGCCCGAACTGGCTGCGGCGGTGGCCGAAGCCGGTGGGCTCGGCATGCTGGCGTCGACCTGGCAGAGCCCCGAACGCGCGCGCCTCGGCATCCGCAACGTTCGGCAGCGGACTACGCGGCCGTTCGGGGTGAATCTGGTGTTGGACTTTCCCGTGATCGACACGCTGGCGGTGTGCCTGGACGAGGCCGTACCGATCATCTCCACCTTCTGGGGTGACCCAGAACCCGTCAGTCAGCGGATCCGTGACGCCGGTGCGCTGCACATGCACACCGTCGGCAGCGTGCGGGAGGCTGTGCGCGCCGCCGAATGCGGCGTCGATGTCATCGTGGCGCAGGGCTGGGAGGCCGGCGGCCACGTTCGCGGCACGACCACCACCATGGTTCTGGTGCCGGCCGTTGTCGACACGGTGGGCCCCATTCCGGTCATGGGCGCCGGCGGCATCAGCGACGGCCGCGGCCTCGCCGCCGTCCTGGCCTTGGGCGCGCAGGGCGCATGGCTGGGCACCCGTTTCCTCGCGACCACCGAGGCTTCCACTCACCAGCTGTATCGGCAACGGCTCGTCGCCGCCACCGCCGAGGACACCGTCCATACCCGCTGCTTCGACGGAGGATGGCCCGACGCCGCGCACCGCGCATTGCGGAATCCAACCCTGCAACGGTGGGAACTAGCCGGTTCACTCCCAGCGCCAGGGCGCCCGGACGAAGGCGACGTCGTAGCCTTCGACAGCGCAGGCCAGGCCCATTACCGGTACGAGGATCTGATCCCCCTACCCGGCATGACCGGCGACCTGGCGGACATGGCCCTCTACGCCGGCCAATCGGTTGAGCTCGTCCGGGAAGTCCGACCAGCAGCCCGGCTCATCCACGAACTCACGGCGCAGACTGTGAACGTCATCGAGCAGATGCGCCGCACGACTCAAACGGCAGACGGGGCTGCGTAACCATGACTTCCCTCGCTCGCATCAGCGGAGACCCCGACCGCGGCACTGCCGTACTGTTCGACGTCGACGGCGTACTGGTGGGACTGCCCCGGGTCTGGTTGACTCGCGGGGTTGAGTGGTTCAGGCCGCGTGTGCGGGCCTGGTGATTGTCTCAAACTCGATCGGTGTGAGCTTGCCGAGGCGTCGTTGCCGTCGGCGGCGGTGGTAGGTTCGTTCGATCCAGGTCACCATCGCCAAGCGCAGCTAGTGGCGGGTCTGCCAGCGTTGCCGGTCTAGGACGTTGCGTTGCAGCAGGGCGAAGAACGATTCCATCGCGGCGTTGTCGCCGCAGGCGGCGACGCGGCCCATCGAGCCGGTCAAGCCGTTGCGCCGCAACGCTTTGACGAACTTTTTCGACCGGAACTGCCCGGGTTCAAGGGGTCGTCGCAACACCGCTTGTTTGGATTGATAGTAGGTGATCGTTGAGGGCTTCTGCGGGAGTTCGCCATCCGAGTGTCTTGCGAGGGCGGCTGTTGAGCGCGTGAGCGACGGCCGTCAGGTCGTCGACGCTGTGTCTACTAAGGTCAGTTCCCTTCGGGAAGTAGTGGCGCAGCAGCCCGTTGGACGCTCCTATGTTTGTCAAGCGCCGTGCGCGAGGTTGATGGAGGGTGTCGGCTGGCGGGTCGCGGCTTGGATGCGGCGGTAGAGCCGGCGGGCAAGAATGCGTTTGAGGCTGCGACGGACGTCGCGGTGGGTTTTGCCCTGGACGGTGCGGTTGGCTTCGTAGTCGCGTGACTCTTGGTGGCAGCGTAGGCGGGTGATCGCGATCGTATGGAGGGCGCGGTTGAGGTCACGGTCCCCGCCGCGGCTGAGCCGGTGGCGGGTGCGTTGCCCGCTGCTGGCCTCCAGAGGGGCGGCGCCGGCGAGGGTGGCGAACGCGGCCTCGCTGCGGACCCGGCCGCGGTGCGACCAGCTCACCAGCAGCTGGGCGGCGGCGACCGGACCGACGCCGGGCTCGGCGAGCAGGACCGGGCCCGCGGGGTGGCTCTTGACGAGGGCGAGCAACTCGGGGTCGAGCTCGGCGGTCTGGGCGAGTAGGAACCGGATCCGGGCGGTGATCGACTGCAGGGTCAGAATCGTGATCCGGTGCTCGACGCTCGCGCCGGTAGGGCTGCGGAGCTGTTCGACGCGGCCCAGTTGCTTGATCAGTGAAAGCCCTCGCAACTGTGCGCGTAGATGCTCGGGCGCGACCACGATCAGACTCTTGAGTTCGTTGATCGCTTTGGTTCGGCTGACCAGGACCGCCTGCCGGGTAACGAGAATCTGACGCAGCGCTTCACGCAGGCCCCGTTCACGGGGCGCGGCTTGGTCTTCCTGGGCCAATGCGGTTCGAGCGGCCTGGACTGCGTCGATACGGTCGTTCTTCGCGCCGCGGGATCGCTTTCCACCGGTGATCTCCACGATGTCTTCGCCTGCCTCGGCCAAGACCATGACCAGTCCGGCGGCGAAGCTGCCAGTGCCCTCCAGCGCCCAGACCCGACGGCCGGGCGCGTGTTCGCGGGCCCAGGCCAAGAGCCGCAGATAGCCGAGTCCATCCGCTCGGTCGGCGAGGTGGCCACGGACCCCGCCGGTGACCGTGTCGAGGATGGCCAGGTCGATCGTGTCGCGGTCGGGGTCACCACCGATGACGAAGTCGTAGTGCTCTGCCAGCATTACCATCCGGTTGTCCTTCCCGAGGGCGAGCGCGGTCGACGCCGACCTGGGAGAGGTCACCTGTCGCGGCAGCACTGTGAGGAGTCACGCCTGCGGGCGGACAAGCTCCTGATCAAGCCAAGACGAGTGGGTCAGGCCGGTGTCGGCTGCTCGAGGGACGGGTCCAACGCAAGGCACACCTGCCGGTGGCCAGTGTTCTCGAGAGTCACCTCATGCAGCCGGCACCAGCCTGCCGGTCTGTCTGACCCTCCCGGGCCACCAACAGACTCACAGTGTTCTCGTTCGTGCCTCGCTGCCACGGGCTGTGGGGATCGCAGAAGAAGATCGGAATGCCCGTGTCGACGCGTAGCTGGGCGTGCTGGGCCATCTCCGCGCCTTGGTCCCAGGTCAGCGACCGGCGCAACTGCTTGGGCAGCGTGGTGATCGTGGTGGCGATCGCGTCGCGGACTGCTTCGGCGCCATGCCCGGCAAGCGGCGGGCCGTTCTTGACCGGTGGGCCCTGGCCGTGGCCGTCCATCCGGGGCAGATGCAGCAGCATCGTGAACCGGGTGGTGCGCTCGACCAGCGTCCCGATCGCGGAGCTGTCCAAGCCGATGATGAGATCGCCTTCCCAGTGTCCGGGCACGGCCCGGTCCTCGGCCTCGGCAGGCCGCGCGCTGATCATCACTTCTTCGGTGACGAACTTCTTCCCGCGTCCGCGGGTCCTGGCCCGGGGCACCCGCAGCGCACGACCGGTGCGCAGATAGGCCGTCAACTCGCGGCGCAGCGCGCCGCGGCCCTGGATGTACAGGGCCTGGTAGATGGCCTCGTGCGAGATCCGCATCGTCTCGTCCTCGGGGAAGTCGACCGGGAGCCGGTTGGCGATCTGCTCCGGACTCCATGACGTCGCCCAGCGCCGGTCCTGACGACGCCCGTGACGACGCCCGATCCAGCGGACATGCGGTCCTTCAACCCCGCTGCCGTCCGGAGCGCAGACCGTGCCAGCCAGCCGCTCCTGCACATATTGCCGCAGCCGGTCATTCGCGGCGAGCTTGCCCACCTTGGGCCGGCTCGCTTGGCGGTCGGCGTGCCACTGCGCGACCGAGGCCCGGTAGTCCAACCGGCCGCCACGGGTGGCCGCGTTGCGCCGCAGCTCCCGCGAAATCGTCGCCGGGGACCGCCCCAGATGGCGGGCGATCTCCCGCACTCCGCGCTCCTGGGCACGCAGCACGGCGATCTCCTCCCGCTCGGCGAACGACAGGTAGCGGCCAGACGACGGGTCCAGGCTGATCGACGGCATACCGCCACCCTCGCGGAACCACCGCGGCCCCAACGGCATTGACACACCGCACGCGACGGCGGCGTCCTCGCTCGACAGCCCCTCGGCGATCAGCCGCCAGAACCGTTGCCGTTCCTCACGCCGATTGACCGGAGGCCGGCCAGGTGACCGAAGCGGCGGCCGACCAGCCAGAATCGCCGCACGCGCCCTTCCTTGCGCCACAACATCCTCCTGCACGATCGAGGTGTTGCGACGACCAGTTGAATCCGCCCTGGCTACCTCTGTCGGAGTGCACCACGGTGCCGGCCGGGTCCCGTAGTCGGATTGCGTTGTGCAGCGCCGAGACGGCCAGGGAGGCCTTCATGCGGGTGCCGATGGAGTAGCCGACGATCCGGCCGGAGTACATGTCCTTGATCGCGCAGAGGTAGAGCTTGCCCTCAGCGGTGGGGTGTTCGGTGATGTCGGTCAGCCACAGCCGGTTCGGGGCGTCGGCGGTGAAGCGACGTCGGACCAGGTCGTCGTGCACCGGCGGCCCAGCCCGCCGGGTGAGGCCCTTGCGCTTGGCGAACACTGACCAGATGCGCTGCTGTGAGCACAGCCGGGCCACCCTGTTCGGGCCGGCGGTGATGCCGTGGGCGGGTAGTTCGTCGGCGATGAACCGGTACCCGAACGCCGGATCATCGGCGTGGATGTCCAGGGCGGTGTTGATCAGGTGCGCGTCGTCCCAGTCCCGCTGCGAGACCGGATTAGCGCGCCACGCGTAGTAGGCCTGCTTGCTGAACCCCAACACCCGGCAGGTCACCGCGACGGGGATCCCGTCCGCGGCCAGGTCACCGACCAGCGGGTACATCATTTGGGGAGATCTCCTTGGCGAAGTACGCCGCGGCCCGACGCAGGATCTCGTTCTCCTGCTCCAGGACCTTGTTACGCCTTCGCAACTCGCGCAGCTCCGCTGACTCGGAACTGGTGGTCCCGGGCCGCACGCCGTCCTGGACGTCGGCGAGCTTGAGCCAGCGGTGCAGACACGCCTCGGAGATCCCGAAGTCCTTCGCGATCTGAGCGATCGGGGCCTCGCCCTTGCGGGCTACCGCGACGACATCACGGCGGAACTCCAGGGGAAACGCTTTCGGCATGACAGACATCCTTCCAGCGAGGAACACGTCCTCACAGGTCAGGAGTCAACCGAACCGGGGGCAGTCCCCTTCCTCGGTACTGGTCCTGTCCGGTTTCTTCTCGGCGACGCGGACCAAAGCGCCACCGCCCAGGCGCTTGAGTCGGTGACGGCCGCGCTACGCCCGTACGAGAAAGCCGATGGCGTGCAACTGCGGGGCTCTTTCTGGCTGGTCAGCGCCGCCCGACCATAGAGGCTCAGGCGAGCCGGCCCGCCTGCTCGGCATCGCATGAAGCTCACCACGTGACCGCGCTGGATGTTGACAGCGCCCTCTGGTCGAGCACACCTAAATCTGCCTCGGTAGCGGGACGTACCAGATGCGCTGTATGGTGGCGCAGGCCGAGCGTCGAGAGGCGCTGCGACGGACTCAGTCCGCCACGCTCGACCTCGGTCATGGGGAAAAGGGTGCCTCTGATCCAGGAGGTGGCCGGTGGCTGCACACCATCAGATGTCACAGCGTGACCGCGCCGAGGGCGGCGGGCAGGTGGGCCGGGTCGCCGCGCTGTGGCGCTACCCGGTCAAGTCGATGGGCGCTGAGGCCCTGCACGAGGTCGACGTGTCCTGGAAAGGCCTGGCCGGCGATCGCCGCTGGGCCTTCATTCGCGACGGCATGGTCCGCAGCGGCTTTCCCTGGCTCACAATCCGGGAACGCCCGGATATGAGCGCCTACCACCCATCGTTCGTCGAGCCGGACCGGCCCGATGCGTCCGGCGTGCTGGTGCGTACACCGTCCGGCGATGAGTTCGACGTCGTGGATCCGGTGCTGGCCGGGCAGCTGGGCGAGGGGGTACGCGTCATCAAGCAGGATCGCGGGGTCTTCGACGCCATGCCGCTGTCTGTCATATCGACCCAGGCCTGCGCCAGCATCGGGGCGTTGGTTGGCGCTGAACTGGATGTCCTGCGTTTTCGACCCAACCTGCTGATCGACACACTCGGCGAGGAGGCCTTTCCCGAGGAAGCGTGGGTCGGCCATATGCTGCGCGTCGGCGGCATGCGAATGCGGGTCGATCAGCGCGACAAGCGATGCGTCATGGTGAACATCGAGCCTGGGACAACGCGGCGTAATCGGGCGATCCTGCGGGCGATCGCCCGCGAGCGCCAGGTCTGCCTCGGGGTTTACGGCTCGACGGTCGAGCCGGGCCGTGTTGCCGTCGGCGACCCGGTGTGGCTTGACGACCGATATGGTCCAGAAAGAACTGCCGGGCGATAAGCCCTCCACACTGGACTGATCGGCAGGTTTCATCCTGGTAGTCAGATCGCGACGCCCTGGCGTTCTAGTCGATGCGTGGGGCTTTCCGATCTGGTCCGACTCCGCTGCCCCAGCGCGCGATTACCAATGCAGCCGGACACCACCCGCAAGCCCAACCGTCGTCCCGGGAGCTGGCGGCCGCCGTTGCGCGCGAACGGACTGGACCGTGAAGGGTGCAACCTCATGGATCGGGTGTTTGGGTGAGGTAATTGTCATCGGGCGTTCAGCGTAGCTGGGTGCGGTTGTGGCTGGGCACGGCGTCCGAAACGCCGGGCCCGGTCAGATCGGCCGGGCCTGTCTGTTCGACGTTGGTAGAGCTGGCTTTCGCCGGACTGGGTAGCAAGCGTCGAGGCACGTCGTTGGGAAATGCCGGGCCAGGGCGGGGAGGATGAGCGGCTTGGGCAAGGCCCCGGCAAAGTCGTTAGGTGATGCCGAGTAGGGCCAGTGGTCGGTTGCTGTCGCGGGCGTGGTGTTCGGTTGGCGGCGGCGATGTTGGTGACCCCGGTCAGGCGTAGTGCGCTGATGGCGGCGTTGCGGAGGGCTGCCATGACTTGGGGTCCGGTGCTGGTGCGGATCTGGGATCGGTCTTCGTCGTAGGTTGTCAAGCCCCGGGTTTGATGGAGAGTTGGTTAGCTGGTTTTCAGGGCTGCGGTGACCGGCTGGGTCATCGCGTGTAGGGCCTCGTGTTCGGCGG
>NZ_JBIALB010000051.1:0-10353 GCF_042872965.1 Micromonospora sp. NPDC005087 | reverse complement strand
ATGGCTCCACGCCCATATCCACCACTGTCCGCTATGGACGCAATGCCCGTGTCACCCCGATCGGCGCCCCGACCCTTGTTGAGATCACCTCACTGATAAAGGGGCATCGATGGTTGCCACGCATCTCTCTCGATAAATATATGTGCGTGCCGCACTCGGCATACAACAAATTCATTGTGGGCCTTTTTCACTGCGCACCCCTGCGCACAACGGGACGCTTTGGTTTGTTAACTGAACGCATAGGCGCTTCACAATGCTTCACAGCACAGCGACTGACAGCCGTGTTAGCTCTTGTAGGCCGCTGCCTGCGTACTGTTAACAAGGCAGTGGGTGCAACAATGGCTTGCTAAACAAGCCAGTGAGTGCGCAGAATGGCACAGTTAACAATGCTTACTGCCCAAGGCCCCGTGGCTCGCAATGAGGAGGAATGCCAATAAACAGCACATAACGATTGTGGGGAAGGGGTAGCCAAGGCACGGAAAACAGGTTAGACGAGACCCCCGTTTGGGACACTTTCGAGCCTGTGTCAGTAGCCCGACTACCTATCCGCTCCTACCGAACACCGTAGAAGTTGCCGAGAGCCTTTCCCTACCCGCCTATACCCCGAGCCTCCCTCGCCCCGGAGCGGCCAAATGCACGCCTTCTCCTGACACGTCCGGCGCTCGCGTCCCATGGCCCCGATGAAATCGGGGCCTCGGAGGGGGTGAGCTGTCCAGTAACGGCAGTAACGGCAGTAACGGCACTCCGCGATATATGAGGGTGAACCGGCGAAACGGCCTCTTGACTAGTCCTATAAGTCCGTTTACCCACTACACCTAACGTCTCTAAAAAGAGCCGTTACGCTCACATCTAGAAGTGCCGTTACTGCCGTTACCTTCCTGGTCGGAGCCGTAACCGCCCGCCGTAACCGGCGACCGGCCGACCGTTACCCGTTACTGGTCGAGGTAGCGCGCCGAGACGCCCTTAAACCACTCAAGCCGGTAACCCTTGAAACTCTTTTGCTTGACCTTGATCGTCGTGGGGGCGATGGCGAATCCACGCAGCAGATCGGCGAGCTGGCGGTTGGTGATCTGCCTCCCGTGATCGTGCCGGTCCCACGACGATTCCTCGTCGTCGTGCAGAATGCCGAGAAGATCGACCGTCGCGATCACTGGGACGTGCTTACCGTTCTCCTTGGGCCAGAGCCGCTTGATATCGCGCAGGAGGTCTAGGCTCCGATCCTCCTCAGCGATCCCGTCCTCTGCCTCGGTCAGGCCGACTGCCGCCTTTCGGGCTCGGGTAGGCCACTCGCCCCCGGCCGCATCGGCCAAGATCAGCAAAGGCTCCCAGAGGTCCGCCTCCCGGTTCTGAAGCGGAGTCTCGGGCTCCACATCCTTCGGGACCGTCCCCACCCACTCGCCTAGCTTCCGGCCGAGAGCGCGGATCTCCGGGATGTGCTTCTGCCGGAAGTTGCCGACCGTCTCAGAGGGCAGTTTCTTCCGCATTCGGATCACGACCGCCCGGTCCATGATCGTGTCAGGAAGCTCGACCCCCTTACTGGCAAGGGCCACCATTGCGAACACCTCGAACATCCGAGGCGTCCAGCCCTCCTCCCCGTCCCGCTCGCTCATCAGGACCCCGGCACCCGGCTGGAAACCCGCGTTGTAGATACCGCGTAGCTTCTCTACGCCGCTGCCTGCCTTCGGACCGAAGACGGTATCCGCCTCGTCGTGGAACACCGTCCGGACAACGCCCTCCAGGGAGCGAGTGATCGCAGAGGTAGTCGCAGCGCTAACCGACAGAGGCTCCTCGGACAGCGGCTGAAGAACCTCAAAGAGCCGGGTCTTACCGCAGCCCTTCACCGCCGAGATCACAACCAGGCGGGTAGCGTGCTCCCAGGCCGGCATTCCGTGTGTTGCTGCGGCCCACAGAGTGACGGCTACGTACGCCTCCTCGTTCGGCAGGATCACGTACCGCCGAATGAGGGCCTCTACCTCGTCCAGGACCCTCGCCCCCGCCCCCGGCACGAACGGCCGAGGGGGAGAGGTCTTGGGCGGTTTCGGCTCCCGGACGGGGATGCCCCCAGAGGCGCCAGGCTCTTCCACTTCCGGCATGCCCTCAGCCGAACTCGGGTCGTCATCCACCGCTGGTTCTTCCCGTTCTCGTCGGGCTGCCGTGGCTCGGTGTTCTTGGATCTCTTCGCGGTGGTGCACGAAGAACTGCATCTCGATGTCGTCGTCCTCAGCCGGGTCGACGCCGATGGCCCGGAGCGCACCCTCCATCTCCTCGACGGAGGTAGGCATCAGGTCCTCAACGACGGGAGGGGTAGCCGCTCGTGCGGCCCGACGGGCCTTCTTAGGGCGCATTACCGCCTTCCCTCGTGGCCGTAGGGGCGCTGCCCTACCCGAGCGGACCTACCCGGGAGAACCCCGACCGAAGGGCCGGCAGAAAGCCGTACGTAGCGGGCAAAGAGGGGCGGACGGTACATTAGAGGCTCCCTTGCGAGATGACGTAGGTGACCCCGGTTGGGCAGGCCGGGGTCATTTGCTTTCCTCCATAAGGGAGGTCCAGAAGCCATTCGTTAGGACGGGCGTACGGACACGACGGGGGTACCGCCCCGTGCACTCCGGGTGGCGGCAGCGGTTAGGGCAGCCCCGAGCGCGGCACGACTCCCCAGGACAGTAGGTGAAGTAGCAGCGCGGGGTGTGGGACCTAAGCGGACGCGTTTGTGACCCCTGTCTCATCAGTCCTCCCCGGTTAGTAGCTTGATCGCGTAGCGGAGGGCTTCCCCTTCCCCCACGCCGTTCTCCTCGGCGTATTCCTTCAGCGCCTCGTGTTCCTCTGGGGTTGCCCAGAATTGAACCTTCTGCGTCAGCCCAACGCCTCGATACCTTTTCGGTCGAGGATTGCTGAGCCTTTCCGAAATGATTTCTGCGGTGGATCTTGGCATAAACGAGAGCTTATCGGATCCGCTATATTTACGGCATCTGCCAAATAGGAGGCCATGAATGCCCAAGCAGCCGCAGTTCAATCACGAGCGGCACACCTGCACGACCGGAGTGCCGTGCCGGTTCCTGAGCGAGCACGAAGAGAACCCGGCTCCCGCCCTAGCGGAACGGCTGGCCGAGGTCCGGGAGGCCCGGCGCGAGAAGGTCCGGAAGACCCGAGGGCAGACCAATGACTGACCGCTTCCAGAGCCCGCCCATCGCGGCCGGGGGGTTCTTCCGAGGCACAGAGCTAACCGCCTCCCTCCCCGGTCGACACGTCCCCTTGGACGTGTACGCCGCAGCCGAGCGGTTCGCTCGGGCCTGTGCCGCTGTACGGAGGGCGGACGCCGAGATCGCTGCCGCCGGAACCGCGATGCGGGACGTAGAGAACCGCGTCATGGCCGAGGCGTACCGGGCGGTGAGCGAGGACGCCGTGATTGACGAGGACGCGAAGCTAGCGCAGTCCGACGACTGGGCTGCGGCGAAGACTGCCGAGGAAACCGCCCGAGCCCGGTTCGATGGGGCGAAGGAAGCGATGGCGCAGATGCACGCGGGTCTGGTTGCTGTCGCTGACAGCGGAGAGTGGGGCGAATACCTCGTTGAGCAGCGACAGGGGCTCTCCGGCCGACTGGTCGAATGCCTCTCGGGTGCGGTCGAGCTTCTGGAAGAGCTGTACGAGGTCGAGGGGCTGAGTGCCCTTGTGGCTGCTGGCGGCGTAAGCCGGAAGCGTCGAGGCCAAGCCGTCGCCCCGGTCGAGAGCGAAAGCACGGAACTCATCCGCAACGCACAGGAGCTTCTGCGTCGCCTTCTCGCCCCGGAGGTCAAGGCCGTACGGAAGCTTTCCGTCCAGCAGGAGTGGGTCCGGAGCGACGCCAGTGACAAGACCTTCGCCCCCGTCGCATTCGAGGAGCAGGCATGAGCGGCGACGACTGGTGGGAAGAGCGGGAAACCCTTCGTGAGGCGGGGGCTACTGCTCGGCGTGAAGCGGACCGGAAGCGCGACGAGCGTTTCAACAAGATTTGGCAGCGGGATCACCCTCGCCCCGGTGGAACCCGTGCCTCCGATATCGCCTCAGGGTTCAAGGGAAGTTCCGGGGCGTCGGTGCTCCGCGAGATGGTGAAGAAGGCCCAGCCCGACGACTTCACCCGCCTTGAGCGGGAGGTCGAGAGGGGCCGTCCGCTCTCCGGTCTCGCTCGCCGCATGTACGACGAGGAGAAGGCCCGTAGGGAGGGCGGTAGCGATGAGGGGTAGGCGTACCCCCTTCCGTTACGCGGCAAGGGCTCTCGGGCCATGCAGGCGGGCCGTAGAGGCCCGTCGAGAGGCCGAGCGGCGGGAGCGGGAAGCGACCGAACGGCTAGCCCTCGTGCTCGCCTTCCGAGAGCAGTTGGAGGCGCTGTGACTGACGCCGAGGTTGCTGCCGCGGCAATTGCTGCCGTAGCCACGCACGGCGACCAGGCCCTAGCCGAACTGACGGAAGCAGCCGGGGCTGAGAAGGTCATCCGCTCGCTCGCCCTGTTCTCGTACTGGCAGCTACGGGGACGGAGCCGGGACGGCACTCCCGCTGCCCTTCGCGGACAGCTCCGGCAGATCGTGCAGCTCATGGACGGTCCCAATGCCTAAGGGCAAGCCGAACAGCGATTGCGTCAGCCCCTGGCCGCAGCCAAAGCCGGAACCGACCTTCCGCGTGAAGCTGTCGTGCGGCTGCGAGGTCAGGTTTCCCCAGCCACTGCCGAAGACAGGCGAGGTTATCTGGTGCCGAGTTCACGGGGAGGAGGTGAGGGCAGAGTGATGTCGGGCTGCAGTCCATCCGTGGTGCCGGTGACGAAGCTCCCCAACGGCGACAACGCATCGGGCTCGCTGAGGCAGCTTCGGTACCTGCACCACGGCCGGACTGTAACCTGCGCCCGTGTCAGGGGCGCTGTGGTAGTTGCGCCCTCGGACGACGATGTAGGCATGTCTTCCGGAACTCCCGCATGGGTGGTGCTCCTTGTCGCCGCGCTGGGCGTCGTGGGCACCTTGGCGGCAGCGGTCATCACGCAGGTTCTGAGCGGACGGCGCGAGGCCCGGCAGTGGGAGCGGCAGCGCGACCACGAACGGGAGCGGTGGGGCCGGGAGCGCGACGAGCGGCGGGAACAGTGGGAGCGAGAGGACCACGCCCGGTGGCATCAGGAACGGCTCCCCCTGTACACCGAACTCCTCCAGCGCATCGAGGAGTGGGATCACGTCGTGAATCAGGTGCTGCCACGGCTGGACCCCGGCCCAGCAGTCGTGTCGGAAGAAGACCAGCGCCGGCTCAGCGAGGCCCTGGCCGCAGTCGCCGTTGCCGATAGGAAGCTTGGCCTCTTCGCTTCCAAGGAGACCGACGAAGCAGCTAGTCGCTTCTTCATGGACGCAGTGTTCTGCCACCTGCATATAGGCGCTGGTGGACTAGACGACCCGGAGCATCTTAAGCAGGTGCGCTTCGAGGTGCGGGCGTTAGCAGACAGGCAGAGTGAGCTACTGACGTCGATCCGCCGCGACCTGGGAATGCCGCCAGGACTAGAGACCCGGAAGGTTTCGACCTGACCACCAGGGAGAAACACGAGATCTGGCCTGCGGAATAGCAAGAGCGCCGAGCGTAGTGCCCGGCGCTCCGCTCAACGTTGCTACCTACGACGCCACTTCAACAACCGCTCAAGAACCTTCTGAGCGTCAGTCCTTCGCGCGGCGTCTGGATGGGCAGAACCCACCACAGCGATCACGCCAATCAGGAGGAGGTAGAGACCGGCGAGCACTAGGCCCGCCCAAATGCTGATGGTCTGCATGCAGCGCTCTTTCTCCGGGCATAGAGATGCCCGGGATATTTGCGGCCGCGATAGCACGTCACTCCCAGCCCAAGCGGGGTGGCGTGCCGTAACACGAACTCCATCAGCACCTATGAGTATAGCAAAGATCGTCAACGGTGGGCAGAAGCGCCGCAACGCCCCTGCCCACCCGGCCCCGGCCCTAGCCCTCCCGGACGAGGCTCCAGCGGTTGACGCCCTTGAGTACCCGGCACTCGATCCGGTAGCCGCTGATCAGCCACGGGCCTTCCCGAACTGCTGCCCGAGGGCCTTAGGGGGCTCCGGTATTCCGAGATGAGAGCCGGGGCGTTTCATTGCATGTCGCCATTTCTCTACGCATCTAATACGCTAATGATCATGAGTCGATTTCGCGTAATTGAATTGTTGGTGTCTACGGTTCTAGAGGCTCCTCAGCCCTGGCGGCTAATCGCTCCGGCTTGGCGCTCCTATCGGAAGATCCGGAGGGACGGAGACCCGCTGTACGGGCTCCTACCGCTAATCGTCGCGGTCGGGAGACAGCCCGAGAAGAGGGCATCGTGAAGCGCACGATTGACTACAGCATCCCCGCTTTTGAGCGTTTCTGGCAGGACGTTGAGGTGCGTGGAGCTAGGGAATGCTGGCCCTGGACCGGAGTGCCCAATGAGGAGGGGTACGGCTGGTTCCGTCCGGCGGTCTGCGTTCGGGAGAAGGCGCACCGTTGGTTGCTCGGCCAGGTGATCGGTAGGCCGCTCCGCTGGGACAGCGAGCGAAAGGAGCTGGCCTGCCACACCTGCGACTTCAAGCCGTGTTGTAACCCGGCGCACCTCTACGTCGGGACCGCTCGGGAGAACCAGCTAGACATCGTCCGCCGTGGTCGTAGACCGGCCCGTGCAGCCCGCTAGGCGTGCGCCTACGGGGCTGCCCGCTCTCTCGGGTAGTCCTGGAGGGGTAGAGGGCCGGAAGGGCGTAGGCGGCCAGGCGGTAGGGATCTCTGTAGACCGAATCGTTACAGTCGTGTTGCTCGATCAAGGGGTGGGGGTAGGCCGGGTCCGCAGACCTTCTTACCCTGCTGGGTTGAGGGGCTTTCGATCTTGTGAAAGCCCTGGTCAGAGCGCATGGTCTAAAGAGGAGCCTACGGATCAGAAGGTTAGGGGTTCGAGTCCCTTCGGGCGCACAGGGTTTAACTGGGTTGACCAGGTAAAACGCTCCTTCCGTCATCGATCGCGATCGACGGGAGGGGCTTTTTTTTGTGCGCCCACGGGCGCACTTCGTGACCTTCCGGGCCTCGGCCCCGTATCAGCCGGCAGCGCGGGTTGTCGGCGTACGGGTCAACGTGCACAGCCAGGTACGACTGAACGTGCACAGCGTCCTGCAGGTAGACGATGCGATGAGCGGAGGCAAATCCGACGCTCCAACCGCTTGCGAAGCCGACCAGCGGACCCGGCGAAATCCACGAGACTGCCGGCGCAGTCGTGACGATCAGTAACCAGCGATGCGGCATCGACCGGGCGGCTCATCCGCTTCTGCCGAGTTGCGGGTGTCGGGGGCGGGCTCACTGCCTTGCTTTTCTTCTCCGTCCGGGCAACGCGTGGATGGGCAGGGCGAGCGCGCACACCTGCCACGAGTCGCTCCGGACCGTAACGAGCCGCTGATCGGCCTGCCGGATCACTCGGTACGCTCGACAGCCATCCGCGCCCGTACTGCTCGGGATCCTCAGCGTCCCTACCCCTTCCGTCGCATCCGTGGAGACTGCGGCCGGGAGGCGACACGCGGGTGCCGCGTGACTGGCCGGTCACCGGAGACAATCGTCGCGTGTCGAAATCTCGTGCGGTCTCGGCCCATCAAGCGATCTTGTGGCCGATTCTTGTCACCGCGGGCGTGTTTGTGGGCTGCTGGTGGTGGCTTCGCGGGTACACGGTGTTCCGCGACCCGGCCCAGGGCTGGCGGCGGTGAGCGGGCATCGTCGTGCGGGCGGCGGTGCTTTGCGCCGCCTTCTGGGGTGCCAGCATGCCGGGCGCTGCACGGTGGTGGGGCTTCGCCGTGATCGTGCTGTGCGGGGCGCTGGGCTGGCTGGCGTTCCTGCGCCTGCTGGCAGAGGTGCGGCAGGAGCCACGAAAGGAGATCCGATCCGGCCAGGTCAGTCGCGGTGCATCGTCGCCGAAGGTCGACCCTGAACTGGCGGAGCAGATGCGCCGCCTCGTGGTCCAACGCCGCCTGCGCGGGATCTCGGCCCGGCGGGAGCGTTAGCCCGAGCGTTCGTCAGCAACCCGCATCAGTCCTGTCGGTCCTCCTCCGCCGGCGTGAAGTCGTAGTCACGGGCCGAGAGCGAGCCGCCGTCCGGGTTCCAGGTGAAGACCCGGAACATCCCGCTCGCCGGGTCGACTTCGCCGTCCGGCCTAAACACGACATCGGACAGGATGCCAAGCACGCAGTCGCCGATATGCTCCCGGGCCCACTGCACCTCGCGCCGCGAGACGATCACAGCCGCACCCTTGGTCTCGGTGCCTTTGGCCTCAAGCCACAGCATCCCGCCGTTCCTGGTGGCGATGGCGTCGAAGGGGTTGCCGAACCGGACGTCCCGCACAATCCAGCCACGGCCACGGAAGTGCGCCATCAGCCGGTCCTGGGCGGCATCTTCGACCTTCCGGCGCCGCGCGGGATCCAGCTGCCAGCCCTGTCGAGGCGAACCGCGAGTCGGCAGGGGAGCCGGATGGCCGAGGTGGTCCGCCCAGAGCTTTTCGAGCTTCGCGGCGACGCGCGGCGGCAGTACCCACCCGCTGCTCTGCGGCCGCCACGCGCCGCCATCCGGGATGTGGTTGACCAAAAGCGCGTGGGGCAGCCCGTCCTCCGGCAGCACGAGCGTGTCCCAGTCGATCAGTACGTAGTTGGCGTCCTCGTCCGCGCGCTTGTCGTCCCACTGCTCGGCCGGAAAGATTCGGCTGGCGGCAGTGCCGCTGCCGATGATGCCCCTCGGTTCTGGTCCCTGACGCAGGAAGAAGATTCGGTCGCCCGGTTCGATGCCGGTCTTGCGGTTCCCGGTGGCCCACTGATCCCGCAGGAGCCGGCCCGACTCGACCGCCTTGACGTCACTGGGGTAGACGTTTTCGGCCCAGCCGTCCGGGTTCCACCGCTCGGGGTTCCACGTCACCACCATCGTGACCCGCTCGCGCCCGTCGAGACCGGCCCGTTCGGCCGCCGGGAGCGAATCCAGTGCCGCGGTGTCGAAGTAGCCAACCGGGTTGCGGTGCCGGGGCGCTGGCCTGCCCTTCAGCACATCATGGACCGGGTCGCCAGGGCGCAGCACCCGGCCCAACAGAGCCCACTTCGTCACGCCATCAACATCGTGGCGGGTGCGGCCGTCGATCTCCGCGACGACCTGCACACGGCCGTCGAACGACAGGGTGGCGATTCGCTCGCCGTCGACCCGGCTCCCGAGAATCCAAACGCCGCGGTTGACCTCCCACAGCTGGTCGTCGGTCGCCGTCGCCTTCCAACCCACCCAGGTACGCCCGAGTGGGTCACCGGACGGCACGTCACGCGCCCCGATCAGCACGAAGTTCACGGCCATCCGCGCATCTTGCCGCGCTGGTCGGCCGGACGCCAGAGCCGGATGGGGCAGATGCAATCAGCGCAAGTCCACCGGCTGCCGTCCGAGTGGCGCTCCGGCTCCAGGATGGCCGTGGATCGTCAGGCCTGCGGCGTCCGCACATGCCGATGAGCGGTAACCGTGGTCGTGGCTATGCTCCGTCAATGACCGAAACGACTCCACAGCTCAGCGTGCCGGCAGCTCGCACTGAGGTCGAGGCTCTGCTGTCAGTTCTCGAACGCAACCGGCGGACCTTTGCCTGGAAGACCTCAGGTCTGGACGAGAACGGACTGTGCGCGAGAACGGCTGCCAGTGCGATGACACTTGGTGGTCTGATCAAGCATGTGGCGTTGGTCGAAGCGGACTGGCTCGCTGTCAAGCTTGCCGGTCAGGAGTACGGAGCGCCCTGGGACGCAGTGGACTTCGACGCTGACCCTGACTGGGAATGGCGTACTGGAAGCCTGGACGCTCCCGAGGACCTCTACAGAACGTGGCGAGACGCTGTCGAGCGATCGCGCGAATTGGTTGCTGAGGTCGCCGGGAAACGTGGACTCGACGGACCGGCGTCCTTTACCTGGCCGGACGGGCGTACCCCCACCGTCCGCGACATGTTGTTGGACATGATCGAGGAGTACGCGCGACACACAGGCCACGCGGACATCCTGCGTGAGGCCGTGGATGGCCGCGTGGGCGAAGGGGCGCCTGAGAGCTTCACAATCTAGAACGTCCGCATCTGCCGCTGTCCGGGCTCATGCCCAGCGCTGGCCTTCATGGAGGGATTGTCGGACGTGGCCGCTAAGGTCCCCGGGCAGGCCTAGCCGCTGCCGACCGCGGAGGCCGTGTTGGAAAGGCAGAACGTCGTGGGCGCATCTGCGTGGAGCTACTTTGTCCCCTACCAGCCGCAGCTGGACCGCGCGCTTCAAGAGCTGCGGCAGAGGGTCTTCGCGGAGGGCGACTACTACTGGGGCCTCGGCGCAGACTGGGTGCCTCCGGAGGAGCG
>NZ_JBIALB010000050.1:0-10385 GCF_042872965.1 Micromonospora sp. NPDC005087 | reverse complement strand
GAGCAGAACCTCCAACAACCCGCCGGCTGCGATCACCAGCCTGCCGCACACGCCTTGGCCGCATAACCCCCGAAGGACTTACGAACCCGAGCACTTAGCTTGCTCGGCCTCGCCCACGCGGTCGGCGTTTACGGGGCCGTGCACGGTTCACGGCTACGAACCGATGTTCGACCGGTCAGCCCTGGTATGGCGGCCGTCCAGGCGGATCGTCCACGGGTCGATCCTGTCGATCCGCAGGTGGGTGCCGCTCCACGGATCCCGGCCGAGTACCGCCCGGACGGCCTCCTCGGACTCCGCCTCCATAGCCAGCACCACGCGTACGTCGTCGAGCGGACCGCCCAGAACGACGATCCCTTCGTCGACTAGCAGGTCCATGTACGACGCGTGCGCGAGCCAGCCGGTCTGTTCTTCCATCGGCCTCGCAAGATCCCAATGCGGGCCGGCGTGCGACAGGCGAACGAGATACATGGCCTCGTCCTACCACGCGGTCCCACACTTTTGTTGTCAGCTGGTCAGCGCAGCGGCCCGTCTGGCGCCACCACTCGCGGCAGTTGAGCATGTCCGAGCCTCGACCATCGACACTAATTACGCGACCACCCCCACCCGGAGACTGCCACGATGATCAGCAAGCGCCGACTGCTCTGGGCCGGCATGCCAGCATCCGCAGGTGCGGCCGTCGAGGAGTTGATTGGTGCTCACGTCATCCGGGCCCAGAGCTGCCCTGGCGGCTTCTCGCCCGGATTCGCGTCCCGGCCTGACCCTGAGCAACGGGCGCCGCGTCTTTGTCAAGGCAATGAACGCCCAGAGGTGGCCCCTGGAGGCCGGCACATACCGGACTGAAGCCCTGGTGGCCGCGGCTCTGCCGGCGCAGGTCCCCGCGCCCCGGTTCCTCAAAACCCTCGATGACGGCCACTGGACGGTCCTCGCGTTCGAGGACATCGACGGTACGACGCCCTCGCAGCCGTAGGACCGCGCCAGCCTCGACCGCCTTGCCGCCGCCGTGGTGCAGCTGACCTAAGCGACGACACCCTCGCCCATCGCGGCGACCATCCACGACTCGGCGGATGGGCTGACCTCGCCCACAACCAGGATGCGCGACACGTCTGTCGGAGCACTCGGCGGCTGATCCGTCCCGGCGAACCATCTCGGCCCCGGGATGCTCTCGCAACCACGCGGCCAGGGTGGCGGCCCTGCAGCCGGGCAGTACGTCGACCCGGCGGTGGGTGACCGCATCGATTAGCAGGGTCGCGTAACGGTGCCCGCGCCGTAGCGCGAAGTCGTCCACGCTCAGCACCGCCGGAACCGGCTCCGAGGGGATCGGCAGTGCCATCAGCAACCGCAGCACCGTGGTGCGCGAGACGCTGACCCCCAACCGGGACAGCACCGCCTCGCCAGCGCGACCAGCCAGCACTACCGCGATGTCCGCGATCAACGCGGTCAACTGCCGGGTACGCCGCGACGCCATCTCGGGCCACTGTTCCCGGAAGGTCCGCCGCGGGCAGCCGTGGGTCTGACATACGCCGCACGCGCAGTTCGACGATCACGCCGCGGCCTGCGATCGGGAAATCGGCCAACCGCCGCAGATGGTAAGCGTGCACCCGCCGTGCTGGCTGCCCGCACTCCGGGCAGGCCGCCGCTTCCGCCATCGTCCGGGCCTGGATGCACACCACCTGACCCTGATCAACCACCTGATCAACCACTATGGAGGATAGGTCGGGACACACCGTCTTGATCAGGTCCGAGACACACCGGCCCCACCCTGCAGTATCACGACCCACCAACCCAAACCACCACACCACGCTTCTTCGTGCCAGAGCCGAAAATTTGACACTCCCGACCATCGGGCCGGGGAGGGGCTCGTGGGCGGGTGTCGGCCTGACGCCGAGGGTCAAGGGCGAAGGTTCAGCGTCCGTGAACCTAGGATGGCGGGGTGATCCGGCTCCGGATGGGTCTGGCTGATGTGGCGAGGATGCGGTTTGCGTTCTCGCCTCTCGCCGAGGTGATTGAGAGCCTGTACCAGTTGTCGTCGGGGCGGGTGTCGCCGCTGCACCAGGGCTGGTTGGAGGCGACGCGGGACGGCCTGCGTGGTCTGGACATGGGGCTGCTGGGCGCGGTTGTGCCTGCGAGCGCGTACGTGGCGGATTTCCTGTTCGTGGCGGCCACCGACGCCGGCACCATCGACGACCAGCTGCGGTTGGTTGCCGAGTCGCCCGTGGCGGGAATCCGTGCCGACCTGGCGGCGGTGTGGGGTCGGGAGCCGATGCCCGCGCCGGCGCGGACGTTGGCTGCCGAAGGGGCGGCTGGTGCTCGGCGGTTGGCCGACGCGCTGTGGCGGTACTGGTCGGTGGCGATCGAGCCGCATTGGCGGGAGCTACGCGCGGTGCTGGAGGATGACGTCGCGTATCGGGCTGGCCGGCTGACCGGCGGTGGTGTCGATGCGCTGTTGTCGAGCTTGCACCCGGAGGTCAGCGTGCGGGGTGAGATCCTGCGGATCGACAAGCCCCGGCACTCGGTGGACCATGACCTGGCCGGTGACGGGCTCGTGCTGGTGCCGTCGGTGTTCGCGTGGCCGAACCTGATGGTGGACAAGGGCCCCGATCGACCCGCGAGCCTCATCTATGCCTGCCGAGGAGTCGGCACGTTGTGGGGAGGCGACTCCCGAGACGCCGACTACGCCGACGACGCGCTGGGTGCGCTGCTGGGTCACAGCCGCGCGGCGATCCTCAGCTGTCTGGCGCTGCCGAAGTCGACCACCGACCTCGCCCGTGAGCTCGGTCAAAGCGCGCCGTCGGTCAGCTTCCACCTGTCGGTGCTGCGCCGCAATGGCTTGGTGACGTCGTGGCGTTCCGGGCGCCGGGTGTTGTACCGGCACACGCCGCTGGCCAGCGGACTGCTCGGGGCTAGTGGTTCGGGGTTCGAGCGGGGCTGTCCGGATCCCGCGTGAGGTACCGACGGCGACGCTGGATTCCAGCGCCATCGAATCGTTGGTGACCTCCCAGGAGGCCTGCGACGGTGAGCGGACGCACGCATTCGACGCGCTACGGTGCCCGGTTGAATCGCAACCGGGCGTTCATCACGACCACCACCGCAAGCGTCGATTGTCGTCGATCATTCGGACCAGGAAGGCAGGAATCGTGCGGAACGAAGACACTTGTGGCCTGACTCGTCGCGGGGCCCTGCGGGCGGCCGTCACGGTCGGCGCCGTCGCAGGCCCGCTTGGGTTGGCGGTAACAAGGACATCACCGGCGTTTGCCGAGCCCGGGGTGACGTTGCCGGCGGCCACAACGGACGTGACACCGTTCCGGCTGTCGGTGTCGGACGCCACGCTGCGCGATCTGCAGCGGCGGTTGGCGGCGGCCCGGTTGCCGGAGCGGGAAACCGTTCCCGACGGGTCCCAGGGCGTGCCGCTGGAGCGGGTACGCGACCTGGTCGAGCACTGGCGGACGCGGTATGACTGGCGTCAGGTCGAGGCGCGGCTGAACGGGTTCGGCCAGTTCCGCACCCAGATCGACGGGATGGGAATCCATTTTCTGCACGTACGTTCCCGGCACGCCAACGCCGTACCGGTGGTGTTGACCCATGGCTGGCCGGGTTCGGTGGTGGAGTTCCTCGACGTGATCGGGCCGTTGACCGATCCCACGGCGTTCGGCGGGAGCGCCGCGGACGCGTTCCATGTCGTGGTGCCGTCCCTACCGGGCTTCGGATTCTCCGACAAGCCGGCCACGTCCGGGTGGAACATCCAGCGCATCGCGGGAGCCTGGGCGGAGCTCATGTCCCGTCTCGGCTACCGTCGCTGGCTCGCTCAGGGCGGCGACCTGGGCGGCTCCGTGACGCACGAACTCGCCAAGCTCGGGCCCGCCGGACTCGCCGGGATCCACCTCAACTTCTTCCCCGTATTCCAGCCCCCGGTCAGCGACCCGCCCACGGCGCAGGAGCAGGAGGCGCTGGACAAGCTGCAGCGGTTCTTCAACGACGGCGCCGGCTTCATCTACGAGCAGTCCACGCGCCCCCAGACACTGGGGTATGCGTTGACCGACTCCCCGGTGGGGCAGGCAGCGTGGATCTACGAGAAGTTCATGGAGTGGACCGACAGCGACGGCAATCCCGAACGGGTCCTCGGCGTCGACCGGATGCTCGACGACATCATGCTGTACTGGCTGCCCGGCACCGCGGCCTCCTCGGCGCGAATCTATTGGGAGGACGCGCGGGCCGCTGGCACAGCCGACGACTTCAAGGTCCCGGTCGGATTCACGGTCTTTCCCCGCGAGATCATCCCAACTCCGAGAATCTGGGCCGAACGCGTCTACAAGTCCAAGCTCATCTACTTCAACACGGTCCCCCGTGGTGGCCATTTCGCCGCGTTTGAACAACCAGAAATTCTTACCGAGGAGCTGCGGAGGTTCGCTCGCTTGGTCCGTTGACCCTGTGCCGTGCCATAACTGGTCGCACGGGTTGTGAACTGCGGTTTTGTGGCTCTTCGCACCGATGTGTGGGCGGGTTGACCTGCTGAAACGCGCGCACGCCGTTCCCGGTCTAGGGTTTCGGGTCTCTGAGGTCCGAAGTCTGAAGATCGGGAAACGGCGTGCGTCCTGCAAGTCTATGGCAGGGTCTCCTCGGGGTGGGTAAGACCACCGTGGTAGAGCGGGTTGAGCAGGAGGAACACCTCGACGAGGACGGTGCCGAGGTGATGCTGGTCGTGGTGCACGCCAGGCCGTCGAAGGGGGCACGGCGTCGCTGCGGGCGGTGCGGGCGCCGCTGCGTCGGCTATGACGCCGGCCGGGGACGTCGGCGATGGCGGGCGCTGGATCTGGGTCCGGTGCGGGCGGTGATCGAGGCCGACGCGCCGCGGGTGGCCTGCCCCGAGCACGGCATCGTGGTCGCGGCGGTGCCGTGGGCGCGCCACGACGCCCGGCGCATCCAAGGCGAACTCGTCGGGCTCGGCCACCGCGTCGGCGCCGGCACCATCCGCCGCATCCTCGCCCGATCGAGGACCGGCCCTGCCCCGCGTGAGGTCGACACGAGTTGGCGGACGTTCCTGCGCGCTCAGGCGGCCGGGCTGCTGGCGACCGACTTCTTCCACGTCGACACCGTCACGCTGCGACGGCTGTACGTCGTGTTCGTCATGGAGGTTACGACCCGACGGATCCACATCCTCGGCGTCACCGCCCACCCGAGCGCAGCGTGGACCACCCAGCAAGCCCGCAACCTGGTGATGGACCTCGGGGACCGTGTGACACGGTTCCGGTTTCTGATCCACGACCGCGACGCGAAGTTCACCGCGTCTTTCGACGCCGTGTTCGCCGCCGAAGACATCGACGTGGTGAAGACCCCGCCACGCACGCCAAGGGCGAACGCGTTCGCGGAACGCTTCGTGCGCAGCGTCAGAGCGGAGTGCACCGACCGGGTATTGATCTACAACGAACAGCACGCCCGTACCGTGCTACGCGACTATGAGGACCACTTCGACCGGCACCGGCCGCACCAGAGCCTGGATCAGCATCCACCCGACTACGACCCCGGCGTGGTCATCGCGATCGACAAGCCGATCCGGCGACGCCGCGTCCTGGGCGGCGTGATCAACGAGTATCGCCGGGCCGCTTGATCCACCAGGCAAATCCCCAGCCCACAGCCTGAAACACAGTTTTGGCGCGGTACAGGTTCTTCCAACGGGCGCTGCGGGCGCTGAAGGTGACGCCCACCGAGGTGGTCACCGACGCCGCCCCGGTCTACCCCGCCGTCCTCGACGACCTCATCCCCTCAGCCTGGCACCACGTCGAGCGGCACGCCAACAATCCGAGTGAGCCCGACCACAGCCAACTGAAGCACCGGCTGAGACCGATGCGCGGGTTACGAACCGAGCAGACCGCACAAGTGATCATCGCCGGCAACGCCTTCATGCAGAACTTACGACGCGGCCACTACGAACTCACCGTCGAGGTCCCGCGAGCGAAGCGGGTCGCTGCCGCGTTTACCGAGCTGGCCCGCGTGATCTGACCGCGGACCCGAAACGGGCTTGGCATCTCCCTCGATTCCGTAACGCAACAGCACCCATCCGAGCACCTCACCGGGGCAATGGGACCGCCGCCCGCTCGACGGCGGCGAAGGGGCTGACATTGAGCCACCCCTGCAGCGCGCGGCAGGCCGCGGACTCCCCCTTCAGGCTTAGCGATCCGCCTCGCAGCGCCGCCGACCAGCTCATGTCACCCATCCAGATGCGGGTGAGAGTCTCCACCTCGGTCTCCAACCACACGCTGATCGGGAAGCCCGGATCGGTGTCGCAGGCGTCGGCGCCGCCGGACCGGGACAGGACGAGCCACCATCGCTGCTGACCTGCCGGCGCGTCGCGGAAGTAGAGCTGGACCGTCGTGGCCTTCTCCGGCATGCGGGCAGGCTGGGAATCCCTCCGGATGTCGATCATCAGCATCACCGGGTCGAACTCGTCCGGGCGCAGTTCGTGCATCCAGCGCACACCCCACGCGCCCATCTGCTCCAGAAGCGGCCGTAGCTCATCCCCGGCCGGCGTCAGCCGGTAGCGGGGCTCACCGTCGGCCACATGCCGCTGCACGAGACCCGCTCGCTGCAACTCGCGCAGACGCGCCGCGAGCAGCGACGGGGACATTCGAGGAACGCCCCGGGCGATGGTGCTGAACCGGTCCTCGCCCCAGAGCAGCTCGCGGATGACGAGCAGCGTCCAGCGTTCGGCGAGGATCTCGGCGGCCCGAGCCACCGGGCAGTACTGGCTATAGCGCTTCACCGCGCGCACCTTCCTCGCGGCGTGGAGGCCCTCGCCGCTACAGAAAACGTAGCGGGCGAGGGGTCGCCGGTCAGTCAACCTTATGACTGACAGCGACAGACCCGAGGAGGAGTGAGATGTCCGGAAAAGCGGTCATCAGCCTGACAACCGGCTTGGAGGACCCCGAGCGGGTCACCGTGGCGTTCCTGGTGGCGGTCGGTGCGGCCGAGGAGGGCCGGCCGACGCTGATGTTTTTGACCAAGGAGGCGGTTCGGCTCGCGCTAGGCGGCGTCGCCACCGGGGTGGCCTGCACCGGCTGCCCGCCGCTGCCTGACCTGGTGAAGCGGTACCAGGCGGCGGGTGGGAGGTTTTTGGTCTGCCCGATCTGCTTCACCGCGAAGGGGCTCGACGAGGCCCAGCTGATCGATTCGGCCGAGCTCGGCGGCACCGTGCCGATGTGGCGCTGGATCGGCGACGGGGCGACGACGTTCAGCTATTGACCATCAGCTCGCTGGGGTCTGTTGCGTTGCCCGTGTCCAGGGATCGAGGCAGGCTTGACGGGTGCAGCCGTCGAGTCCTCGTCGTCGCTGGTCGCCGCCGAAGGCGGCGTTCACCGGGTTCCGGTTTCCCGCGGAGGTGATCGTCGTCGCGGTCCGCTGGTACCTGCGCTACAACCGGCGCCGTTGCCTTATCGGATGGGCGGACGTGTTGAACCCGGTCAGGTCCGCGGTCAGATCGCTTGGGCGAGTTCGGTGAACGCAGCGGCGACCCGCGTGATCGGCGGGGTGTCGATGGCGAGTTCGTAGTATCCGCGTCGGAGGTTCTGCATGAATGCGTGCCCGGCGATGATCACCTGCGCTGACTTGTCCGTCCGTAGCCCGCGCATCGATCTCAAACGGTGTTTCAACCGGCTGTGATCAGCCTCGATCGGATTGTTCGCATACCGTTCGACGTGGTGCCTCGCGGATGGGATCAGCTCATCCAGCACGCCGGGGTAGACCGCGGCGGCGTCGGTGACCACCTCTGCGGGTGTCACCTTCAACGTCGACAGCGCCCGGCGGAAGAACCGCCGGGCCGCGCCGGCGTCCCGGCGGTTAGAGACGAGCACGTCGATGACCTGCCCGTACTGGTCGACCGCCCGGTACACGTACCGCCACACACCGTTGACCCTGACGTACGTCTCGTCGACGAACCATCGGTCACCCGGCGAGTGGCGGCAGAATCGGGCGGCGTCGGCCAGCAGCGGCGTGAAGCGTTGCACCCAGCGGTAAACGGTCACGTGGTCGACCTCGATGCCGCGTTCAACCAGCAGTTCCTCGACATCCCGATAGGACAGGTTGAACCGCAGATACCAGCGCACCGCGGCCACGATCACCTCGGGCGGGAACCGGAACCCGGCGAACGCCGACTTCGGCGGCAGCCAGGGGCGAGGACGGGTTGATGGTTTCACCCGTCAAGCCTGCCTCGAACTTGCCAACGCTCAATGCAACGGAGCCGTGCGCGGTCCCCGGCTTGATGTGCCCGGCGGTGGCGTTCGCCGACGATCGGCTGTCGGCGTTCCTGAGAGTGGGCAGGAGGCCGTGGCGGGTGCCGCCGGGTTCGATGAGGTCAGGAAGGCCGTACTCGTGGCCGGGGCCCTTGCCGTCACGGGCGCATGGTGTTGGCAACGTTCGCACCCCGTGCGGATTGATAGCGGGGAGTGGCGAGCAGGAACAGGCGGTCGCGTCGGTGGGCGGCGCCGATATCGGATGCGCGTAGGCATAGCCAGCGTGTGTCGTACCCGAGCGCGGCCAGGTCACCTTCGACGACGTCGAGTCCCCGCCGTAGGAGGGCGGCGACGTTCTCCACGAAGACGAGCGGCGGTCGTAGTACGCGAATGGCGTCGGCGACGCAGGTCCAGAGGCTGGAGTGCTCTCCACTGATGCCAGCGCGTTTCCCGGCGTTGCTGATGTCCTGGCAGGGGAAGCCGGCGGTGAGGACGTCAACCGGTTCGACGCGGGTCCAGTCGAGGGTGCGGATGTCGCCGAGGTTGGGGACATCGGGCCAGTGGTGGGCAAGGACGGTGCGGGCGTGCCGGTCGGTTTCGGCGTACCAGGTGAGCCGGCCGCCGAGCACCAGCTCGACGGCCAGGTCGAGACCGCCGTTTCCGGTGCACAGGGATCCGATGCGCGCCGACGGGTGGTCACTCACGCCACCTCCCCGGAGGGGCGGCCATGGATACGGCGATCGGCACGGACGTGCTACTCATCCGCGCCCTCGTACTGATCAGGCGGGGCCTTGGTGAAGATAAGGACGTCTTCGTGGGTGATCAGGTGCAGTGGGGTACCGACGGCGCGGGACTTGCGCACGGATTGGAGTTGGAAGAACGACGGACGGGCGACGAGCTGCCCGTCGCGGACCGCCGCCAGGAGGGCCACGCACCGTTCGGTCGGCAGCAGGCCCGCGCGGACGCCGGCGGCGATGACGGCCGAGGGCAGGTCGACGAGCTGGCCGTTCTTGCGCCACGGGCGGGCGGTGACCACGACGGTGCCGCCGGGGCGCAGCAGGCTGGCGCAGCCGGTGAGGATCTGCGCGAAGCCGTCGGTGAGGCCGGTGAGGTCGCGGTAGGCGAGATTGCCTTTGTCGGTGCCGTCGTTGTAAGCGTTGTCGAACTTCGCCACTCCGTGGGCACCGGGTCGGACAAGCCCGTGGACGGTGGGCCCGTACGGCGGTGAGGTGACCACGAGGGCGACCTGGCCGGTGAGCGCGGCGGGTAGCAGTGATCGTAGACGAGTGGCGTCGCCACGCAGGACGGAGGCGCGGCCGGTGGCGCCCTGTTGGTGGGCGTGGGTGACGTTGGCATCGGCGATGTCGGACCAGCGGGACTCGTACTCCACCCCGATGGCGTCGCGGCCGGCATGCGCGGCCTCGACGAGGGTGGTGCCGATCCCGCACATCGGGTCAAGGATCAGGTCGCCGGGCTGGGTATAGGCGTGGACGGCGTGGGCGGCGATCGCGGGGAGCATCCGGGCAGGATGCTTGACCGACTCGGCGACGTACCGGCCGCGGCGCTGCACCGGCCCGGTGCGTTGAGCGGCGGCCCACACTGACAGGCCCTCGGGCCCGGCGGATGCCCGGTGGCGTCCGCCGATGTCGCGGTGGCGGCCTCGGTAGGTGTCCTCTGCCGGGTTGGTCGGCTGGCTCGGGTCAGCCGCGGAGGCGTTGTACTCAGCCACGGTGGTCACCCCCGTCGCGGCGCCCGTGTCGTGGTGCGACGCTCGATCCGGTGACGGGGCTGAACACGAGAAGGTCGGCGTGCACCTTGAGGTGCGCCGCCCATTGCTGGTCGGCCTGGTGAGTGAGGGTGAGAAGTTCCTCGTCGGTGAGGTGATAGACGAAACTGTCGCCGTCGGTGTCTGCGGCGACGGCGACGATGTGCTGCAGGTAGCCCTGTGGGGTGCCAAATCCCTGTCATGGGGCCCGAGCTGGACTTCTACGCGGCTCGTTCGTACTCGTTGATCAGCCCGCCGAGGACGGGTCGGCGTTTGATCCGCTCATGCGTGAGGTCAACGACGGGGCGGTCGGACCGTGGGGGCTGCAACTGCAGGGCCCGATGCGGACGGTGGCCGTTGTAGTGACGTGCGTACTGATCGAGTGTTCGGCGTAGATGTCG
>NZ_JBIALB010000049.1:0-11352 GCF_042872965.1 Micromonospora sp. NPDC005087 | reverse complement strand
CCGTCGACGCCGCCACCAAGCCCGCGCCAAGGCCAGCCACTACACCCGACAAGCCCTCATCGAACCATGATCACGATCCCCGGCTGGAGTACTAGACAAGCGGGTCTGGGTACTATCTGCCTGTCGGGTCGAGAGGCGCTGCGACGGGCGGAGCCCGCCACGCTCGGCCTTCATTTCTTCAACAAGGGCGCCTCCGAGCTTCGGAGGCGGCTGCTTGAGCGCGCTATTGAGCCAGAGAAGCACGGCATCGTCGCTGCGGCAGCTGATGTCCCAGCGTATTCTGGTGTTGGACGGCGCCTGGGGAACGATGTTGCAGGGCGCGCAGCTCACCGCCGCGGACTACCGAGGCGACCTGATTGTCGACCATCCGCAGGACGTTAGCGGTGATCCGGACCTGCTCAACCTTACGCGGCCGGACGTCATTGTGGACGTACACCGGCAGTATCTGGCCGCCGGCGCCGACATCACCACCACCAATACTTTCACGGCGACGAGGATCGGCCAGGGCGACTACGGGCTCCAGTCACTGGTTCGTGAGATGAACGTTCAGGGTGCGCGGCTGGCCCGGCAGGCGGCGGATGAGTTTGGTGGGCGGTTCGTGGCCGGCTCGGTCGGGCCGCTGAACGTGACGTTGTCGCTGTCGCCGCGGGTCGAGGATCCGGCGTATCGCGCCGTCGACTTCGACGAAGTGCGCGCGGCGTACGCGGAGCAGATCTCGGCCCTGGCCGAGGGCGGTGTCGACCTGCTTTTGATCGAGACGATTTTCGACACGTTGAACGCGAAAGCGGCAATCGCCGCAGCTCGTGAGGTCGCGCCGCATCTGCCGCTGTGGATTTCCGTGACCATCGTCGACCTCAGCGGCCGGACCCTGTCGGGGCAGACCGTGGAGGCTTTCTGGCGCTCGATAGAGCGGGCCGAACCGCTGGTCGTCGGCGTTAACTGCTCGCTGGGCGCGGCCGAGATGCGCCCGCACGTCGAGGAGCTTTCCAAGATCGCCGGTACCTATGTGGCGTGTCACCCTAACGCCGGTCTGCCGAACGCTTTCGGCGGCTACGACCAGACGCCGGAGGAGACCGCCGGCCTGCTCGGCGAGTTTGCCGCGTCCGGCTTGCTCAACATCGTCGGCGGCTGCTGCGGCACCTCACCGGCCCACATCGCCCGGATCGTCGCCGCCGTGGCCGGCACACCGCCACGGACAGTTGCCGCCCTGCCTGAAGCCACCCGGTTCAGTGGGCTGGAGCCGTTCGCGATCGGACCAGACACCGGGTTCGTGATGATCGGTGAGCGCACCAACGTCACCGGCTCGGCCAAGTTCCGCCGGCTCATCGAGTCGGACAACTATCAGGGCGCGGTCGACGTGGCCCTGGAGCAGGTCCGCGGCGGCGCCAACCTGCTCGACGTCAACATGGACGCCGACCTGCTCGACAGCGAGCGCGCCATGACGACCTTCCTCAACCTCATCGCTACCGAGCCCGAGGTCGCCCGGATCCCGGTGATGATCGACAGCTCGAAGTGGACGGTCCTCGACCGCCCCCCGATGCGGGGAAGGACCGGAAGGCTAGCGACTCATGTCGTAGTTGACGCGTGGTGGACAAGATGACGAGGGGCCCACCGGCTGGTGGGGCCCCTCTCGGCGCGTCTGTGGGGTCAAGAAGGCACCACGTCAGCAGAAAATCAGCGAACGCTGTGGTGCGCGACCGACTCCAATGGTCACAGCCGGCATGACACCGAGGGCGGGACCACAGGGAACGACACCCGCTGACACTGCCCGACAACAGTGACCACGCTCCCCCGGCGGGGGTCGGGCTTAGCTGGACGTGCCAGCGGCGGCGCTGTCGACAGCAACGCTGACAGCAATCGCCCCGGACGCCGACGCACCACCGAGACCAGGGATGGACGCTGCTCCGAGCTGACGGCCGCTCCCAGGCGGGGACGGACATGCCGCACACAGCTTGTAAGCGAGGCGTCAAGGCCCGGGTCAGCCGCGGCAGGCAGGTCAAGAGACCGTTCACTCAGGGGTTGACAACGTTGGTTGTCGAGCTGATTCTGAGGTGAGAGGCCATTGGCGAAGGAGCCCATGATGCGGGAACTGACGTCGGACGAGCGGCAGGAACTACGGCGGGAACTGAGTGCTGTCGCCGCCAGTTGGGCGCAGCGGCTGAACGCGTCTGGCATGGATGCCCAGCGCGGTGCAGACCAAGAGCGGAGCCTCCCGGATGGGATGCGGACTCACCTGGCCCGCATGGCGGCAGGGGAGCAGATGCGTCGGCTTCTCGCCAACCTCGTATCCGCCAGCGCAGAGCAAGCGGCGATGTGCGGGGCCGGCTATCCCGAGCTTGGGGCAGCGGTAGGCGCCAGCCGGCAAGCGGCGCGCAAGCGTTGGCCAAACCTGTCGATCTCGAAGAGGCGCGCCAACGAATGGAAGCAACCGACCGGGAGCATCGGCTGGGCCGGCAACCATCTGGGGTACCCGGGACCACCCGGGACCTGAGCGGTCTGATCGGCTGACGCCGGGTGGGGCAGCGAAGACGAGCAGCCATCCGAGCAGCCAAGCCGGCGAGCACGGGCTGACAATCCCGGACCGGGACACCACGTTAGGCACGACGGCCAGGCGGTGGAGCAGCACCATGGGACCGACTCGTAATGCGCAGGTTTAGGGGACGTCTCGTAACCCCGGCGTCTGTCTGTTGAGGACGATCGCCGATGATGCCTGGGTGCAGGTGATCTCCGCAGCGCGCCCCGAGTGGATCTTTCCGTTCACCGGGCTGCAACCGCCCAGTTCCGCAAGCTGGTCCGCCTGGTCGCCGAGCGTGGCGGGGACGCCATCGCTGACGGCCGGCCGGGCCGGCAGTGGGCCCTGGACCTGCCCGACCGGGTGCTGCTGGTCGCGGCGTACTGGCGCACCAACCTGACCATGCGCCAGATCGGCCCGCTGTTCGGGGTGTCGCACTCCGCAGCGCACCGGGTCATCGACACCCTCGGCCCGCTACTCGCACTCGCGCCGGTGCGCCGGCGGCCGGTCGACCAGATCGCCATCGTCGACGGCACGCTGATCCCGACCCGGGACCATCGACTGGCCGCGCCGAGCAAGAACTACCGGTACTCAACCAACCTGCAGGTCGCCATCGACGCCAGCACCCGCCTGGTCATCGCCCTCGGTGACCCGCAGCCCGGCAACCGCAACGACACGATCGTCTACCGCACCTCCGGCATCGACCAGAAACTGGGCCGACCGTCCGGTCATGGCCGACGGCGGCTACCAGGGCAACCGCGAGGTGATCATGCCGTACCGCAAGCCACGCGACGGCAGTCCGCCGCCGGCCTGGAAGGAAGACCTCAACGCCCAGCACCGCACCGTCCGCGCGCAGGTCGAACGCACCCTGGCAGGGATGAAGTGCTTCAAAATCCTGCGTGACTACCGCCGCGCCGCCCGCACATTGACCGACACCGCTTCCGGCATCGCACACCTGCACAACATCATCCTGGCAGGCTGACTCCCCAGCCCCCCGCCGGGCAACGCCTCCACCGTGTTACGAGACGTCCTTTAGCGACGGCAACGGGGACAGCAACAGAGCCGGGCCGCACCCCGCTGGTCCACGGAAGCGCTAGCGGAAGAGTTTCTCACTAGCGGTGCTGAACGCCTCGGTGGCCAGCTTCACTTGTTCGTAGCGGTCGGCGAACTCGCCGGCGTCGACATTCCCTCGTCTCCAATATGCTCCGAGTGCTTTGCTGGACGAGTTCAGCTCATCTAGAGCCTTGAGTACATGCTGGTCACGGCACAGGATGCGCAGCCGTGCTGCGGCTAGCCGAAACCCGCCGAGGTCCCAGCCGTCCACACGTCCGGGAAGCCCTAGCTCTCGTTCCTCCCACACTCGGTTCCGGAAATCCTCGGACATCGACACGAGCCGAGCGCACTGCTCGAGCATGAGCTCGGCCAGCCTAGCGTTGTTTTCACCTCGCCGAATCATGTGTTGTCCCAAGATCGCAATCCCAGCACCAGAAACGGCCGCGATAAGAGTCACCCAGGCATCCACACCGTCAGTCTCGCTGCTCGGGTCAACGTCCATGGGACCGCTCGCTCGACCACTACCGGAAGCAGCGAGGAAGCAGCGAACGTGCCGCATGCGGGCGACACGTGGCGACAGCGGACGGGGTGGTGGCCGCGCTGGGGGGCACGGGATGACAACCGAGGGCAGCAGACGATGCGACGCAACGGTGTTCGGGACGAAGTGCTCTAGCTGCCCGACACGTCGTCCGTCGCCGGCGCGCTGCTTCCTCGGTCAGATCGCTGTCCACCTGTCGTAGGCCGATCCCGAGCTCTTCGGAGGGCAAGCGGAGATGGAGAGTGGACGCTACGCTGCGAGTCTTCATCGCCCGCCCCCATTCGTACGGACACCAGTTGATCGTGATCCGACTCCGGTTCACCGATGGATCCCGACCTGGTCCCGCTCCGGGTTGTACGGCTGCCGCACGAGCAGCGCGACCACCACGCGAACCCGACCCGGGCGTAACGCGCCTCCCCATCAGATAATGCAACGGTGCCCACGGGCTGACCTCGCTGGTCGCCAACCTAATCTCGCTCGTGGTGGCGGTGCTGGTCGCCCTCGTCATGGGCTTCCGCTCGGGGGCGGGCCCGCTGGAGTGGCTCGCGGTCACTGGCATCATGATGCTGGGTGTGGTCCTCGGCGCCCGGATCCTCGGCGAGTTCGGCGACGACCCGCACCGCCTCACCGACGCGAAAGCCCGTAAGAACTACGGCGGAGGGCCGGCTGGTCTGGCTCGCCACCCTGCTGCTGATCGGGGTGTCTGCCGGTTACGGGGGTATCGCGGTGGTCAACACGCTGCTGATGGCCGCGGCCGGGCGGGCCGCCGACCTGCGGCTGGTCCGGCTGGCCGGGGCGACCCGGCGGCAGGTCGTCCGGCTGGTCGCGGCGGAGTCGGCGCTGGTGGTGCTGATCGGCGCGGTGCTCGGCGGGTCCGTGGCGTTCGCCGGTCTGCTGAGCATCCGGGCCGGCCTCGCCGAGCAGGTCGGGGCGCCGGTCGACCTGGTCGTGGCCGGTGGTCGGTGGCGTCGTCGGCCTGTGCCTGCTTTTCGCGCTCGCGGCGTGCGTCGCGCCGACCTGGCGGCTGCTGCGCCGCCGGGCAATCACCGAACCCGCCGGATGACTCGTCTTCGTGACGCAGCTGTGACCTGAGGGGCCTGCGCAGTCACCGTCCGAAGTGGTCTGCTGAGCCCATATTCCCTGCTCAGGCGCGGGTTTGAGGCAGCGTCGCAGGGCTCAAAAGTGTTACATCGACGACTGGGCGGCCCGATCCGCCCAGCCTCACCCGCAGGAGGCAGCCGCGTGCGAATGAAACGAGCGAGCCGGATCGCGGCCGCGGTGGTGGGCGTGACCGCGCTCGCCTTCACGGTCTCGGCCCCCGCACAGGCGGACGACCACTTGAACCTTCCCGGAGAGCCGACCATCACGCTGCCGATCAACGACAGCGCGGCGGGTGGGACGTACAACCAGGACTTCACCCGGGTGTACGCCAACACCACCCCCGACGGCACTCCGGTCTACATCTACGTCCCGGAGGGCACCCCGCTGGACGGCTCCGCGCCGGCCGGGGTGGCCAGTCTGGACCCGCAGTTCGACCACAACCCGGGCGACGGGTTCACCCCCTGCGCCACCGCCACGGCGGCCCAGTTCGCCCTCACCCAGGCGCAGATCGACTACCTCGGCGACAAGCTCGCCGGCCAGATCGTCGCCGTGGACGAGGAGCACTTCGGTCTGATGGACGCGGCCGACCCGGACGAGCCGGCCAGCGACTCGCTGGTGATGGTCCTCTACAACATCCAGGACGAGGCGTACTACGACTGCGCGCAGACGTCCTACACGGCGGGCTACTTCGCCCCGGACTTCATCGACAGCAACGGGATGAACGTCATCGTGGTCGACGCCCTCGACTGGGCCAACCGGGTCGGGCCGAACGACGCGCCGTGGCGCGACGCCGACCCGGCAAACGACCGGCCCGAGCTGTACGAGGGCACCGTCGCCCACGAGCTGGAGCACCTGCTGCACAACTACAGCGACCCGGGTGAGCTCTCCTGGGTCGACGAGGGGCTGGCCGACTTCGCCATCTTCCTCAACGGGCTCGACGCCGGCGGCTCGCACCTGACCAACCACCAGGTCTTCTACGAGGAGACCTCGCTGACCCGGTGGGGCGGCACGCTGGCCAACTACGGCGCCGCGTTCACCTACTTCCAGTACCTCTGGGAGCAGGCCGGCGGCAACGGCGACGGCAGCTACACCCCGGACAAGCAGTACGACGCCGCCGGCGGTGACCTGCTCATCAAGACTATCTTCGAAGAGCAGGCCGACGGCATGGCCGGCGTGCAGAATGCCATCAACACCTTCAACGCGGCGACGGGTGCCAACCTGCGCAGCGCCGAGGCGCTGTTCCGGGACTGGTCGGTGGCGGTCTACCTGGACGACGAGGACTCGCCGGTCTACGACATCAAGGCATTCAACTTCGGCGACCCGGCCGACACGTCGTGGACCATCGACATCGCCGACGGTTCCTTCTGGGCGGGCCGGGGCAGCTACCAGGGAGCCACCCCGGAGGCGAAGTGGGCCCGGTTGAAGAACCGGCCAGACACCACCGCCGTGCCGTTCGGCATGTCGGTCGAGCGGTTCCGCAACCCGGGCCCGACCGTCGCGCTCGCCTTCGACGGCGAGGACGAGACGACCATCGCCCCGCACACCGGCACCACCCACTGGTACGCCGGCTACGAGAGCCAGTCCGACAACATCCTCGACGTCGACACCGCCGGCCCGGTTACCTCGCTGGACTTCTGGAGCTGGAACTTCATCGAGGAGGGCTGGGACTACGGCTTCGTCGAGGCCCTGGTCGGCGGCGAGTGGGTCACCGTGCCGCTGCGGAATGACGCGGGGCAGGTCGTCACCACCGACGACAACCCGCACGGCAACAACACCGAGGGCAACGGCCTCACCGGCACCTCCGGCGGCGCGTACTTCGTGGACGACCCGGTCTACGTGCACCTCACCGCCGCCGTGCCGGCGGGCGCCACCGACGTCCGGTTCCGCTACTCCACCGACGCCGCCTACCTGGACACCGGCTGGTTCGTCGACGACGTGCGGGTCAACGGCGCCGACGCCGCCCTCTCCTCGGCGACCGGTGACTGGTTCACCACCACCGGCACGCAGGACAACAACTGGACCGTCCAGGTGGTCGCGCACTGCGACCTCACGCCCGGCACCACCACGGCGGGGGAGACCACCGACGGCGCGGGCAACTGGGTCTACCGGTCCACCGGGGACCAGTTCACCGCCAGCAACCTGAAAACCAGGTGCGCCAACGGCAACCAGGACGACTTCGCCGTCCTGGTCTCCAACCTGCCGACCGGCGACCTGACCTTCCTCGACGCGGACTACACGTTCCGGGTCAGCAACACCGGAAACAAGTAGCCGCCACGGCGGCCGACGGCGGGCCCGTACCGAATCACCGGTGCGGGCCCGCCCGCCGTATCCGCTTCCGCCACCGGCCGGTCGCGAAACCCGTGGCGGTTGGCCTCGGCGCCGCGGCCGGTTCCCGGCGCGTACACCACCAGCCGAGGGGTGGCTCGCCCACCTGCTTGCCGGCCAGCAGTGGGTCAGCATGGTTGCCCGGGTCGCTGTGCTCCGGCTGGGATGCGCGACCCTGCTCTCCTCCCACTGATGCCACCGGCCGGCAGTTGACGGTCAGACGCGTGGCGGTCAACGCCGGCACCTACAAGACGTTGATGGGGTGGGCCGCCCGCTGGCCGCAGCGGCGGTCTGCCGTGGAAGGCGCCGCCGGTCTTGGCCGCGGCATCGCCCAGCTGCTCGTCGGTGGCGGCGAAGACGTCGTCGACGTGCCGGCCACGCTCGCCGCTCGCGCCCGGCTGCTGGACATCGGCGGTGCCCGCAAGAGCGATCCCGCCGACGCCGCCAGCGTCGCGCACGACGCGATGCGCCACAAGCGGTTGCGCGCGGTGGTCGCCGAGGACCACACCACACAGCTGCGGCTGCTGGCCGAACGCCGTGACGACCTGGCCGGTGAACGCATTCGCGTCCTCAATCGCCTGCACGTCTTGGTCCGCGACCTGATTCCCGGCGGCGCGCCGCCGAATCCTCCACTTAAGGACGCCCGGCCGACCGCTCGGTCAGCTCCTCGGATGGAGCGGCGCCACATCCATCCAGCCAGTTCACTGGATAACGGCTCGCGTTCGCAGCCGGCTCGATACTCTCGGCTTCGGGATCCACACGGACATCCGGAGCCACTCGATCGGCGAGATCGCCGGTGACGCGGGCGCTCGACGTCCCGGCGCGCAGCCGGCTCTCGCCACGACTGGCGCCGGGGACCTCTCAGGCCGATAGGAGCGCCATGCCCGGGAAGTTACGATCGCCTGTCCTGCACCTCGTCGTTTGCCACGCCGAGCCCGCTGTCGAGCTCGGACCGTTCATCACGGCCTGCCAGGAGTTGAGGTGGGAGGTCCACCTCATCGCCACCCCGGACGCGGTCGACTCGATCGACCGGGACGGGCTCGCCGATCTCACCCACCATCCGGTACGCGAGGACGACCAGCCGGAGACGCTCCATCCCCTGCCGCCGGCCGACGCCTTCGCCGTCGTGCCGGCCAGCTTCGACCTGGTGAACAAGTGGGCGTACGGCCTCAACGACAACCTGGGCCTGCGGCTGCTCAACGAGGCGATCGCCGTCGGCCTGCCGGTCGTCGCCGTGCCGGCCCCGGATCCGGCGCTCGCCCGGCACCCCGCCTTCCTGGAGAGCCTGGAGCGGCTGCGGCACTGGGGCGTGACGGTGACCCGGCCCGCCGAGCCCTCCGAGGTCGCCGACCCGGTTCCGTGGCACGCCGCCGTACAGGTGATCTCCGCCTGGACGCGGTTCGCCCGGGTCCCCGGACAGCCCACCGGAGAGCGACAGCGCACCGCCGACAACTTGGCGCGGCAGTCCGGCTAGCGCCTCATCATGCACCCTTGAACGGGTAGTCCGGGTGGCGGATCTTGGAGTTGATGACGAATCCGGATTTCGGTTGGGCGCGGTAGTTGCGCCAACGGATGTACGCGCCGATGGCGGTGTCCTGCTCGGCGTGGGTGCGGTGGTCGGTGCCGCTGAGCGCGAAGTATCGGACGGCGGCGAACTCGGCTTCGATCCAGTTCAGCCAGGACGCGTAGGTCGTTAGGAACACCAGGTCGACCTGGTTGAGTTCATGGCTGACATGACAGACATCTGTCCTGCTAGGACAGGGCCGACCAGACTGAGGTCGGAAAAAGCTGGCGGCCGACCGTGCCTTCGCAGCGTCCGGTCCCGAAGCCGCTAGTGCCGTGACCACGAACGTTCACGGTGTTGGTTGACACGCCGTCCGGCCTGTCGGTCTGGCGGCGTTGCGGCGGTCAGGCTGTGGCGGTGGCAGATCTTGTACGCGTGCGGCGGCTGAGTGATCAGGAAGGTCAGCAGCTGCTCAGAATCACCCGCCGGGGAACCGGTTCACCAATCCGACTACGTCGGGCGATGGTCGTGCTCGCCTCGGCTGGTGGGAACACGGTGCCGGCGATCGCCCGTCTCGTTCAGGCCGACGAGGACACGATCCGGCAGGTCATCCACCGGTTCAACGAGATGGGGATGGCCAGCCTGGACCCTCAGTGGGCGGGTGGCCGTCCCCGCCAGATCAGTCCTGACGAAGAACAGCTCATCGTCGAGACGGCCAACACCCGCCCCGAGAAACTCGGGCGCCCGTTCACCCGCTGGAGCGTGCGCAAGCTCGCCGACCACCTGGGCTCGCATGCGGCCCGCCGGATCCGCATCGGGCGCGAACGGCTGCGTCAGATCCTGCACCGGCACCGGATCACCTTCCAGCGGACCAAGACGTGGAAGGAGTCCACCGACCCTGACCGGGACGCCAAACTCGCCCGGATCGAGTACGTGAGCACCTGTTTCCCGCAGCGGGTGTTCGCGTTCGACGAGTTCGGTCCCCTGGTGATCCGTCCGCAGGCCGGCGCAGGGTGGGCGCCGGCCGGGCACCCGCACCGGTTGCCCGCGAACTACCACAAGCTGCACGGGGTCCGGCAGTTCCACGGCTGCTACAGCGTCGGCGACGACCAACTTTGGGGCGTCGTGCGGCGCCGCAAGAGTGCCGCGAACACCCTGGCCGCACTCAAGTCGATCCGCGCCGCGCGTCCGGACGGGGCGCCGATCTACGTCATCCTGGACAACCTGTCCGCGCACAAAGGCCTCAAGATTCGCAGGTGGGCGGCCCGGAACAAGGTCGAACTCTGCTTCACCCCGACCTACGCCTCCTGGGCCAATCCGATCGAGGCCCAGTTCGGGCCGCTACGCACCTTCGTGATCGCCGGCTCGAACCACCCCAACCACACCGTCCTGGCCCGTCGGCTGCAGGCCTACCTACGCTGGCGCAACGCCAACGCCCGCCACCCCGACGTCCTGGCCGCCCAACGCCGAGAACGCGCCCGCATCCGCAGCGAACGCCAACGACGATGGGGCCAACCCACCACCCGCGCAGCCTGACCCCAACACCGTGAACGTTCGTGGTCAGAGCACTAGTCGCCCGTTGTCGCAAGTCCGCCAACGGGTAGAAAGCGCCAAATTGCCCTATGAAGATGCGTCGGCCCTGAAAAAACGGCTCAGCGCTTCGCGTTCCGCGCCACCCAGAACACGATGAGCGCCGCGATGACGACGATCAGAAAGACGCATGCTATCCCCCCGATGATGC
Organism: Micromonospora sp. NPDC005087; assembly: GCF_042872965.1. NCBI lineage: Bacteria > Bacillati > Actinomycetota > Actinomycetes > Micromonosporales > Micromonosporaceae > Micromonospora > Micromonospora sp. NPDC005087. The sequence goes on along the minus strand of NZ_JBIALB010000049.1, from coordinate 578 downwards.
CCATATCGCGAAATTACCGTGTTGTGCACAGCGGGGACTCGGTTTCGAGGATGGGGTCCGACTTCGAGGCGACACCCGCCCGCGCTCGTCCAGCCTCGGCCGCCACCGTTGAGGTCAACGACTGATGTCAAGTCGCCGCCGCTGTCGGGCTCCCTGCGCGCTGAGGGTGACCCCCGTCGGGGGAGCCGGGCACTCCGTGTCCACCCTTGGCAGCCGGTGTCGCGCTGCGCCTCTGCGCAGGTGCCCCTAATCATTTCGTGGCTTGCGGTGTCGGCTTCGATCGAGGCGTCTGTCGCCTTCTCGCTGCCTCGCTGCGGGCGGATGCCTCGCTTACAAGCGCTGTCCGTCCGGGGACGTGCGGCTGCGTCGGTCACCTCGGATCATCGGCCGGGAGCGGTCGCGTTGTCTGTTCTCATCTCGGCACGTTGCCGTCAATTACCGCTGCTTCGGCACGCCTCCACAACCGGTACCCCACGATCACATTGAGGTGATCTCAACAAGAATCCGGTAGGTACCGGTATTCGAAATGTGTGAGGTTGAGCGCGGCGCGGACGTGGTCGCCGAGGTTTCGGGGGCTG
>NZ_JBIALB010000048.1:0-11388 GCF_042872965.1 Micromonospora sp. NPDC005087 | reverse complement strand
TCCGGCATCGCCAACCTCCACAACATCATCCTCGCCGGCTGACCGCCGAGCCGGCGCCGGGCAACGCCTTCACCCAGTTACGAGACATCCCTTAGCGATGTTGTCGGCGTCGATGCTGGAGCCGCACCCACGGCAGTCAGTCAATACCTGGCCAAGCTCCGTCTTGCTGCTGGTCAAGGGACGTCGCCAGGGAACCGTCGTGTACTCCTCCGCAGCGACGACCACGTCCGGCGACTGCTTCGGCAAGCCCTGCTTCACGCCGACCACATCGTCCGCAACCTGTCCGAAGCGCCGACGGCGTAGTCGAGTCGGCGAGTTGCCACGCCAGTGGTCAAGGTGCGCTCTCCTGCGCGGTGAGGCTCCGTGGGGGAAACGAATGCCCCGCCTGGGCATCGTTGGTGCAGTGCCGTTCTGGCCTCCTGCCGGGTTCGCATGCCGGTGACGCTATGACCCAGGCGGCCGTCATACGTCGCGTCAGTGGCAGCCGGCTGACCTGGGCCGGGCGCGATCACCTTGGCGACGGTTCTGGGCTAGGGCGGAGATCATCGCCCGGGGCATACCCGGGGGGGTATGTGTTACCGTGGGATGCGGAGGTAGATGAGATGAAGTTGCGTCCCGAGATGACCGGCGAGGCCCTGACTCGCTTGAAGCGAGCCCGAGGGCAGCTCAATGCGGTCATCGAGATGATGGAGAACGGCGAGGACTGCCGTGAGGCGCTGACCCAGCTTGCTGCGGTGTCGAAGGCGATCGACCGGGCGGGCTTCAAGATCATCGCCTCCGGGATGCGGCACTGCTCCGCTGCCCGTGATCGCGGCGATCAGCCGGAGATGACCGAAGAGGAGCTGGAGAAGCTCTTCCTGGCCTTGGCGTGAGCCGCCGGGGCTGACTCTGGTAGGCCCAGGCGGCGTGTGACCCTGCCCTTGCCGAAAAGCTCGTCCGCGCAGGTCAGGCGGCATGTCGGTACTCGTGGAGGATGCCGCCGAGGCGATCGCGTCGTCGTATGTCGAGCCGGGTTATCTTGTTCGGGTCGGCGATCTGCGCTGGCAACGGGCACAGCGGGCGGGCGTTGGCGATGCCCTGATGCGGGCGGTGTCCGTTGTAGAACTGTTCGAACTCGCGCAGCGCGTGGAGCAGGTGCCGCTGGTTCCAGATCAAGGTGCGGTCCAGTAGTTCGCGACGGCAGGTCTGTACGCAGCGTTCCATGATTGAGTTCATTCTTGGCATCTGGATGCCGCTGAGTACGACGTCGATGCCCGCGTCGGCGAGGATGGCGTCGAACATCTCGGGGAACTTGGCGTCGCGGTCGCGGATTATGAAGCGTGCCCGGCAGCCGGTGTCCTCGAGGTCCATGACGAGGTTCTTCGCGGCTTGCACCACCCAGGAGGCGGTCGGGTGCGCGGTAGCTCCCAGGACCCGGATCCTGCGGCTGGCGTGCTCGATCGCCGCGAACACGTACATCCGTGTCCCGGTGAGGGTGAACGTTTCCAGGAAGTCGCAGGCCAGGAGGGCGTCGGCTTGGGAGCGAAGGAAGTCGGCCCAGGTACTGGCCGCCCGCTCGGGCGCCGGGTCGATCCCGGCCTCCTGCAAGATCTCCCATACGGTCGACGCGGCCACCTTCACCCCTAGCACCAGCAGTTCGCCGTGCAGACGCCGGTAGCCCCAGCTGGGATTCTCCCGAGCCAGGCGCAGTACCAGGGCACGTATGGAACGAACCGTGCGCGGCCGGCCCGGGAGCTTGGGCCGGGAGGCATCCGTGGGAGCGATACGAGCCGGTGCCGGGCACGCCGGAGATCGTGCTGGTCGACATCGACGGCACCGTGGCCCTCAAGGGCGACCGCAGCCCGTACGACATGACCCGCGTCAGCCGCGACCAGCCGAAACCCGCCGTGATCCTCGCCGTCCGCGCCATGCACAGCGCCGGCTACGGCGTCGTCTTCTGCTCCGGGCGGGACGAGTCCGCGCGGACGGACACCGTCGCCTGGCTGGACCAGCACGTCAAGGTGCCCTACCTCGCGCTGCACATGCGGGCGGTCGGCGACACCCGCGACGACGCCGTCGTCAAGGCGGAGATCTTCGCCCGGGAGGCCCGCGAGAAGTTCACTGTCGTCGGCGTCTTCGACGACCGCGCCCGGGTGGTGCGGATGTGGCGCGCCCTCGGCCTGACCGTCTTCCAGGTCGCCGAGGGCGACTTTTGAGCCGAGGGGAGTGCCGATGGCTCGCGTCGTCATCAAGATCCACCGCCGCAAGAATCTCTACGTCATCTGGAGCAGCGAGCGGGACCAACCTGTCGCGGTTGGCACCCGCCGCGAGGTGATGGGGCTTCTCGGCGGTGACATCCCAACCGGCCGGTGTCCCACGTGCCAGAGCTGGGTTCCGCGCGACGCCACCCCTGCCGCCGCTCTCGCCCGCGCCGACGAGCACGGCGGCTCGGATCGCTCGGTGCGGTTCGGGTGGTGGGACGACGAGCTGCTCCCGTACGCCATGGAAGGTCAGCTCCGCCGGACCGACCTCGCCAAGGCGGCCCGGCTGATCGCCGAGGGCCGCGAAGCCGAGGTCCGGACCCTGCTCGTTCCGTACGACGATGAGGACGCCGGATGAGCACCCCGAACGACTACCCCCGGGACGTGCCGCCCGACGTCCTCGCTGCGGCAGACAAGGCCTGCTGCCGGATCGTCAGCGGCGACCGGACGGGACCCACCCCGCGCGGCCGCGCCGAGTGCGGCGGCAACCCCGGCCTGTCACTGCGCGATGACGTGCACGAGCAGGGGAACTGAAGTGCACGTACTGCTGTCCGGCATTGTCGGCTCCAACGCCTACGGGCTGAACCGGCCCGGCTCCGACGTCGACCTCCTGGCCGTCGGCGCCGCATCCACGGCCGCGCTGCACGGCTTGACCTCGCCGAAGGAATCGCACGTCACGACGAAGCCCGACCGCACCATCCACGAGGCGAGGAAGTTCGCGATCCTCTGCATCGGCGGTAACCCCACCGTCTCCGAGCTGCTGTGGCTGCCCGAGGACCTGTACGAAGTCCGCACACCGCTCGGCGACGAGCTGATCGGGATCCGGTCGGGTTCCTGTCCGCACCCCGCGTCCGCGACGCGTACCTCGGCTACGCCATGCAGCAGTTCCGCCGGCTCAGCGAACGCGGCGACGGGTCCTTCTCGGCCGACACCCGCAAGCGCACCGCGAAGCACGCCCGGCACCTGGCCCGGCTCACCCGGCAGGGACTCGACCTCTACACCACCGGCACGCTCACGATCCGCCTCGAGTACCCCGAGTGGTACCACGACTTCGGCGACGCCGTCGCCGGCGGCGACCTCCAGATCGCGGCCGACCTTCTCGCCGCGGCCGAGCGGCAGATGGCCGCCACGAAGTCACCGCTGCCGGAGAGGCCCGACACGGCACCGATCGAGGCATGGCTGCTGCGGGCTCGCGCAGCCCACTGAAACCGGCCGTGAGCCTCGCCCGGGCCTCCACCGCCACCCTCGAAACGATCCGGCTCAACCTGCACCACGGGCTGCGCCTGGTCCTCGACCACCATGACGCCGCGACGCTTCACCGCGTCGGCGCGAAGGGCGCCGCACCGCCGGTCGAGTCCGGGGCCTCACCCTCAGCCTGCTCGTCGCCGTCGACGAGGAGCTGGCGCATCGCATCAAAAACCAGCGAGAGGACCCGCGATGAGCGCGAGTCGCCGGGACGGCGGGACTTGGAGTCCTGCGCCCGATCGCACGTCTGGGTGAACGAAACCCGGTGGCTCCTTGCTGGCTGGATCGGTTATCCGAAACTGTGTGAGAGCGTCAGCCGTCGCTGATGTGGGCACGATTGGGGCCTGCTCGCGCCCGGGCGAAGTCCAGTGAATGGCTTGATATCTATGAACATCACCGTAAGAGACCACAAGGTGGCTCACCTTCAGTGGTGGTACGAGACGGGCTTGCCTCCGCACAGTCCGGCGGACGTTGGTTGGGTAATCGACCTGTCAGTGCGAGAGTGGGATCCAGGCCTACCCGGTCCGGTCGTCCTCATGCTGCATGGCAGAAGCGTACCGGCTGCCCCGGTGTTCGCCCTTGGCGACGATGACACAACCGGTCGTTGGGCCCGCTACAACTGGGCCAACTACTTGGCGCGGTCAGGTTTCCGAGTATTCATCATGGACCTCCAAGGGTCCGGCCTCTCAACTCGCTCCCCACAGATGGACGTAGCCTGCAACGCGTTCAAAGGCGACCAGAGCAAGCTAGCGCCCTACCCGCTGCCTACAGGAGCTTGCGACGAGGACTATCCCTTTCCTCGTTACCTCAACCAGGTGGAAACCGACCTAGCTGAGCTCCATGCAGTCATCAGCTGGATCCGAGGAACCGCGGGCGTGCAAAAGGTTAATCTCGTCGGCCACTCCGCAGCCGCTCACATCGTCGGACCGTACGTAATGAAATGGCCGGACTGGGTGGAAAGCCTGTTCCTGCTCGCCCCCATCTTCCCACCTTATGGCCTCGGCGACCGACCCCCATTCATGCCGCCCCCGGAACCCCCTGTGCCGTACCCGCTGCCCCCTCTGCCGGATAGGTTTCGGTGCCCAATGTTCATCACGAGCAGAGATCAATTTATGGCGGACTGGAACGCTGAGGCGCCACAGCGGGAAACCGGCATCGAAGATTTCGTGTGGAATGAGATCATGAAACTTGACCCGGTCGGCGCAACATGGGGAAGCCAAGGCGTGATCCGATGGCGGAACTCGGCCTGGTATGGATGGACAAAGAGCAAGGTGGAGAGCAACGACGCGCTCGGCGTAAGCGTGCCGGTGGCTATTGTGTACGGAACCAGCGACCAACAGATAAATCAACTTTCATCCACGCTGCCATCCGTGCCCAGCGACACGCAGAAGCCAGGCCCGCCGTTCAGCGTCGAATGGCTATTCCGCGCGATTCCCGGCGATCGCAAGCTGATGGTCTCCATCGACAAGACCGGGCATTTCATGCCCTGGGAGACGCAGCACTACGTCCTGCATCGCTATTCCGCCGACTGGATCAGGAACAAGTCCATCGACTGGCAAAACAGCGGCGCTTGGCAGCGGGACACCTACGGCCAACTCGTCCCTGTCGCTGTATAGCGCGCTGGCCCGCACCCGGGCGGCCGGCCCGCGGGCGGATTCCTGGACAACGCCACCGCCCACCGGTTCCTTCAACGCGCGCAGGTGATCGGCGCCCGCCTCGTCTCGTCCCACGTCCGGTGACCACGTGTGCGACCAGCACGTCAGCATCGGAGCGGGCGGGCGGTGTCGTATGGCTGTGCCACGATAGGCGACTGTGACGAGACCCCGACGATCGTGGACCTGGCAGAACTGGGCGCAGGCCGCAGCTGACGTCGCATCGGGCGAAGTGCACGAGCACCAGCAGTTTGAGCTGAAGCGTGAGACCTACGGCACGGCCGAGAGCGCCAAGCGGGAACTGGCGAAGGACGTCGCGGCGCTGGCCGTCGACGGGGAACCCTCGTCATCGGGATCGAGGAGAACCGGGACAGCGGTCGGGCAGCCGGCCTCACGCCGGTCGAACTGGCGGGGCAGGTCGAGCGGATCCAGCAGGTGTGCCAGAACCGGGTCGACCCACCGCTCGCCTTCACCGCGACCGACCTGGTCAACCCCGACGACCCCTCCACCGGCCTGATCGTCATCGACGTTCCGCCCAGCCCGTTCGCGCCGCACCAGGTCGACGGGCGGTACTACGGCAGGGCGGACCGGACCGTCAGGACGCTGTCGGACCCTGAGGTGATCCGGCTGCACCGCCTGCGCGACGCCTCCGAGGACAGCATCCTCGATGACCTGGAGCGGGCGCGGCGCAGCGCCGCGGCGCTCGACCTCGGGCTGTCGACGCTGGCGGTCGCGATCACGCCCATCCCCGTCATCCGGCCGGAGCTGGTGCGCGACGAGCTGGCCGACGGCAATAAGTGGCTCGGCGAGGTAGCCAACGCGGCGCAAGACCGCGTGAGGCGCATCAGCGACGGCAGCCCTCTCGCGCCCTTGGTCATGCAGAGCGCCAGCTTCCCGTTCAGCAGCCGCAACGGATACGCCACGCCGAACGGCTTCGCGTTCAGGTACAACAGCCGCGAGGACACGTACGCCTTCCTCGAGGTGGCGGAATCCGGCGCCGTGACGCTCATCGTGCGCGACGTCACCGACGGGGCCTCGATCGCCCGAGACCGACCGGAGTACGAGAAGTTCATCAACCAGTACGAAGCGGCCACCTTCACGGCCCTCGCCCTCGCCGTGTTCGCCGAGGTAGCGGAGCGCAGTGGCTTCCGCGGCATCGTCGGCCTGGGTCTCCGCCTGGACGGCATGCTCACCGTCACGCCGATGCGCGAACCGTCGCGCCGGACCTGGGACCGGCCCGTCCCGTACCCCGAGGACCACTACCAGCGGGTCACCAGCGCCACCAGCGTGGAACTCGACGGCGACCTGACGGCCGTCATGGACCGGCTGTACGGCCGGCTACTGCGGGCCCTGGGCCTCGGTGACATGCTGCGCCAGCGGCCGACCGAGTCGTAGCCAATGCGGGTTCGATACTTCGAGGGTTGGCTCGCCCACCTGCTCGCCGGCCAGCAGTGGGTCAGCATCGTTGCCCGGTTCACCGAGGGTGGCCCGAAGCCCGTCGGCCTGGCCGCCGACCCGAGGCCGGGTGGCGTGTCGGTCATGGTGCAGATGGCCCGCGGCGGGACGAATACGGGAACGGCTGCGGCGGACGCACCGGGGACCTGGCCGGGGAGTAGTGCTGAGGTCGAGCAGGTTGCCGTGCCGCGGGCGCCGGAGTCCGCCGCCGAATGGGCCGAAGCCATCGCCGCCGTCGTGGCCGGCACTCACCACCCCGACGTCAAGGACGTAGCGACCTACGGTGTTCCCGTCGACGGGAAGAGGCGCCCCGGAGTGCGAGTCTCGTTCACCGACGGGTCCGACATCTTCACCACCGTGCTGGATCCCCAGTAGACGACCCCGGACACCGCCGGAGCCGGGCTGTGCTGCCGATAACGCCCTCGCCTCGCGCCGGCCGCGTCCCCTAGGGTTTCGGCGCGTAGCGCCACCGCAGCGTCAGAGAAAAGGTGAGCCATGAACACAGTCATCGACCTCGGCAACGGAGACTCCCTCCAGATGGAGCCGGCCCGACGCGCCCTGAGCCTGTATCCGGGCGCCGGGGGCGCGCAGGTCGAGGTGGCGCTGAGGATCAGCAAGGCACAGGACCTGGCACCGGGCATCGCGTACCGGGTTAGCGCCCGGATGCACGTCGAGGACAACCAGCGCCGGCAACGGATGTTGTGCGCCCTGGACACCGCGAACCTGGTCACGCCGCTCGTGCAGGCAGGCGATGTGCGGCTGTCGGGCTTCGCCACCGACGAGCAGCTGCGCGCCGTCGAGCAGCTGCGCGCAGGCGGGGACCTGTGGGTGAACCTGAACCTGTCGGTCTATTCGCTGGAGCAGCCGGGCTCTAAGGCACCCACCTCGGCTGACCCGGAGAAGGGCCGGACGGCGCGGCGGTCGGGATCGACAGGACTTCAGGCGGAGAAGGTCTTCGTGGAGTTGGCGGAAGCAGTCGCCAGGGCGCGCCCGTTGCCGCGGATGCGGACCGGGGACCTGAGGTTCGACATCAACGCCGGGGAGTGGGCGGCGCAGATGGTCAAGGTGGAGGCTGGGGCCTTCGTCGAACTGCTGGTGCCGCTGGCCAGGGGCGCGGACTACACCGACGCGGTGGCGGCGCTGCGGGAGGCGCGCGAGCTGCTCCGGCAGGGCAACATCGAACCGGCGATCGTGGAGGCCCGCAAGGCTGTGGAGCAGGTCCGTGACGCGTACGGCACACAGAAGCTGTTCGCCGCGGCGAAGGCGAAGACCCCGCGCCAGCGGACCCTCGACGAGCGTTGGGCGTTCATGGTCGAGGACCTGTTTTCGACGATGAGCGGCGCAGGCCACAAGAACGACGAGGTGACGAAGGACTTCGAGTACACCCGCGAGGACGCCGAGATGTTGATCGTCGCGACCGCCGGGATGCTCAAGCGACTGTCCGTCAACAGCGGCTCGCTATAGCCGGCCGCGAATCACATGAAGGTGCCTCGGAATATCCATTGCCATCCGAACGCGGTAGCGCTTACCTTGAATGAGCAAGGTCAACCGGACCAACCCAAGGAGTTCCCCGTGTTGCAGTACGCGTCCACCGAAACCACGCGGTTCATGCCGCGCGGCGGTGTCGTGCTGCCCTCGATCGGGCGAGCCTACGACCTCTGCGCGAGCGAGCAGAACTGGAAGCCGGGGTGGCGGCGCGAATAGCGTCAGCGCAAGCTGCGAAGCCGCCCACTCCGACAGGGATAGGGCGGCTTTTTCGTTACCCGAACAACTTCATAGGGGCGTAGCTCAACTGGTAGAGCACCGGTCTCCAAAACCGAAGGTTGCAGGTTCGAATCCTGTCGCCCCTGCATTTCGTCCCGGCCGTGGCCGGCGACGTCGCAAATTCTCAACTCCACAGTGGATGGCATAAGGAAGACCCCGGCCGGCGCCCGCACGGGCCGGCCGGGGGCAACACCTCCGGGACGAGGGAGACGGCTGACCCGCTCGCTTTGGGAGCGAGAGACACGGGGTTCGACACCCCGGTCCCGGACCATGGGGTTGTAGCTCAGCTGGTAGAGCGTCGGCGTGGCACGCCGAAGGTCAGGGGGTTCGAGTCCCCTCTTCTCCACCGGCCCGCCTGGTGACCGCATCGAAGATGGCGCGGGTACGAAAGTGTCACCGCAAGCCCGTCAAGCTCAGGCGGTAGAGCGCCGGTCTGAAAAGCCGGAGGTTGCCGGTTCGACGCCGGCGACGGGCACGTTGGCGGGTTCGCGGCCGCGCGACTGCGATCCCCGCCAGCTCCATGGGCCGTTGGAGCAAGCTGGCAGCTCACCTGGTTCTCAGCCAGAAGGTTACGGGTTCGAGCCCCGTACGGCCTACGCACGATCTCGCGGTACTAGCTCAACGGCAGAGCTGCTGACTTCCAATCAGCCGGTCGGGGTTCAATTCCCCGGTACCGCTCAACGCCAATCCGGGTTGCTCTGCTGGCTGGGCGCCCCGACTTTGGATCGGGAGGACGCAGGTTCGATTCCTGCACCCGGAGCTCACACTCGGCCAGCGGAGAACGTCGCCGCGGGGATCGCGGTGGTCGACTTGCTGGGGCGAGGACCCGACAGCGTTTGGTGCTGCTGGTACGCGTCGATGACCTTCGCGGGAATGCGTCCGCGTTCGGTGACCTTCTGACCGACCAGCTTCTCGTTCTTCGCCCACCACGCCCGGATGAGCCGTCGACGTTCCTGCTTCGCGGTCTGCGACTCCGCCGGCCGAGATACGACCCGGCCGGCAGCGTTCCGGGTTCGGCGACCGGCATTAACGAACTGCGCCAGCTGTTCCTCGAAGAGGGCCCTGTTCTTCTCGGTCAGGTCGATCCGGTACTCCACGCCATCGAGGCTGAAACGCACCTCCTGGGCGTCCGGCTCTCCGGTCAGGTCGTCGGTCGTCTGCACGAAGGTGCGGCGCGCCATGGGTCCCCCTCGGTCCTCGGATCAGGCTGCTGGGGTCGAGTTACAGGAGCGGAACTCAACCGTCCCTGAGTGGATCATCAAAGATCCGACGCCGCAACCTGCGGGAATCACGCCTCGGTAGCCCAACTCGGTAGGAGGCAGCGCACTCAAACTGCGCACAGTGCGGGTTCGAATCCCGCTCGGGGCACGCAGCACACCATGCCGTCGTAGCTCAGTCGGTCGAGCAGCTCCATGGTAGGGAGCAGGTCGCCGGTTCGACTCCGGCCGACGGCTCCACGCGGTTGTAGCTCAGCTGGTAGAGCGCGACGTTGCCAACGTCGAGGTCGCCCGTTCGATCCCGGGTCAGCCGCTCCAAGCACCACCGGCCACGAGAGAAGGGAGGGCCCGGTGGACGCCGTTCTCGTCCTCAACGCCGACCTGGGACCGCTGCACCGGGTCCCCGTCAAACACGCGATCCGGATGCTCATGCGCCAGGTCGCCGAGATCCACGAAGCCGAGCCCGACCGGCTCATCGGCGTCTTCCCGATGCCGCGAGTCCTCCGGCTCGTCCGGTACGTCGTCACGAAGTGGCGCTACACCAACGGGCCCGCGTGGTCCAAGGCCGGCGTGCTGCGCCGCGACGGCCACCAGTGCGGCTACTGCCCGGCGCCAGCGACCACCGTCGACCACATCGTGCCCCGCTCGCGCGGCGGGCGGAACAGCTGGAAGAACACGATCGGCGCGTGCTACGCGTGCAACCAGCGGAAGGCGGACCTGACCCCCGCCGAGGCGGGCATGGAGCTGCGGTTCCAGCCGTCGGTCCCCACCTGGTCCAGCATGATGCAGCGCTGATCACCGGCCGGCGAGACCGCGGCTCGCCGGCCACCATTCCCGGGTCGTCTATTCGGTAAGACGCCGCACTCTGGATGCGGAAAGCTGGGTTCGAATCCTGGCCTGGGAGCCACGGCAGGGCGCGCAAGCGGGTCGGCACAGGGTGCACCCATAGCCGCCGGCGAACCGAGAGGTGCCCCTGCCGCGAACAATGCCCTCGTAGCCCAACTGGTAGAGGCGCCAGGTCGAGGTCCTGGTCGTTGTGCACGTTCGAGTCGTGTCGAGGGCACTCACGCCGGCGTAGCTCAGAGGCCAGAGCACCGCCCTTGTATGGCGACGCGCGCCGGTTCGACTCCGGCCGCCGGCTCCACACCCCGGCGGGTCCCTCGCAGGCCGGGAGGCCAGGGAGAAGGCAGGGATGTCGCGCCCCTGCCGGTGATCCGTCGGTGAAACGGCGGCACCGTCCCGGCCCGCGAGAGACCCACCGGGGTCATGCCAGCGCAGCACGACTGGCGGTGCGCGCCCCTCGTAAGGGGCGAGGTAGGGCGTTCGAGTCGCCCCGCTGGCTCTCCATGCCGACGTAGCTCAACGGCAGAGCATCCGGCTCATAACCGGAAGGCACCCGGATCGACACCGGACGTCGGCACCACGCGCTCGTGGTGGAACTCAGGTAGACACGCACGGCTCAGAACCGTGTGCCGAAAGGCGTGGGGGTTCGACTCCCCCCGAGCGCACGCGAGGTCGAAGGCGGAGTGGAGCCGCCGCCCTGGCGCACCCAGGGAGAACCGGTTCAACTCCGGACGGCCAAGCCATGGGGTCGTAGCTCAGTTGGTAGAGCGCTGCTTTCGCAATGCAGAGGCCGGCGGTTCGACTCCGCCCGATTCCACTCACCGGCCCTGGCCGGTCCCATGCTGGCGTAGCTCAGCGGCTTGAGCACCCGGTTGTCAGCCCAGGGCCCCGGCAAAGTCGTGGCGGTGTCTGACTTGAGTGGACTGGAGTAGAAGCGCCGTTGTTGATGGCAGCAAGACGGGCATGACCGGT
>NZ_JBIALB010000047.1:0-13263 GCF_042872965.1 Micromonospora sp. NPDC005087 | reverse complement strand
AGCCCGGTGCCTGGAGACAGGCACGCCGGGTTCGGAGAGCGGCCTGGGGAAACGGACCGGGAGTAATCCCGGCACCGCGCCCCAGGCCGACTCACAGTGGACCTTGTTCTCGATCGACCAGTGGTCGCGGATCCACGCCGCCAGTTGTGCCGGCTTGGCCTGGTGCACGCGCAGGTCGGTGATGGCGTAGACGGTCGCGGTGGTGAACCGTTTCGGCTGGTCGAGGCGGCGTCTGCGGCGGCGGATCTGGATGGCTTGGGCGGCGTTCGGGAAGTCGATGCCGGTGGAGATCGTCAGGATCTTCAGGCTGCGGATCTCGCGGCGGCCGTGTCCGCGGTCGGTGTCGCGGGTGGCGTCGGAGACTGCCCGCCAGGGCAGTGCGGTGAGCTGGGCGTGCAGGTGGGGTTGGTTGCCTTTGACGGTCAGGATCCAGTGGGCGCCGCGTTGCGCGAGGTAGGTGACGTGCTCGCGTTGGCAGTGCAGGGCGTCGGCGGTGACCACGGTGTCGCGTAGGTCGTTGATCTGGTCGAGCAGCGGTGCGAACCGGGTGATCTCGTTGGTCTTGCCGTCGACGTCGATGCTGGCCAGGACCACGCCGGTGGCCTGGTCGCAGGCGGTCATCACGTGCCGGGCGGTGGTGTCGGGGGTGCGGGAGCCGCGCAGGGTCTTGCCGTCCACGGCGATCGCCCGGCCGGTCGTCGAGGTGGTGTCGGCCCGGCCAGCGAGCCAGACGCCGATCGCCGCGGTCAGTAGCTGCGGGTCCATGGCCTGCAACAGTCGACGGATCATCGCCTCCGACGGGCGCCGCTCAGGAGTCATACCCAGGGCGAGAGCCGTGGCTGCCGGAACGTCGGCGACCCACTCGGCGATCGCGGCGTACGAGCGATAGCCGGCCACCACGGCACACACCGCCGCGGTGACCACGACCGTCAGCCGGTGCCGGACACCTCGGCGGGCCCGTGGATCAGGCAGACCGGCGAGCGCTTCGAGTAGCCCACCGGCGGTTTCCGGCACGGTCAGAGCCGGTGCGCAGGACAGGGACGAGATCAGCGATGATGGCAGCGTGGGCATGACTCACTTCGAACGATCAGCATGGCGTAGAGAACCTTGATGATCTTCTGAGCCGGTCATGCCCGTCTTGCTGCCACCAACAGCGGCACTTCCACTCCAAGCCCCACAAGTCAGACACCGTCACGACTTTGCCGGGGCCCTGATGGTCAGCGCAAGACGGATCGTGCAGTATGACGCGGTGACCGAGTCGCAGCCTCCTTCATCAGCCGTTGCATGGGCCGCTGAAGTCGCCGGTCCGGGTGCCTCCGCGCGCACCGTTCGGCGACTCACCGGCGGCACTCACGCCGCCACCCATCTGCTACGGACCGAGCGCCCGACGGGGGAGATGGTGCTGCGCCGGTTCCCGCCGGGCGACGACGCCGCCGCGCGGGAAGCCGGCGTGCTGGCAACTCTCGACGGCTTGGACGGCTGGGCTCCGAGGGTGGTGGACGTGGATCCCGCCGGTCATCGGTTCGGTGAACCGGCCATCTTGATCACCCGGCTGCCCGGCCGCGCCGACATCATGTCCGTCTCCTCGCGGGGGGCAGCCGAACAGCTAGGACGGGTCTTGGCCCGCATCCACGCCGTGCCGCTCACCCGGCTCACCGGGCTCCGGGACGGTATGGCAGCAGCATCCGCCTCATCCCCTGCCGGCGTCGACGCGGGGCCTACCGCATCGATCCTGGCTGCCCATGCTCATCGCCTTGCCGGTCAAAGTCCCGTTCTGACGCACTATGACTATTGGTCCGGCAATGTCCTGTGGGAGCAGGAGGTAATCACTGGCGTCGTCGACTGGTCAGGGGCTGCACAGGCGCCACGCGGCCTCGACGTGAGCTGGTGCCGACTTGATTTGACTCTGCTGCACGGCCCGGACTCGGCTGAGATATTCCTGGCGGCGTACGAGCAAGCGGCAGCAGCAGCTGTGCCCGACCTGGCGCTGTGGGACTTGTTCGCCCTCGACAACTCCTACCGCACCGTCGAGACCTGGCTCCCCAACTACCACGACCTCGGCCGCAGCGATCTGACCGCAGCCCGCTTGCGCGAGCGTCACACCAGCTGGACGCAGGAGTGCCTCGCCCGCTACCGAATGGAATAGGAGACGCAGGCAAGATCGTCGAGCAATGGCGCCCGCATTCTCATCGGCTGAGGGGCTGTCTCGCTAACGGTGTTTTCGGCGATCTTGGTTAGTAGGTTTCAGCGGCTGGGAAGCGGTCGCTGAAGGTGATGGCGAAGGCGTTCAACGCGGGTTTCCAGCGCATCGTCCATCGGGCTCTGCCGACGCCGGTGGGGACCAGGGACCGGGTCACCAGGTACAGACACTTCAACGCGGCCAGCTCGATGCCCCTATGTTTGTCAAGTTGTGGTGGGCGAGAGGGCTCCGATGACGATCTTGAAGATTTCGCGGGCGATGTAGCGCTTGAGGCAGCGCAAGATCTCTCGTTTTGTTCGGCCTTCGGTGGTTCGTCGTTGGACGTAGGCCCGCGTGCGGGGGTCGGCCCGGAGTCTGGTCAGGGCGATGCGGAACAGTGCGGCGTTGGCCTGGCGGTTGCCGCCGCGGTTGAGGCGACGGCGCTGGGTCTTGCCTGATGATCGTTCGACGGGGTTGACACCGCAGAGGGCTGCGAAGGCTGCTTCGCCGGTCAGCCGGTCGGGGTTGTCGCCGGCGGCGATGAGCAGGGTTGCTGCGCTGTCGTGGCCGACGCCGAAGAGGTCCAGTAGCTGCGGCGCTGTCTCGGCGACCGCAGCAGTCAGCAGCTTTTCGAGCTCGCGGATCTCCGGAGGAGGCGGTGGGACCAGTCGGTCATCTCCTCGATCACCTTGTCGGTGATCCGGGAGATCGTCTCCTTCGACACCGACGCTCCGTAGATCTCGGCGAAGTGCGCCGAGAGTTGAGTCGGCCCGCAGCGCGGTTCCGGTGTTGCCACCGGCCCGTTTCTGCGGACCGCTCGCCGAACCCGCCGTGCGCCTCTCAACGCAACGGGCTCTCCACGGTTTTTCTGCCGTCAGGCTGGTTCCGTTGTTGCCCAGGGGGTGGGGATTCTGCTGCGACGGCGATACCGAGTAACGGCGGTCGACGCGATGTTGTGCAGTTCGATCCCGTCCGCCGTGATGGTCCGCCACCCGGTCGGGGTGCGCAGCCAGCGGTGAACGTCCTTCCATCTCCAGCGTCGTTTGGCCTTGGCCCAGCGAACAACTCGCCACCAGATGAAGTAGGCGAGCCGGTCGAAGGTGTGTTTGGCGACGGCGTGCCGGAAGTAGTTGGCCCAGCCACGCGTGATCTGGTTGATCCGGATCAGCGTTTCTCCCAGGTCTTGCTGTGACAACCTGCGTGTCAGGGCACGGATTTTGTCCTTCAGTGACCGGACTGGCCGGTCACCGATGAACGTGTAGACGTGCCACTGGTCGCGGGTGCCCATCTTGCGTCTCCACCGGATGCGAAAGCCCAAGAAGTCGAACCCATCGGCCATGTTCACGATCCGCGTCTTGGACGGCGACAGTCGCAGTCCCAGCGGAGCGAGCACGGCCGCGACGTCCCCGCGCAGCGCCTCGACGTGATCTCGGGTGCCGAACACCATGACGACGAAGTCGTCGGCGTAGCGGACCAGTCGCCACGTCGCCTGACCACGATCACGCCGATGGTGGCGCCGATTCTCCGTCGACATCCGCCCGCCGGGCTTCCACTCGCGGTGAAGGTGCTCATCGAGCACACTCAACGCGATGTTGGCCAACAGCGGTGACAGGATGCCCCCTTGCGGCGTGCCGGTCGGGGTGTCGCGTTCCTCGCCGAGCTCGGTGAGGACGCCGGCCTTGAGGAACGCTTTGACCAGCGCGAGCACACGCTTGTCCTTGACCCGATGCCGCACTCGGTCCATCAGGGCCGTGTGGTCGATCGTGTCGAAGCACGCCTCGATGTCGGCATCCAGCACCCAGCGGTAGCCTCGGCTGCCGAAGAGGTGGATGTCGGCGATCGCGTCGTGTGCTCGCCGGTTGGGCCGGAACCCGAACGAGACCGGCTCGAAATCCGCCTCGAAGATGGGTTCCAGGACGAGTTTCAGGGCGGCCTGCACGACTCGGTCAGCAACGGTCGGGATGCCCAGCTTGCGGACCTTGCCCGACCCACCCGGCTTGGGGATCTTGCGTTCCCGCACCGGCTGCGGACGAAACGAACCGTCCTTGACCGCCGACCTGATGCCGTCCAGGAACGCCGGGACACCGACCTCCCGCTCGATCCGGGCGACCGTGAGGCCGTCCGAACCGGCAGTACGCGCCCCGGTATTGCCCGCGACTCGCTCGAACGCCACGATCAGCGTCGCCGGGTCGTGCACGAGGTTGAACAGGTCGTCGAACCTGCGGCCAGGATCAGCCGCAGCCCAACGGTGAAGCTTGGTCTGCATCCCCGATACCCACCCGAACCCGTCCTCACGGACGTGTTCCGGTGGGGCGCCGCCGTTCGGTGGCGCGTCTTTCGGCATTACAGCGTCCTTCCTTCTCGAAACCGCTGCCGTCCTTCCCCATGTGGTCGGCTTTCCCGACCTCGGAGTACTACGACGGCTCCGCCCCGCCCGACGCGTTCAGCAGACGATGTGCCTATCCCGACCATCGGGCTGGCTGCCCGCCGTCGGGAGCCTCGCCGCGCGGTTCCCGTGTTCACTGCTGGATCGCTCATCGAAGGAGGCACCCGACTTTGTCCCCGCGGCATCGCCACGGCTACGCCGCAGACCTTCACCATGGCCTCCCTGCGGAGGTGAAAATCCCCGCTCAGGAGTTCCCCGCCCGTCATGAAAGAGCAGGTGCGCACCGCGACCGGCCCAGATCCGCCAGGTTCGAGCCGGTGACCACTTAGGAGACGTAAACGCCGGTTCCTCGCGTATGCCTTTCCGATTCGCTTGCCGGACCCGCACCATCTGGCAGTGCTGACACGCCCCGGCGTTGTCAGGGCCGCTTGCCACCCTCCCCGGCACCTCCCGGATCAGGCTGCCCCCAGCTTCGCCAGACCGCTGCGACGGCCCGACGGAGAAGGTCTCTCACCTCCACACAATCCAACAGCGCCTCACGGCGCACTCTCCCCGGTCGTCAAACCCTTGGCATACAGCGACAACACGACCTCGTCGACCCCCGACAGGCGCCGCTGCCGCTTGCGCACGATCTGCGGTTCGAACGTGCCGGCCCGGTCCCGCGGCACGTCAATCTGCACCGACCCCGACGCGTCGGTCAGCACCGTCTTCGAGCGGGTGCCGTTGCGAATGTTGCCCGACGCGGCGCCGGCGGGTTCGTGTCTGACATAGCCGAGATGCTCAGTCATCTCCTCGTTGAGCGCGGTCTCCAGGACCGTCTTGGTCAACTGCTTCAGCAGCCCGTCCGGGCCCGTCAGGGACAGGCCCTGTTCCTTGGCCGCCCGGACCAGCTCGGCGGCAGCCTTCGCCTCCGCCGACGGCTCTGACCGCTTCTTCCGTTCGGTCCCGTTGTTCTGTGTCGCGGCCATCACGGCACCCTCCTGACCAGGCACAACGCCTAGCGGGTCAGGCCGGAAACACCGTTAGATCCACACTCCCGCCGGGACGCCGTGGTCGATCTCGGCCTGCCGTCGGGCCGCTGGCGTCTGTTGACGCCGCTGGCGCAGCTCGCCTGCCTTGTCGGTGGGTCCGATCCACACCGTCGCCCCTGGCCGGTGGTGACGCGTACCGCGGCAGACGCGTCACATGCCGTGTTGCGTGGTGGCCACGTACACGTGGCGGCGGGAACTCTCGCGTCTGGGTGAGCACCACGACTGGGATCGTCGTCATCGACGTCGCCAGCTCCCGGCATCGCAGTGATGGCGTGCTGGCCGTGCGCTTCCCCAGCGGCTGAGGCGTCGCCGCGACGAACCGTTCCGCGACGAGCGACGTGCGTGTTGCTTGCCGGGGTTTTAGGTTTCGCCTCCCGTCCACCGTCGGCCCCTGTTGAATCGAGGATGGGATAGGCACTGGTCAAGTTCCTTTTTGATCACACGGGGGGATGGGGGCCGGGACGTGCGTGGTGCGGTATTCACAAGTCCGGGGCGGCGTGCCTTGGCGTGGTATGCCGGCGCCGCGGCGCTGGCGTTGGTCGCCGGTACTGGTGGCGCGGGGCTGGTGTCGGAGGTGGCCGATGCGTCGAGTCACCGGGAGGCGCCGTTGATCGCGGGTGATCCGCAGGTGGACAACACGGATGTGTATGCGTTCGTGAGTCCCGACAAGCAGGACACGGTCACGCTGATCGCGAACTGGCTGCCGTTTCAGGAGCCCAACGGGGGGCCGAACTTCTACTTTTTCAAGCCGGGCGCCCAGTATGACATCAACATCGACAACAACGGTGACGCCCGGGCGGACGTCACTTATCGGTGGGTGTTCGCCAACGATGACAAGCGCGATGGCACCACGTTTCTCTACAACAACGGTGTGGTCAACAACCTGAACGATCCGACGTTGCTGTTCAAGCAGACCTACACCCTCAGCGAGGTCAAGGGTGGTCAGTCGCGGGTGCTGGTGCGCGACGGGATCGTCGCGCCGTCGAATGTGGGGCCGGCGTCGATGCCGGACTACGGACGGCTGCGGCAGCAGGCGGTGACGTCGGTCGAGGGCGGCGGTCAGACGTACGCGGGCCAGGCCGAGGATCCGTTCTTCCTTGACTTGCGGGTGTTCGACCTGATCTACGGCGCGAATCTGTCCGAGCGGGGACAGGACACCCTGGCCGGCTACAACGTGCAGACCGTCGCGTTGCAGGTGCCCAAGTCGGCGCTGGCGCTCAACGCTGACGACACCCGCAACCCGGTGATCGGCGTGTGGAGCGCCACCTCGCAGCCCGGGATGCAGGTCAAGGATCCCCAGGCCGGCGGGGATCAAGTGCAGGTGTCGCGGCTGGGTAACCCGCTGGTCAACGAGCTGGTGCCGGCGGCTAACCAGAAGGATGGCTTCAACGCCAGCACGCCGGCGGACGACAGCAAGAACCAGAAACTGATCGACCGGGTCCTCAACCCGGAGCTGCCGCGGGTGATTGAGCAGATCTACAACATTCCGGCGCCGGCCACACCGCGCAACGACCTCGCGGAGATCTTCCTGACCGGCATCGCGAAGAACGCGCCGACTCTGGACGGGTCGACGCCGCCGATCCAGGCGGATCTGAACTCGCAGATCCTCAACGCGGACGTGGACGCCAAGGCGTTCGTGCCGGCGGAGGAGTTGCGGCTGAACATGAGCGTGCCGGTGACGGCCAACCCGAACCGGCTGGGTGTGCTCGGCGGTGACCTGCAGGGCTTCCCGAACGGACGCCGGCTCACCGACGACGTGCTGGACATCGAGTTGCAGGCCTTCGAGGGCGCGGCGCAGACCGGGCAGCTGGTGCCCGCGCTCGCCGCCGGGGACAAGGTCAACACGAACAACGTGCCGTTCGGGAACACGTTCCCCTATCTGGCGCTGCCCAGCAACGTGGCGGTGAACCAGATCGACGCCGACGGGATGCCCTCCGGCGGCGTGCCCAGCGGCGCCGGCGGCACCGCCTCGACGGGCGTCGTCTGGGTCAGGGTCGCCGGCGGCATCGCCGCGGCGGCCTGCTTCGGCGCTGGTCTGCTGGTCAGCCGCCGCCGTCACCGGCTGACCGTCTCGCGCCCGGTCAGCAGTTGATCGAGGGGTGTGGCGCGGCCAGTCGGCCGCGCCACTCCCTGGCGTCGAAGACCGGTCGGGCGGAAGCCGTCGGCGACCCTGTTCGGGGCCGGACCGTCATCAGCCGACCTGAGGCGGGAGAACGTTCCATGAATCCCACACGTCTGCTCAGCGGTGTCCGGCTGGCCGCACTGCCGCCGCGGCTATCCCCGAGCGCCCTGCTCGTGATCGTTGGAGGGCTCATCGTGCTGATGACCGTCGCGCTGTCGGCGTTCGAGCGACCGTTGACGGAAGCGCCCGGGGCGACGGCCGCAGCGCCGCTGGGCGCGCCGGCTGCACCGCTGGATCCGCGTCCGGGCCATAGCGGCTCGGACTCGCCCGCGCAGCCGGCGGACCTGTCGATTCCGTCGATCGGGGTGCGGTCCCCCCTGGTCGATCTGGCCCGTCAACCGGACGGCGCGCTGCCCGCACCCGACGACTATCAGATGGCCGGCTGGTATGCGGGCGGACCGATGCCGGGAGAGCAGGGAGGCCCACCGGCGGTGATTGTCGGTCACGTGGACTCCCACACCGGGCCGGCAGTCTTCTACCGGCTGCGGGACCTGGCGGTGGGCAGTGAGGTTCAGGTCCGTGACATCGCCGGGTCGGTCCTGAGCTTCCGGGTGTATCGGCTCGACGAGTATCCGAAGGACACGTTTCCCGCTGGTGCGGTCTACGCCCCCAGCGACCGGGCGGAGCTGCGGTTGATCACCTGCACCGGGGTGTTCGACCGGCGGGCGGGCAGCTACCGGGACAACCTCGTCGCCTACGCCGCCCTTGTCGGCGGTGGCTCATGAGCGGTCTGCGGCGTCGGCTGTCCGTCGTGTCCCGGGGTCTCACCCGCCTGCCCGTGGTGCTGCTGCTGGCCGGCGTCGTGCTGTTGATCGGCACCCCGATCGTCACGAATCAGCTGCCGGGTCAGCGCCGTAACCCGACCGTGGCCCCGCCCGCACGGACCGGCCCGCAGGCGGGTGCGGCCGCCCTGGAATCCGCCATCGCCAGGGCCCAGCGGCGGCTCGTTGATGTGCCGAAGGACTGGTCGACGTGGGCCGAACTTGGCTCTGCCTATGTGCAACAGGGTCGGATCACCGGTGACCCGTCGTACTACTCGAAGGCCGACGGCGCGTTGCGGCGCTCGCTGGAGTTGCAGAGCACCACGAACTGGAAGGCGATGGTCGGCACGGCGGCGTTGGCAAACGCTCGCCACGACTTCACCGCCGGCCGGGACTGGGGACGCCGCGCGGAGGCCCTCAACCCCCACTCCGGCAGCGTCCACGGCGTGCTGGTCGACGCGCTCACCGAACTCGGCGACTACGACGGCGCGCGCATCCAGTTGCAGCGCATGCTGGACGTCGAACCAGGGGTCGCGGCGTTCACCCGCGCCTCGTACAACTTCGAACAGCGCGGGCTGGTCGCGGCCGCCCGCGATGCGCTGAACCGTGCCCTGGCTCAGGCGAGCAGCCCCGCTGACCGGGCCTTCTGCCGCTACTATCTCGGCGAGTTGGCGTTCCACAACGGCGACCCACAGTTAGCCCTGCGGGAATACGACGCCGGCCTTACCGCCGATCCGACCTACCAGCAGCTCTACGCGGGGCGCGGTAAGGCGCGCGCCGCGCTCGGCCAGAGCGCCGAAGCCCTTGCCGACTACGCCCGTGCCGTGCAGGCGCTCCCGTTGCCCGAACTGTTGATCGAGTACGGTGACCTCCTCACCGCCGCCGGCAAACCCGCCCAGGCACGCCAGCAGTACGACCTGGTCGCCGCGGCCCGGCAACTGTCCGCCGTCAACGGCATCTCCGATCACCTCACCCAGGCGACCTACCTCGCAGACCACGGCCAACCCGCCGAAGCGCTGACCGAGGCACAAGCGGAATGGTCCACCCGCCGCACCGTCCTGACCGCTGACGCCCTGGCGTGGGCGCTGCACCGCAACGGACGTGACGCCGAGGCGTTGGACTACTCCCTGCAGGCCACCCGCCTCGGCTGGCGAAACGCCACCTTCTACTACCACCGCGCGGTGATCCGGCACGCCCTCGGCGACCGGGAGCAGGCTCGCGACGACCTCAGCCTCGCGATGAGGATCAACCCGCACTTCGACGTCGTGCAAGCGCCGATCGCGCGTCGCCTGCTCGTCAGTCTCGGTGGCGGCGGATGAGGCGCCGAAAGGCCAGCGGCGCGGCGATTGTGACCTTCATCGTGGTCGCGTTTGCCCTGGCACCGGCGATTCCGGCCGCCGCCCACCCGCTGGGAAACTTTTCCGTCAATCACTATCACGGTCTGCAGTTGCATCCCGACCGGATCGAGGACCTGGCCGTCCTCGACGAGGCGGAGATACCCACCGCGCAGCAAAAACCCGCGGTCGACCAGGACACTAACGGCAGCATCGAAGCGGCCGAGGCGGCAGCCCACGCTGCCACCACCTGCGCGGCGATGGCAGGCGCCCTACACACCGAGGCAGCCGGGCAGGCCCTGACGTGGACAGTTCGAGCCAGCAACCTCACCTACCGCCCCGGGGCGGCGAACCTGGTTACCGGGCGCACCGAATGTCACCTTACCGCCGCAGCCGACCTGCGGCGGGCTACCACGATCAGCTTCGATGACACCTTCCGAACCGACCGCGTCGGCTGGCACGAGGCCACCGCCGTCGGCCACGGCATCGGACTGCGCGACTCACCGCTGCCGAGAACGAGCGTCACCGACGAGCTACGCGCCTACCCCAACGACCCGCTGTCGTCACCGCTCAGCCACCGCTCGGCGCGGATCCAGACTCTGGGCGCGGGCACGGCATCCAGCGGAGAGCGCCAGGTCGTGATTCCCGCCGCCGGCCCGATCACCCGGTCGATGACCGCCCTGGGCGACCGACTCAACAGGATCAGCGGGAGGGACCGGCTCACGCCGCTGGCCGGCGTACTGGCGACCCTCCTGGCGCTGCTGCTCGGCGGCGCCCACGCGATGTTGCCCGGGCACGGCAAGACGGTCATGGCCGCCTACATCGCTGGCCGGCGCGGCACCTACCGCGACGCCTTCACCGTCGGCGCCACTGTCACCGCCACCCACACCGCCGGCGTCCTGACCGCAGGTCTACTGCTCACCACCGCGTCGACCCTGGCCGGTGAATCCCTCCTCGGCTGGCTGGGCGTCCTCAGCGGCCTACTCATTACCGGCATCGGCGTGAGCCTGCTCCGCTCAGCGATCCCCGCGCGGAGGAAGCACCAGCTCGCACAGCGGCAAACACTCGTCCTCGCGGGGCCTGCACCCGATGCCCTGGTCACCGCCAAGTCCGACGTCGCGGCGTCCCGTCACTCTCACGGTGTCAGCCACGGTCACGACCACCACCATGGACCCGAACATCACCATGGACTCCACCACCATCACCGTGCCGGTGGCAGGGCGGGCCTACTCGGCGTGGGCATTGCCGGCGGCATCGTGCCCAGCCCCTCCGCGCTCATCGTCCTGCTCGGCGCGGTCGCACTGGGCCGAACCTGGTTCGGTGTCGTCCTGGTCCTCGCCTACGGCCTGGGTATGGCCGCTACCCTGACCCTCGCCGGGCTCCTACTAGTCGGACTACACCAACGACTGCATCGCAACATCTCCCCGCGGATCGGAAGCTGGACCGGCCGACTCGCCACCCTCACACCCATCCTCACCGCCACCCTCGTCCTTGTCGTCGGCACCGTCCTCACTCTGCGAGCCGTCTGGCCCCTCCTGACACCGACGACATAGTGAATTGCCGCCGACGCCGGGTCTGTAAGAAGAACGGTGTAACTCCTGATCAAGGAGCAGCACCTGATGTCCGACACGACGATAGCCGTGGATACTTCTGCGGTGGCGAAGAAGAGCAACCCGGCAGGTAAGCCGGCGGACGGCGTGGACGCCGAGCTGGGAGGCCATCGACGAACTTTGCGCAGCCGGGGGACCCGGCCGGTCAGGGCGAAGTAGCCGCGCGCCGCCGTCAGCGAGAGTCGCCCGATCACCGGCCGGTAGAGGCGATCGTCGCCGCTGGTGCCGTCCCGAAGCGAGTCGGCGACCCGGGCGAACCCGCAGGGCAGTATGGCGGCCTCGTAATCGGCCAACGCCTGGACCACCGTTCTGCCGCCGGCTGCGGCCAGCTTGAGTTGACGGCAGAGCAGGGCGGCGTCGCGCAGCGCGGTGTTCACGCCAGCGCCTCGGCCCGGGGGGCGCTGTTGCGTTGTGGGACCGACGGACGCGTTGAACGCGTGTCGGGTCCGCGGTCAGATCGCTTGGGCGAGGTCGGTAAACCCGGCGGCGACCCGCGTGGCCGGCGGGGCGTCGACCGCGAGTTCGTAGTATCCACGTCGAAGGTTCTGCATGAACGCGTGCCCGGCGATGACCACCTGTGCTGTCTTGTCGGTTCGTAGTCCGCGCATCGGTCTCAACCGGTGTTTCAGCTGGCTGTGATCAGCCTCGATCGGATTGTTCGCGTGCCGTTCGACGTGGTGCCACGCCTGCGGGATCAGCTCATCCAGCACGCCGGGGTAGACCGGCGCGGCGTCGGTGACGACCTCGCTGGGCGTCACCTTCAACGTCGACAGCGCCCGGCGGAAGAACCGCCGGGCCGCGTCGGCATCCCGGCGGGCCGAGACCAGCACGTCGATGACCTGCCCGTCCTGGTCGACCGCCCGGTACACGTACCGCCACACCCCGTTTACCTTCACGTACGTCTCATCAACATGCCACCTATCGCCAGGTAAATGGCGACAGAACCGAGCGGCGTAAGCCAACAGCGGCGTGAACCGCTGCACCCACCGGTAGACGGTGACGTGATCGACCTCGACTCCGCGTTCGACCAGCAACTCCTCGACGTCCCGATACGAGAGGTTGAACCGCAGGTACCAGCGGACCGCGACCACGATCACCTCCGGCGGGAACCGGAACCCGGCGAACGCCGACTTCGCAGGCAGCCAGGGGCGAGAGCGGGTCGATGACTTCACTGCTCAAGCCTGGCTCGATCATGCCAACCCTCAACGCAACAGAGCCCGTTAAAGCGTTACGTGGGCCGTCTGGTTGCGGCCCGGCAGTGGCAGGCCGGTGACCCAGCCATCCTGATCGTGGCCGATGCCGGCTACGACGCACCTCGGCTGGCGTTCCTCCTGGCCGATCTGCCCGTGCAGGTTCTCGCACGGATGCGCTCGGACCGGGTACTACGCCGGGCCGAGCCACCGCGCCTGGCGGGAACGAACGGCCGACCACCCCGCCACGCCGGCGAGTTCGTCTTCGGTGATCCCACCACCTGGGGCGAACCCGACGCGGCCACGATCACCGGCACCCGCCTCTACGGCCCCGCGTGGGCCCGAGCCTGGAACCGGCTGCACCCACGGCTGACCCACCGAAACGCCTGGACCAATTCAGCGAAAACACTGCCGACAATCGAGGGAACCGTCATCCGCCTCGAGGTCGATCACCTGCCCAGCGGCGCGACCCCGAAACCGGTGTGGCTGTGGTGGTGTCAAGCCCCGGGTTTGATGGAGAGTTGGTTAGCTGGTTTTCAGGGCTGCGGTGACCGGCTGGGTCATCGCGTGTAGGGCCTCGTGTTCGGCGG
>NZ_JBIALB010000046.1:0-14540 GCF_042872965.1 Micromonospora sp. NPDC005087 | reverse complement strand
GTCGCCGCTGCGTTCACCGAACTCGCCCAAGCGATCTGACCCGCCGATCCGACACAGGCTCAACACGTCCGCCGGTCCCCCAACGCAACAGCGCCTCAGTCCCGGGTCTGTTGCGTTGAGGGTTGGCATGATCGAGGCAGGCTTGAGCAGTGAAGTCGTTGACCCGCTCTCGCCCTTGGCTGCCTCCGACGTCGGCGTTCGCCGGGTTCCGGTTCCCGCCGGAGGTGATCGTGATCGCGGTCCGCTGATATCTGCGGTTCAACCTGTCCTATCGGGACGTTGAGGAGTTGCTGGTCCAGCGCGGGGGTTGAGGTCGATCACGTCACTGTCTACCGGTGGGTACAGCGGTTCACGCCGCTGTTGGCCGGCGCCGCCCGATTCTGCCGGCACTCGCCGGGTGACCGGTGGCATGTCGATGGGACGTACGTCAGGGTCAACGGGGTGTGGCGGTACGTGTACCGGGCGGTCGACCAGTACGGGCAGGTCATCGACGTGCTGGTCTCGGCGCGCCGGAATGCCGACACGGCTCGGCGGTCCTTCCGGCGGGCGCTGTCGACGTTGAAGGTGACACCCAGCGAGGTCGTCACCGACGCGGCCGCGGTCTACCCCAGGGTGCTGGATGAGCTGATCCCGCAGGCGTGGCACCACGTCGAACGGTATGCCAATAATCCGATCGAAGCTGATCACGGCCAGTTAAAACACCGGTTGAGACCGATGCGCGGTCTACGAACGGACAAGACAGCACAGGTGATCATCGCCGGGCACGCGTTCATGCAGAACCTGCCCCGCGGACACTACGAACTCGCCGTCGACGTCCCGCCGGCAACGCGGGTGTCTGGCGCGTTCGCCGACCTCGCCCTGGCGATCTGATCTCGGACCCGACGCCCGGTTCAACGTGTCCGTCGATTCCACAACGCAACAGCGCCGTTCCGCCTCCCAGGAGATCGCCGCCTGGGTCACCGAGACTTTCACGGCGCAGACCGTGGACGGGGTCACCGTCTACGACCTGAGCAACGCAGGGGAGGGCTGAGCCATGACCCACACCAGTAGCCCCCGGCCGGCCGTCGAGACCCGGACCAGCACCCCGACCGCCGTGCTGGACGTGGTGGTCCCGGTCTACAACGAGGAAATCGACCTCGGCCCCTGCGTACGCCGGCTGCACGACCATCTCAGCACGCACTTCCCCTACCCGTTCCGGATCACCGTGGCGGACAACGCCAGCGTCGACGGCACCCTCGCGGTAGGCCGAGGCGCTCGCCGTCGAACTGCCGCACGTCGAGGTACGCCACCTGACCGCGAAGGGCCGGGGGCGCGCGCTGCGGGTCGCCTGGTCGGCCTCGGAAGCCCCGGTGCTGGCGTACATGGACGTGGACCTGTCGACCGACCTGGCCGCGTTGCTGCCGCTGGTCGCGCCGCTCATCTCCGGCCATTCGGACCTGGCCATCGGGACCCGGCTGGCGCGCACCTCCCGGGTGGTGCGGGGCACCAAGCGGGAGGTGATCTCCCGGGCCTACAACCTGTTGCTGCGGGGCACCCTCGCGGCCCGGTTCTCCGACGCGCAGTGCGGCTTCAAGGCGATCCGGGCCGACGTGGCCCGGGAACTGCTGCCCTTGGTGCAGGACACCGGCTGGTTCTTCGACACCGAGTTGTTGGTGCTCGCCCAGCGGGCCGGACTGCGCATCCACGAGGTGCCGGTGGACTGGGTCGACGACCCGGACAGCCGGGTGGACATCGTGGCCACCGCCCTGGCCGACCTGCGCGGGATCGGCCGGCTGGGCCGGGCGTTGGTCACCGGGGCGCTGCCGCTGGCCGCGTTGCGCGCCCAGTGGGGCCGGGCACCGCTGGCCGCCCCACCGGCGCGGGTGCCGGTCGGGCTGCCCGGCCAGTTGGCCCGGTTCGCCCTGGTGGGGGTGGTCAGCACCGTGGCGTACCTGATGCTGTTCGTGGCGACCCGGGGGGTGCTCGGCGCGCAGCCGGCAAACCTGGTGGCGCTGCTGGTGACCGCGGTGGGCAACACCGCGGCGAACCGGCGGCTCACCTTCGGCATCACCGGTCGCCGGGCGGCCGGGCGGCACCACCTCCAGGGGCTGCTCGCCTTCGCCCTCGGCCTGGCGTTGACCAGTGGTTCGCTCGCCGCCCTGCACGCCGTCGGCACCCCGTCCCGGCCGGTCGAACTGGTGGTGCTGGTGGCGGCGAACCTGGCCGCGACGGCGCTGCGCTTCCTGCTGCTCCGGCTCGCGATGCACCATCGCCGGAGCTGACCCGGCGGGCGGCGTCGGGCGGGCGGTGGCCCGGCCCGCCCCGGACGGACGGCCCGGCCGGCGGTACGCCGCCGGTCGGGCCCTACCGGCCGGTCTTGGCGTCCGGGGAGAAGTCGGCGGTGGTCGCCCGCACGACCAGCTCCGGGGCCAGCCGCACCGACGTGGTGCTGCCCGAGCCGAGCAGGGTGAGCAGGGCGTGCAGGGCCTGCGAACCCATGTCGCGCAGCGGGGTGCGGATCGAGGTGAGCGGCACCAGGAGTTGGGCGTCCACGTCGATGTCGTTGTAGCCCACCACCGCCACCTGCCGACCCACCCGCAGGCCGTGGTCGCGCAGGGTGCCCATCGCCCCGATCGCGGCGAAGTCGTTGACCGCGAAGACGCCGTCCGGTTGACCGGTGGCCAGCAGTCGGGCCATCGCCGAGGCCCCACCGGCGACGTCGAAGGTGGACGGCACCACCCACCGGGGGTCGACCGGGACGCCCCGGGCCTTCGCCGCGGCGAGGAAACCCGCGACCCGGTCGGCGGAGGTGCTGGCGTGGTCGGGGCCGGCGATCACCACCGGCCGCCGGCACCCCACGTCGATCAGGTGCTCGGCGGCGAGCCGACCACCGAGGCGGTCCCGGCCGGTCACCGACGGGAAACCCCGCGAGGCCCGACTTACCAGCACGAAGGGCACCCCGTCGGCGGCCAGCCGGGCCAGCATCGGGTCGTTGCGCCGGGCGTCGCCGATGATCAGCCCGTCCACCCGTTCCCCGATCAACCGCTGGATGCGCAGCGCCCGTGCCTCGTCGTCGTCCCAGCTGCTGCTCACCACCGCCTGGTAACCCGCAGCGGCAGCGGCGGCGTCGATGCCCTCGAAGACGGTGGCCAGCACGATGTCGGTGATCCGGGGGACCAGCACGCCGATCACCCCGGTCTTGCCGCTGCGCAGGCTGGCCGCCCACCGGTCCCGGTGGAACCCCAACTGCTTGGCGGCGTCCACGATCCGGCTCGCGGTCGCCGGGCTGACCCGTACGTCGTCGCCGCGTAGCACCCGGGAGACCGTGGAGACGTGCACACCGGTGAGGCTGGCGACATCGCGCAACGTCACCCGTTTGTGCACTGTGCCTCCCGCGCCGCACCCGTATTCGTACCCGGCAACCTAGCTGAGATGACTGCCCCCGTTCACATCGAAGGTGGTGCCGGTGACCGTGGCGCAGGAGTCGGAGAGCAGGAACAGCACGATGTCGGCGATCTCCTCCGCCGAGGAGACCCGGCCCAACGGCATCCGGGCCCGCAACCCCGCCTTCTGCTCGGCGGTGAGCCGGTCGTGCATCGGGGTGGCCACCGGGCCGGGCGCGACGGCGTTGACCCGTACCCCCTGCGGTCCGAAGTCGACAGCCAGGTGCCGCATCAGGCCGAGCACCCCGGCCTTCGCTGCCGCGTACGCCGTACCCGACAGCCGGGTGCCGCCGTCACGGGCGTTGAGGCTGCTCATCAGCACCAGCGACCCGCCGCCGGCCGCCGCCATCCGGGGCACCACGGCCTGGCTGACGACGAACGCGGCGGTGAGGTTGTTGCGCAGCGTGCGGTCCCACTCGGCGAGGGTGGTCTGCTCGATGCCACCGGCGCTGACCACCCCGGCCAGGTGGGCCACCCGGCGCGGGGTTCCGATCGCGTCGACGAACTCGCCCACCGCGACCGGGTCGGCGGCGTCCACGCCGGTGGAGACGTCCAGCACGTGCACCGTCTCGCCCCGGGCCCGGGCGGCGGCGACCACCGCCGCGCCGATGCCACTGGCCCCGCCGGTCACCAACAGGCTCACGACGCACCGCCGAGGATCTCGTCGCGGGCCCGCCGGTAGGCGTCGGACAGCAGCATCTCCGGCTGGGAGTAGACGACGAAGCGCACCCCCCGGTCGATCCACCGGCGGGCCTCCTCGGCGGAGTAGGCCAGCATGCCGGCGACCCGACCGGCCGCGACGACCTGCTCGACGAACGCGACGGCGTGCTTCTCGACCTCCGGGTGGGTGGGCTGGTAGCCCAGGCCCAGCTTGACCGACAGGTCGGCCCGGCCGAGCATCAGCACGTCGAGGTCGGCGGCGAGGATGTCGTCCAGATTGGCCAGTCCGGTGGGGGTCTCGACCAGCGCGACGACGGTGGTGTTCGCCCCGGCCCAGGTCAGGTAGCGGTCGAAGTCGCCCCGGGCGGTGCCGTGCCCGGCGGCCCGTGCCGCCGAGCACAGCGTGCGGTCGCCGACCGGTGGGTAGTGGGTCAGCCGGGCCGCCTCGGCGGCCTGCGCGCCGGTCTCCACCAGCGGCAGCACCACGCCACCGGCGCCGCTGTCCAGGGACCAGAGCAGGTCCTTCTCCTCGATCCGGCGCAGCCGGACCAGCGGGGTGCTCCCCGCCGAGCCGGCCGCCCGGACCATCGCCAGCACGCTCTGCTCGTCGGCCGCGGCGTGCTCGGTGTCCACGACCAGGAAGTCGTAACCGAGGGCGCCGAGGATCTCGCCGATCGCCGGTTCCTGGAGCAGGGTCAGGCTGCCGAGGGCGACGCCACCGTCGCGCAGCACCTCGGCCAGCCGGCTCGGACGGGGATACATCAGGACTCCAGCTTCTGCACGCCGCCGCAGTCGCGGTTCACCGGAACCTCGCCGACGATCTTGAGCGCGGCCTCGACGACCGAGCCGTCGTGCCAGTCACCGACCTCCGGCAGCTTCTCGATGATCTTGTTGTCGAGCAGCCACTTGCCGTCCTCGGCGGCCACCGTGGCGGTGTCCACCCGACCGTTCGGGTCCATGTACGGCCACTGGTCGGTGCCGTACAGCTTGGTGATGGTCGCCGCCGGGACCTTGGTCCGCTCGGCCACGATCTTGATCACGTCGTCCTTGTTGGCCGGGTCCTGGTAGTAGCGCACGCCCTCCAGCCAGCCGGCCATCCACCGGGCCGCCACCTCGGGCCGCTTGCTGATGAAGTCCTGCGACATGGTGATCAGGCCCTGCTCCTGGTTCGGCGCCACCTCGTTCATCGCCAGCACCCGCTTGGCCTGCCCGTCGGTGATGAGCTGGTACGCCAGCGGCTGCACCACGAAGCCGGCGTCCACCGCGCCGCTCTTGAGCGCGTTGGCGGTGTCCGGGTAGCTCAGGGTGACGATCTGCGCCAGGTCGGACTGCTTCAACCCGACCTCACCCAGCGCCCGGTCCAGCCAGTACTCGGTGGTCGAACCCTTGGCCAGGATCGCGACCTTCTTGCCCTTGAGGTCGGCCACGCTCTTCAGCCCGCCGTCGAAGGCCTGGGTCCGGGCCAGCAGGAGGTTGTCCGACGCGCACCGGTACTGCTGCCGGTCGGCCACCGCCCGCACCCGCAGCCCCTGGTTGACCGCGTTGAACAGCGCCCCACCGGTGCCCGGGATGTTCACGTCCAGCTTGCCCTGGCCCTGCACCGCCAACCGGGAGTAGATGTCGGCGTTGCTGAACTCCACCTCGACCTGGTGCTTGCCGAAGAAGCCCTTCGCGTCGGCCACCATCATCGGGGCCAGCGAGAGGATCTCCAGCGAGTTGACCGTCACCTTGTCGGTGCCGCCGGCACCCGTCGACTCCGCGTCGTCACCGCAGGCCGCGGTGCCGAGCAGCAGGCTCGCCCCCAACAGCGCGGCGATGACACCCTTTTTCTGAATTGTCATGATTGGCCCTCCGTCCAGCTGAAGAAGCGCCGCTGCACGCGCAGCGTCACCGTGGTGAGGAAAAAGCCCATCGCCGCGATCACCGCGAGCGTGGCGTACATGTTGTCGATCTGATAGATCTGCCAGTAACGCCAGGTCATCGACCCGACGCCGTCGCTGGCGGCGAGGAACTCGCCGGCGATGGTGCCCAGCAGGGCCAGCCCGGCGGCCAGCCGGATTCCGGCGAAGATGGACGGCAGGGCGCCCGGCAGCACGATCTTCCACAGGATCTGCTGCCGACCAGCGCCCAGGTTGCGGGCCATCAGGATCAGCCGCTCGTCGACCTGGAGCACCCCGGACATCGCGTTCACCACGGCCGGGAAGAACGAGATGATGCCGGCGAGCACCACGATCGGCCGCCCGCCGGTGCCGAAGATGACCAGCAGCAGCGGCAGGATCGCCACCACCGGGATCGGGTACGTGATGGCGATCAGCGGGTCGATCAGCACCCGTACCCACCGGGACCGCCCCATCGCGATGCCCAGCAGCGTCGCCGGGATCACGCCGAGCAGGAACCCGAGCAGGATCCGTTGGGCGGTGATCCCGACGTTCGGCAGCAGTTCCCCGGAGGAGAAGAGGTCGACCAGGGCCTGCACGCACTCCGACGGGGCCGGGAAGAAGGTCTTGTCGATCAGCCCGGCCATGCTGCCGCCCTGCCACAGCGCCAGCACCACGACCACCGGGACCATGCTGCCCAGCCCGCTGCTGAGCAGCTTGAAGCCGCGACCGGGCGGGCGTTCCGCGCGGGGGTCCACCGCGTAGCGGACCACGGGTTCGTCGGCCGCCCGCTCCCGGGTCGGCACGCTCTGCTCGCTCATCGGTCCCCCTTCGCTTCCGCCCACTCGGCCGCCAGGGTGGCGTCCCGCAACTGCGCCCACAGGTGGCGCTTCAACTCGGTGAACCGCGGGTCCAACTCGACGTCGCGGGTACGCGGCCGGGGGAACGGCACCCGGATCTCCTCGACCACCCGGGTCGGCCGGGGCCCGAGCACGATGATCCGGTCGGCCAGCAGCAGCGCCTCCTCGATGCTGTGCGTGATGAACAGGACCGTCTTGCGGTGCCGGGACCAGACCTGGAGCAGCTCGTCCTGCAGCAGGGTCCGGGTCTGGGCGTCCACCGCCGCGAACGGCTCGTCCATCAGCAGGACCTCGGGGTCGCTGGCCAGGGCCCGGGCGATCCCGGCCCGCTGGCGCATCCCGCCGGACAGCTCGTGCGGCTTGTTGTCGGCGAACGCCTCGATGCCCATCATCGTCAGGTGCTCCCGGGCGACCTCCCGCCGCCGGCCGGCGGGCACCCCGCGCAGCTCCAGGCCGAAGCCGACGTTGTCCACGATGGATCGCCACGGGATCAGCGCGTAGTCCTGCCAGACGATCGAGGTGAGCGGCCCGGCGGCGCTGCGCTCGCCGACGAACCGGATCTCCCCGTCGTCCGGCCGGCGCAGCCCGCCGAGCAGGCCGAGCAGCGTCGACTTGCCGCATCCGCTCGGCCCGATCACGCAGACGAACTCCTGCGCCTCGATCGTGGTGCTGAGGCTGCCGACCACCGACAGTCGGCTCCCGTCGGCCCGGGGATAGCCCTTGGCCACGTTGTCGATCTCGATGCGCATGGTCACTGCCCTCCGTGGGCCGGCAGGTCGGAGTAGTTGTGGTGCCACCAGTCGGCGATGTCCCGCCGCCGGGCGAACCAGACGCCGGGCAGGTCCTGCGCCCAGGCGATCAGGTCGCGCAGCGCGGAGGCCCGACCGGCCTGGCCGATCAGTCGGGCGTGCAGCCCGATCGAGATCATCTTGGGTGAGGTCTCGCCCTCCTCCCACAGGTACTCGATGCCCCGCCGGCAGTTCTCGAAGAAGTCGGTCGGGTTGCCGTAGCCGGGGCTGAAGGCGAACCGGCCGTCGTTGTAGGTGTGGGTGTACGGCACCACCAGGTGCCGCTGCCCCGCCACCTGCACCCAGTACGGCAGGTCGTCGTTGTAGGCGTTCGAGTCGTAGCGGAAGCCGCCCTCCTCGACCAGCAGCCGCCGGGTCCGGTCCGACGGGGCGTACCGGGAGTACCAGCCGACCGGGCGTTCCCCGCACAGGTCCGTGATCAGCGCGGTCGCCCGGCGGATTTCCTCCCGTTCCTCGTCCTCGGTCATCCCGGAGGGCTCCCGCCAGCGCAGGCCGTGCGAGCAGATCTCGTGCCCCGCGTCGACGAACGCCTTGGTCAGCGGCCGGTTGCGGGCCAACGCCTCGGCGCAGCCGTACACGGTCACCGGGGTCTGCAGCCGGTCGAACAGCCGCAGCAGCCGCCACGCCCCGGCCCGGCTGCCGTACTCGTAGACCGACTCCTGGGACAGGTCCCGGTGTTCCGCGCTGGTCGGCGTGTAGGAGATCTCGCCGACCCACTCGTTGACGTTGTCGCCGTCGAGGAGGCTGTGCTCGGCCCCCTCCTCGTAGTTGAGGCACAGGCTCACCGCCACCCGGGCGCCACCGGGCCACTCGACGCGGGGCAGGTCCGCGCCGTAGCCGATGAAGTCCCGCGCGGTGCCGGGTTCGACTCTGATCACCATGACGTCATGTCCTTTCTGCCGATGGGCCGGGCCCAGCGGGAACCGGCGGCGGGCCGCCGTTCGGATTCGGTGCCCCACCCCGGACCAGCGCGGTGAGGTCTCGCAGTCGGGTCGCCCCGGGTGCCCGGGTCAGCCCGTGCAGCAGCTCGGCCGCCCCGGCCGGCGTCCCCGGCGTGCGCAGCAGCTCGGCGTCCACGGCGGCCAGCTCGTCGGGGGTCATCGGGTCCTCCCGGTCGCCGTGGTGGAAGCGGGCCCGCCCGGCCAGCCGTGCCCCGCTGCGCGTGGTCACCTCCACCACCGCCGGTCGGCCCGCCGGATACCCCTGGTCCAGACCAGGGTCGTGGCGTACGGTCACCCGCTCGGCGAGCCGGGCGGCGTGGGCCCGCCGGTCGTCCGCCGGCCCGTCCGGGGCACCCGGGTCCGTGCCGAGCAGCCCGCAGGCCACCACCCACGGGATGCTGAACTGACGGGCCAGCCGGCTGACCGGACGACGCTCGGCCAGCAGGGCCGCGCCCGCGTAGGTGTCCACGGTCACCGTCGCCACCTCGTCGGCCGGCAGGTCCCGGGCCATCGCGCGGGCCACCGTCCACCCGGTCAGGGTGTGCGCGCAGACCCCCACCGGCTTGAAGTAGGCGTCCGGCAGCAGCGGTCGGGCCTGCAACGCGGCATCCGCCCCGGCCCCGTCAGGCGCCGTCTGGTGGGCGGTCCGGCCGAGGTGGGGCAGCGCCGGATCGGTGGCCGGGAACCCGGCGGCGGCGAGTCGGGCGACGGTCACGCCATGGGCGGTGCCGAGGGCGGGCAGCAGGTAGTGGGCGGCGCGGCCCCGGCGGGTGTCGGCCTCCGGCCCGGCCAGCGCCACGGTCAGCGCCAGGTTCACCGTGTCGGTCACCCCGGCGGCGTCCTGACCGGCGACGATCCCGGCGGCGGCCGCCGCCGCGCCGGTGCCCCACCCACCGTGCGGGTGCACCCCGGGGCGGGGCGCGCCCAGCAGCAGACCGAGCCGGGCACCCACCTCCCAGCCGACCGCCAGCGCCCGCAGGAACACCCGCAGGCTCTGGTCGTCGGCCTCGGTGGTGGCCAGCGCGGCGGCGTACGCGTGCAACCCCGGGTGCCCCCGGGACTCGCGCAGGCCCTCGTCGCACTGGCTGACGGTGATCGCCGCCGCCGTCACCGCCGCCGCCCGTGCCGGCTGGTCGGTCCCGCCCGGGGCGGCCAGCAGGGTGCAGCGGCCGTCCGGGTCACCGGCGGTGTCCAGCCCGGCGGGCAACTGCCCGCGTGCCACGACGGCATTGGCGGTCAGCCGGGCCGCCACCTGCCGGACCAGCATTTGGCCGGGGCCGGTGGCCAGCAGCGCGTCGGCGGCCTGCACCGCGCCGGTGACGAGCGCGGGCAGCATGTCGTCCCGGGCGTCGCTCCGCCGGTGACCGGTCACGGCGTGATCACCTGCTTGCCGAGGACCCGCCGGTCGGCGAGCGCCTGGTGGGCCCGCCCGGCGTCGGCCAGCGCGAGGACCGCGTCGACCCGGGGGGTGAGCTGTCCCGCCGCGACCAGGCCCAGCACCCGGGCGATCTCGTCGGGGCGCTGGCTGCGCGACCCGCGCAGCTCGTACTCGTTGCGGAAGGTCTCGATGAGGTCGAGGTGCGGGTGCTCCCCGGCGTGGCCGCCACCGACGATCAGCCGGCCGGTGGGGGCGAGCGTGCCCAGGGCGGCCTCGAAGACGTCGCCGCCGATGTGTTCGACGATCACGTCGAAGCCGGCGCCCCCGGTGATCTCCCGGGCCTCGGCGGCCCAGTCGGGATTGCGGGTGCTCAGCACCGCGTCCGCGCCGAGGGAGGCGACGAAGTCGGCCTTCGTGGGGTCGCCGATCAGGCCGACGACCCGGGCACCGCCGAGCTTGGCGAGCTGGACCACCGCGTGCCCGAGTCCACCGGCAGCGCCCGGGGCGAGGACCCACTCGCCGGGCGCGAGCCGGCCGATGGAGTACAGGGTGCGCCAGGCGGTGCCGAAGGAGATCGGGGTGGAGGCGGCGACCACCGGGTCGAGGTCGCCGATGTCCAGCAGGCCGCGCGCCGGGGCCACCGCGTGCCGGGCGTAGCCGCCCCACCGGGTGATGCCGGGCATGTCGGCGTTCGGGCAGAGGTTGGCGCGCCCGCCCAGGCAGCGGGGACAGGCCCCGCAGGGCGTGTTGGGCAGCACCAGGACGCGGTCGCCCGGGGCCCGGTCGGTGACCCGGGAACCGAGCCGCTCCACCACCCCGACGACCTCACGGCCGAGCACGTGCGGCAGCCGCAGCGGCATCCGGGACACCCCGCTGCGCAGGTCGGCGTCGAGGTGGTTGACGGCGACGGCGAGCACCCGCAGCAGGACCTCGTCCGGTCCCGGCTCGGGCAGGTCGACCTCGGTGAGGGTGAGCGTCTCGGGGCCGCCGTACCCGTTCATGGTCACTGCTTCGGTCTTCACGCGCGACGTCCTTCCACCATGGCGTGCAGGGCTTCCGGCACGGCGCCGGGTTCTTCGACGGCCAGGGCGAGGGCCAACGCCACCCGGGCCTGGGTGCCGGTGAGGTCACCGGCGAAGAGCGCGCCCGCGCGGGCGAGGGTGGCGCCGCCGCCGGCGTACACCGGGCGGACCCGGCCCGCCCCGGTCCGGCTGGTGATGACCACCGGTACGCCGCGGCGGCAGGCCTCCCCGACGGCCTCGGCGACCGAGGGCGGCGCGTTGCCGGCCCCGAACGCCTCGACCACGATCCCGGCGGCCTCGGCGCGCAGCGACGCGCGCAGGTGGGTGTCGTCCACACCGGCGACGAGCTTGACCAGGTCCACCCGGGGAAGCGCGGTGGGGACCGGCCGGTGGGCGTAATGGCCGCCCCGGGCGGCGGTGGAGACCCGCAGCACGCCGTCCGGGTCGACCAGGGCCAGCACCCCTGCGGTGCCGCCGGAGAACGCCGACACCGCCGAGGTGTGCACCTTGCGGCTCTCCACCGCGGCGTAGGCGACGCCGCCCATGACCGTCGCCGCGCCGACCGGCTGTGGCGCGGTGACCACTCTGATCGCGTCGGCGAGGTTGCGCCCGGCGTCGGAGTCGGGCTCGTCGGCGCTGCGTTGCGCGCCGGTCAGCACGACGCGGGCGTCGGGGCCGGTGAGCTGCCCGGTCAGGTAGGCGGCCTCCTCCAGCGTGTCGGTCCCGTGGGTGACGACCACGCCGGCGAACCCGTCGGCGAGCTTGGCCCGGACGGCCCGGACGGTGCCGAGCATGTCGTCCAGGGAGAGCGCGAAGCTTGGACGGCAGGACAGGTCGAAGCCGTGGATCTCCACGTCGTCCGTGACGGTGACGTTCTTCAGCAGGTCCGTGACGGAGTCGGTCACGGCCAGGCCCTCGTCGGGGTCCCACCGCGACGCGATCGTCCCACCGGTTGCCAGAACCGCGATCCGCACCAGCCACACCCCCTTGCGCAAACGATTGCTCAATTGAGTGATGACAGTTGCACAAACGTTCGTCCTGCACAAGAGCTGCGGGAACGCAAAACCGAGGAAGCTATGCGATGGCGACCCGCCAGGTGACACCCCGGTGTCTGACCTGTTTCGGTGCCCTTCTTCGTCCGGTTCGGGCCGGTGGCCGGTGTCGCGGCGCGGCCCCCGCCCGGCAACGTGGCGGGCTGGGTCCGTGTACCGGGAACGGCCTGCCGAGATGATCGCCGGCGCGGTGCTCTGGGCGAGCGAGAGCCGACCGGACGCCCCGCCGACGCGGGTGCTGCCCGACGGCTGCCTGGACCTGCTCTGGTCGAGCCGGACGGGCCTGCTGGTCGCCGGGCCGGACCACACGGCCTACCTGAGCCTGTCCCGGCAGGGGGAGCGGTGGCGCGGTGTCCGGCTACCGCCCGGGCTGGGCCCGGCCGTCTTCGGCGCCCCCGCCGACGAGTTGCGCGACCGCCGGGTGCCCCTCGACGCCCTCTGGGGGCGGACCGCCCTCCGACTCGCCGAGCAACTCGGCGCGTCGCCCACCGCCACCGACCTGGCCACGGTGGCGGCCGGCCGGCTCGCCCGGGTGGGCGGCGCGGACCCGCTGGGCCCCCGGGTGGCCGCCCTGCTCGCCGCCGGTGCCACGGTCACCGCGACCGCCGCCGAGGTCGGCCTCGGCCCGCGCGCCCTGCACCGACGCAGCCAGGCCCTCTTCGGGTACGGCCCGAAGACCCTCGCCCGCATCCTGCGGCTGCGCCGTGCCCTCGCCCTGGCCGGTCGCGGAGTCGGCCTGGCCGAGGTGGCTGCCCGTGCCGGCTACGCCGACCAGGCCCACTTCACCCGCGACGCCCGGGACCTGGCCGGTGTCCCGCCGACCACCCTGCTCGCCCGGTGACCACCGCCCCGCCAGCGCTGCCCGTCATGCGGCGCTGCCGTTGCCCGGCGCTGCCCGTCATGCGGCGCTGCTCGTCATCCGGTGCTGCTCGTCATCCGGTGCACTTGGCGGTCGTGGGCGGCTTCGTCGACTTCGGCGTGACCGGGGCGGTGGCCCGGCAGTTCGTTTGCGGAAGGGGCGGCCACCGGACGCATCGGGGCCACGGGCGGGCATCGCCGGGCTGATCGAGACGATTCTGGTGCTCCGGCCGGCGCACTGAGCGCCGGGCCGCCGCCCGGGACGGCGGACAGCCGGGGCTAACCATGTGCTGTCCGGGTCCTTTCGAGCTGATGACCCAAACGACTCACCACCCCGTTTTCCGCCGCGGTCGTCCCGAGTCCTCGCCGGTCATCATCCGGCTCTGTTGCATTGAGCGTTGGCATGATCGAGGCAGGCTTGAACAGTGAAGTCGTTGACCCGCTCTCGGCCGTGGTTGCCTCCGACGTCGGCGTTCGCCGGGTTCCGGTTCCCGCCGGAGGTGATCGTGGTCGCGGTGCGCTGGTATCTGCGGTACAACCTGTCCTATCGCGACGTTGAGGAACTGCTGGTCGAACGTGGCGTGGAGGTCGATCACGTCACCGTCTACCGGTGGGCGCAGCGGTTTACCCCACTGCTGGCCGACGCCGCCCGATTCAGCCGCCACTCGCCAGGTGACCGCTGGTTCGTCGATGAGACGTACGTGAAGGTGAACGGGGTGTGGCGGTACGTGTACCGGGCGGTCGACCAGTACGGGCAGGTCATCGACGTGCTGGTCTCGGTCCGCCGGGACGCCGGCGCCGCCCGGCGGTTCATGGGATACCGCGAGGCGTGGCCGACGCCGGCTGCGCGCTGACGACGGCCAGGGAGGCGCCCGCGAGCGCGGCGAGGATGACTGCGGCGGCGTGACGCGTGACGCGTGGAAGACGGGCTGAGACTTGGGTTACCCGCATGGGGGCCTCCTCGGCGCTGGGTGGACGGCAACCGTCTCCGACGATCATGTCCATCGAAGGGCGCGTCTGTGAAGAGGTGAGATCGCACCCACGAAACTTCGAAGTGCTTCGCTGAAGTGCGGGCACCATCTAGGCGGGCCCAGCGAGGCGTCGTCCGCATACCGCAGTTTGGGCATTCGACGCCTTCCAGCGCCAGCCCCGCGCGCTTCCGTTGCGTGCTCGGCTGTGACACGCTCGGTGACACTATCGACAACTCGGAGGCCGGTGCCAGTGTCGGGGCTGGAAGTGGCTGCGGTCGCGTTGGGAACCGCAGTGGCAAAGACAGCATGCGAGATATGGCTCGGTGATCACAAGCTGCTGGCGGGAATCGCCGCCGGCGCCGTTGATGTCGCCAGTGGCCGGTTTGCGAGCTCGCGGGAGCAGCGTCAGTTTCGGCGTATCTGGGAGCAGGCTGCTGAGCTGGTGGCCGACCAGGTAGAGCCACTGATCCAGCACGAGTACAGAGAACTTCCGGAAAACGAGGTTCTCGCAGCCGTCGACGCCGTGAAGATGACGTTCACGTCCGCAGCGTTGACCCATGAGGACTTGTTCGCCCAAGACCTCGACGCGGTTTCCCTAAGGGATGTCTCGTAACTGGGTGAAGGCGTTGCCCGGCGCCGGCTCGGCGGTCAGCCGGCGAGGATGATGTTGTGGAGGTTGGCGATGCCGGA
>NZ_JBIALB010000045.1:0-16483 GCF_042872965.1 Micromonospora sp. NPDC005087 | reverse complement strand
ATGCGATGTCACAGGGGTGGATCTCCTCGCACGCCCTCACGGGTCAGAGTTTCAGCAGCTCAAGCCGCCTTCTCCAAGGTTGCCACAGAGGGGGTCGACCCAGGCTTGATCCGGATCGGCGTAGGGGTCCTGCGCGATCGGGTACTGGGCGTTCGGCGCCGTGTGAAGGCCGGGCGTGCCGTACAC
Source organism: Micromonospora sp. NPDC005087 (assembly GCF_042872965.1). Lineage (NCBI taxonomy): Bacteria > Bacillati > Actinomycetota > Actinomycetes > Micromonosporales > Micromonosporaceae > Micromonospora > Micromonospora sp. NPDC005087. Next base: position 16,297 of record NZ_JBIALB010000045.1, on the reverse strand, counting down.
GCCGGGGTTACCGGCCTGCCTCGGCACCTCGTAGCCGCCGATCTGGGTGGGCGCGTGCGGGTACGCCGGCTCGCCGTACTGCTGCGGTTCGTCCCAATCGGTCTCGACACGCTGAGGTCCGCGCCGCCACACCAGCGTGCCGATCACGCCGATCCCGCCGAGCAACAGCAGCGCGCCGATCGTGTACGCCAGCCAGATCAGCGAGCCACCGCCGCCTGACGAGCCGGCACCGGCAAGCGGTGACTGGTCGATCGGAGCTGTGCCGTCGGTCGGTGCCAGGGAATCGCTGACCGTCGGTGACGAAGTCGGCGTCGAAGCCGGCTGAGTCTGGGTCGGCTGTCCCGCCGCCACGATCGAGGACTGGTACGGGCCAGCCGAGCTGACGCCCCTGCGGTCCCGCCTGGGCTGCACCTGCATCGAAAGCGTCAGTGCGGTGCTCGGCAACTTCTTGGTGAACGACAGCTGGTAGGTGATGTTCAGTCCGCCGCCCGGCGGCAGCGCGAGCAGCCCGAAGTCGATCTGCTCGGTTGCCGTGACGGCACCGCTGTGCACACCGCGCTGGGTGAACGTCCCCACGTCGTGCCGTCCGCCGGGCGTGCGCTGACGCTGTAAGTCCACCAGGTCACCGACGAGGCCATCCGCCTGCAGCAGGAACGACACGTCGACGTAGCGGAGGATCTCCTGGGATTGGTTGACCAGGTGCACGGTGAAGGGCGTGGGGTCGCCTCCGCCGGGGAACTGTGCGGGCAGGTTGTCGATGCTCACCTGACAGCATCCCTCGCCCTCGGCGAATGCCGGCGACGCCACGGTGAGGACCGTGGCCGGCACGGCGATGAGTAGGCCGAACAGGGCCGTCACGACGCTGCGACTGAACCGTTTACGCCGCATATACCCGATCCTTGCCGACGCGTGCCGACGCCCGTCATCGGCAACCGGCCACGCTACGTCGATGCGCTACGCCAGGCAAGCCGAGATGCCCCCGAGCCGCGCCGGGTCAGGCACCTGCTGCCAGCGCTCATCTGCGTCTCGCGCTGGTCAAACACCCGGCCAATGGGCCACCAGCGATCTGCGTGGGGCGGTTCGCATGGTGCATCGTGCGGTCCACCTTTGGCCTTGAGCTGTGCAGAAGCCGTGGTAAAGCGCCGAAGCCGGACAGGCCAGGCACCGGACGGCCCAAGGGACGCCTATCGCGGCCTGCACCACGGCCTTTTGTCCAGAAGATGATCAGATATGACGCCGACCGCTTCGAGGTACTCGGATCCGGCGGCGGCCGTACCATCGCCGGCCCGGTTGAACCCTCGGCGACATCGGCAAGATCGTCCGAGAACCGATCCAGCTCCGCAGCGAACAGGATTGCCGCCGTAGCGTGTTGCCGACCTCTGGAAAGCCGCCGGCCTCCCAGCCCTCGCGCTGATTCCTCTTGATCGCCTCGAAGTCGATCGTCGTGCTCGTCACGACTTCCCCTCAGCGCCGCCGGTCGGCGCCTACGAGGCATCAGCGAATACCACTACCGTGTGACGGCCCGTGTGAGCGCGATCCATCGCGCGTGGCGGAGATCCGACAATGAGTTGGTCCGCGCGCACCGTTATTTGGACGTGGCCCGCTCAACGATCGCTTCGACACCGGACCAGTCGAGCGAAACCGGGTCAGCGTCCGTCCGTCAACGAGACGGCCACCAGCTCCATCGAACTCTCCTTGCTGGGTGTCGGCAACCGCGGTCGCTCCCAGCTCAACAGCATCGACAAGTGGAGCTGGTCGAAACGCCAGTCGCACGAGCCGCTGATCAGCGTCGAGGACTTCGAACGCACCCAAACCATGATCGCCGCCTGCGACGCCCCACTCCGCCGCTACCGGGCTGCGCTGAAGGCCGGCCCTAACCAGCACCTCGTCAACCGGTGGGCGTGTTCTGATGGTCGCCGCCAGCGAGCGCCGCCTTGGCGGGCACCCGGACCGGCGCCTTTGTGGTCCCGACGGCGTTGGGTGGCAGGGGTTGCGTCTCCCGTCGCGACCCGGTAGACCCAGGCCGACACCGGCGGCCGATGGCCGCCACCATTACCACGTGCCGGTCTGTGAGGTGTGGAAGATGAGCCCTGCGGCGAACGCATCACAGGCACAGCGCTGGAACGGGGACGCTGCCCGCCGGTGGATCGCCCAGCGCGAGCGGCATGCGGCGATACGACAGCGGCTAACACCGCACCTGTCGCGTGCCGCAGCCATCTCGCCCGGTAACCACGTGCTCGACGTAGGCTGCGGGTGCGGCGAGACGACGATTGCCGTGGCGCGATCGACCGGCCGGAACGGTGGTGTGCTGGGCCTCGACCTGTCCGGCCCGATGCTGGAGGTCGCGCAGCGGCTGGCCGCCGAGGCCGGCGTGGCCAACATTCGCTTCGTTCAGGGAGACGCCCAGGTGTACCCGCTGTCCCCGGCCGTCTATGACGTGATTATCAGCAGCTTCGGTGTGATGTTCTTCGACGACCCGGCTACGGCCTTCGGCAACATCCGCGGTGCGCTGCGGCCAGGCGCGCGGCTGGCCTTCTTGTGCTGGCAGGACGACCTGCGCAACGGGGTGTTCTCCATCCCGCTCCGGGCGTTCATGACCCACACGCAACTGCCTGATCTGGCTGGCGATGACCTCTTCGCCGACCCCCGGCGGGTCACCGATCTACTCGCCAGTGCGGGCTTCACAGACACCCGCATCGAAGCCCTCCACGAGCCGGCGCGGATCGGATCCGATGTCGCGGACGTGATGGCCTACGTGCAAGACACGTCCAACGTTCGCGAACTGACGGCACAGCTCGACGACGAGGTGCTGGTCCAGCGGGTGCTGGCCACGATGGCTGAGGAGTTCGCCGCCCGCCAGCACCCGGACGGGGTGTGGGTCGACGCCGCAGCGTGGCTGGTCACGGCCGACAACGGCTGACGTCCCGCGGCGCAGTCAACAACTCGGCCGTGCGTTCGGTCGCGCAGTCTCGGCGCGTGTCAAGATTCTTGAGGCAGGTTGATCACGGATTCTTTGAGTGATCCTGCTTGAGGTTCCTCGTCCTGATCTGGCTTGTTGATCCACGCCTGAGGGGTGCAACTTGGCGGCTCGGGTGTTCGTTGGGTGAAAGTTGTGGCCGGGGGATCTGGGAGGTCGCGTCCGGCTGGTCGCAAGGCGTCCGGCAGGCCGTGTCGGTGTCATCGGGCCGAGGATTCCTGCTTCGACATCGGTGGCCACGGGCCTGTCCCGGCATGGAGGCACAGACCTTCGCGGCACCCCGTAGAGCCTCAACGGTGTCGGACGGTCTGCTTCGATCAGGCGGCGTGGCGGTATTCGTGGATGAGTCCGCCGAGCACGTTCGCCCGTTCGACGCGCCGAAGCTGTTCGATGCTCGCGGGCGGCGGCTCCGCCGCCGGGACGGGTACGTCGAGGTCGATGCCGCATGCGGACGGGCCGTGTTGTAGTGCCTGACATAGTCGCCCAGGACCCGTTCGAGGTGGCGGCTGTTCAAGACGAACACCCAGTCCAGGCACTCGGTCCGCACGGTGCGCACCCCGCGCTCGGCGTACGCGTTCGCCTTCGGTGCCCGCGGCGGGATCTTGAGCACGTCGATGCCGGCGGCGGCGAACACGTGGTCGAAGGCGACCGCGAACTTTCCATCGCGGTCCCGGATCAGAAAGCGGAACCGGTGGGCGCGGTCGTCGAGGTCCATCACCAGGGTCCGGGCCGCCTGGGTGACCCACGCGCCGGTGGGGTGGGCGGTGGCCCCGGCCAGGTGCACTCGCCGGTGCTCCAGTTCGATGACGAAGGACACGTACAGCCTGGTCAGGCCGACCGTCTCGACGGTGAGGAAGTCGCATGCGAGCGTCCCGGCGGCCTGGGCACGCAGGAACTGCTTCCAGGTCGGCCCACCGCGCCGCGGCGCCGGTCCGAGGCGGTGGCGGTGGCGGTGGCGGCGCAGAATGGTGCGCACCGAGGTCGCCGACACTTGTACGCCGAGCTTGCGGCACTCGCCGACGATGCGCAGATGCCCCCAGCGTGGGTTATTTCGGGCCAGCCGAACGACGAGGTCGACCACTTCGGGATCCAGCCCTCGGCGACGTCGACCACAGGTCGGGTACGTCCACCGCCGACGGATCAGCTCCCGGTGCCAGCGAAGCAGCGTCGACGGCGTGACCAGGAAGATCGGCCAGCCATCGCGGTGGAAGTAGCTTTGCCCGCGCCGCGACGACCATCCGGTCGCCCGGCGTGTAGTGGGGCCACCTGCCGGCGCAAGACCAGCAGTTGGTGGCGCAGTACCGCGATCTCCACGTCTTTGGCGTCCGGCGACGGGCCCAGGCCAACCAGGGCGAGGACTTGCCGGACGACCATGAAAGCAAGGGTGCGCACCACCATGGCCTCATCATGGCGGGCCGGTGCCGTGCCTGGTCACAGCCGTGACGCTGAAATTGCAACCCTGTGGGGCTCAAGAATTGAGTTAAGCCGGTTGACGTGCGGTTCTGCGTGTGCTGGACGCTGGTGGGCCCGACACGATGGAGGTCATGAGCGCGTCGTTGGTCTACCTGCTGTTGCGGCAGGTCCTACAGATGTTGAGCCAGCTCGCCTGGGACGGTGGGGCCAAGGATGTGGAGATTCTGGTGCTGCGCCGCCAGGTGCACCGCCCCGACCTCGAACCCTGTGGGTGCCGAAAACTCAGTCACCATCATTCACCTGCCACTTCGCTGACGATCAATAGCCGCGTCCGTTGCTGATCTGAACGGGTTCAAGGATACTGCCCTGGTCATTGAACCTGTTCAAGTTGCGGACCGAGGTTGTCGTGGACTGCGGTAGAAAGCCGCTGCTCACAGCTGCTGACCGAGTTTTGGCACCCCACAGGCCTGAGCGGCGGTGGACGAGGATCTGCCAGGCCAGTGAGAGCACGCCGGTCAGAGCGCCGACTACGCCGGTCAGGGCCCAATGACGGCGAGGGTTTCCGTACTCATTGCCTCTCCCGCCGGTCCAACTCCTCGGCCAGCCGCCTCAGCTCCCGCGTTTCGGCTTCGTAGGCCGGCTTGCCCAGGTTCTCGAAAGGGCTGCTCCCGGGATCTGGCAAACGGAGTCGGTAGCCGTCGTTGTTCAACTTTCGACCTTCGCGTCCCTCCCGCATGGAGTCGTAGAACTCCTCGTCTGAGGCCAGGCCCGGAGGGCCTGAGAACATCTCACGCACCTCCTCGATCTCGGCCTCGGTCGTGGGCGGAATGCCTCGCGCTTCTCCAGCCTGTTGTTTGGCCTCGATGTGCTCACCCAGTCGGAGTTGCCAGCCGATCTGGTGGATATGACCGATGACATCGACCAGCGATTCCCGATCGGAGACGCCCGTGGGTTCGAGTACACCCCGCCCGGTCGATGTCTACGTAGAAGCCCCGCTGCTTCAGCTTGTCGTGCCGCCGAATCCACCGTTTGATGGTTCCCAGGTAGGCGAGGTTTCTCTCCGAGTCTGCGGGCTCAGTGCCGAACCAGCTTTGACCTGCCGTCGACACGCCTCGCACCACTCACAACGGACCAAGCTCACAAGACAGGCCGATCCACGGATAGAGGCGAAGCCTCGATCCGTGGATCGGTTGGCACCCGGCACCGTCAATCGCCCACCTGACAGACCCTCGCCGAAGCCCTTGCGATGTGCGGCTCAGCCTGCGAGGTGGTAGGCCCGCTCGACGGTCTGGTCGACGCTGGCGCCGTCGTGGGTCTCGGCGTGGACCCTCAACCAGACGTAGCCATCGGTATCCGCGAGTGCTGGGTGACGCAACGACACGTCGAACTCGCCGCTCCTCGCTGGGCCGGACTGTTGTACGTCGGCAGATCGCCACGTCTGACCGCCGTCGGTGGAGAACTCCACCTGGACCTTCGCTATCGGGCTCTGATGGATCGCGCCGCGGGGCATGGCGGCTCGCAGGTCGAAGGTGAACTTCTCGCCGGCGGGGGCCGAATTCTCCAGGCTCAGTCCGAGGTCGTAGTTGAGCTGGATCAGCTGTTCGACTGCGCACGGTTCGGCATTGGTGATCGGGCATCCGTAGGCCTCAGGCAGCTGCCCCGGCTCGGGCGGGATCGAATGGAACACCCAATCCGTCTCGGTCCTGGGCGCAAGCTCGCCCGGGGCAGATGAAGCGGGTTGCGTGTAGACCATGTTGAGCCGGTACGTGCCCGGTCCCGGCGGTACCTGCCACCACCGCCACGGCGAGGCTTGACGCGGGATCTCCTGATCGCCGGCGAACAGACGCACCTGCGGCGGGGCGAACCACGCGAATTGGTAGTGCTTGCCGCTCGCATCCATCTGGTACTGGCCGGAGACGAACTTGTCGCCCTGCCGGCAGAAGGTGCAGGTCAGCGGGGCAGGGTACGGTCCGGATACGTCCATTGCTCCGTAGTGCATGGGTGATTCGAACCAGTCCTCGACCGGCCGCTGCTCACCGCCGCGGAACCGATCCCACGAGCCGATCAGGGTGCCCTCGAGGGATGTCTCCCGGCGCCAGTTGAGCTCGGCGCCGCGGCTGGCTACGAATTCGGTCCATGCGGTCCCACCCCAGATCGGCGTGGGTATTTGTCCACTGACCTTCATGATCGGCGAGAAGGCATGCCAGGCGAGCCAACCCTGCTGGCCTGGGCGGTCGGTGTGGTAGCGCGCCGGGATCGTGGTCCATTCGGGGTCCCGGATCGTGGGGGCAGCGGACCTATCGAAGCCCCCCGGGCCACCCATACGCACGTGGTAGACCCTTTCCGGCGATCGTCGTCCGTCGATGACCAGCCGGAGGTGGGGGTTGCGGGCAACCAGCGTGCGCAGCGCCTCGCCCTCCTGGTGGCTCAGCCCCAGGTACAGAGTCGACATTGCTGCCGTAGGGTGGCCGAGCGCGCCTAAAGCGTCCGCATACATCAGCACCCCTGCGACGCCCGCCGCGGCTGCCTGGTCGGTGATCTGCCGACTCCGATTGAGGTAGTAGTTGTACGTGAATGGCTCTGCGTCGGGGCTCGGGACGCGAACCAGTGCGAGTTTCCCGGCAGCGCCGGCCAGTTCCTCGGCGGTCCCGGTTCCGGCGAGGACCACGGGGAGGTCGCGGTGGCCGGCGAGGGTCGGCCCCGCGTTGGCCGGCCAGTACGCCGGGTGCAGCTCGAGCCGCGGACCGTGCACGCTGTGCGCGTTGACCATCGTGGATGCTTGGATCCACTTCGTGAACGAGTCCGCCGAACCAAGCTTCGGATCTGGCGTCGGCGTCACGTACAGCTCATTGACCGAGGTCTGGGGGTAAAGCCCTCCCAGCGCGATCTGCTTGCCATCGGCGGTGGTCCGGGTGAAGCCAACCTCGCCGAACAAGAAGTCGACGGGCTCACCCACCCGAGGGTTCCGCAAGACCCCGTCCCGCGCGTCCAGGGTGACGGTCTTGTCGGCGCTGACCTGGACCTCCGACGCGATCGCGATCGTGGACTCCCTCGCCGTGACGTCGAAGGTGTTGATCTGGGCGTACACGTCGTACACACCCGCCGTGACGTTGATGGACACCTGGCCCGACTCGTCCGTCCAGCCCATCGCGTTCCAGCTGTGGAACGGGTCGTTGGGCGAGAAGCCAGCGTCGTCCTTGACGATCCACACCGGCAGGTCGGGTCCGGCCGGGTTTCCGCGACGGTCCAGCGCCTGGACGTTGACGGTGTAGCTGTCGCTCGCCTCGTACACGCTCCAGGGGGTGCGCACACTCACCCCGGAGTCCGCATCCGTCGCGGTGACGACGCCGCCGTACCCACCGGAGTCGATGGCCGTCGGGTCCACCGTGAGGTCAACCGACGCGGACCCGCCTGCCGGGACTGTCAGCTGAGCGGCCGACAGCTTAAGCCCGCCGGCCGGAACCGTTCGACCATCCCAGCCTCGGCCGGTCGCGGCCAGGTCGAGGGTCACCTCGGACGAGGTGTCGTTGCGATAGGTCAGTGTCCGGGTGACCGGGTCGGTTCCGGGATCGGCGATCCGCCCGAAGTCGGCGGTGGCCGGGCCGTAGACCTGCTGCTCGAAGGCCTTGGCCACGTCGGCGCGGCCGGCGCCCTGCTGGAACACGGTGTAGTTGCCCGGCTTTGCGGTCGATACAAGGGCGTCCTTGAGCTCACTGGCGCCCCACTCGGGGTAGGCCTGGACAAGCAGTGCAGCGGCCCCCGCGACATGCGGCGTCGCCATCGAGGTGCCGCTGGCCTGGGTGTAGTGATCGCCGACCGGGACACTGCCGGGCATGCTCGTTCCGGCTGCGCGGGCAGCGATGATGTTGACGCCGGGAGCCGTGATGTTGGGCTTGACCGCGGCGTCGCCGAGCCGCGGGCCCCGGCTGGAGAAGAAGGCCAGTTGGTCGCGGTCGTCGACAGCCCCCACGGTGAGCGCCTGTGTCGCCGCACCGGGTGCGCTCACGGTCGCATCGCGGGAAGCGTTCCCGGCCGCGACCACGAACAGCGTGCCGGTCTCCTTGGACAACGCATCCAGGGCCTGGCTCGCCGGATCGGTGCCGTCGGTTGGTGCCGATCCAAGGCTCAGGTTGACGACGTCGGCGCCGGCATGAGCTGCCCACTCCATGCCTTCGATCGACCAGGACAGCTGTCCCGTGCCGTTGTCGTTGAGCACCTTGCCCACCATCAGGGACGCGCTGGGTGCGACCCCCTTGTATCGACCGCCGGACGCGGCGCCGGTGCCGGCGATGATCGACGCGACGTGGGTGCCATGGCCGAAACCGTCGGCGATGCTCGTTTCCTGGCTGAAGTTCTTGGTGGCGACCACCTTGGCGGAGAGGTCGGGGTGGCTCTGGTCGATCCCGGTGTCGAGCACCGCGACATTGACGCCGGTGCCGTCGTAGCCTGCCTCCCACACCGCCGGAGCGCCGATCTGTGGGACGCTCACGTCGAGCGCGGAGGTGGTCTTGGCGTCCAGCCACACCTTCTCGATGCCCCCGTTGAGCCTGGTGAGCCTGGCCCCTGCACTGGGCGATGCGGCCGCGGGCTCGCTCAGGCTGGCCCACAGGTCTGTGCGCTGCTGCCGCGTCGGGTCGACAGCGACCGCATCGATGCTCTCAAGGATCACCGGGGAGCCGGGCAGCACCTCGGCCCGGGTAGCGAGCGACGACCGCGAGAGGTTGCCGCGGTACTGAACGATGACCGGCGGTCCTCCATCTGCTGCGTCATCATAGCCATCGCGGGCGAGCGCGGTCACGTCGAACAGGGCGTCGTCAAGGCGTCCCGCAGCCACGTACGGCGCCGCGTCGGAGGGCAAGACGTAGTAGCTCTCCCCGTGCGACGCGGTGGCAAACGTCACCGGCCTTCCGGACTCCCGCGCGGCGGGCTCCACCGTCACCGTCTTCTTGCCCTCAGGAAGTCTCGTGACGGCGACAACGTCGCCGGTGATCAGCGTGACCGTGGCGGTCCGTCCTGCGGCTGGCCCGGTCGATTCTGGCAGGGGAGCCGAGTCGTTCGCTTCGGGTCTGGCGGCGCCGAGCGCGCCGGTGGTGCCGACGCCGGCCGTCGCTAGCAGGCCCGCAAGTACCGCGCTCACCAGGGTGCGGCTCCGCGCGGCCGCCGATGACTGCTGTCGTCGCGACCGGGCAGATGCTCTCGATTTCAGAATCGGTTGGGTGTCTTCGATCTGGTCCACGTCGCCTCCGACGGCTCGTGCAGGTTGGCTACGGCTGACGCTCGCACCGCCGGGCGATACAGGGAAAGCGATTGAGATGTCCGCTCTCGACAATGGCGCGAAGAGGACTGGCGCAGGCTTCCGAGGTCGCGCAGACTGTGCGCTGTGCTCGAACAGTGCGGTCTCGACGGCCTACACCAGGCGTTGTACGAGTACATGCTGACCAGACAGCCGGCCAGCGAGTCCGAACTCGCCGATGTCGTCGACAGTGAAGGCTGGGAGATGACACTGGCCGAGGCGCTGCAGCACCTACAGCTCCTCGGTCTGGTGGCGCGGATCCCCGCGGATCCGCCGCTGTGGGCGGTGGTGGCACCCGAAACCGCGTTGGAGGCCCTGTTGTTGGCCCGCGAGCAGGAGCTGGCGAATGCGCGGCTGCGGGCTGCCGAGCTGATGACCAGATTCCACGGGTCCCGTGATCGGCGTGACCCGATGGACAGCATCGACGTCATCTACGGCCAGCTGGCCGTCCTCGACATGTTCGAGCAGATGCAGCGCTCGGCCCGTCTCGAGGTGTGCGCCACGGATGCGCCGCCGTATGTGACCTCGCTGCCGGCAACGTCTCATCCTGTGAACGAGCTCGAGCTCGAGCTCCTCGCACGGGGGGTGATCTATCGGGTGCTCTATCACCCGGCCGGCCTCGACCGCCTTGGCCGACTGGCCGATCTCCAAGCCAGTATTGCGGCCGGTGAGCAGGCACGCGTCGTCGACTTCCCGATCAAGCTCCTGATGGCGGACCGGTCGCGGGCGCTACTCCCGCTGCAACACCAGCCACCGAGGTTCGTCTCAGCGTTGCGCATCGCCGAGTCCACCCTGATCGAGGCGCTTCACGAGCTGTTCGAGATGCACTGGGAGCGAGCAATCCCCCTGAAGGTCCGCGGCGGCCAAACCCGCATGGAGCGATCGACCGGACCAACGGCAGCCGAGCAGGACCTACTGCCACTTCTCGTTGCCGGCCTCAGCGACCCGGCGATCGCCCGACAACTGGACCTGACCGAGCGCACCGTACGCCGACACGTTCGTCAGATGATGGTGAAGCTCAACGCCACGACCCGCTTCCAGGCGGGCTACCAAGCCGTCCAACTCGGGTGGCTCGGCGACACCAACAACGGAGTCAGCGGTGCCGACAACTGATCGACCAGCAACGGAGACGATCCGGCCTGCGGTCGTCCTAGCTCGTTCGGCTGCATCGGACAATGCCCCGGGTGCGCTTTCCCGAGTCGGGCTGAGCGCCGCGGAGGAAGCGGCGTACGAGCTCCTCATCGCTCGGCCCACGTCCACGGTTCCCGAACTACTTGCAGACTGGGACAGAACCGAGGATCTAGGCGCCGTACTCTTGACGCTCGGAGCGAAGGGCGTCGTGACCCGACGTGATGAAGGCGGTCGCGTCGAGCCGGTCGCCATCGAGGCTCTCCTGCTGGCCGCGGAACAGGACCTGCATCGCGCGCGAGAACAAGCCCGGCAGCTCATCGAACTTCATCGCGAGCACATGGTGGGGCCAACCAAGAATGTGGTCGAGCTCGTCAGCGGCGACGACTCTATTCGACTTCGGATCGCGCAATTGCAGAAGGCGGCTCGACGAGAGTTGCGGGTGATGCGGAATCCCGGCGAGTGGAGGCAGCCAGCCGGCAGCGACACCCAGCGGGACCTACTGGCTCGCGATGTCACCTGCAGGACCATCTACGACCGAGCAGCGGTCGAGCTACCCGGCGCGCTGACGGAGATCGAGCAGCTGGCCACTGCCGGCGCGGTCGGCCGCGTGCTGCCGAACGTTGCACTCGAGATGCATATCGCTGACGACCGGCTCGCCTTGCTGCCACTGCACTCTGCGCCGCCGATCAAGTCAGCCCTCGTGATTCATTCTTCGGGGCTGCTGGATGCCCTTGGCCACCTTTACGAGTGTCTGTGGCAGCGAGCACTGCCGCTCGGGCTGAACTCACAACCGCCGCGCAGTCACACGCGATTCGACGAGTCGGAGCGACGGCGGATCAGCGCCCTACTTCTGTCCGGGCTCACCGATCAAGCGATCGGCAGACAGCTCGGCCTGAGCTACCGAACGGCTCAACGTCGAATCGCCAAGCTTCTGGAGGAGCTCAACGCCAGCACTCGCTTTCAAGCCGGCGTCCAGGCAGCCATCCGTGACCGAGAGGGCTAGCCTCGGCCCTTCAGTAAGGGCGGATGTTGTGGCGGCCAGTGGACAAGAAAGTGCCCTCTGATCTGGATCGATGGGACTTGCTGAGGGTCCTGATCATCCGTCACGGAGGGCACTTTCCAGGTGAAGGTTACCGGGTCACGTCCGAGGATCGTTGTCACTGGTGGTGGACGGGGCGTGGTTGGCCACGCCGGTGCTCGGCTACTCGCCGACGTCGCGGAAGCCACGGGCCTGACCAGGCGGTTCGTTGAGGCGCGCGGGTCGTCGCGGCAGCGCCGCTCCGCGCACGAGCCGGGCCGGGTTGCGGTGGATGTGGCGGTGCTGCTCGCCGACGGCGGCCAGGCCAGGCCATCGCCAATCTGGCGGTACTGCGCAACCAGCCGGGCCTGTTCGGGTCGGTGGCCTCGGATCCGACCGCATGGCGGGTCCTCGCCGGTATCGACGCGGACGCCCTGGCCCGGTTGCGGCAGGCCCGGGCAGCGGCGCGGGAACTGGCGTGGGCGCAAGCGTTTGACACCCGCGGTGGGTTGCCGGCCTCGACCGCGGCCGGTCAGCCGATTCCCGGCCTGGTCCGGGACATCGACGCGACGATCGTCGTCTGCCACTCCGAAAAGGAGCAGGCGACGCGGACGTGGAAGAAGACCTTCGGCCATCACCCGCTGTTGTGTTTCCTCGACGGCACCGTTGAGGCCCTGGCCGGGCTGCTGCGCGAAGGACGAGCCGGGTCGAACACCACCGCCGACCACATCACCGTCCTCGACCAGGCCCTGGAGCAGATCCCTGACGTCCACCGGCACGGCACCCCGATCCTGATCCGCTCCGACGCGGCCGGCTGCACCCAGGGCTTCCTCACCCACGTGCGCGGCCTGCGCGACCAGCACGTCGACGCCCGGTTCTCCGTCGGCGTCGCGATCACCGAACCCGTCCGGACCGCGATCCGGCAGGCCACCGGCTGGATCCCGCCCTCGACACCGACGGGCAACTCCGCGACAACGCGCAGATCACCGAGATCACCAGCCTGGTCGGCCTCGACGGCTTCCCAGAGGGAACCCGGTTCATCGCCCGACGGGAACGGCTCCACCCCGGCGCGCAACTGACCCTGTTCGACACCATCGAAGGCTCCCGCCACCAGGTCATAGCCACCGACACCCCCGCCGGCAACGGGTCGATCCAGTACCTGGAAGCCCGACATCGCGCCCACGCCCGCGTCGAGGACCGCATCCGCTGCGGCAAGGACACCGGCTTCGGCCGCTTCCCATCCCGGATCTTCGCCATCAACCACGCAGGGCTGCACCTCGCCCTGACCGGCATCGACCTGATCGCCTGGACCCAGACACTTTTCGTGGACGACGACCTCGCACGCGCCGAGCCAAAGAAACTGCGCTACCGGCTGCTCCACGTCGCCGCCCGAATCACCCGCACCGGGAAACGGACCTACCTACGCATCGCCGAACGTTGGCCCTGGACACGGCAACTCGTCGACGCCTTCACCCGACTCGCGGCCCTACCTCAACCGGTCACCTGACCCGCAGGCCACCGACCCCCGAACCCCATGGAGGAACCCGACTACACGTCGGGCGATCCCGCGCGCTCACCGACTCCACACGCCCAGAAATGACCGCAACACCTCAAGATCAATCCTGAAAGACCGAGGCTAACGCCCACCCTGCTCAACGAGCGGCCGGTGTCCGACAGCACCGGCCGCTTCTTCATGCCCGCCGGAGCAACCGGCACGCGACCGACTCTCGGAGGACCTCTCCCATGACGACCCACCCATTCGCCACGATGCGAGTCGCCGACGCATCGCGCTATCGCACCACCACCCAGACCGCCCGTGGCGCCGATACTGGCTTCTCCCTCCAACCCGACCCCCTACACGAGGTAGCGGAGGCCAAGGCGCGAACGATGCACGCTCACCGGCGCGTGTCTCGGCCGGGCCAACCGTCGGACGGAGGCGCATGACCCTGCCATCCGATCACGTACATCAGCAACCCGAAGAGCCCGGTCCCACAACGGCCCCTGCACAGGCCGAGCGACTTGACCAGCCCAGCGAATAGAACCGTTCATGGACGGTCGACAACGTCGACGGCCGTACAGCGACCGGGGTTGCCAGGGTGGCGGATCCCGGCCAGCCGCCCGAGCTGCACCCGGTGCGGCTGCCGCCCTACTGAAGGTGCTCAGACGCGTCAACGACCACCGCACCGACGACTCGAACCAGGAGGACCGATGACCACCCCGCGACCGAAACCCTTTGCCTTCTACGGCCGTGTGTCGACCGAGGACAACCAGGACCCCGAATCGTCCCGGAGCTGGCAGCTCACCCGGGCGACCACGCTCATTCAGCCCCATGGCGGCAGCGTCACCACCGAGTACTTCGACGTCGGCCAGAGCCGCTCCCTGCCGTGGCAACGCCGCCCTCAGGCGAGTCAGCTGCTCGCCGCGCTTCGCCACCCGCGGCGCCGGGTTCTCCGCTGTCGTCGTCGGCGAGCCCCACCGGGCCTTCTACGGAAACCAGTTCGGCCTCACCGTGCCTCTGTTCGCCCACTACGGCGTCGAACTCTGGGTGCCCGAAATCGGCGGTCCCATCGACCCCGACAACGAGGCCCACGAACTGGTCATGTCCGTCTTCGGCGGCATGAGCAAGGGCGAACGCAACCGGATCAAGCTGCGCGTCCGCACCGCCATGGCCGCCCAGACCCTCCTCGAAGGCCGGTACCTCGGCGGTCGTCCCCCATACGGCTACACGCTCCGCGATCTCGGCCCTCACCCCAACCCGGCAAAGGCAGCAGACGGCAAATGCCTCCGCGGGCTCACCCCGGACGCCCAGACCGCACCGATCGTCCGCCGAATCTTCGACGAGTTCCTCGCCGGCTACGGAATCTTCGCCATCGCCGAAGGGCTGACCGCCAACCACGTGCCCTGCCCCTCGGCACACGACCGCACGCGCAACCCGCACCGCAGCGGTGTGGCCTGGTCCAAGAGCGCCGTCCGCGTGATCCTCACCAACCCCCGCTACACCGGCCGGCAGGTGTGGAACAAACAACGCACCGATGAGGTCCTCCTCGACGTCGACGACGTCGCGTTGGGCCACACCGGCGTCATGCGCTGGAACACCCGCGACAAGTGGGTGGTCTCCAAGGAGATCACCCACCCACCCCTGATCGATGACGAGACCTTCGAGCAAGCCCAGGCCCTGCTCACCCGTCGCGCACGAGCCGTCAACCGTCAGGAACGCCACCGACGCACCCGCAACCCGTACGTCTTCCGCGGCCTGATCTACTGCGCCGCCTGTCAGCGCCGCATGCAAGGCCAGTACAACCACGGCGACGCCTACTACCGCTGCCGCTTCCCCAACGAGTACGCCCTCGCCAACGAGGTCGAGCACCCCCGCAACGTCTACCTCCGCGAGGACGCCCTCACCGACCCCCTCGACACGTGGCTCGCCTCCGCGTTCACCCCGGACCGCCTCGAACAGACGATCACCGCGATGACCGACGCCCAGCCGATGGATCAACCCTCCCCGATCACTGCCGCAGCTCACGTCACCATCGCCGAGTGCGACGCGAAGCTCGGGCGGTACCGGCCGGCCCTCGACGCCGGCGCGGACCCGGCGGTAGTCACCGGCTGGATAGCCCAGACGCAGGCCGAACGGGCACGAGCCGAAGCCGATCTCCACGCGACACAATCCACGGGGCCACGCCGGATGAGCCGGACAGAGATCGCCAACTTGGTGCGAGCACTCGGCGACATCGTCACCGTGCTCCGCGACGCCGCCCCGGCCGACAAGGCCGAGGTCTACCGGCAGACCGGCCTCCGGCTCACCTACCAGCCGGAAACGCAAACGGTGCGCGCTGCAGTGGATCTCAGCGCGCACCGTGGGGTTATGGTTTGTGTCCGAGGCCCGAGTTGAACTCTAACTACATGATCAGAATGGCCGCCGAACTGCAGTTGTGCTGACTGATGCATGGACATGCACGCTGACGCCAATACTGCGGAGTCATGAAATGGCTGGCCCGTGCCGCGCGGGTCAGCCATTCGTCAATCCTGCGTTCGGGCCGGTGGCCACTGGGACCCGAACCGTAGTACGACACGTAGAAGGGCCAAGGTGAGGTCACACGCCGGGAGGCTGCCTGCGGTCGCCGCTACGGTCGTGTCCAAATGCTGGCGGCAGCTACGTGGTCACGGTGCCATCGGGGGAAATCTCCGCCACATGCCATCTGGTCTCGTCAACGTCACGTGGCGGGGGGATTCGGAGTGTGACGTCGGGCTCCGTTGCGTTGAGCGTTGGCAAGATCGAGGCAGGCTTGAGCAGTGAAGTCGTTGACCCGCTCTCGGCCGTGGCTGCCTCCGAAGTCGGCGTTCGCCGGGTTCCGGTTCCCTGCGGAGGGGATCGTGCTCGCGGCACGCTGGTATCTGCGCTACTGCTTGTCCTACCGGGACGTTGAGGAGCTGCTGGTCGAGCGCGGCGTGGAGGTCGATCACG
>NZ_JBIALB010000044.1:0-17398 GCF_042872965.1 Micromonospora sp. NPDC005087 | reverse complement strand
GTGATGCGATGTCACAGGGGTGGATCTCCTCGCACGCCCTCACGGGTCAGAGTTTCAGCAGCTCAAGCCGCCTTCTCCAAGGTTGCCACAGAGGGGGTGACCGCGGGCAGCGAGGACGCCGATGACCCGACGTGGTCCCCGGATGGGAAGGCACTAGCGTACCCAAGCGGGTGTGAAATCTGGGTACAGCCGATCGCCGGTGGGGCCGCGACGAACATCACGAACACTCCGGGTGAGTGTGAGATTGCGCCCGCCTGGCGCCCTTCAGCGCCCTAGCCTCGGTCTTTCGCTCACCGCAGCGGTGTTCCGCGCTTCTCCCACGCCCGATTCATCAGTGCGTCGACGGCGCGGTCGGCCCGCGCGTCGTCGACACGAACGACCTTGCGGTAAGCCTCGCCCAGTTGACTGCTGAAGCTGTCGACCCAGGCCGCACATTCCACAGCTACGATGAAGATCATCGCGGCCAGTGCGTGGGTGCGGCCGGTGTACTGCGCTTCTTCATCTGCCTCGGCGTTGGCTTGAAGCGCGACGAGTGCACCACGCGCGACGTTCCAATTCGTCCTTGTCGACCCGTGCGCGAACTCGCCGAGGGCCCGGTTCAACAGGTTCAGGCGCTTCCAGCCAGCGCCCTCTATCCAGTCGCGAGGGGTGGACTTCGGGCTCGCTTCAATCCTGACAGCGCGATCCGGCCTCAGCCGCCAGGTGCGTGCTCGTGCCACCTGTTCGATCACGCACCGCAGGCAGCCCATGCCACGGTCGTCGTCTTCGAGCCACAGCCACTGTGCTGATCGCAGGCCAGATGCGCAGACCGCGAATGCGTCTGCCGCTGAGCGCTTTGCGGGGTCCTGACGCAGCCACAGGGCGAGCATCGCTGCCATCTCGCCAGCCAGCACAGCCTCGGTTGCAAGGTCCTGGATGCCCTTTTCATCAAACCGGTCACCACGCACCTCCCGCTCCATCTTCTGGGCGTGCTCGGCGAGTATGAGCGCCCGGAACCGCTGAGCGCCGAAGCTCAGGACCGGCCACAGTTCCGATGGCGCATCGGGGCGCTGACCGGCGCGCAGCGCGGAGACCACACGCCGGTGTTCGGAGGCGGTCGCACCGAGCACGCCCTCGACGCCCCGGAAGTGATCCGGCAGCAGAGGGAACAGGAAGGCTCGAAGGTCGGGCACCCAGCTTCGGGCTGGCGAGACGAGCCGAACCATGTTGACCATCTGGGCCCGATAGCCCCAGCCCCTTGCTTCGGCAACGGTCGCGAGGCACCTGCGGATGTGGCTGAGGCTGACCACCAGTGAATCGCTGATGGTGTCGAGGAGCCTGACGTGTTCGCTCGAAGGGGTATCGGTGACGTCGGCGATATCAAGCCACACGAGCGGCATCAGCCGGCCGCGTCCATGCAGCAGCTCGCTGACATCAGCGAACAGATCGCCCACCGGGGTTGCGACTCCGTCTGGCCAGACCACCGGCGCGCTCCACAGCCGGTTGAGCCAGGCGACGGTGGTCTCGCCCGACTCCTGGCGGATCAGGCTGTTGAATTCGAGATTCGACGACCAGCGCTCCAGTTGGGTCCGGGCGATAATGCTCGCACCGACCGGCTGCAGACTCATCATCAGACGCACCGCCGCGGCGATGCTGTCCAGCCCCCACGCCAGGTGGTCTTCCCAGGCCGGGCCTGAATGAATGGGCGCACGCCCTGGGTGCGCCCCCAGTTCTTCAGCAGCCAGCGCCAACGGCAGGTAGCTCGCAAGCAGCGGCAGGCCGATGCATTGCATCGTGTGACCGACCTCGGCCATACGTTCCATGCGCTGGTTGTGCCGCGAGATCAATGCCTCGGCAACGCCGTCGTGACCACGGTCGTGCAGCGCGGCCTCGAAACCTGCAACGGTCGGTGGAACGCTACGTCCGCGCCGCTCAGCCCTGCCGCCAACCTTCAGCGACGCCCGTTGGGCGGCGCGGCGGGCCGCTCGCGGACGAACACGCTGCCGACCCCGTCCCTGGCTCACCACGACGATACACCCCACCGGGTTCCGGGCCGGCATCTCGTCAACCGCCGTCCGCGTCAAAACCATAGACAACAGTGGGTGTCTCACCAAGCCAATATCGCCACGTCGTGCCCGCCGGGCACCGCACACGACAAAGGGGCGCCGCCTGAGCAGCGCCCCTTTCGTTCTGCCTTCGCCCTGGGTCACTTCAGGGCAAGCCGCCCGCTGAGGGTAGGCCTCGCTCAGGCCGCGCGGTCGACGCCGATCGAGACAACCGTCTCGTCGCAGCGTGTGCACCGCAGGCCGTACCGGTCGGTGACCTCGGCGCTACCGACCAACATCGTGGGGTGCTCGGCGTGCCCACGCTCGGCGGCGAGCCGGTTCAGCCGTCGCCAGAATGGCGTGCTGCCGAACGTGCTGGCCGGCTCAATGAGCGGGGCCGAGGGCTCCGCGCGTTGCCGCTGCATCCCTCGGCACCCCCTTTTGTCAGCCGTCGTGGTGGTTCAGCTCAAAGCGAGCCGTTCGCCCTCAAAGTCCGCGACGATCTCGAGCTTCCCGCCGAGGGCAGACACGTACCGCTCGATCGTGCCGACCTCGGCCGCCGGCAGCTCGCCCTTCTCGATCGCGGCAACCCGGGGCTGCGAGACGTGCATCCGCGCGGCGACATCCTGCTGCGTGAGGCCGCGGCTCTCACGCATCTCCTTGAGGCGGTACGCACGCACCTCGTTGCGCATCTGCTCGGCGAGCTCGTCGACCTTCGCCTCGTCGAGGTTCATGCGGGAGCGCACTTCCTGCCAACTACGTGCCATCAGCTTGGTCCTTTCAGCTCTCGCAGGTGTTCGGCGAACAGTCGGTCGGCTTCCAGAATGCTGGTCTCGTACCAACCCTTCCAGTTGCCGGATTTGTCGCCTGCCACCAGCAGGATGACTTCCCGCTGAGGGTCGAAGGCGAACAGGATGCGGATCTCGGTCTTTCCTGCCGAGCCCGGCCGCAGCTCCTTCATGTTCTTGTAGTCGGAGTTCTTGACGCGGTCGACGAGGGGACGCCCCAGTGTGGGACCCTCCTCGCTGAGGACCTTGATGGCCGCGGCCACCTGGTGCGCAGAATCCGGATCGTCCTTTTCCAGGCGGATCAGCCAGTCCTCAACCCCATCACTGAGGTTGATCTGCCAGCCGCTCACAGGGCCACTATAGCGCACGTATCACTCCTGCGTTATAACGATCGCTTTCCTCGGAATGCGACACACGGATCGTCTTCATCACATCGCCAGCGCATACGCGCATCCGGCGCCTGCGAGGAACAGCAGCGCAACAGCCACCCGCTCCCCCATCCCGCCGGTGGTGAACCGGATGGCGCGAGGGCTGCCGACGCTGCGCCAGCGGCAGCCGCGGATGCGCAGCGGCCACCACAGCGGCGAGCCGCTGCGAGTGAGCGAGTCACCCAGGGAGTGGGTGAAGGTGCCCAGGCCAGCGGCCGCCCCGACCCACCACCACGAACCGCCGGGCACCAGGGCGTCGACGCAGATCAGCGCCAGGCCGGTCAGCAGCAGCGAGCCGAGGGTGGCGGCGAAGCGGTGCGCGCCGCGGCCGAGCCGCCGGAATCACACGACTCGTGCTCAGAGGGTTGGCGCTGACGGCGCTGGCCCTCGGCGCATGGGCCGCTGCCGACTCGGCGGACCCTGGAACCGCCCGAGCCAACGACCGCCCTCCACCGGTAGTCACGGGTCTACTCGGTGGCGTCGGCGAGACGCTGGACGCGCTGCTTCCGAACGCCCCGCTGCGCGACGCGATCACGCCAGGGCCCAGGCCGAAACCGCAGCTGCTCAACCCGGACCGGCCGAGACAGGAACGCCCGCTGCTGCTGGACCGCCCCGACGCGAGGCCGGAACCGCGGCCACAGCCGCACCCCGGGCCGAAGCCGGCCGAGGTGCTGAAGCCGGCACCCGTTGCGAACGGCGGCACACCCAAACCCGCGCGTCGCACCGTCGATGGCGCGGGGTCTGTCGTACTCCGCGTCGGGCCACAACTGGACCCCGTCGTGGAGGCGCTGCTCGCGCTGCCGCTCATCGACCCCGTCGACGACCTTTGTTGGCACACGGCCACGCTGCCCGGCAGCGTCGTCGAGCCCGGTCTGACGGACGCGCTCACGCCGATACTCACGCCCCTGGGCCTCGGCGAGAGCTCGATCGTCTCCGTCCCTGCTGCGCCGCCCCGCGCCGCGCCGGCAACCGCCGTTGCGCGAGCCCCCACCGGCGCCACGCCCGACAGGCGTGCAGCGGTTGAGGAACGCGCCGCCGGCCATACGCGAGCGGGCACGCCAGCGCGCGTGCCTTACAACGAGCGCCCCAGCACGACCGTCTCACCCGACCCTCTGCCGCCCCGACCCACGGCGGCGCCACGAGTGGAGTCGGGCGGGGCGCACACGCCGCCCGGCTGGGTCGGCGCGGGCGCCCCGGTGGTCGCGCCCGAGGCCGCCGCTCTGCCGGCCGTCAGTACGCCCCAGGACGGTGAGACCCGGTGGAGGCCCCGACCGGCAACCCGACCCGCGTAACTCCTCCTCCGGCCGCTTCGCGCGGCCCATGCCGCCGCGCACCCCGATGGCGCGACGGCGGGGAGGTGCTGCGCACCTCCAACCCGGTCACCCCTTGGTTGGAGAACAAGAAGATGAGGATGCGGACCACCACGAAGCTCTGGATCACCGGCACCCTGAGCTGGACGTTCGCGCTCAGCCTGTTCGCCTTCACGCTGGGGACAATGGTCGCCGGCAAGGTAGCTCCACCCGGGGCGTACAGCCTGATCTCCGCTAGACCATCCGCGCCGTGACCGGCCTGGCCAACGACCGCGCCGCCTCCCGATGAAACCCAACCCAACACCCATCACAAGTGATCTCCAGGTCGTAAGGGCAAAGGTCCTCCTGCAGAGTCTTCGGCGAAATCGCGCTCACGAAGCTGGACAGCCAGCCCGCTGCCAGCTTTCCGCTCTGTCCGGAGGTGTTGCTGCGCCCCGTCCGACCCCAGCCCAGCGCTACCCGCGGCGGCTCGGCATGAGCCGGGCAGAGACGGCGATGCGGTTCCAGGCGTTGATGACGGTGGCCGCCATGATCAGATTCCCGACCTCGTCGTCGCTGAATGCCGCCCTGGCGGCCTCGAAGACTTCGTCCGGCACGTGGCCCTCATGCAGCGACGTAACAGCTTCGGTGAGGGCTAGTGCTGCCCGTTCCCGCTCGGTGAAGAAGGGCGCTTCACGCCATGCGTCCAGCACATACAGGCGCTGCTCCGTCTCCCCGAGTCGCCGCGCCGCCGCGGAGTGCATATCGAGGCAGTAGGCGCAGCCGTTCACCTGAGACGCACGCATCTGCACGAGAAGAAGGATCTCCGGCTCGATGCCGGCCTTCCGCGCCGACGTCTCGACCGTTTGGGCGAACGCTCGCATCGAGGCGTACCCGTCGGGCGCGATCGAACTCAGGTTCAGGCGTGGCGTCGGGGATGTCGACATTGGTTCCTCTCCCTTGTTATCGGTTACGTCCTTGTATCGAGCAAGCAGGCAGCAACGTCGTTCTGACGGACGGCCAAGGCAGTTCACGGAAACGAGATCGGCCGGCACATAGCGCCCGAACATCATGGCCGGTGATGCGAATGATGTGGTCCAGCAGCGTGGGCGAGGTGGCCTCGACCGTCTTATCTACCGGCACCCAGGCGGCGCGGGCGAAGATCGCCCGGACGCACGTGTTGTCACCTTCGTGGCACCGTTCCTCTAGCATGGTGCCCAGCGCGAGACATCGGTCGCGTCAACCGGAGGCAGCGGTGCGACATCAACAGCAGGGCTGGCAAAAGTTTCACGTCGCGCTCCCATCGCATTGACCGATGGGCCGATGTCTCCGGCGCAATCGGGTCGTACATACCCGGGTACGGCATCTGCTCCTAGCCAAGATCGTGGTGGCATGGATTTTTCGCACCAATCGCCCGGAAGGCCATCTGGTGGTGTGGACACCGCGCCAACTGCCCGACGAGCTACGCACCGTTGGCAAGCTTCTAGCGTTCGACTCGACCTGGCGCGCCGTCGACGCCCCACCCGAAGGCGAGCCATCGCCCCGTGCGGACGAGTTGTTCGTCCGCGCGCAGCACAGCCTCGTGGAGGCGCTGGAGGTTCGGGCCCGGCTGCACGCCGAGCTGTTCCATGAGCAGCGACCGCGCGCAACGGAAGGCGTGCAGCGCCTCGGCCTGCCGTCCGGCCCGGTAAAGCGCCAACATCAGCAGGGCGTGAAAACCTTCGCGGTAGGGGTGCGCGGCCGCGAGCCCTGCCAGCTCGGCAGTCAGCTCAGAGTGACGGCCCAGGTCGAGATCGAGCTGGATCCGCCTTTCCAGCGCAACCAGGCGCCGCTCCTCGATGCGCTCCCCAGCAGCCTGCAGGTACGGGGTCGGCAGCCCGTCGAGCGCGGGTCCGCGCCCGAGCGCTAAGGCGTCGTTGAGGGTGCTGCTGGCCTCGACCAGCCGGCCGTCTGCCGCTAGTGCGTCAGCGCGGGCTAGATCCTTGTCTAACCGATGGAGGTCGAGCTGCCCGTCGGACAAGACGATGAGGTAGCCCGACCCTTTCGTGGCGATCAGATCGGCGCCCAGGCCAGCCTCGCGTAGCACGCGGCGCAGACCCGATACTCGGTTCTGTACCTGAAACCGGGCACTAGACGGCGGGTTTCGCCCCAAGCTGCGTCAACGAGCTGGTCCATCGGAGCCACCCGGTTGGCCTGCAAGAGCAGCGCCGCGAGGACACAGCGGCTGCGCGTGCCTGCGATGGCCACCTCGCCCAGGTCGGTGCGTACCTCGAGAGGACCGAGAAGCCGGAACTGGGTAGGCCGCCCAGCCCTTGGAGGGTCGGTCAGCATCTTGGTGCGCACATAGCGCGGACGATAACGAGTGTCCACACACTCAACACGATATGCCGAGTCATTCTCACTGCCTTCTTTCTGGTCGAACCCACCGCTGTAGGTGGCCACTGTTACCGGTTGGACCGGTGCGTTCCGGCCGCCGGTCAGTCGCGGTGGCGGGACGTCGAGCCGGGACCGTGACGCCGGTGTGGCAAAGGTCGCGCGCGGCTCGCGTCCTATATAGATCGTCCGAACGCGGTGCCGTGCTGTGCTGACCGTCATGGCCACCGTCACTCCCGCCCCTGCGAGTAGGCAGGCCCGCTATCCGCGGCATCACCCTTGTGGCGTTCAGGATCCCCTACGCTGGTAGCCGACTGGTCCAGCGCGGCGGCCCACCGGGCGGTGTCCGTGACCTGCCGGAGGCCGGACACTCGGCCGTCGAGGACCGTCCACACATGGGCGAACCACGCCTCGAACACGCGACCAGTGCCGCGCGCGACACCGCGGTAGGTGCCCAGGGTCACGACTGTGCCAGTCCCGACCTGCAGGTGCTCCTCCGGTACCGCGACCACGTCGAAGTGACGGTACGTTTCCACCCATATCCGCGACAGCCACTCCTGCGGTCCGTAGGCCACCCGCCCGCCAACATGCGGCAGACCCGGACACGTGAGCCCCACGCACGCCGGATGCAACAAGCCGACAGCGGCATCCGTGTCCCGCCGCCGCAGCGCGTCGTACAACTGCTCCACGAGCATCCCAGCCAACAGCATGACCCGGCCCCTCCAGGATCTGCACCTAGCTGCTTTGGTATTCGAAGCAGCCGCCTCGATGGTAATGCGTCGGAAAACGAAGCGCAAGATGCGAAAGGAGTGGCCGGACGCCACCGTGCGGCGCCGTTTGGTCACACCACACGGTGCCGCACGTCCACCGGTGAGCAGACGGCAAGCACCCGAGAACGTCATCCACCGGGCGAGGGCTGACCGGGAGGATCGAGGAACCAAGGTGTCACAACGCGAGCGGCTGATCGACTACTGGGACGACCGGGCTGCAAGTTACGAGCAGAAGATGGCCTCTCGAAAGCGCCTCGGCCGACAGGCCGGCCTCGGCGCCGTAGGCGGCGGCCGCGGCCTCCCCAATCGCTTTGCCGACCAGGAACTGGCGCGGGGCCAGGGCGACGAACCGGATCCCGAGCTTGCGGGCGTGGGCGGCGCGCCGGAGGTAGCCGGCCAGGAACATCTGCATCCGCTTGGCGCCCGCGTAGCGCGGGATAAGGAGATCTGGCGGCTGCGTCAGCGGGTCGAGCGTCTGGAAGCGGACCTGGGCAAGGCCAGGACGGTGATCGACGTGCAGGGAAAACTCTCCGCGCTGCTGGGTCAACTCGCGACCGACAGCCCGCCGACCGGGAGCGAGCCCACCTCATGACCGCGTTGGTCGATGACGCGATCGCGGAGCTGGAGCCGTTGATCGGGACCAGGGCGGCGTGCCGCGCGACCGGCCGTGCGCAGGCCAACCACTATCGCTGGCACCGGCAGTCGCCCAAGCCGACGGTAACGGCACGGCGTGCACGCCGGCCGTCGCCACGAGCACTCGACCAGCGTGAGCGCGACAGCGTGCGAGCGCTGCTCAACAGCCCCGGCTTCGTCGACAAGGCGCCCGCGGCGGTCTATCACGAGCTGCTCGGCGAGGGTGTCTACCTTTGTTCGGTGTCGAGCATGTACCGGATCCTGCGCGCCCATGGCGAGGTGAGGGAACGCCGCGCGCAGGCGGCGCATCCAGCGCGGGTGAAACCGGAACTGCTTGCCACGAAACCGAATCAGGTCTGGTCGTGGGACATCACGAAGCTGCACGGCTCGGTGAAATGGTCGTACCACTACCTGTATGTGATCATCGACATCTATTCACGGTACGTGGTCGGCTGGATGATCGCCGAACGGGAATCGGCGGCGCTGGCGGAGAAGTTCCTCGCCGACACGGTCGTCAAGCAGGACGTGGACCGCGACACGTTGACCATCCACGCCGACAACGGCTCCTCGATGGCATCCAAACCGGTCGCGTTCCTCCTCGCCGACCTCGGTGTCACGAAAACGCACTCCAGACCGCATGTCAGTAACGACAATCCGTACTCCGAAGCGCAGTTCAAGACGTCGAAGTACCGGCCCGACTTCCCGCAGCGCTTCGGCAGCCTGCAAGACGCCCGCACGTTCTGCAAGACGTTCATGGCCTGGTACAACGACGAATACCGGCGCAGCGGGATCGGCTACCACACACCCTCAGACGTCCACCATAGACAAGCCGGCGACGTCCGCGAAGCCCGCGCCGAGGTCCTGGCCGCGGCCTGCACCCGCAACCCCGAACGGTTCGTGCGTAAACATCCCGAACCACCCGCGCTACCCGAACCCGCCTCGATCAACCAGCCACCCGCGCAGGAGACCAGCACCGAGCACCAGCCTCCATCAAAAATATCTTGAAAACGCCGCCTCAAAAATCTTGACACGTTCCGTCGTTAGAACGTGTCCGTCGTGCGTTTCAGGTCCTGGTCGGCGGACGAAGGGGCATCGGCGAACTCGGCAGCCCAGCGGTTGGACCAGCGAACAAGAGGGCGCAGGGCCTGGTAGGCGCCCTGGCCTAGCGCAGACAGGGCGTAGCTTGTGTCGGGCAACTGTTCGACAAGACGGGCGTCGAGCAGTTCGGCGAGCCGCTGCCGCAGGACGCTGGAGGACATGTTGTCGCAGCGTTGCTGCAGGGCGCGGAAGCCGAGTGCGCCCGCGCGCAGCTCCCACACGATGCGCAGGCTCCACCGCCGCCCGAAAAGGTCGAGCGCGGCCATCAAGGGACGACCGGTGCTGGATCCACGGACCTTGTGACCCGGCTTTGGCGTCGTCATGTGAGCCCTGCCACTCCTTGTCTCACCTTGCGCTTCGTTTTCCGACACACTACCGTCAAGACGCCTGCTTCGAAGATCAAAGCGCCAGTATCGGTGTTGGAGGTTGAACATGAGCCTGCTAGCAACGCCACTATGCCAGAAGCTGGGCATCGACGTTCCCACCTTCAGGCGCCGATCGGCTCTGCGGCCACGCCTGAGCTCGCTGCGGCAGTCGCCGATGCCGGCGGGCTCGGGATGTTGGCGCTGACCGGGCTCACCGAGGCGGAGGCGGTGGATTGGGTGCGCCGAGTCAGACAGGCCACCAACCGGCCGTTCGGAGTGAACTTCGTCCTGGACTTCCCGATCACTGACACGTTGGCGGCATGTCTGGACGAGGGGGTCCCTGTCGTCTCCACCTTCTGGGGCGACCCGGCGACCGTCACCGGGCGCATCCACCCCGCCGGGGCGCTGCACCTGCATGTGGTGGGAAGTGTGGAGGAGGCCAGTCGGGCAGTCGACGCGGGTGTGGACATCGTCGTCGCACAGGGCTGGGAAGCCGGGGGCCATGTACGAGGCCAGGTCACGACGCTGGCGTTGGTGCCCGCGGTGGTGGACGCGGTGGACCCGGTACCCGTTATCGCTGCCGGCGGGATCGGCGACGGGCGGGGGTTGGCTGCTGTCCTGGCCCTTGGCGCGCAGGCGGGCCGGCTGGGGACACGGTTCCTCACCGCCGTCGAAGCGCTGACGCACGACATCCATCGTCGGCGAGTGATCGAAGCCGCCGCACAGGACGCGGTATACACCCGGTGCTTCGACGACAGATGGCCAAACGCCCCGCACCGCGCTATCCGGAACTCCACCCTGTCGCAATGGGAGGCCGCCGGCTCGCCCACGGCTCCACGCCGGCCCGGTGAAAACGAGATGGTAGCCACGGATACCAGTGGCCGTACCCGTCTGCGGTATGGGGTCGGGATGCCGTTGGCGGGGATGACCGGTGACACGGAGGCCATGCCCCTCTACGCCGGCCAGTCCGCCGGCCTGATTCGCGAGATCGCACCCGCCGCGCAGATCGTCACCGCGATAGCGATCCAAGCTGGCCAGATCATCGAAGCGTTGCGCCAGCGCCCGTCGACGACGGCCCGCTAGCACGAAAGGAAGACCAGGTGTTGAAAGCAACGTGCGCCACCAGCACCACGCCGGCATATGGTCCACCAAATTTCCCGACCGCGAGCGGTGAGGACGCCGTGCGTCGCGCCCTCGCTGAAGACGCCACCGCCGACGACATGACCACTCGATGGAGTGTCCCTCGCGGCACCTGGGCCCAGGCGCGGATTATCACCCGAGAGGCTGGCATCCTCGCTGGACTACCAGTCGTCACCGAGGTCTACCGCCAGGTAGACCCCGACGTGACAGTCACGACGGCCGTCGATGAGATGGCGAGCGTACGGGCCGGCGATGTTCTCGTCAGACTCGACGGCCCGGCACGCAGCATCATCACCGGCGAGCGAACAGCCCTGAACTTTCTGCAGCGCCTGTCCGGCATCGCCACCATGGCCCGTCACTTCGTCGATGCCGTGGGCGGCGTGCCGGCTCGCATCCTCGACACCCGCAAGACCGCCCCAGGCCTACGGACCCTCGACAAATATGCGGTCACTGCCGGAGGAGCGAGCAACCATCGCCTAAACCTCTCCGCGATGGTCCTACTCAAAGAAAACCACATCGAGGCAGCCGGCGGGATCACCGCCGCGATCGATGCCATCAGGGCAGGCATGACCGCCGAGGCGCGCCGCGTCACCGTCGAAGTGGAGGTCCGCAACGTCGCCGAGGCCGAGGAGGCTCTCCGAGCCGGCGCAGATTGGATCATGCTCGACAACATGTCCCAGCATGACATCGCACACGTGGTCGCCCTGCGCGACAGGAGTGACCACCTGCACGTGAAACTGGAGGCCTCCGGCACCGTCACCATCGCGACCGTGCGCCGCATCGCGCAAACCGGCGTGGATGCCATCTCGATCGGAGCACTGACCCACAGTGTCCATGCTCTCGACCTGAGCCTACTGATATCGCCGACGGCCGCTCCACCTACCCGGCTCGGCTGAGGATGGACTCACCACCAGCCAGACAAGGAGACAGACCATTGGGCGGGTGCCGAGGTGCCTTCGGTCGAACTCAAGGTCGTTGGGCAGATGTACCGGGCCCTTCGTGACCGCGACGCCGCCGCGATCGTGGCTCTTTTGCACGAGGACTGCGTCGTGCGGACCGCACCAGGCCTGCCGTTCGCCGGAGGCAGCACGACGCATGGCCCTGCCGAAGCGCTGGAACTCGTCTGGGCTGAGATTGATCGACACCTCTCGGTATGGCCGGATGTCGAGAGATGCATCCCGGATTCGGCCGGGACGGTCGTGGGCGTCGGCGTCTACCGTGGCGAAGCACGAGCTACCGGCCAGCGGTTCGAGGCCTGGTTCGCACATCAATGGATCCTCGACGACGGACGAATTGCCGGGCTCAGGCAAATCTCCGACACTGCTCAGTGGATCAGAGCGCCCGGATCGGCGCCGTGACACCCAGGAGGATCCCTGTGGAGGAGCTACTGGCGTTGGGACGTCGCATGCTGGCCGACCAGCCGTTCAGTTCGCTGATCGGCGCTAGTCTGAGCGAGTTGACGACCGGACATGCCGTCCTGCAAGTGCCGATCGTTGCCGGCCTGACACAGCAGGACGGTCACTTGCACGGGGGTGTGGTCAGCTATGCGGCGGACAACGCGTTGACGTTCGCCGGCGGCTCGGTGCTTGGCGCGGCTGTCCTGACGTCGGAGTTCAAGGTGAACTATCTGCGGCCGGCGCGTGGTGTCACCCTCGTCGCCCGCGCTCGGGCGGTTCACTGGACGCGGCGCCAGGCCGTGTGCGTTTGCGAGCTGTGGGCCGTTGACGATGCAGGCGTTGAGTCGCTGTGTGCCGTTGCGCAGGGAACGATCGTCAGGTCGACTAGAGCTGGCGGAGGGATCCACAGTTGAGTCTGCCTATGTGGGGCTGACGATGTCGTTGGCGCCGCGGCTCGTGTCGCCCGTCCATGGGTGCAGGCGTGGCAGCCAGGCCGGTACGGCCCACCGGTATTCCTCGTCGTCGGCTCCGAACCGGCGGACGAGTGACGGCTCCTCGTACCAGCGGATGAACGACGCCGTGGCGATCCAGAAGGCAGCCGCGTACAACAGGAGACTGATCCGGCCGAGTAGGAGTGTCTGACCGATGATGACAACCAGGAGCCCGACGTACATGGGGTTGCGAACGTATCGGTTGATTCCGTCGACCACCAGCCGTTCGGTGGGCGCCAGTGGCATCGGTGTGCCCCCTGCCAGGACGAACCGCGTGAACGCGTGTGCGGGCGGGATGAGCCCTGCGCAGATCAGCACGATTCCCACGAGTTGCGCGGCGATCCAATAGGGCGTCACTTCTTGCGTGTCCCAGCGGCGTGATGAGCCAGGGTCCCAGCCCGACGACGGTGCCCGGGACGGCTACGAAGAACGCCGCGCTGGTTAGTGCCGCCTTCGTCGTCTGCATGTCACGACTCCTCTTCGATGACGTCGATGCTCCGCGGGAGGGCAGAGGATCAGGTGTCCAGCATGTCTTTCGCCTGGGTCGTGTCCCTCCTTCAGACTCAGAGACCCCGGTACATGTTGTGGACAGCGGTTCGCGGGTGGTGACGCAGGGCAGCACTCGGTCGTTCGTGGAGCGTCGCGGCGGTGCGCGCTTCCGGCCTGAGTCCGAATGCTCCACCGGCTATGACTCGAAGCAGGTTCCCGGTGGACAAGAAGTCCTGGATTGGGACGGTGCCGGCGAACATCCCGAGGAACCGTTCGATCTGCCGCGGACGTCCGTGCAATGTCCGCAGAAGGAGCCGTTCCCGAAGGCTGGGCGGACCGTACCTCGCCAGTGCGGTGGTGAAGTCGTACAGGGGGATCGCCGCCGCGTCGCGCTGGGCGCCGTACGTCGCGAGCCTGTCGTTGGCGATCGCATCGGCAAGCAGTTCGGCGTCGCGGAGGGCATTGCTGATGCCATGAGCGGTGATGGGGTCCATGACAAGGCCGGCGTCGCCGACGAGCGCCCATCCCGGACCCTGTGGGACGCGGAGCGTGTTCGGTAGATCGGGTGTCGTCCGGATTCGCTCGACGCGGGTGCCTTCGCGGGCGAGCCAGCCGAGGTTGCCGCATCGGTCGAGGAGGCGGTAGAGGTTGCGCTCGACGTCCGCGCGATAGGCGCTAAAGCCTGCCAGGGGTGCAAACACGGCCAGGAGGAGGCGGTCGTCGTTTGTGGGAAAAGCGGCAGCGGCGACATCGGGACGCAGGTAGAAGCCGCCCGACGGTACTCTGACACCGGTGAAGTAGGCATAACTGGCGAAGCTCGCCGTCGGCCTCTCACGGTAGCGGCCGGCCCCGACGGCGTCGGCGATGGTGGAGTGTTTGCCGTCGGCGCCCACGACGAGCGGCGCCTTCTCGACCACGTCGGGACCGTTGCGCGCGCGACCGTAGATGCCTGTGATCCGGTCACCGTCTGATACGACGCCTGCGACGATGAAGCCTTCGCGGACCTCGGCTCCCGCATCGCGAGCCGCCTGCACGAGGATGGAGTCGAGAACGGTGCGGCGTGGGCTGATCAGCATGTCCACGCCCTCGTGCGCCGGGAAGCGGCCTTCCAGTACAGCCGCCGTCGTATCGAAACGGGCACGGCGGGTCGCCGGTGCGCCTGCCGCGAGGATCTTGTGGAGGAGACCCCAGCGGTGCAGGCGTGCCGTTCCCGCAACGTGCACCTGATGGGTGGAAATGGTGTCGCTGGGAAAGTGCGCCCGGTCCACGGCCAGCACGCGCAGGCCCTGGCGGGCCAGCAGCATAGCCGTGGCCGCGCCGGCGACCCGCGTGCCTACCACGATGACGTCCCATCTGCCTGTCATGCGCGTGCTCCTCCGACACAACTCATCCCTTGCCAACGACCGTTGGCCTACGCGTGTTGACCTTACTACCGCAGGGGTGATCGGCCTCCGACAGCGGCGGGAGTGTGCTGCGCTCCACATCGGCCTTTGCTTGCGCGGCCCGCGTTTGCCGGTGCGAATTGATGAGCCATTGAGGACCGGAGGTGACGACCGTCATGATCGGCGATCGACGGCCGACACGAGGCGCGGCGCCAACGACATCGCCGTGTCGAGGATCGTTGACCCGGACCCTGCTCGACGAATCGTTGGTCGCATGAGGCGAGTCACTATCGTTACCGGCGGATCGCGCGGCATCGGCACCGCCACCTGCCGTCGCCTGGCCACCGCTGGCCACGACGTCGCGGTCGGCTACCGCAGCGACCCGGCGGCCGCCGAGGTCGTCGTCGCGGACGTCCGCCCGGGCAAGTCCGCGGTGGCCATCGGCGTCGAGACCGCCGACGCCGGCTCGGTCCAGGCCCTATTCGACGGTACGGCGGCCGCGCTCGGACCGGTGACCGGCCTGGTGAACAACGCCGGGGTGGGCAGCCCGATCGGCGCGTTCGTCGACCTGGACGAGGCCGACCTGCGCCGGGTCGTGGACGTCAACGTGATCGGTGGCATCCTGCGCGCGGGAGACGGCCCGGCGGCTGGGACCGGGCGACGCCATCGTCAGCATCTCCTCCGCCGCCTCGATGCTGGGCAGCTCGGGGGAGTACGTGCATTACGTGGCGAGCAACGTGGTCGCCGACCCGCTCACCATCGGGCTGTCCAAAGAGCTCGGCCCGGCGGGGATCCGGATCAACACCGTCTCCCCGGGCATCATCTACATCGAGTTCCACGCCACGCACAGCGGTGAGCCCGGTCGGCCTGACCGGCTCGGATCGTAGGTGCTGCTCGGCCGGTCCGGGCAGCCCGACGAGGTCGCCGCCGTGATCGTGTGGCTGATGAGCGACGAAGCGTCCTATGTTTCGGGAACCAACCTGCGGGTGGCGGGCGGACGCTAGAAAGCGCTCGATCCCTGGTAGAGCCGACCCGTACCGCCGCCCATCCCCGCTCAGACAGGTCCTGCCCGACGAACCCGCCCGCTCGATGACGGCGCCCATGCTGATCCTCCAAGCTCTGGTCGGGAACCGCGAATCCAAGATGCGACGGTTGCGGTGGGCTCCAGCTGGCCTCCGGAGGAACTGTCAGGACGTGTGCATGAGGTCGGTGGGCGGTTGAGGTGTCCACCGCATCCTAATCCTGATGTTGTTCGCGCCGTGTCGGTCAACGTTCTGGAAGCCGAGCCGCCGGTAGAGGGCGCGCGCGCCGTGATTGATGTCTAGAACGTCCAGCACGACGGGTAGGCCGCGGCCGGCGGCCTCGCGCAGCAGCTGACCGATGAGCTGGCTGCCCATGCCGCGACCTTGGTAGCCGGGATGGATCTCGACGCGTTCCAGGTAGGTCTCAGTGGGACGGTGCTCGACGATCATCACGCTGGCGTCGTGGCCGTTGACGGTGACGATCCGGGTGCGGGTGGGGTCGAGCCGCGCTCGTGGAATGCGTACTGGGTTTGTTCGTTCCGGCCCAGATGGCCCCAAAATACGCGCACACCGCAGCGCGGTGGACGGTGTAACAGAATGGACTGTCCGTCGAAGCGGCTGGGCCAAGGCCGATGGTGTTCATGCCGCGGCGTTTGCGAGGCGTTCGAAGATATGACGGTTGACGAAGACGATGCCGGCGTGCACGAGCGCGCCGAGGCGGGGTGCCGTGACAGCGGGGCGGAGGTCCCAGGGCGGCTTCGCCCAAGCCCTACCCTCGTGAGTTCCGCGATCACGTCGTGCGGGTGGCCCGTGATCGTGATCCGGGCGTGACGGTCGAGCAGATCGCGAAGGACTTCGGAGTCCACCCGATGACGTTGTTCAAATGGCTGCGGCAGGCTGACGTTGACGCTGGAACCAAACCGGGTGTCAGCGGCAGCGAGTCAGCCGAGCTGCGCGAGGCCCGCAAGCGGATCAAGTTGCTGGAGCAGGAGAACGAGGTTCTGCGGCGGGCCGCTGCCTACTTGTCGCAGGCGAACCTGCCGGGGAAAGGCTCTACCCGCTCGTGAGCGAGCTGGCCGCCGACGAATTCCCGTGGCGGTGACGTGCCGGGTATTGAAGATCGCTCGTCAGCCCTACTACCGGTGGCTCGCCCGGCCCGTCGGCAACGCCGAACTCGTTGCCGCTTACCGCGCGAACGCCCTGGTGGACGCCCACCGCGATGACCCGGAGTTCGGGTACCGGTTCCTGGTCGATGAGGCCCGCACCGCCGGACAGGTGATGGCTGAGCGCACCGCGTGGAAGATCTGCTCGGATAATGGCTGGTGGAGTGCCTTCGGCAAGCGCAAGAGGCGCGGCAAGGGTGGCAAGGTCGGTCCGCCGGTGTATGACGACCTCGTGAAACGAGACTTCACCGCCGACGGGCCGAACCAGTTGTGGCTGGCCCCACGCCGCGCAGGCGCTGCAGATCCGCCGCCGCCGCCGCCTGGACCAGCCGAAACGCTTCACCACCGAAACCGTCTACGCCATCACCGACCTGCGCGTGCACCAAGCTACGCCCGCGCACCTGGCCGGCTGGGCCCGCAGCCACTGGTCGATCGAGAACAAGGTCCACTGGTGAGTCGGCCTGGGGCGCGGTGCCGGGATTACTCCCGGTCCGTTTCCCCAGGCCGCTCTCCGAACCCGGCGTGCCTGTCTCCAGGCACCGGGCT
>NZ_JBIALB010000043.1:0-18240 GCF_042872965.1 Micromonospora sp. NPDC005087 | reverse complement strand
GTCGCCGCTGCGTTCACCGAACTCGCCCAAGCGATCTGACCCGCCGATCCGACACAGGCTCAACACGTCCGCCGGTCCCCCAACGCAACAGCGCCCGCGCGGCTCTCCTCCCCGCAGCGCACGGACATGGCCGTCCGCGCCCTCGCGCTGCTCGCCCTCAGCGGGGCGCTCGGGACCGTCGCGGCCAACACACTGGCCGCCTTCCTCGTCGACGCGACCGTCTCGACCGGCTTCGACCCGGCCCGCGCCGGCCTCCTGCTCGCCGTCGGCAGCATGTCCAGCGTCATAGTGCGGGTCGCGATGGGCTCGTTCGTCGACGCGCACCGCTTCTCGCTGTTCGGACTCGTCGCCGGCCTGCTGGCGACCGGCGCGGTGGGCCTCGGAGCGCTCTCCGTCGCGAACAGCGGGGTGATGGTCAGCACGGCGGCCATCGTCTCCTACCTCGGAATCTGGGGCTGGAACGGCATCTTCACGCTGGCGATCGTCCGGTCCAACCCGTCCGCGCCCGCAGCCGCCACGGGCATCACGCAGGCAGGTCTCTACATGGGTGGTGTCGTGGGCCCGACCGTCTTCGGCTTCGTCGCGAGCAGTGCCGGCTACGCAGCGGCGTGGGGTATCACCGCGCTCTCCGCCACGCTCGGCGCGATCGGCATCGGGCTCAGCGCGCTGCGCCCGCCGGCCGTCGAGCGGGCCGCCCCCCGGAGCGAGGGACCACCCGACGCGCTGCCGGCCACCGGAGGTGCGCTGTGACCCCCTCCACGGCACTGCGCCGGCTCGCGGTCAGCGCCTACGCCGCACCGCCCGACTGCACCCTCGAACGCTTCTGCGGACTGCTGGCACGCCGCGGGATCGGGGGCATCGGCCTGACCGCTCGGGCCGTTGAGGACCGGACTCCGGCGCAGCTCGCGGCACTACTCGCCGCCCACGGCCTCCGCTGCACGTCGCTCAACAGCGCCGGCTACTTCCTGCACTCCAACGCCGCTCTGGCTGCCCGGCAGTCCGAGCTCGACGCGCGGCTGCTCGATTGCGCCGCCGCCCTCGCCGCGCCGGTCAACGTGATCCCCGGAGGGCTGGACGACGCCGCAATGCCGACCGCCGTCATGTCGCTCGCGGAGGCGAGGCGGCGGGCCGTGGACGGTCTCGAGCGGCTCGCCAGCGCCGCGGTCGAGGCTGGCGTGCGCCTGTCGCTGGAGCCGATCCAGCCGCTCGGCCTGACTGACAAAGGCTGTATCAACCAGCTGTCCCACGCGCGCAGCGTGGTCGGCCGCCTCCCCGGCGTCGGACTCACCCTGGACCTGTTCCACTCCTGGTGGGACGCCGACCTGGAGATGACTGTCGAGGACGCGACCGACGACCTGTTCGTCGTGCAGGTCTGCGGAGTGGAGACCGGGCCGCCCGGCGTGCCCCCCCGTCGTACCGACATGGCCAAGGGGGCCGCCGACGTGGCGGGGCTGCTGGCGCTGCTCGCGTCGACCGGATGGGCCGGCCTCGTCGAGTACGAGGTGATGCACTTCCAGCGCCCGCAAGAGCCCGTGGCGCTGCTGGACCGAGCCGTAGCGGACTTCGTTTCGCTGACGCACCGCCAGGACGAGGGGAGAGCAGCCCCATGACCACCCACACCATCGATGTCATCAGCGGCGACGGCATCGGCCAGGAGGTGGTGCCGGCCGCGACCTCCTGCGTCGACGCGGCCTGCGCGACGACGGGCACGACGATCCGCTGGCGGCACCGTGATTGGGGTTCGGAGCGCTACCGGCGGCACGGCGCGATGATGCCCAGCGACGGGCTGGACCAGCTCCGCGACGGCGACGGCATCCTGCTCGGCGCGGTGGGCGCCCCCGACATCCCGGACGACGTGACCTTGTGGGGCCTGCTCATCCCGATCCGCCGCACCTTCTTGCAGTACGTCAACCTGCGCCCCCTTCGCATCTTGCCGGGGGTGCAGTCACCGCTGCGCAATCCGGGGAGACTCGACATGGTCATCGTCCGCGAGAACTGCGAGGGGGAGTATGGCGAGATCGGTGGGCGCAGTTACCGCGGGCGACCCGAGGAGATGGCCGTGCAGGAGGCAGTGTTCACCCGCCTGGGCATCGAGCGGGTGGCGCGCTACGCCGTCGAGTTGGCGGAGCAGCGCGCCGGCCGGCTGGTGTCGGCGACCAAGTCGAACGGCATCGTCCACACCATGCCGTTCTGGGACCAGGTGGTCGAGGAGGTCGCCGGCACCGCGCCATCCGTCGCGCTCGAGAAGGTGCTCGTGGACGCGCTCGCGGCGCGCATGGTCCTGCACCCGGACAGCGTCGATGTCATCGTGGCCTCGAACCTGTTCGGCGACATCCTGTCCGACCTCGCGGCCGCGCTCGCCGGCTCGATAGGCGTCGCACCGAGTGCCAACCTCAACCCGCCGCGGGAGTTCCCCTCCATGTTCGAACCAGTGCACGGCTCCGCCCCCGACATCGCAGGCCAAGGCGTCGCCAACCCGGTCGGCCAGCTCTGGGCGTCCGCGCTGATGCTCGAGCACCTGGGAGAGAGCCAGGCGGCGGCGGTGCTGATGTCGGCCTTCGAGGGCGCGCTGGCCGACGGCACCCGCACGCGCGACCTCGGGGGCAGGGCGTCCACACAGGAGTTCACGCAGGCCGTCCTCGACCGGATCGCCGGCGGAGCCACGAACCCCGCAGGGAGGGCCCGGTGAGCCGCGCGGAGCAGGCCACGTCTTCCGTCGAGGGCATGACCGCCGTCGTCACGGGTGCGTCCAGCGGCATCGGCCGCCACCTCGCCACGGCCCTCGCCGAGCGCGGCGCACGCGTGGCCGCGCTCGACGCCGACGCGGCGCGCCTGTCCTGCTGGTGCGACGACGTGGACGGCGTGGACGCGGTCGCCTGCGACGTCCGCGACGAGCCGGCCGTGACGGCGGCACTCGCCGACGTGCACCGGCGCACTGGCGGCCTGTCGGTGGTCGTCAACTGCGCCGCCCTGGCAGATCACCTCGGCAGCGAGGAGATCACGGTCAACCGCTGGCGCGAGACCCTCGACGTGAACGTCACCGGCTCGTTCGTCGTGGCACGCGCGGCGGCGCGGCTGATGCGCGGCTCGAACGGCGGCTCCATCGTGCTCGTCGGCTCACAGCTGGGCCGGGTGACGCAGCCGCAGCGTGCCGCGTACAGCACGTCGAAGGCGGCGGTGGAGATGCTGGCCAAGGTGCTGGCCATGGACTTCGCCCCCTGGGGGGTGCGGGTCAACTGCCTCGCGCCCGGCCCGGTGCTGACCGACCGCACGCGCGACCGGCTCCTGGGTCACGACGCCGCGACCTCCGGCGGGCGCATGCTCATCGGCCGCTACCTCGAGCCGGAGGACCTCGTCGGCGCCGTGCTGTACCTCGCGTCGCCGGCCAGTCGCGGGATGACCGGCGCGACGCTGCTCGTCGACGGCGGCTACAGCGTCGTCTGAGCATTCCACCCTCTCCCACCAGGAGTCGACATGCCGTCCACGCAGCTCGCCGAGGCGCTCGACCTCACCGGCCGCAGCATCCTGCTGACCGGTGCGACCGGCGGCTTCGGCCGGGCGATGGCCGACCTGTTCCATGAGCAGGGCGGCGAGCTCGTGCTCGCCGACCTCCCGGGAGCCGCGCTCGACGACATGGCCGCGCAGCTCGGCGTGACCACGATCGGCTACGACCAGGGCGATATCCGCTCCGTGGAGCGCGTCGCCCAGGCTGCCGGTGAAATCGACGTGCTCATCAACAACGCGGGCGTCCTGCTCTCCAAGCCGCTGCTGGAGACGACGGCCGACGAGATCGTGCGGCTAGTGTCCGTCGACTTGGTCGGCGTGATGGCGCTGACGATCCCGGTCGCCCGCGGCATGATCGCGCGCGGGCGCGGAACCGTGCTGACAGTGGGGGTCACAGACCGCTCTCTACGGCGCACGGAACCGCGGCGTCTACGCGGCCGCGAAGGCCGGGCTCGCGCAGTTCACCCGGACGGCGGCGGTCGAGTGGGCGCCGCACGGCGTCCGGGCGGTGTGCCTCGCGCCGGGCCGCGCCACCACCCCCATGTCCGCGGCAACGCTTGCCGATCCGGCCCTTCACGCCGCGGGCCTCGAGCACATTCCCATGGGTCGGTATGGCACTCCTGAAGAGATCGCCAAGGCCGCCGTCTTCCTCTGTTCCGACGCAGCTTCCTACGTGACTGGAGCCACCCTCGTCGCGGATGGTGGTTACCTCCTGCACTGACCGGATCGGGACTGTACCAATAACGGCGGATCTGCTGACCAAGGGAGACGGTCTCTCACCTCCGCTCGAACCAACAGCGCCTCACGGCGCAAGCCATTCGTTTGTTTGACAGACCCGGCATCGGTCAGGAGATCGTTGATCACGCCAGGCTCGGCAGGTGGAGGTGCCCGGCATCACCGATGCCTTGTTCAGCCCGAGATGACCCACGACTGCGGCATCAGTGAGCCAGGCCTTTAGGCAGCATGCGGGCTAGGCTCTTGGCCCACCACCGTCGTAAGCCCAATCAACGTCCACAGACGACCGAGCAATCGCTGGACGTAGTTCTGCCCGCTCCCATCCGCGGCATCGGGAAGGTGGAGCATCTCCTAGCCACCGCGAACCGAGGTGATCCGCAGTCACCCAGGAGGACCAGTGGACTCCAGTTCCAATGAAGTGCACCCGTCATGGATCACATGGCCGGCTGGGGCGATCGCCGCCTTTGCATGGGTCTTTGGCCGACTCACCGGTTCAGCGCTGTTCGATCTCGCTGTAGTGGCCTCGGTATCCTGGTGGGTCGGTTGGGTGTTGAGCAGCATGCTCGGCCGCCGCGCCGCTCGGAGCGAACGCGCTCCGAACTCCGGTGACAGTGCCGAGTTGGAGGCGAGCAGCCGCCAAAGGTGTTGAGTTTCGCCTTCGACGGAAAGACTTCGGCTTCCGCTGTATAGCATCCGGGACTGCCCCCGGTTTGGCTGGCTCCTGACGTACAAGGATCTACTCCTCAGGTGCGGCGCCCACCGGCACCTTCAACGCCACGCACGACGCGCACCGGCTGACCCCCTCCCCCGTTCTCGCCGGGGTAGCTCCCATGTCGTTATGCCGCCCTGTGCGGTCGACGGGGGATCAGCTTGGTGGTGGCCTCCGCGGTTGCCCTCTTCAGCTCCGAGGTGTAGATGTCGGCGGTCATGGTGTAGGAGGCGTGGGCCGAGGGTGTCCTGGATTTCTTTGATGCTGGCGCCTGCGGCGAGCATGAGGGTTGCGGCGATGTGTCGGAGGTCGTGGAGTCGCACGGGTGGGAGGTCGCTGGCGGCGACCAGGTTGTCGAATCGCTGGGTGATCGTCTCGGGATGCCAGGGTTGGCCGTCCGGGCGGAGGAAGAAATTCCCGGTGTCGGGCCAGTCCGACCCGCTGACCAGTTTCCACGCGTTCCGGCGGGCGGGGTTAGCACGCAGCACGTTGACGGTGTCGTCGGCGAGGGGTACGACGCGTTCCCCGGCCCGTGATTTCACTGGCTTGGTGATCGGTTTGTAGCCGACGCTGGTGCGTTGTTCGGTGATGGTGATGGCGGCGGCGTCGAGGTCGACGTCGTAGTCCCGCAGCCCTCACAGCTCGCCATGTCAGGTCCTGGACGACTTCGCGACAAGGAACGCGATGAAGTGGGCCGCCAAGTCCCGGCACAACACCGAGCATTGGGTACGCGACCTCGCGATGTGGACCGGCGAGTGGGCGGACACAGAGGGGCCGCCCCGGATGTCCAGTGCAGCAAGGCGCAGGCGCCGAAGGATTCGCTCAGCCCGGTCATCCGGGGCAAGCAGCCACACCGCGGCGCACGCGTTCTCCACGCCGCGCGGAATAGGGTAGGGGGCGTACATGTGCATCATGTGGGCGTCCTTCAGCAGCGTGCGCAGGCAGTTCAGGTGGTCGACGGCGTGGGACAGCGAGTGCCAGGCGGCATGGCTCATCCCGTGCGGGTGCGTCTCCTTGTCGTCGCGGCTCAGCGCGCTGCGCTCCTGAGGGCGTTCGTAGGGCCCATCGGGTCCATGCGCTGGAGCCAAGGCTCGATCCGGTCGAGGTGACGGAACATCTCCCCGAATAGCCGCCGCTCCGCGTCTTCTGCCGTCATGAGGCAGGACGGTAGGGCGATGTGGTGGTGCCGGGAAACCGGAATAGGCAGCCGAGGGTGGCATGCCGTCATGGCAGCCCGCCCGCCAGTGGCCTCACACCATGGTGGCGACGGTAATACGCGACGGCAACATTAGCTCCACCTCACCAGCCCACCCGAGGATGAACTGTCACGGGCCTATCGGCGTTCCCAAGAGGCATGGAGTCGGGCTCTGAGCTGCGGAAAGCTTGTCGGTGGCGGTCAACGATGGTCGTGGCCGGTCGAGCATTCACGACTTGGTGACGACCTGGACCTACTTGCATCCGTAACGGGGCTGCGGTGCTCCCCCTTTGCTTCGACCCCTCGTTTGTAAGGCGCATCCGACCGTGACCGGCGACCCGCCATTTCAGGAGTCGGACCGTGTTATGCCGCCTGTTCCGGTTTTTTGAGCACCTCGGTCAGGGCCGAGAATGCTGTGGTCGCCGTGGCCTGCCTCAACAGTCCGCTTCAGCAGGTCGTGCACGGGGCGTGCCAGGTCACGTCGATATTCGCCTCTCAGCCAAGTTCCTCGTCGTGGGCGGCGGCGACGACGAAGGTGTTGACAGTGGACAAGGGCTTGAGGTAGTCGCTGCTGTCGATGTCCTGAGCCAGGACCGGCAGGAGGGAGTTGATCATTTCCAGCCACTTGGCGGAGAACCGCACCATAGTGCTGACTTCCAGCCCGCGTGCCTGGAGGGCAGCGGCGCCCTGGCAGAAGCCGACGAGTGCGGGCGGCCAAACAGGTTCCATCCCACAAACTCCGCCTGAAGAACTCACGGGTTGTTTCTTACGCCACTGCTCGTGGGCCAGCCGCCTTCTGCCAACTGGATTTCGACAACCTCGTTTACAGTTGGCTTCGAGATTCCGCTGACTTGTACGACTTCGCTGCGGGGCATCGGGCCTTGGTCGCGGATGGTGCGTAGGACGCGGGCCACGTTGAGGCGTCGAAGGATCGATGGGGAGCCGGGCGCACGCGGCCCGACGGGTGTGAGATCTACCACGTGAATCCCTTGACAGGATAGGGAGCTTCCTTATCTAGTTATACATGACCCAGCCGACCGGAGCCCCGCCGGACGTGACGTCATCCGGTAAGGCTCCGTGACCCGGCCCGGTGTGCCCAGACCTGATTTCCGCTGCCTCGAGGTTCCTCAAGGGAGGTCGGATCAATGTTCTTGATACATCGACGGGCGCGGTGTGTCGTGCCGGCCGGGTCCGACCCGTTGACCACATCCCCGACAGCCTCGGATCCGTGGTTCCAGCCGACACCACCACCAACCCGACCACCGACCATCGACATCCTCGCCGGCCGCGTGCCGACAACCCGCCAAGCCCCGTAGCGGTGATCCGCTGAAGTCCACCGTGGCGTTCCGGGCTCCGCTGGCACGGAAGCCCTGCCGCCGAGAGGGTCGGTCGGATGCTCGATCCGAGCGTCGGCCGGCCCGCGATCAAACGCTGACGAAGTCGATTCGGCCGCCGCAGGGGCTCTGCGGGCAGGCGGCCGCGCGACGGTGACGGTGCGTCCCAGGCATCAGCCAAAGGCCGTACCCCTTGGCCAAGAGCACGTCAAACGGAGGTAATCATGGCACCTGAGTCGCCACAGGAAGGCTTCACGCGGCGGAGGCTCCTCGGATCCGGGGTCGCGGCGGGCGCGGGTCTGGGGCTGGTCGGCCTCGCCGGCCAGCCCGCCGCGGCCGACGACGACCCGATTGGTCAGGCTCCACCGAGGCGCAAGGGCGAAACGTTCATGGGGGGCGTTCCCTTCGAGCCGCATGACGTGGTGCGCGTGGGGATTGTCGGGCTGGGCATGCGCGGCGGTGGCATGCTCGGGAGGTTCCTGAACACGGCTGGCGTACGCGTCACGGCGCTCAGCGACATCAACGCGACCAAGGTTGCCGAGGGCGCGGCAGAGGTACGGGCCGCGGGCCAGCCCGATCCGGCGCAGTACGTCGGCGAGAAGAGCTTCGAGCGACTCGCCGCAAGAGACGACGTCGACTTCATCTACACCGCCACCCCCTGGGAGTACCACCATCTCATCTGCATCACCGGGATGGAGAACGGCAAGCACGTCGGCACTGAGCTCCCCCTGGCGATGTCCCTGGATGACCTCTGGGACGTGGTCCGGACGTCCGAGCGAACCCGCCGGCACGCGTTTATCTTCCACAACCGGTCCTACGGTTTGGACCAGATGCGCATGTTGCGGTTCGTGGAGGCCGGCCGGCTGGGGAAACTCCTCTACGGTTCGGGCGGCTACATGCACGACCTGAGGGAGCTCAACTTCAGCGACGACCACGAACCAGCCGGGTGGCGGCGCCGGTGGCACACCCGGATGAACACCAACCTCTACCCGGTGCACGGGCTGGCGCCCATCTCCAACGCCATGAAGATCAACCGAGGCGATCGGTACGACTGGCTGATGGCGGTCGCCTCGCCGGAGGCCGGCTACTCGGAGTACCGGGCGGCCAACATGCCCCCCGGCCATCCTTCCTGGAAGGACAAGTACATCTGCGGTGACACGAACATGTGCTTCATCCAGACCGTCCAGGGCCGCTTCATCCGCTCGGAGCACGACGTTTCAAGTCCACACCCGTACTCCCGGGCGAACACGCTGCAAGGGTCCAAGGGAAAGCTGACCGAGGACGATCGGCAGACCGCCTTCGCCGACCGGTGGCACGTCTACGTCGAGCCCGAGGACTCGAATCACCGCTGGCGGCT
The DNA here is from genome assembly GCF_042872965.1 of Micromonospora sp. NPDC005087. Lineage (NCBI taxonomy): Bacteria > Bacillati > Actinomycetota > Actinomycetes > Micromonosporales > Micromonosporaceae > Micromonospora > Micromonospora sp. NPDC005087. The sequence goes on along the minus strand of NZ_JBIALB010000043.1, from coordinate 9,406 downwards.
CTTCTCTGAGTACGGGGCGGAGTACGACCACTGGCTATGGAAGTCGGGCGTCAGCAACAACGCCGACCAACTCGTCGTGTACCGGACGATGCAGTGCCTGCGGCTCGGGTTGCCCCCGGACATCGACGTCTACGACTCAGCGACCTGGACCAGTCCGATCCCGCTGTCCGAGGAGTCCGTGAAGCGAGGCAGCAGGCCGGTCAAGGTGCCCGACTTCACCCGTGGCCACTGGCGTGAGGACCGCCCGAACGTGAACTCCGCCGAGCCGCCCGAAGCCGGGTGAACGGTCGACCCTGCTTCCCCGGCCGCAGTCGTCGCCGGGGAGGCAGGGCCGCGGGGTCACTGCGCCGACCAGCACCGACTCCGATCACATGACGGCCAGTTGGCCGCCGTCGATGACGAGTTCGGCGCCGTGGATGAACGAGGCGTCGTCGGAGGCCAGGAACGCGTACGCGGCGGCGACGTCGTCGACAGTGCCGGGACGCCCGATCGGGATCCGGGTTCGCACGTACTCGGCGACGAAGGTGTCGTCCAGGTCAGCCGCGATGGCGGCGTTGAGCGGGGTCTGGATATAGCCGGGACAGAGCGCGTTCACCCGGATGTTGTGCCTGCCGAGCTCGACCGCCATCGTCTTGGTCAGCAGCAGTACGCCGGCCTTGGTCGCGTTGTAGTGAGCGTAGTGCTCCTCGCCGCCGAGCCCGTTGGTGGAGGACATGTTGATGATCACTCCACCCTCGCCCCGCTCGACCATGTGCCGTGCGACGGCCTGGGCGACCAGGAACGTTCCCCGCAGGTTGACCGCGACGGTCCGATCGAACGACGCGGGCGTGATCTGCAGGAACGGTTCGCGCCGTGCTATGCCGGCGTTGTTGACCAGTACGTCGATGCCGGCGAGCCACTGCGCCGCCGTCGCCACCAGGGTCGAGACCTCGTCCTCACGGCTGACGTCGCAACACATCCCGGCAACCGTCTCCCCGCCGCCGAGACCGACCAACGCCTGGTCGACCTGGGCCTCGTCGTCCCCGCAGAGGAAGACCCGTGCCTGCTCCCGGATGAACCGCCGAACGGTCGCGTAGCCGATCCCGCTGCTCCCACCGGTCACCAGGACGCCCTTGCCGGCGAGCCTCGGCCCGCCGGCGGCGCCGCGCATCAGGCGATCTCCCAGGCCAGGAGTCCAGCACCGAGACAGGCCGCACGGTCGCCGAGATCGGCGGGCACGAGCTGTGGCCGGCGTTGTATGGTCAGCAGCTCGTGCAGCCTCCTCGTCAGGGGCAGGAGCAGCGCGTCGCCGGCGAGCGACAGACCGCCACCGATGACGACCAGCTCCGGCGCTACCAGCGAGGCGCCGATGGCCAGCGCCTGGGCGAGGTACTCGACGGCCTCGTTCCAGACCTCGGCGGCGACCGGATCTCCGGCGTTCACCTGTGCCAGAACCTCCGCCGCGCCGTCGACCGGTCGCCCACTGCGCTGGCCGTAACGCCGTGCGATGGCGGCTGCCGATGCGACGGCCTCAAGACATCCCTGCCCCCCACACACGCACGGTTCCGAATCCTCGACCTCGATGTGCCCGATCTCTCCGGCGTAGCCGTCCGCCTCGAGCAGGTGCCCGTCAACCATCAGCGCCGCGCCGATGCCCGTTCCGATGGCGAGGAACAGGACATTGGCGCGATCACGTGCCGCGCCGAGCCGGGACTCCGCGAGGGCGGCGACCCGGACGTCGTGTCCGAAGGCGACCGGGAGTCCGGTACGGGTCGACGCCAGTTCGCGTAGCGGAACGTCGGACCAGCCCAGGTTCTCCGACCACACGACTGTCCCGGTGGCCGCGTCGACCGTGCCGGGGACCACGAGCCCGGCCGCGCGGGTAGCGCGCGCGTCGGGATGACCGGCGAGTTCCTCGAGAGCGGCCAGCGCGGTCTCGACGACGGCGTCCGGACCGAGGTGGCGCCCGGTTGGCCAGGACCTTTCGACCAGTACGTGCACCGCCGGGCCGAGGATCGCACCTTTCATCACTGTGCCGCCGACGTCGAGTGCGACCACTGTTCGTTCGGCCACGATCAGCCAACTCCAGACTCGGGCCTCGGCTTCATCAAAGCCGGGGACCCGTTCCATCCGGCAGCACCAGGTGGCACGCGACGAGATGCTCGTCGTCGCCGCGGGTGGCGAGTTCGGGCTGCTCGACGCGACACGTCGGCTCCGCCACCGGGCAGCGGGTGTGGAAGAGGCAGCCGGCCGGCGGGTCGAGGGCGCTGGGCAGGTCACCGCTGAGCACGACCCGCCGGGCGGCGTCGGGTGCCGCCCGCAACGGCGGCTCGGCGGAGAGCAATGCCTGCGTGTACGGGTGCCGGGGCTGGACGAACAGCTCGCTGGCCTTGGCCTCCTCGACGATCTTCCCGAGATACATCACGGCGATGCGGTCGCTCATGAACTCGACGACGCTCAGGTCGTGCGAGATGAACAGGCAGGTGAACCCCAGCTGTTGCTGCAGGTCCTTGAGCAGGTTGAGAATTCCGGCCTGCACCGAGACGTCGAGCGCGGACACCGGCTCGTCGGCAATCAGGAGGCTCGGCTGGAGGCTGAGTGCGCGGGCGATGCCCACCCGCTGGCGCTGCCCGCCGGAGAGCTCGTGCGGGTAGCGGTGCCGCCACGCCGGGGACAGTCCGCACTGGTCGAAGAGCGCGGCGACCCGCTCGTCGAGCGCGCGGCCGCGGGCCACCCGGTGCAGTCGCAGCGGTTCGGCCACGATATCGCCGATGGTCATGCGGGGATCCAGCGAGGAGTACGGGTCCTGGAACACCATGCGCAACCTGCGGTGTACCGGACGCAACTGGCGACGGTCGGCCCGGGTGATGTCCTGGCCCTCGAACTCGACCGTGCCGGCGGTCGGGGTCAGCAGGCGCATCAGCAGCTTGCCCAGGGTGGACTTTCCGCTGCCCGACTCGCCGACGAGGCCGTGGGTCTTGCCCGCGTGTAGTTCGAGGTCGACCTGATCGACCGCGCGTAGGGCCGATTTGCGACCCAACGAGCCGCCGACCGGGAATTCCTTGATCAGGCCACGCGCCCGCAGTACGGGGACGTCCGGGCTTACCACAGTGCCTCCGGGTTGAAGCAGGCTATCTGGTTGCTCGCCACGCTTTCGAGCTCGGGACGCTGTTGGGTGCACCGGTCCAACTGCCGGTGGCAGCGCGGCGCGAACGTGCACGTGGTAGCCGGTTCGGTAAGCATCGGCACCCGGCCGGGGATCTCGGCGAGTCGACGTTCCGTCGTCGCCGGGTCGCCCGTCCGACCCGCCGTGGTCGCCAGGACCGGGCGGGACGACCGTGGTGTCGAGGCGAGCAGCCGGGCGGTGTAGGGGTGCCGCGGCGTGTCGAGGATGTCGCGGGTCCTCCCCTCTTCCACCTTGCGTCCCGCGTACATGATCGCGACCCGGTCTGCCATGGTCGCGATGACCCCGAGGTTGTGCGTGATCAACAGGATCGCCAGGTCGATCCGGTCCCGGAGGCTTCTCAGCAGGTCGAGGATCTGAGCCTGCACGGTGACATCGAGCGCCGTGGTGGGCTCGTCCGCGATGAGCAGCTTGGGCTCGCATGCGACGGCGATCGCGATCATCACCCGTTGGCGCATCCCACCCGAAAGCTGGTGGGGATAGGCGCGGCTACGTCGGGCGGCATCGGGAATGCCCACCAGTTCCAGCAGCTCGATGGCTCGAGCCGCGGCGGCGTGTCTGGACATGTGTCGATGGCGTCGCAGGACTTCGGAGATCTGGCGTCCGACCGCCATCACCGGATTCAGTGAGGTCATCGGCTCCTGGAAGATCATGCCCACCTCGCTACCGCGAACGCGTCGGAGCGTAGCGGCCGGGAGGGTCAGCATGTCGCGCTCGGCGAGCCGGATGTTGCCACCGCGGACCATCGCGGCGCTGGGCAGCAGCCCCATGATCGAGAGTCCGAGCGTGCTCTTCCCGCACCCGGACTCGCCGACCACACCGACGATTTCGCCCGGCTCGACCCGCAGCGAGACGTCGTCCAGGGCCAGGACCTCGCCGCCGTCTGAGCGGAAGCTCACGGACAGGCCGCTCACGTCGAGAACAGGGTCGGTCATCGGCGGCCTCGGGGGTCGAGTGCGTCGCGTACTCCGTTGCCGAGCAGGTTGAAGCCCAGCGCGGCGATGAAGATCGCCACTCCGGGGAACACGGCGAGGAGTGGCGCCTGGGTGGTGTAGGCCTGCGCGGCCGTGAGCATGACCCCCCAGGACGGCGTGGGTGGTTGCACGCCGAGGCCGAGGAACGACAACATCGACTCGGTGATGATCGCGAACGGCATCAGGACCGTCGCCTGCACGATGACCGTGTTGATGACGTTGGGAAGGACGTGTCGGGCGATGATTCTGCCGCTGCCGGCGCCATCGGCGACCGAGGCGGTGATGTAGTCCTCCTCCCGAATCGCGAGGGCTTCGCCGCGGGTGACCCGGATCAGCAGCGGCACCTGGGAGATGCCGATCGCGAGCGCGGCGTTGCCCCTGGATGGACCGAAAATGGCGGCGAGACCGACGGCGAGGACGATGAACGGGAAGGCGAGGCTGGTGTCGGTCAGTCGCATCACCACCGTGTCGAGCGCGCCGCGGAAGTAGCCGGCGACGAGGCCCAGCGGCAATGCCACGACCAGGGCGAGAAGGGTGGCCAGGACGCTCACCTGGAGCGAGGTCTGGCTGCCCCAGATGATCCGCGACAACACGTCCCGGCCGAGTTCGTCGGTGCCGAGCCAGTGCCCACCGGATGGTCCCTGCAGCGCGGGCGTCCCGGTGATCTCCTCGGCGCCGAACGGTGCGAGGACCGGGGCCAGCAGCGCGACCAGCAGGACGCCGCCGACGAACAGGAGCCCGATCCGGCCGGTGGGGTGGGCGGCCACCCGATGGAGGACCCGGCGGCGCGACGCCACCCGCTCCACGGGAACAACGACGCTCACGCTGCGCCTCCTTCGAGGCGGACCCGCGGGTTGAGGACCGTGTAGAGCACGTCGACCAGGAAGTTCACGACGATGTACGCCACCGCGCTCAACAGGGCGACGGCCTGGATCACCGGGTAGTCGCGGGTCGCCACGGCGTCGATGATCAGCTTGCCGAAGCCGGGGATCAGGAAGATCTGCTCGGTCACCACCGAGCCCGCGATCAGGACGCCGAGTTGGAGGCCCAGGATCGTGGTCACGGTCAGCAGGCTGTTCCGCAGGCCGTGCCGGACCACCACCGACCACTCGGAGAGGCCCTTGGCCTGGGCGGTACGGATGAAGTCCTCGCTCATGGTCTGGACCATCGACGAACGGGTCTGCCGCATGATCACGGCCGAGAGCCCGATACCCAGCACCACCGCGGGCAGGATCAGGTGTCGCAGGTTCTCGACCGGGTCCTCGGTGAAGGCCACGAAGCCGGACGCGGGGAGAACCCCGAAATTGACGGCGAAGACCGTGATGAGGATGAGCCCGACCCAGAAGTTGGGCACCGACAGCCCGCTGATGGTGAGGGCGTTGCCGACGTGGTCCGGCCACTTCCCCTGCCGGATCGCCGCGATGACGCCGATCGGGATGCCGACCAGGATGGCGATCACCAGGCTCCACGCCGCCAGCTGGAGCGTGACGGGAACCCGCTCGGCCACCATGTCGACGACCGGCAGCGAGGTACGGATCGACTGGCCGAAGTCGCCCTGCACGACCTGGCTGAGCCACGCGAAGAACTGCACCGGCAGCGGCTCGTCCAGCCCGTACCGCTCGCGAATCGCCGCCAGCAGCTCGGGGTCACGCGCACCCTCCTGCCCGGCCAGCGCGAGCGCCGGGTCGCCGGGGAGCGCGTGCACGCCGAGGAAGACCACCACCGAGGCGAGCAGGAGAGTGACGATCGCGCCTCCCGCCCGCCGCAGCAGGTAGGCCGTCATCGGCCGCTCCCCGAGGCGTTGTCCCGCAGCGAGACTCCCTTGAGACGGATGAGCCCGTCGGGGACGAGCTGGAGGCCCTGGATCTGGTCCCGCCAGCCGGCGAGGAGGTTCGGGTTCATCAGGACGATCTCGCTGTGGCGCTGCCTGGCCAGTTCCCAGGCGTCGGCGTAGGCGGTGGCCCGTTCGGCCGGGTTGGTCACCCGGCGGGCGGCCTCGATGGAGGCGTCGATCTCCGGGGTGGAGGCCTTGCCGAAGTTCTGCCCACCGTCGGTGTGCTCGAAGGTGGCCAGATTCCCGTCCGGGTCGGCTCGCCCCGACCAGGTCAGTACGACGGCGTCGAAGTTTCCGGACGCGGCGTCGTTGATGAGGGTGCCGACCTCGGTGGGCCGGACGTTCACCTCGAAGCCGGCCTGGGCGGCCTGCGCCTGGATCAGCTCACCGCGACGGACGCTGAGGGTGTTGTTGAGCAGCACGAGGTTGATCGGCACCGGGGTGCTCACCCCGGCCTGGGCCAGCAGCTTGGCGGCGGCCGTGGCGTTGCGCTGCGGGCAGGTCAGGTTGTCGAGAAAGTACGGGCTGGCACTGGGGAACGGCTGGCAACTGGTGGTGTGCAGGCCGCCGTACACCGTCTTGTTGATCTCCTCGCGGTCCAGCGCCAACTCGAACGCCTCCCGGACCCGCACGTCCTGGAATGGGCCGGCAGCCGTGTTCAGCATGAGCGTGTCGAAGCCCAGCGAGGGCATTGTCTCGACGGTGATGCCCTCCGCGCTCTCCAGCCCGCCGTACTGGGTGGTGGGGATCCGGTCGATGATGTCGATGTCGCCCGAGCGCAGGTTGGTGACCCGTACGGTGTCGTCCGGTATCGGGCGCATCACCACGCGATCGATGTGGATCTTGTCGGCGTCGTAGTACCGCTCGGACTTGTCCAGCACGATCCGGTCGCCCACCACCCGTTCGGTCAGCGTGTACGGCCCCACGCAGATCGGCTCCTGCGTGAAGTTCTCACCCAGCTCGGCCAGCTTCGCCGCAGACATGATCATCCCGGAGCGGTCGGCCAGGATCGCCGTCAATGGCGCGTACGGTTGGGTGAGCGACAACTCCACAGTGTTCGCGTCGACTACGCGGACCTCGCGCACCGGCGTCAGCTCGCCCGCCCGGGCCGATCCCTCTATTTCCCGATGCCGGTCCAGTGAGGTCTTCACCGCCTCCGCGTTGAACGGCTCGCCGTCGTTGAACACCACGCCCTCGCGCAGCCCGATCGTCACGGTCAGCCCGTCCGCCGACACCTCCGGCTGCGCCGCGGCCAGCTGCGGGACGATCTCCAGCTCGGGGGTCAGGTCGTACAGCTTCTCGCACATGTGCATGAACACGTAGCGACCGCCGAAGGTCTGGCCGAACGTCGGGTCCAACGTGTCCGCGTCTTCCACCATCGAGATGGTGATCTCCGAGCGGCCGTCACCCTCCTCCCCGGCCGAACAGCCGGCCAGGAAAAGCAGTGACACCACGCAGAGGCGCCACACCAACTGTCGGCGGCCCGTGCCGGCCGCTATTCGTCGAGAACGCATGGCTCACAGCTCCAGCTTGTTGTCAGGATCGGACGCGCCGTCGAGGGTTCGATCGTGCTGGGCGGGCAGCTCGCCGCCGGGCGCGAATACAGCTGTCGTCGCAGTTCGGCAGGGTGACCCGTCGCCGGACGACACAGGGTGTTGAATCGGCCCGTGGTGGTCGGCGCGGCATGCTTGCCGGCACGCGACAGCGGATCGGGGGGTGGTCAACGGGTCGGACCCGACCGGCACGACACACCGCGCCCGTCGATGTATCAAGAACATTGATCCGACCTCCCTTGAGGAACCTCGAGGCAGCGGAAATCAGGTCTGGGCACACCGGGCCGGGTCACGGAGCCTTACCGGATGACGTCACGTCCGGCGGGGCTCCGGTCGGCTGGGTCATGTATAACTAGATAAGGAAGCTCCCTATCCTGTCAAGGGATTCACGTGGTAGATCTCACACCCGTCGGGCCGCGTGCGCCCGGCTCCCCATCGATCCTTCGACGCCTCAACGTGGCCCGCGTCCTACGCACCATCCGCGACCAAGGCCCGATGCCCCGCAGCGAAGTCGTACAAGTCAGCGGAATCTCGAAGCCAACTGTAAACGAGGTTGTCGAAACCCTGCTGGCAGAAGGCCTCATCACCGAATCCATCGGCGCCGGCCCCGCCGCCACGCGACCACGCCGGCCAGGACCACGAGCACGCCTACTGCGCTTCAACTCCCGCCGCTGGCTGATCGCCGGCGTTGACGTCGAAGCCTCCAGGATCCTCGTCCTCCTGTCCGACCTCGACGGCACCATCCTGAGCACCGCCCGCCGACCCACGCCCAAGAACCTTCAACCCGACGACGTCCTACGCGCCGTACGCCACACCATCCGGGACACCGTCGCCCACGCCGATGTCGGCTGGGAATCGGTCAAACTTGTCACCGTCGGAACCCCCGGCATCGTCGACCCCGACACCGGCACGGTCCGCCTGGCACCACAACTACCCGGCTGGGAAGGCCGCCCACTGCGACAACTACTCACCGACGCACTGGCCACCCCCGTGCTCCTCGAGCATGACGTTTACCTCGCCGTCACCGGCGAACACTGGCGCGGAGTCGCCGCCGGCTCACAGAGCGCCGCATACCTCCAGATCGACGTCGGCGTCGGCATGGGATTTTTGATCAACGGCACCATCTACACCGGCGCCGCCGGTGCCGCCGGCGAAGTCGGCTACCTCCCCATCGCCCCCGGCCAACCATCAACAGACCAACCCACCGGCCTCGGCCCCTTCGAGGCCGCCGTGGGCGCCACCGCGATCACCACACTCGCCAACCAGGCCATCGCCGACGGCACCGGCACAAACATCCAACGCACCGCCGTCGGCGACGTCACCACCACCGCCGTCCTTACCGCCGCCCGGCAGGGCGACCCCACCGCAACCACCATCATCAACACCATCCTCGACAAGCTGACCACCGGGCTCGCCTGCATAGCGGCCATCCTCAACCCCGAGATCATCGTTCTCGGCGGCGAAGTCGGCACCCAACTCAACGACTACACGGCACGACTACAACAACACCTCAACCGATCCATCCCCAACCCACCCCGAATCCACATCACCCAACTACAGGACCAAGCAGTCGCCCTCGGCGCCGTACGCCGCGGCATCCACCACATCGAAGCCCAGATCTTCGACCAGATCGGAGCTAACACCACGTAGTCACGAGTTCGGAGGGCTCCGTTGCGTTGAGCGTTGGCAAGATCGAGGCAGGCTTGAGCAGTGAAGTCGTTGACCCGCTCTCGGCCGTGACTGCCTCCGAAGTCGGCGTTCGCCGGGTTCCGGTTCCCTGCGGAGGTGATCGTGCTCGCGGCACGCTGGTATCTGCGCTACTGCTTGTCCTACCGGGACGTTGAGGAGCTGCTGGTCGAGCGCGGCGTGGAGGTCGATCACG
>NZ_JBIALB010000042.1:0-19949 GCF_042872965.1 Micromonospora sp. NPDC005087 | reverse complement strand
GTGATCCCGGTCTTGGTCGAGCGGTGGGAGAAGACGCGGGCCTGGTGGACGTCGTAGGCGGCCAGGTAGGCCAGGGCGCCGCCGCGTTCGTATTCGTGGTTGACCCGCATGCTGCGGGCAGTGCCCGGCGGCAGGCAGGGATGGCAGCGGCGGCGGGCCTGGATGCTGGTCTTCTCATCGCTGGAGATGACGTACTCATCCGAGCCGAGCGGGACGCCGTCATGGGTGCGGGCGTAGAGGTCCAGGACCCGAGCGGCTTTGGCGGCGAAGTCCGGGTCGCGGATGAAGATCCAGGACTGGTGCTGCCAGGGTTTGATGGTGTCGCCGGCGAGGATCCGCCGGATGGTCGATGCTGAGATCGCCGACATGATGCCGCGGCCGACGGCTTCAGCGGCCAGATCGGGACAGCTCCACTTCGACAACGGCGTGCCCGTTTCGGCCGGTAGCTGGCAGGCCAGGGCTTTGACCTCGGCCACCTGCACCGGCGTGAACCGGGCGGGCCGTCCCGGGCGGGGCCGGTCGGCCAGCCCGGCCAGGCCCTCGTCAGCGAATCGGCCCCGCCAGCGGCGCACGGTGTCGATGGTGACGCCGTGACAGCGGGCGATCGCGGCGTTGCAGTGCCCACGAGCTGCGTCGTGCACGATCCGCGCGCGGATGACTTGCTGATAGCCGGCGGTATGGGAGTAGGCCAGGGCGGTAAGCCGCCGTCGTTCGCCGGCGGTCAGCGTGATGGGGCGTGCATGAGGGGCAGGCACCGGCCAGCTTCCATCGAGGATGACCTTGATTGAGGGCTGGCCGACAATGCCGGTGAAGCGCGCCGGGAGCCGATAGGACACGCCGCAGCGGCAGGATGTGACCTATGCCGGTCATTCCTGCTTCCACCAAGACCTCCCTGGCGCAGCGGCTGCGGGCGCACGCCAAGGCGAACTGGCCGCAGTTGGCCGCGGTGCACGTGCGCTACCACGGTCAGTTCGCCTACATCACTGGCGAGTTGACCGACGGCGACCAGCTGCCGCTGATGCGGCTGCGCTACGGCGGATCCGCCCACCGATGGGGCACCGCCATCTACAAGGCCAGCAACAACACCTACGAAAGCCAGATCTGGTTCAGCGGCACCACCGAAGAAGCCCTCGACTTCGTCTGCGACGTCCTTGTCAGTCCCATCACTGGGTAACCGCATCCGAGCAGGGACCGTCAACCCCCGAAGGACTTACGAACTGGAGCACTAAGCGGTGACGAGGCGGCACGACCTCACGGACGCGCAGTGGCAGCGGCTCGCTCCGCTGCTGCCTGCCGTGTCGGGTAACGGTCGTCCGCCGAAGTGGGAGAAACGGCAGCTAATCGATGGGATCCGGTGGCGGATCCGGATCGGCGCGCCGTGGCGTGACGTCCCCGCCGAGTACGCGCCCTGGCCCACCGTCTACGGCCTGTTCCGCCGCTGGCAGCGAGACGGAACCTGGGACAAGATCCTGTCGGCGTTGCAGGCCGCCGGTGATGCGCAGGGCCGGATCGGGTGGACGGTGAGCGTGGACTCGATGACCAGCCGCGCCCATCAGCACGCCGCCGGCGCCCGCAAGGACGGCCACCTGCAGAAGGAACCGCCCGGCGGGGTGCACGACGAGCCGGCCGATCAGGCGCTGGGCCGTTCCCGTGGCGGACTGACCACCAAAACGCACCTGGCCTGTGAGCAGGGCCAGAAGGTCCTGTCGATGGTCGTGACCGCGGGGCACCGCGGTGACAGTCCGCAGTTCATCCCGGTCCTGCGCCGCATCCGGGTCACCCGCCTCGGGGTGGGCCGGCCCCGGACCTGCCCCGATGTGGTCCTGGCCGACAAGGCCTACACCAGCCGCGGCAACCGCCGCTACCTGCGGACACGCGGTATCAAAGCCTGCATCCCGAGCAAGAAGGACCAGGACGCCCACCGCAAAGCCAAAGGCTCCCGCGGCGGACGCCCACCCGCCTTCGACCGAGACTTCTACCGGCTACGCCACGCCGTCGAGAACGGCATCGCGCGTCTCAAACGCCACCGCGGCGTCGCCACCCGATACGACAAGTTGGCCGTCCGCTTCCAAGCCGTCCTCACCATCACCATCATCACCGAGTGGCTCTGACCTGCTTATGAAACACGCCTTAGGCCGGAGAGGTGTACACGCTGCGGGTCGGCGCGGTCGGCAACTCCTAGCAGAATCCTCGGCCCGCTGGCCGCCGACGCGCGACACAGACGCGTCAATAACGCATCGGGTGCGGTGGACGGTGCCGTGGCCCCTTCCACCGCACCGCTACATCCACCCGTCGCCCTTCATCGCGGTCGGATTGGTTGGCTTATTTGATTCGGCCGAGGCGGCGGACTAGTTCCTCGACCACGGTGTCCAGGGGCGGCCAGGGGAACATGGGCGTCGCGGTGCGGAGGGCGACGGCGCCGTGTAGGCCGGTCCAGATGAGAGTGGCGTCGCCGAAGGGGTCGGTGCTGGAGGAGCGTCCGCCTTGGACGGCCTCGGCGACCGAGTCGACGAGTGGCTGGAAGGCGCGCATCCTGACCTCGCGCAGCGGCGCTTCGGGGTTGGGACTGCGGCCGAACAGCATTCGGTAGCGGCCGGGGCAGTCGGTGGCGAAGCGGGCGTACGCCTGGCAGCCGCCCAGCAGGCGGTCGACCGGGTCGGTGTACGCCGCGACCGCGGTGCTCACCTCCGCGCTCAGTTCGGCGAAGGCGTCGTCGATGACCGCGTCGACGATCGCCTCCCGATCCGGGAAATGCGCGTAGATCGACGGCGCGGCGATGCCCACCTCGCGGGCGACAGAGCGCAGCGTCACGGACTCATCGGAGCCGGTCTCTTCGATCATCCCTGCCGCGGCGCGCAGGATGTCCTCGCGCAGCAGTGCGCCCTGGCCACGACGGTTGCGGCGACGGGTGCCGGCGGCCTCCTCAGCATTCTTCACGCCCGTAACTTTACACCTGTTAGTCGATGATGCTAGCCTAACGCCGGTAAGCTAACGGTCGTAAGGTCAATGAAGGACGTGGCAGCCATGAACGCGAACACCGAGACCGGTCACCCTCGCCGCTGGGCCGCACTGGGCATCCTGGCCCTGTCGCTGGTGGTGGTGACCCTGGACAACACGATCCTCAACACCGCGCTGCCCACCCTCGCCAGCGCGCTGCACGCGGGCACCGCCGACCTGCAATGGATCAACAACGCGTACACACTGGTCTTCGCCGCGACGCTGATCATCGTCGGCGGCGTGGGCGCCCGGATCGGCTTCCGCCGGGCGATGGCCGCCGGCATGCTGATCTTCGCGGGCGGTTCCGCCGCCGCGGCACTGTCCAACACCCCCGAAACGCTGATCGGCTTCCGCGCCGTGATGGGGCTGGGCGCCGCGTTCGTCATGCCCGCCACCCTGGCGATGATCATCCAGCTCTTCCCCGCCCGGGAACGACCCAAGGCCATCGCGATCTGGTCGGCAGCGGCCGGCGTCGGCGTGGTACTCGGACCGGTCACCGGCGGACTGCTGCTAGACCACTTCGCCTGGGGCAGCGTGTTCTGGGTGAACCTGCCCCTCATCGCGCTCGCGCTGACCGGCCTGCTCGCCGTCGTCCCCGCCCTGCCCGGCCGCCGCGGCGGCCGCCTCGACCTGGTCGGCGCGGCACTGTCCGCCGCCGGGCTCGCGCTCGCCGTGGACGCCATCACCCGGGCACCCGAACGCGGCTGGCTGTCCGGTACCACCGCCGCCGAGGCCGGCACCGGCCTGCTGCTGCTGGCCGCGTTCGTCGGCTGGGAACTGCGCACCCGCGAACCGATGATCGACGTACGGGACTTCGCCCGGCGCGGGTTCGCCGTGGCCGCCGCTTCCCTGGGCATCACATTCTTCGCACTGTTCGGCGCGCTGTTCGTGTTCACCCAGTACCTGCAGATGGTCCACGGCTTCAGCCCACTCAAGGCCGGCCTGGGCGCGATGCCCTTCGCCCTGACATTGGCCGCGACCTCAGCCGCCAGCGCGACGATCAGCGCCCGACTCGGCACCCGTTACACCGTCGCGGCCGGCCTCGCCACCGTCGCGCTGGCCCTGGTCGCGCTCTCGCAGGCCACCGTCGGCACCCCCTACCCGGTGCTCGCCACCATCATGGGCTTCATCGGCGCCGGCATGGGCATGATCATGGCACCGGCCAGCACGATCACGATCAGCGCCGTACCCCAGCAGCGCTCGGCCGGCGCCAGCTCGATCAACAGCGTCGTACGAGAACTCGGCGGCGTACTCGGCATCGCCGTGATCGGCACCATTGTCGCCTCCAACTACCGCGAAACCATGCGGACCTCCACAGTCCCCGGCGCCAACGAGGACCTCGCCGAGGCACACCAGGCCGCCGGCCACCTACCTGCCGACGTGGCCGGCCGGCTGATCGCGGACGCCAACGACGCATTCACCGCCGCCATGAACACCGGCACCATGGTGGCCGCAGCGATCGCCGCAGCCGGTGTCCTCGCCGCCCTCATCTGGCTCCCCAGCCGCCCCGCGCCGGCCCCGAGCACCCCCACCCCTTCGGCCCACCCTGAAGCGACGAGGGAACTCTCGACCGTCTGACATAGACACACGACACGCCGTCGCGGTGGCCGACCAGCCGCCGCGACGGCTCACCCACGGGCCACCCAAGCATGAACACGCCAGCTTCCCCACCCGCCGAACCCCGGTCCATGCCCTCTGTCTCCGAGCGAGGCTCGGCGACGACGGCGCTGTTGCGTTGCGGGTCAAGGAGATGGCGAGCCCGTTTCGGGTCCACGGTCAGATCCCGTGGGCCAGCTCGGTGAACGCGGCAGCGACCCTCTTCGCTGGCGGGACATCGACGGAAAGTTCGTAGTGACCGCGTCGTAAGTTCTGCATGAAGGCGTGTCCGGCGATGATCACTTGTGCGGTCTGGTCGGTCCGGAGTCCACGCATGGGTCGTAGCCGGTGTTTGAGCTGGCTGTGATCCGCCTCGATCGGATTGTTCGCGTACCGCTCGACGTGGTGCCAGGCCGAGGGGACCAGTTCGTCGAGCAACGCGGGGTAGACCGGGGCGGGGCAACTTCCTTCCTAAAACGACGCCCACCAATCACCTGGAGCCGCGTGACCTGCTGCTCTGCCTCATCAGTGCGCCAAATGGCGGTCGCATCCGCGCGGACTCTGCTCGGTGGGTTAAAGGACGGCCCCGGCGGGAGCCACGCATCCCGGGCACGACCCAGGATGAAAGTCATCCACGCCCAGCACCGTTGGCGTCACCAGGGGCGCGTCGGGCATCCGGCGGATCATCCGGATCAACGTCATCCGGGACACCGCGACCGCCAACCGGTGCGCCAGTCGTGAGCCCGGTCTACCGCCCAATGCCAGTGCGACGGCCTCCAGGTCGCTGGCCGCCAAGACGGTGTGACGGCCGTACCGCCGGGTCAGACCTGGTACCTGCTCGACGAAGGTCCGCCGGCCGCAACCGGCGGGGCCGACCCTCGATCCGGCGAGGATGCGGCGGATGGTGCCGGCGCCGACCCGGTGGCCGAGGCCGACGAGCTCGCCTTGGATGCGCCGGTGCCCCCAGCCGGGGTTCTCCCGGGCCAGGCGCAGCACCAGGTCACAGATCTCGTCGCTGATCCGTGGCCGTCCCTGCTGGTTCGGATAGGTCCAGCGTCGGCCGACCAGTCGGCGATGCCAGGCCAACAGAGTCGCCGGGGTGACGATCCGGTGCTTCCACAGTTCTCGTGGCAGGGCCCGGACCAGCGCGGACAACACCGCGCGTTCCGGCCACGACAGCCGCGGCCGGCCGATCTGGCGACGCAGTACAGCAACCTCGTGGCGCAGCACCACCAGTTCCGCGACCATCGCGAACTCGCTCCGCGTGGCCTGCGGCAGCCAGCCAAACACGCGCACTGCGCTCAAGTACAGCAACCGAACCAACACGCTCCCCATCCTGTGCAGGGACGCGGAACAGCAGCTCACAGCAGGTGCGATGAGTTTTGGCACGGTACAGGTGCTCGACTTGCCACCGGGCGGCCTGCCCTGCTGCCTGGGCGGCCGAGTCGACCGGTGGTGGCAGGTGGGTGAGCAGGCCGACGTGCCTACCCGACAGACTCTCCGCGGACCAGGCGACGCGTATCCCAGCGGACGTCGCCTCTCGCATGAAGCGAAGGAACGCCGGTCGACTACCGCGTTACGTCGTCGGATGAGTTCTGCAGCGATTCGAGCTCGTCCAGCGTCGGCAGGCCTTGCCAGTCACCATCAGTGGCGACGGACCACGCGCCCATCAGGGCGGCCCAGCGAAGGGATTGGCTGCTGCCGTGGCCACGGATCAATGCCGCGAGGAAACCCCCGGCGAAGGCGTCGCCCGCGCCGACCGAGTCGACGGCCATCACTGGCACGGCCTCGACGACGTGCACCTGCCCCTGGACGTAGGCCACGGCACCGAGTTCGCCCCGCTTCACCACCGCGCTGCCGCCGCCCAGCGACGCGAGCTCACGGGCCAGCGACGTCGCATCCGGTGCATCGCAGGCGACCCGTGCCTCCCCCTCCGTGGCGAAGACAATGTCGGCTTTTGAGGCCAAAAAGCGGAATTCGTCGCGTGCTTCCCGCTCGCTCCACAGCGCCCTGCGGAAGTTGAGGTCCACCGATACCAGCGTGTCGGATGTACGGCAGATCTCGATGCTCTTGTGGACCGCGTCCAGGGCGGTCGCGCTAAGTGCGGGGGTGATCGCACTGGTGTGGAAAACCCTCGCGTTCCGAAGCAGGTCCGCGTTGACGTCATCGGGCCCTAGAGCGGACCCGGCGCTACCCGAGCGGTAGTAGGTCACGTGGGTTGACTGGCTAGTCCTGGGTGACTTGAGCATGATGGCGGTCGGCTTGGACGGGTCCACCGAAGCGAACGCGCGTACTCCCTCGGCGCGGAGCTCGCGAACCACCATGCGACCGAGCTCGTCGTCGCCGACGCGGCCTGCCCAGGCTGTCGCGACACCTAGACGTGTGGCGGCGATCGCGACGTTCGACTCCGACCCTCCGACGCTCAGCTCCAACGACCGGGCGTGCCGCAGCGGGGTCGTGTGGCGGTGGGTGAGCAGGGCCATCGTCTCGCCCATGGTGACCAGCTCCGGATAGCCCATGAGCGAGTCACTCATCGGTCGCCTGCTTCCAGCGCCGAAGTCGGTTCAGAAACCCTGTGACGCGCGCATGGAACGCCTCGTCGGGCCCGTCCGCCAGCGCATTTCGGGTGAGCGGTGAGCCGATGCCGACCGCCACCGCGCCTGCATCCAGGTAGTCGCCGATCTGGGCGTCGGTCACTCCGCCGGTCGGGATCAACTGGACGTCGGGCAGTGGGTCTCGTAGCGCACGTAGGTAGGCGGGCCCCCCGAGCTGCGCTGCGGGGAAGACTTTAACCGCGGGAGCGCCGGCACTCCATGCGGCCACGACCTCCGTTGGTGTCGCGGCGCCGGGAATGTGCGGCGTACCCAGCTCATGCGCCCGGGCGAGGAGCTCGAGGTTGAGGCAGGGCGAGAGGGTGTAGGTGGCGCCCATGGCGGTGGCCGCCTCCAGGTCGGCGACGGTCAGGACACTGCCGGCGCCGATTTCGGCTGAGTCGCCGAGCGTGGCTCGCAACTCCTGGATCGAAGCGAGTGCATCGGGGGTGGTCAGAGTAACCTCGATGCAGGTGACTCCCGCGTCGCGCAGCGCGACGGCGACCTCGGCGAGGTGGGTGCTGACGGGGGCGCGCAGCACGGCGATGATCCGTGTCGCGGGGATCGCGCGTGGCAGCACTTGTCGTGCGCCGAGCGTGGTGACCATTAGCGGGCGATGCTCCTTGCGGCTTGGAGAGTCAGAAGTAGGTGGTGACCGAGCCGGTGACGACATACTCGTCGTCGACCAACGGAATATGGCGCCACTTGTCGAATGCGGTGCACGGGTGCGAGATGCCGCATCCGATCCAGTCACCGGGGCTCAGCGGATCATCGTCTGGGATTGAGAGGTAAGCGTGCTGGTCGTTCAGCGCCGTCACAATGAAGCCCTCGGCAGGACGTTGACCCTGCCCGTCCCGATTGCGGACGTGAAGCACCACCGGCAGACCCTGGTCGAAGGGGACGTCCCGGCGGCCGAAGTCGGCGAAGGCGAGCCCACCCTCGGGACGGGAGAGGACCCGGCCCCAGATCTCCAGGGCGGGCTTGAGCGAATGTGCCGAGCCAGGTTGGGCGAAGGCGGCGATGCGGTCGTACAGGCCGTCGTCATGGGAGACGTAGCTCCCTGAGCGAATCAAAACGACGGGCTCGGAACGTGGCAGCACGGCCTTCTTCAGCTCGTCGACGACGATATCGAAGTAGGCTCCTCCTCCGACGCTGAGGATGACCGTGGGACCGTCGAACAGCTGCTGCTCATCCAGCGCTGCCGCGATGTCCGCAACGTGCCGGCAGTACGACGCGATCACCTGTACCGAGTCGCCCTCGCGGCTCGACACGAGCGCACCCTCGTAGCCGGCGACGCCGCGAACGTTCAGATACGGCGACTCCGAGGCTGCCCGGGCAACCTGCATCGCCTCGGCGAGCGTCCGTACGCCGGTGCGGCCCCCGGTGGTCGAGATCTCGACAAGGACGTCGAGAGTCAGGTCGAGGTCGAGCCCCGCGAGCACCTCCTCCATGATCCTGATGCCCTGGACCGAATCGACGTAGCACAGAAACTCGTGTTCGCCGGCGTCGGCCAGGTGCTGCGCGATCCACGCGATGCCGGCCCGGTCCACCAGCTCGTTGGCCAACAGGACCCGGGGGACACCGAACTCCCAGAAGGCCCTGACCTGGGCGGGGGTTGCCGCGGTGATGGCCCACGCCCCGGCCTCCAACTGGGCGTGGGTCAGCTCCGGGGACATGGTCGTCTTGCCGTGCGGGGCCAGCAGTACCTGTTCGGTCTCGCAGTACGCCCGGAGCTCGGCGATATTGTGTGCGACCGCCGAGTCCTTGAGCACCATGACGGGGGAGAAGACCGTCCCGTCGGTCAGCACCTGGGTCCCCACCGGGATGGGCTCGTGACCGCTACCCGGTGCGGACTTGAAGTACGGGTCATGCCCCGCTGCGGTACTCATCAGTGTCCCGGCTTCACGCTGACGATCAGCTCGACCTCGACCGGGGCGCCGTACGGCAGCTCGGCCAGACCCAGCGCCGAACGAGCGTGTTTGCCGCGTTCGCCGAAGACCTGCTCGAGCAGGACGGACGCACCGTTGATGACCGTGGGATGGTCTTCGAACCCCTCGGCGGAGGCAACGAACCCGGTCAGCTTCACGACGCTCTCGACAGCGTCGAGCGCGCCGAGTTCCTGCTGCAGGGCCGCCAGGCAGTTCAGGATGGACAGGCGAGCAGCCTCCTGCCCCTGCTCCACGTTCAGTTCCCGTCCCAGCTTGCCCTTCAGCAGCAACGTGCCGTCACGCGTCGGCGTCTGCCCGGACGAGAACACCAGGTCACCGACCCGCCGCGCCGGAACGTAGTTCGCCACCGGAACAGGGACCGGCGGGAGTTCCAGTCCGAGCGCTGCAAGGTTGTCGGCAGTAGACATTTCAGTTACCTCTTCAGATCGGGTGACCCGCTTCGGGCCACTCATGCTTCGAGTACTCGGGCCAGGAACTGCTGGGTGCGAGGGTGCTGGGGGTCCTTCAGGACCTGTTCCGGCGAGCCTTGCTCGGCGATGACGCCGTCGTCCATGAACACGACACGGTCCGCGGTCCGATGTGCGAAGCCCATCTCGTGCGTGACGACGACCATGGTCATCCCGTCGGCGGCGAGGCTGCGCATCACCGACGTGACCTCGCCGACCAGCTCGGGGTCCAGTGCCGACGTCGCCTCGTCGAAGAACATGATGCGGGGGTTGACCGCCAACGCTCGGGCGATGGCCACGCGCTGCTGCTGACCCCCGGAAAGCTGAGACGGGTAGTTCGCACAGCGATCCTGCATGCCGACCCGTTCGAGACACCGCAGTCCGACCTCGCGCGCTTCGGCCTTGCTCATCTTGAGCGACTTTCGAAGGGCCAGGGTCACGTTTCCGAGCGCGTTGAGGTGGGGGAAGAGGTTGAACTGCTGAAAGACCATTCCCACGTGGCCGCGGATCTCTGGGGCGCGTTTGGGGTCGTGCATGGGCACGTCTCCGACGACGACTTCGCCGGAGTCGGCCGTCTCCAGCCCGCTCATGATGCGCAGCACGGTGCTCTTGCCCGAACCGGATGCACCGATCAGGACGACCACTTCTCCGCTTGCGACGTCGAGGTCGATGTTCTTGAGCACCTGGACCGAGCCGAACGCCTTGGTGACGGCGCGGAGCTGGATGCTGCTGGCGATGGACTGTTCTTTCGCGGTTGTGGCGGTCATGCGGGCACGATCTTTCTCTCGTTTCTGCGCACCCACAGGGACAGCGGGTAGCAAATTACGAAGTAGAGGGCGGCGATGGTGAGGTAGACAGGGACGGGCTCGGCGGTACGGTCGACAATGGCCTGGCCGGCCTTCATGAGTTCCACCATGCCGATGACGAACGCGATGGAGGTGTCCTTGATGAGCGAGATGTACTGCCCGATGAGCGGCGGAAACACGATCCGGCGCGTCTGAGGCAGGACCACGTACCTGAACGTCTGCATGGGCGACAGCCCCAGAGTCTGGGCTGCCTCCCGCTGTCCGGTCGGGACGGCCTCGATTCCGGACCGGAAGATCTCCGCCACGTACGCACCGTGGTAGATGCTCAGGCCGACGGCCGACGCGACGAAGAGTTCCACGCTGTACCCCAAGTAGAGTGCAGCGCCGAAGTACACGAACAGCAGGGTGATCGGCAGCGGAGACCCCCGGAAGATCTCCACGTACGCCCTCGCGAGCTGGGACACTACCGGAACCCGCGAGGTCCGCAGTGCGCCCACCACGAGGCCGATCGCCGTGCTTCCGGCAATGGACACCGCCGAGAGCTCCAGCGTCACCAGGAACGCCTTGAGGAGCTGAGGCAGGTTGTCCCAGATGAGTTCCAGGTTCATGCTGCCACCTCCGCCGTGGTCGTGATCGTCCGGGCACGACGAACCGGCCACAGGCCGGGCCGGACCTGTTCGAGCGGTGGCTTGAACAGGACCCGGCCCAGCAGACCGGAGGCGAACGACAAGGCGTTGCTGAGCACGAGGTAGAGCACCAGCGCAATCGCGAACACCTGCACGAACAGGAGCGTGCGCGCGTTGATGACGGTTGCCACTCCGGTAAGTTCGGGCACCGCGATCGCGGTGAGCAGCGACGTACCCAGCAGCACCTGGATCAAATTGTTTACCGTCGCCGGGTAAACGTTCCGCAACGCCTGGGGCGCGATCACGGAGATGAACGCCTGACGCGAAGACAGGCCGAGGACCTGAGCCGCTTCTCGTTGCGCGCGCGCCACCGATGAGATGCCTGCACGAAACACCTCACACAGGTATCCGCCGACGTTCAGGCCGATGGCCACGGTGCCCGCGGTGACCGCGTCCATTCGCAGGCCGAAGGACGGTAGAGCGAAGAAGACGACGAAGATCTGAAGAAGCACGGGCGTGTTACGGACGATCTCGACGTACGCTCCTGCGCCCAGACGCAGGACAGCATTCTTCGAGTTCCGCGCCAGTGCAGCGCCCAGCCCGCAGACCAGCGCCAGCGCGAACGCGAGGAGGGTGATCCACAGCGTCAATCCCATTGCTCGTAGGAAGTCCGGCAGGTACTCCAGTACCGAACGCCACTGATAGAGCACCGAATTCTCCTCTCCTATGACTAGCGTCTGCCCGGGTTGCGGCTCAGTACTGGGGGGTCAGCGGGTACCTCGGGTCGATTCCGAACCACTTGTTGTAGAGGCGCTTGTTCTCGCCCGAGGCGTTCAGGCGGAAGAGGAACTGGTTCAGGTAGTTGAGCCACACCTGGTCACCCTGCTTGACGCCGAACGCGTTGTATTCCAGCGGCACGAGGGCGTCCTTGGTGACCTCCAGAGTCGGGTTCAGCTTTGCCTGGTAGGCCAGGAAGTTCGAGTCCTCGATCATGGTGTCGGCCTGGCGCTGCTTGACCGCCAGGATGGCCGCCTGCGACGTGTCGTACTCGTTGGTCTTCACGTTGATGCCGAGGTCCTTCAGCACATCAGCGTTGGTCGAACCCTTAACGGTGGCGACGGTCTTGCCAGGAAGGTCCTGGGCGGAGGAGATGCCGCTGTTCTTGTGGACGAGCAGCGCCTGGCTGGCGACGACGTACGGGTCGGTGAAGTCGATCTCCCGAGCACGCTCGCCGTTCCGCGTGAAGTTGCAGAAGACCACGTCGACCTTGCTGGTCTTGAGGTTGGGAATGCGGTTGGCCGATGTCGTGTCGACCACCTCGAGCTTCACGCCGAGATCCTCGGCGAGCTTCTTCGCGATGTCCACGTCGTAGCCGTCGGGCTCACCCTTCTCGTTCTTGAAGCCGAATGGGGCGAAGGAGAGACAGTCGGCGACCCGGACAGTGCCGTTCTGCAGGACCGACTTCAACGAGGAGTTGGCTGCGGATCCGGACGAACCATCGTTGTTTTCTCCTGCTGGACTAGGGGTGCAGCCGGCCAGTGCGGCTGTCGCCAGAAGGCCTGCGACCGCTGAGGCAATGTACTTCTTGCCCAGTCTCATGATGGATCCTTTGCTAGATGGGGGATGGGTTCGGAATGGTCACTAGAGCTGCTCAGGTGGGCCCCGAGCTGCTCCGAAATCTGACTCGCTCCGGAGACGATCAAGGCAGCGAGCTCGTCGAGGTTCGCTCCCACACGCTCTGCCGGCCCGGAGACACTCACCGCCGCCACGACCGCACCGTTGTGGTCGAACACAGGCGCGGCGATACAGCGGATTCCGTCTTCGTTTTCGATGTCGTCGAGACTGAAGCCTCGTGCACGTACGAGGCGCAGGTCCTCCGCGAGCTGCTCTGCGGTGACCAGCGTGTGCCTGGTGTGCGCCGGCAGGCCTGCTGCCACGACGCGCTCGAACTCCTCGACGGGGAGATGGGCCAGAATCGCCTTGCCCGATGCAGTGCAGTGGACAGCGGCCCGGTCGCCCACCCGTGAGGCCATCTGGATGGGCGAGGATCCGGCGATCTTGTCGACGTAGACGACCTGCGCCTCGTTGTAGACCATGAGGTGGACGGTCTCCCCGGACGCTGCGGCAAGGCGCGCAAGAACCGGCTGGGCGACCGTTCGCAGGTCGAGCTTGTTCAGGTAGGCGCTGCCCAACGTCACCGCGCCCACACCGATCGCGTAGCTGCCGTCGCCCCTCTGCTGCACCAGGCTCGCTTCGAGCAGAGGTGCCATCAGCCGCAGGATCGTGCTCTTGGAAGCGCCCACACGCAACGCCAGCTCAGTCAACGTCCATCCGGCCCGTCCGTCCTGTGCGGCCAGGGCGTCGAGGATCGCGAGAGCTCGCCGAAGCGAGGACGAGTTGTTGCGAGGCGTCGAGGTCATCTCATTCGATTCTGCATTGCAAAACGATGTTCTGGTATGCAGCGACGCTACGAGCCCCGGAGTATCTATGTCAAGGGTCAGGCGATACGGCGCCGTTGCGTTATCGGATCGGCGGACGTGTTGAACCCGTGCCGGGGTGTGCCGTGCCATAACTCGTCGCACGGGTTGTGAGCTGAGGTTTCGCCCATCGGACGCATGCTTGGATGAAGCTGTTCCGGCTGCTGTATCTGATTATGGTTCAGGTTTTTGGCTGGCTTGCGCGGCTGTCGCGCAGCGACGCAGCCAAGACCGCGGAGCTGCTGGTCCTGCGGCAGGAGGTCGCGGTCCTGCGCCGGCAGGTCGGCCGGCCTCGACCGTCCTGGCCGGACCGGGCGGTGCTGTCCGCGCTGGCGCGGCTCCTCCCCGGCAGGCTACGCCAGCATCGCCTCGTTACGCCGGCCACGCTGCTGGCGTGGCACCGCCGTCTGGTCCAAAGCCGGTGGACCTACCCGAACCGGCCAGGTCGGCCGCCGATCAGTGCCGAGGTCCGGGATCTGGTCCTGCGGCTGGCTCGGGAGAACCCGAGCTGGGGACACCGCCGCATCCAAGGCGAGCTCGTCGGCCTCGGGTATCGGGTCGGTGCCGGCACGATCCGCCGGATCCTGGCCCGCACCCGGACAGGACCGGCGCCGCGCGGTGTGGACACCAGCTGGCGACGTTTCCTCCGAACCCAGGCGCACGGGCTGCTGGCCACCGACTTCTTCCACTTGGACACGATCGCGCTGCGGCGGATCTATGTGCTGGTCGTGATGGAGGTGGTCACCCGCAGGGTCCACATCCTCGGGGTCACCGCCAACCCGACGGGCGAATGGACCACGCAACAGGCCCGGAACCTGATCGTCGACCTCGGTGAGCGGGCAAACTTGTTCCGGTTCCTGATCCGAGACCGCGACTGCAAGTTCACCGGCTCGTTCGACGCCGTGCTTTCCGCCGAGGGCATCGACGTAGTTTGGATCCCGCCGCGGACACCTCGGGCGAACTGCTATGCCGAGCGGTTCATCGGCACCGTCCGCCGCGAGTGCACCGACCACATCTTGACCTACAACGAACAGCACGCCCGCACTATCCTCGACGGCTATGCCCGACCCTTCAACGGCCACCGTCCACATCAGAGCCTTGACCAACACGCACCCCGCCACGACCCGAAGGTTGTGATCCCGCTCGACCGACCGGTACGCAAACGCCGAGTCCTTCATGGCCTGATCAACGAGTACAGCCGAGCAGCAGCAGCAGCCTGACCATGGCCGGGAAACGCCAGCTCACAGGCCCTGCACAAAGAATTGGCACGGCACAGGGTCGTGACGTCAGCGGGAACCACCGGCTGTAGAGGGTTATCCGGCGTCATACCACCCGGGCGACGGTGCCCACGGGCGGTTCGGGCACGGCGTCGGGGTGCAGGATCGCGGCGATCGCTTCGACGCCGTCGACGAGCCGCGGACCCGGGCGTACGACGAGGCCGTCCGCGTCGATCGCCCACACCGCGGCCCCGGGAAACCTCGGCGCGACCGTTTCGGCCTGCTGCGCCGCGCCGTCGAGGTGGAATCCACAGGGCGTGACGAGTACGACGTCGGGAGCGGCGTCACTGAGTTCCTGCCAGGTTGTCTGCACCGACCGGGCACCGGGGCGGGCGGCAACCGGGTTGCCGCCGGCGCTTCGCACCAGGTCGGGCACCCAGTGCCCGGCGGTGAACGGCGGGTCGACCCACTCCACGACCGCGACGCGGGGCCGCGGCCGGCCGGCGACCGCCGCCGCGACGGCCTTGAGCCGGGCGCGCAGGCCGGTTACCAGCGCTTCGGACCGTTCGGGTACGCCGGCCCGGACGCCTACCGCAAGGATCGTGTCGAGGACCTCGTCGAGCGTGTGCGGGTCCAGGGACAGTACGTCGGCGCGGCAGCCGAGGTAGTCCAAGGCGTCCGAGACCTGGCCTGAGGGCAGGGCGCACACTCGGCAGAGGTCCTGCGTGAGGATCAGCTCAGGTTTCAGGCCGGCCAGCGCGTCCCCGTGCAGGGTGTAGAGGTCGCTGCCTGCTGCCATCTGGGCCTTAACGTAGGCGTCGATCTCGTGCGGAGTGAGGCCGCGGGTGTCCCGGCCGCCGACCACGACGGTCTTGTCGCCCCGTGCGGCGGGCGGCACGTCACACTCGAACGTCACCCCAACCAGGTCGTCACCCAGGCCGAGGGCGTAGACGATCTCCGTCGCGGACGGCAGCAATGACACCAGACGCATACGGCCATCCTGCCCGTTCCCGCTGCGATGAGCGAGCTGACTCAACCGTGCCGTGACGGCGCTGTTGCGTTGTCTGATCGGCGGACGTGTTGAACCCCGGTTTGGTCGGAGGTCAGATCGCCCGGGCGAGTTCGGTGAACGCTGCCGCCATGCGCTTGGCAGAGGGGGCGTCGAGTCCGAGTTCGTAGTGGTCGCGTCGGAGATTCTGGATGAAGGCATGTCCGGTGATGATCACCTGCGCGGTCGGATCGGTTCGTAGGCCGCGCATCGGTCGTAGCCGGTGTTTTAGCTGGCTGTGATCAGCCTCGATCGGGTTGTTCGCGTGCTGCTCGACGTGGTGCCACGCCGACGGGACGAGCTCGTCCAGCACGGCGGGGTAGACCGCGGCGGCGTCGGTGACCACGTCAGTCGGTCTGAGCTTCAACGCCGACAGCGCCTGCTGGAAGAACCGCCTGGCCGCGTCGGCGTCCCGGCGGGTCGAGACCAGTACGTCGATGACTTGCCCGTACTGGTCTGTCGCGCGGTAGACGTAGCGCCGCACACCGTTGACCTCGACGTAGGTCTCGTCGACGAACCACCTGTCGCCTGGTGAGTGCCGGCTGAATCGGGCGGCGTCGGCCAGCAGCGGCGTGAATCGCTGCACCCACCGGTAGACGGTGACGTGGTCGATCTCGATGCCGTGTTCGACCAGCAGTTCTTCAAAGTCTCGGTAGGACAGGTTGTAGCGCGGGTACCACCGGACCGCGACGGCGATCACCTCGGGCGGGAACCGGAACCCGGCGAACGCGGACTTCGGTGGTAGCCAGGGGCGGGGACGGTTCGACAGCTTCACCGGTCAAGCCTGCCTCGATCTTGCTAACGACCAACGCAACAGAGTCCCGCCTGGAACATGTCTTCAAGCCACCGCGCGTTCGGGGCCTGCTGGCGCCGCTGCCGTCGAAGAACTGCTGGACGATCGCGGAGCATGCGGGAGACGCGAGCCCGGACGGGATGCAGGACCTGTTGACCCGGGTGAAGTGGGACGACGCCGCGGTCCGTGACGATGTCCGCGAGTTCGTCGGTGAGCACCTCGGCGAGGCCGAGGCGGTGCTGGTCATCGACGAGACGGGGGATCTGAAGAAGGGCCGGCATACCGTCGGTGTCCAGCGGCAGTACTCGGGTACCGCCGGGAAGATCGAGAACTGCCAGCTCGCCGTGCACCTCGTCTACGCCACCGAGGCTGGTCACGCGATGCTCGACGCGGCCCTCTACCTGCCGAAATCCTGGTGCGACGACCCTGAGCGCCGGGCCGAGGCCGGTGTCCCCGAACAGGTGCGCTTCGCTACCAAGCCGCAACTGGCGGCCCGGATGATCGAGACGGCTGTGAGCAGCGGGCTGCCCTGCCGGTGGGCGGCCGGCGACGAGGCGTACGGCAACGATCCGCGCTTGGCCGCCCGACTGCGTCAGCTGCGACTGGGCTACGTCCTGGCGGTGGCCTGTTCACATCAGGTGATCACCGGCCTGGGCGTCTACCGCGTCGACGTACTGGCCGCCGGTCTTCCTACGACCGCCTGGCAGCGGATGTCCGCCGGTCAAGGCGCGAAGGGACACCGCTACTACGACTGGTCGTTCACCGCCCTGCCGCACGCCGCCGACCTGCACGGCGGGCACCACTGGCTGCTGATCCGCCGCAACCGCAAAAACGGTGAGCTGGCCTTCTACCGCTGCTGGTCGGTCGAACCCGTCCCGCTACGCACCCTCGTCGCGGTGGCCCGCCACCGCTGGAAGATCGAAGAGTCATTCCAAGCCGCGAAGACCGGCCTCGGCCTGGACCAGCACCAACACCGCCGCTGGACGTCCTGGCACCGCTGGACCACCCTGACGATCCTCGCCCATGCGTTCCTCGCCGCCGCGACGACCGCTCAACCCCACCACGACCCGAACGAACTGGTCGCGCTGACCGTCAACGAACTACGCCACCTGTTCAACATCCTGATCATCGAACCCACCCGCCACCGACCCGCTGATCTGGTCAATCCGCCGGCGCCGACACTCAGCACGAGCCATGAAACGCCTCGCCGACGCACCACCGTCACCTGAGCCCGCCCCCTCCCCACCGCAAGCGCCCACCGCGTCGGCGGCGGACACGCCAGGCGATGACCGGCAGGAGCCGAAACCAGAGCCAGAGGAGAACCCTGAGCCGGCCCCGAGCGGCCGCCAGCAGATCGCCGAGAGCCGCGACGCTGGCCCGCCTGAAGCCGTGCCGCCGGGCGAACCGGCCGTCGCGGACCCGGCAGACGGGAGCGAGGACGACAAGGACGCCACTGGCGATGACGCCGACGAGGAGACGGACGACGGCGATCAGGACGCTGCCGGCGACGACGCGAACGCCGACGAGGACTCGGAGGTGCCCCAGGCAACCGCGCAGGCAGTGGCCTACTGGCTGCGCAAGGAGCCGAACCTGGACCCTGAACTGCTCGCCGAGAGGATCGGCAAGTCGCTGCGCTCGGTCTACCGATACCTGCCTGTACGGTGCCAAACTCTGTTTAAGGCTTGTGGGCTGCGAATTTGCGAGTAGCTCAAGCTGCCCGGTGATACTGGTTGATCACGCCGTCCAGGACGCGGCGTCGCCGGATCGGCTTGTCGATCGCGACGACCACGCCGGGGTCGTAGTCGGGTGGATGCTGATCCAGGCTCTGGTGCGGCCGGTGCCGGTCGAAGTGGTCCTCATAGTGGCGTAACACGGTACGGGCGTGCTGTTCGTTGGAGATCAGGACCCGGTCGGTGCGCTCGGCCCGGACACTGCGCACGAAGCGTTCCGCGTACGCGTTCGCCCTGGGGGTGCGTGGCGGAGTCTTCACCACGTCGATGCCTTCGGCGGCGAACACCGTGTCGAACGACGCGGTGAACTTGGCGTCGCGGTCGCGGATCAGGAACCGGAACAGTGTCATACGGTCACCGAGGTCCAGCACCAGGTTGCGGGCCTGATGGGTAGTCCAGGCGGCGGTCGGGTGGGCGGTGACGCCGAGGATGTGCACCCGTCGGGTCGTGAGCTCCATGACGAACAGCACATACAGCCGCCGCAGCGTGACGGTGTCGATGTGGAAGTAGTCGCCTCGCCAGTAGGCCGGACGCCTGCGCGCGCAGGAACGTCCTCCAATTGGTGTCGATCTCGTGTGGGGCGGGACCGCGCTTCGAGCTGGCGAGGATGCGACGGATGGTGCCAGCGCCGAGGCGATGGCCGAGTCCGGCGAGTTCGCCTTGGATGCGTCGGTGCCCCCAGCCGGGATTCTCCCTGGCCAGGCGCAGGATCAGGTCCCGGAGGTCGTCGCTGATCGGTGGTCGTCCGGGCCGGTTCGGGTAGGTCCAGTGCCGGCGGACCAGCCGGCGGTGCCAGGCCAGCAGGGTGGCTGGGGTGACGATCCGATGCCTGCAGAGTTCCCGTGGCAGTGCCCGGACCAGCGCGGACAACACCGCCCGCTCCGGCCAGGACAGGCGCGGCCGACCGACCTGACGGCGTAGCACCGCCACCTCGTGGCGCAGCACCAGCAACTCGGCGACCAGCGCGGACTCGCCGCGCGTGGCCTGCGGCAACCAGCCGAACATCCGCACCGCACTCAGGTACAGCAGCCGAACCAACACCCCTGCCATCCTGCGTCACTGCCGCGAAACAGCAGCTCACACCCTGTGCGACGAGTTTCGGCACGGTACAAGCCGGACATCCGTCACAGCAAATAGGACACCCCGCGCAGCGTGTAGGCGACGCCGAACCGGCGCTCGATCAATCTCGCGACCCGAGCCAACGTCCACCGAGCGTCAACACACCCCGGCACGACCAGACCTTCGTCTAGCAACCCGGCAAGCTATTTGCGCGCTGCTCAGCCGTGGGTCTACAGTCCGCGCCGTCGGGCTCGGACGAGGCTAGAGCCGCCAGCCCTCCGGCCGTAAATCCGCGCCGCCCTGCCGTGCCGACTTCTCCGAAACCCGCAGCTCAGAAGTGATCCGTGCCGGCGGGACGGTGCCGAGTTCGGACCCCCTACTGAGCCGCTAACGCCGCGTCATCGTTTCGTGGCGGCGATGTGGCCCCGCCGCCACATCGCCCGTGAAGGGCGGGTGCTCGTCATGATCGGGCTTGCCGCGTGACCGCAGCCGTCAGACGTCGGGTTCTCACCGGGACGTCTAGTACTCCAGCCGGGGTTGTTGACCTTGGCTGAGCTGTGGCTCGGTGCGGTGTGGGAACGAGGGCAGCCACCGTCGATCATGGACGGTTGTGT
>NZ_JBIALB010000041.1:0-22437 GCF_042872965.1 Micromonospora sp. NPDC005087 | reverse complement strand
GCGATCACAGAGCGTAGACAACTCGATGATCACTGACTCCGTGCCCGTTTCGCTACTCTGCATCCCCGCCGTCACCTACTGGCGGACGCTCTAAGACCTAACGTGGTTGGTGACCAGATTGATCGGGCGGCGCACCTCGACCAGGCCCGCGCCGGCTACCGGCCGCCGACGACCCGGCGGGCCACCGCCAGCAGGTACTCCTTGCGGTCCAGGGGGTTGTGGTCCCAGCGTGCCCGGGTGGGGGCCGGGCCCCGCCCCGGCCGGTACCGGTCGAATGCGGTTTCGAGCACGCCCTCGCCCCGGGTCAGCGACGGCAGGCGGCGCTCCAGCGCGTGCACCCGGCCCGCCGGGATGTCCCCCTCCACCAGGTACGACGTGCCCTGCCCGGTGGTGTCGGTCGGCACCGCGTCGAGCCGGGCGAGCGCCGGCAGCAGGGTGCCGAGGACGTCGCCCGGCACCTCCAGCCGGAACCGGTGCACCGGCTCGTGCACCCGGGTGCCGGCCCGGGTCAGCGCGGTCATCAGCACCAACGGGGTGAGGTTGCGGAAGTCCCCGGCGGTGCTGGACATGCTCTTGTCGAAGGTGCCATGGGAGTGGCTCTGCCGGGCCCAGTAGCCGGCGTGGGTCATCGTCACCTCGCAGTCCGGGATCTGCCAGCCGTGCGGCCCCTGGCGCAGCGTCCGGTGCACGGTCTCCTCGACGGCGGCGAAGAACGCCGGTGGCATCGATCCCAGCTCGACGCCGAGCCGGAAACTCACGCCCGCGCCGACCGACGCCGGGGCCACCCGCAGCCCGACGGTGGCCAGGAACGGGTTGGGCGCCACGGCGATCACCTCGACCGCCTCGCCGACGCCGCTGACCCGCTCCACGTGCACCGTGCTGGTCTCCCGGAAGGTCACGGCGACCCCGAAGTCGTCGGCCAGGGTGGCCTGGATGACCTCCTTCTGCACCTCGCCGTAGAGCGAGACGCTGATCTCGTGCTGCCGGTCGTCCTGCCGGAGGTTGATCAGCGGATCCTGCTCGGCGAGCTGGCTCAGGGCGGCGTGCATCGTGACCCGGTCCGCGGCGCGGGCCGGGACCACGACGGTCTCCAGGGTGGGCGGCGCGAACTGGCGGTCCGCGCCGGCGCGCTTCGGGGGTACGCCGACCGGGTCACCGATCCGCGCCTGGGTGAGGCCCCACAGCCGGGCGATGTGGCCCGCGCCGACCGACGACGCCGCGATGTCGGCCCCGTCGGCGACGACGCGCACCCCGGTGACCAGCGAAGCGCCGGTCGCACCGACCCGGATCCGGTCCCGGACCCGGATGGTGCCGGTGAAGAGCCGGACCAGCGCGATCTTCTCCCCCGCCGGGCCGCGCTCGATGGCGAACACGGTGCCGGAGACCGGGGCCTCGGCGTCGCCCTGGGCCGTGGGCAGCAGTTCGGTGATCCCGGCGATCAGCGCGTCCACTCCGGCGCCGGTGATGGCCGAGCCGGCGAACACCGGCTGGACCAGCGACCGGCCGGTCCGGTCGGCCAGCGCCCGGCGCAGCCGGGGGTACGGCAGCGTCGCGGGGTCCGCCACCCAGTCGGCGAGCAACGCGTCGTCCTGACCGGCGAGCAGGTCGATCAGCCGGTCGGTGAAGCCGACGTCGGCCGGGCCGTACGACGTGCAGCGGGCGTCCCGGGTACCGGGCCCCGCGACCGACCCCATGGCCACCACGGACGGGGTCAGCTTCTCCGCGACGGCCCGCACCACCCGCTCGGGGTCCGCCCCCGCCCGGTCGACCTTGTTCACGAGGATGAGCGTGGGGATGCGCAGCCGGCGCAGCGTACGCATCAGCACCCGGGTCTGCGGCTGGACGCCCTCGACCGCGGAGATCACCAGCACCGCACCGTCGAGGACGCCGAGCACCCGCTCGACCTCGGCGATGAAATCCGGGTGACCGGGCGTGTCGATCAGGTTGACGGTCACGTCGTCCAGCACGAAGGAGACGACGGCCGAGCGGATGGTGATCCCGCGTTGCCGCTCCAGTGCCAGGGAGTCGGTGCGGGTGCTGCCCGCGTCGACGCTGCCGAGCCGGTCGGTCACGCCGACGGCGAACAGCAGTCGCTCGGTCAGGCTGGTCTTACCGGCATCGACGTGCGCCAGGATGCCGAGGTTGAGGGTCTTCACGAAGCGTCGTGTCCTTCAGGTAGGTGACAGGTCCCTTCTGGCCGGACATCGACGCAGCGCGCATTACTACTCCCTGAGATCGGTGGTCGTTTCAGGTAGCTCAACAGGCCGGCGTGCGGCGAGCAACCGATTAACCGGGGCATCCACCCACTCGTGGGCCCTATACCTGTGAGTCATGTTCATGACTCACAGGTATGGCGCTCGACCGGGTGCTGCCCGCCGGACCCGACTGCCGCCTCGCGGGCGCGGGCCGGTGCTGGTCTCCGGCAGACTGCCCAGCATGGTGGAGACCTCCGTGCGACTGCTGCGGCTGCTCGCCCTCCTGCAGGGCCACCGTGACTGGTCCGGCGCGGAGCTGGCCGACCGGTTGGCGGTCACCGCCCGCACGGTGCGCGCCGACGTCGAACGGCTGCGGGTGCTCGGCTACCGGATCGAGTCCCGGCCCGGGGTCGCCGGCGGTTATCGGCTCGGCGCGGGGTCTGCCCTGCCGCCGCTGCTGCTCGACGACGACGAAGCGGTGGCGGTGGCCGTCGGCCTGCGGGCGGCGGCGTCCGGCTCGGTGCGCTGCATCGAGGAGACGTCGCTGCGGGCGTTGGCCAAGCTGGAGCAGTCGCTGCCGTCTCGGCTGCGGCACCGGGTGGACGCGTTGCGCACGGCCACGGTCTCCGCCGCGGCCGGTGGCCCGACCGTCGACGCCGAGACGCTCACCGCCGTCTCCACGGCCGTGCATCGCCGCGAGCGGCTGCGCTTCGACTACGCCGGGCACGACGGCACCACCACCGTGCGCGACGTCGAGCCGTACCGGCTGGTCTACACCGGCCGGCGCTGGTACCTGCTGGGCTGGGACACCGACCGGGCCGACTGGCGGACCTTCCGCGCCGACCGCATCCGGCCCCGGGTGCCGACCGGTCCGCGTTTCGCACCCCGCGAGCCGCCCGGTGGCGACGCGGTCGCGCACGTGCTGCGCGGCGTCGGCTCCACAGCCTGGCCGCACCCCGCCCGGGTACGCCTGCACGCGCCGGCCGACCGGATGGCGCAGCGGATCCCCTCCACGGCAGGCCTGCTCGAGGCGATCGACGAGCAGACCTGCCTGCTGCACACCGGCGGGGAGTCGCTGGCCAACCTGGCCGCCTTCCTCGGCACCCTGGAGGTGGACTTCGACGTGCTCGACCCACCGGAGCTGCGCGCCGTGCTGCGGGGCGTCGCCGCTCGATTCGGTCGCGCCGGTCAGGTGTCGTGACGACGGGAGGTTCCGGCGACGGGTCTACGGCTGCGGGACCAGCCGGAACGACTGCGCCGCGGTGCCGTTGCAGGTGTACTGGACGAGCTGGACGCTGTCGGCCGTGGACGCTCCCGGCACGTCGAGGCACTTGCCGCTGTTGCGGTTGACCAACCGGTAGTAGCCGCCGCCCTCCGGCTCGGCCCGCCACTGCTGGTTGTTTCCGCCGCTGTAGGACCAGAGCTGGATGGGCGCCGAGTTGGCGGTCGACACGTTGGTCACGTCGAGCACCTGGGCGCTGTTGTTGCGGTTGTTGATCCGCAGGTAGCCGCCGCTGGTCGGCGGGAACTGGTACTGCTGCGCGGTGCTGCCGTTGCAGGCGTACTGCTGGACGGCGGTGCCGTTCGCGCTGGCGGCGGCCCGTGCGTCGACACACTTGCCGCTGCCCCGGTTGACCACGGTGTGCCAGGCGGTCGGCGAGATGCCGTCGGTCGGCGGGGGCGTCGTCGGGGGGACGGTGCCGGCGCCGGCGAGCCAGTGCAGCCCGTCGATCAACAACCGGTTCTGCTGGGCGCTGTCGAAGGTGGACGACAGCCCGGTGTTGGTGCTGTAGTTCATGGCGTTGTGCCCGAAGTTCGCGTAGAGCATCTTGTACTGCCGGTTGCTCCAGACCAACGGGTAGTAGCCGCCGTACCAGGACTGGTTGGGGTCGGTGCCGACCGGGAAGCTGGACGGGTCGACCGAGGCGAGAATGTCGATGTTGGGGTTCTGCCGCAGGTCGTTGCTCCAGGAGTACCACTCGCTGATCGACGACGAGAACGTCGCCGGGAGGTTCCGGGTGGCGGCGTGGGTACGGTTGTCGGCGCGCAGGGTCACCCGGGTGGGTCCCCAGGTGTTCGTCTGGAACGAGCCGCTGCCGAGGAAGGTGTTGTAGTACCAACTCCAGCTCGACGGGTTCTGGGTGAACGCGCTGACGTGGAAGCCCAGCCACGCCCCGCCGTTGCGCATGTACTGCTCGAACGCGGGACGCTGTGCGGCGGGCGGCGCGTCGTCGAGGAACATGACGACCTGGTACTGGGCCAGGTTCGCGGTGTTCAGCAGGCCCCAGTTGGTGGTCGCCTCCCAGGAGAAGCCGTACTGGGCGGCCGCCTGTGGGAACCAGGCGCGGGCGTCCCGGACGAAGTCGATGTGCGCCGCGTCCCAGGTGCCGTTGTAGAAGGCCAGGACCTTGAACGTCGGAGCGGCCTGTGCGGCGCGCGAGGCGTTGACGGCGATGCCGGCGGTCACCGTGACGATCAGGGCGACCAGCAGCGAGATGATCCGTCTGGCACGGGTGGAGAGTTCTGCGATCACCTGATCGTCCCTTCGGTCGGTGGCCTGGGGACGCGCGCCGCCGCGTCGCTGGAAACCATTTGTTCACAAGGTTTACAGATAGACGAAAGGTTATTCGCTGGGCCCGGGTGGCGTCAATCGCGCGGCGGTGGATCGGGTGGGGTTCCTCCGGCAACGGGTACCCCGATCCGGTGACCAGCCCGGACGCGGTGAACGTCGACCAGCCGCTCGCCGCGGACGTGCCCGCCGCGCCGCACGACGCCAGCGGCGAGCGGGTGCCGACCCGCGACCTGACCGGGCTCGCGCCGGCGGCCCGGCCGGCGCGCCGCTGGACCCCGAACCGGGTGGTGGTCACCCCGGCCGCGCTGGAGCACCCGCACGGACAACGGATCACCGAGCGGGTGCGGGCGCTGGGCATCGAGGTGGAGCGGCTGCGGTCCAA
Organism: Micromonospora sp. NPDC005087; assembly: GCF_042872965.1. Lineage (NCBI taxonomy): Bacteria > Bacillati > Actinomycetota > Actinomycetes > Micromonosporales > Micromonosporaceae > Micromonospora > Micromonospora sp. NPDC005087. The sequence goes on along the minus strand of NZ_JBIALB010000041.1, from coordinate 17,288 downwards.
CCGGCTGAGCGGCGTACGCGGGCGCACCGACCGCGAGACGTACGCGCGAGCGAGGTCGACCATGGCGATCGTGGTGAGCCCGCCCTCGCGACGCGTCCTGCAACCCATCGCGCCCAGCGCCGACTGGCGCGTCGACTTGGCGGAGGGCTGCCCGGCGCACTGCCAGTACTGCTACCTCGCCGGGTCACTCTCCGGCCCACCGGTGACCCGCGTGTACGCCGACCTCGACGACATCCTGGCCGGGCTGGCCGCGTACGCCGGGAGCGGGACGGTGACCAGCCGCAACGCGCGGCGCGCCGACGAGGGCACCACCTTCGAGGCGTCCTGCTACACCGGTCCCCTCGCCCTGGAGCACCTGACCGGCAGTTGGCTCCGGGCGGTGCAGCACTTCGCGGGCTGGGACGCGCCGGTGCAACTGCGCTGGACCACCAAGTACGCCGACGTGGACAGCTTCGTCGGTCTGCCGCACGCCGGCCGGACCCGGGTCCGGTTCAGCGTCAACTGCGCCCCGGTCAGCGAGCGGTTCGAGGGCGGCACCGCCCGGCTGCCGGACCGGCTCGCCGCGCTGCGCCGGCTCGCTCTGGCGGGCTACCCGGTCGGGCTGACCATCGCGCCGATCATGCCGCTGCCGGACTGGCGGGAACGCTACGGCGAGCTGCTTAACCAGGTCGCCGCGGCGGTCGACGGGGTGCCCGAGCTGGACCTGACCGCCGAGCTGATCACCCACCGGTTCACGCCGGGCAGCAAGGAGGTGCTGCTCGGCTGGTACCCGCGGACCCGGCTGGAGATGGACGAGGAGTCGCGCAGCCGGAAACACGGCAAGTTCGGCGCGGTCAAGTACGTCTATCCACGGGACACGATGGGCGAGCTGCGCGGCTGGTTCGTCGCCGAACTGGCCGCGCGGGTGCCGGCGTGCCGGATCCTCTACTGGACGTGAGCCGCCCGGGCGTCAGCCGACCGAGGATCGGGCGACGGGCGCGGCGAAGTAGGTGTCCGGGTACGGCTCGTCGCGGAAACGGTAGTGCCACCACTCGCGGTCGTAGTTGACGAACCCGCCGTCGGTCATCAACCGCTGCAACAGTCGCCGGTTGTCCCGGGCCGTGCCGGTGATCCGGGGGTCGGCGGTGTGCGCCCGGGCGTCGAAGCAGTCGAAACCGGTGCCCATGTCGATGCTGTTGTCGGCGAAGCGCTGCCCGCGCGGCGCGGTGCAGGCGACCAGCGGCCGTCCGGGATCGTACGGGGGCTGGCTGGCGGCGGGCTCGTCGACCAGGGTCAGGTCCAGGGTGCTGCCCCGGCTGTGCGCGGTGGGCGCCCCGATGTAGCCGTCGGCGAAGAGGCGGCTCTTGGCCACGTCCGGATAGAACTCGGCCTTGGTCTGCTGCTCGCCGGGGCGCTTCGCCCAGGCCACGAAGTCGTCCACCGCAGGCTGCGGCCGGTAGCAGTCGTACACCTTGAGGCTGTGCCCACCGGCCAGCGCGGCGTTCTGGACCCGGCGCAGCGCCTCGGCGGCCTGGTGGGTGAGCAGGCACAGCGGCTCGGGGTAGCCGCTGATCGGCCGGCCGACGAAGTTGTGCGCGCCGGCGTACCGGATGTCGGCGTGGATGCGGGGGTCGAGGTCGGTCAGCACCACGAACCCCGGCAGCCGGGCGGCGGCGGACCGGGCAGGGCTCGACGGGACGGGGCTCGACGACGCCGGCACCGCGACCGTGGGCTCCGGGCGGGGCTCCGGCCGCGAGCAGCCGCCGAGCAGCGTGACGAGCGCCAGTACGACGGCGCCGCCCACCCGTCCTGACCTGCGCACCCGTCCTGTCTATCAGGCCCGGCCGGGGCTCCGCGCCGGATCAGCGTCCGGCCGCCGGCCGAGCGGGCCCTCGCCCTCGCCCAGGTGCTCGCCGAGGAAGCGCAGCGCCGCCTCGTCGTCGTCGATGCCGCCGGCCTCGTGGCCGTTGTACCGCCACACCGACAGCTCGGTCGGGCCGGCGTGGGCGTTGACGGCGGCGTAGACCGTCGACGGCGGCACGATGTCGTCCATCAACGCCACCGAGTAGCGCGCCGGCCGGCGGCAGCGCCGGGCGAAGTTCACCCCGTCGACGTACGCGAGGGTGGTCAGCACCCGCTCCTCGGCGTCCCGGTGGATCGCCAGGTAGTCGCGGATCTCCCGGTACGGGCGGGCGTCGGTGGCGACCACCGCACGCGGGATGTCACAGAGGAACGGCACGAAGGCCACCACCGCCCGCAGGCCGGGTGCCAGCGCTCCGGCCGCGAGCGCCAACCCGCCGCCCTGGCTGTGCCCGAGCACCGCCACGCGGGTCGGGTCGACCACCGGCAGGGTCCGGACGGCGTCCACCGCCCGGACCGCGTCGGTGATCAGCCGCCGGTAGTAGTACGTGCGCGGGTCGGCGATGCCCCGGGTGGCCACCCCGGGCGCCTCCGGGCCGGCGGCGCCTGGGTCCGGGGTGTCGCCCCGACTCCAGCCCGACCCCTGCCCCCGGGTGTCCATCTGCAGGTGCGCGAACCCGGCCGACGCCCAGAGCAGGTTCTCCAGCGGGTGCCCCCGCCCGCCGCCGTAACCGGCGTACTGGACCAGGGTCGGCAGCGCCGTGCCGGCCCCACGGGGCACCCGCAGCCAGGCCCGCACCGGCTGGCCGGCGAAGCCCGCGAAGGTCACGTCGAGCACGTCGATGCCGGCCAGCCCGCTCGCCACCGGCTCGGCCCGTACCGGCCAACCGGCGTCCCGGGCCTCCGCCAGGGTGCCGGCCCAGAACTGGTCGAAGTCCGCGGGCTCCCGCACCGCGCTGCGGTAGCCGCGCAGCTGCTCCTCGGGCAGGTCGGTGTACACGACGCTCAGACGGTCGGGTGGACGGTGAACAGCGGATGCATCCGTCGGGTGTGGTCCAGCTGCCGTGCCGGGCCGGTCAGCGCGACCGCCGCCACCAGCCGGGGTTGCGTGCTGGACGAGCCGAGGCGCAGCTCCAACGCCCCCGGCTCGATCACCCGTCGACCGTTCCGCCCGGTGAACGAGAACAGATCGGCCGGCACGCTCACCTGGATCCGGCAGCCCGCGCCGGCGTCCAGCGGCACCCGCAGGTAGCCGATCAACCGCTGCACCGGCTGCACCACCGAGGCCACCGGGTCGTGCGCGTAGAGCTGCACCACCTCGCTGCCCCACCGGTCGCCGCTGTTGCGCAGCGTGAAGGCCAGCCGCAGCTCGCCATCGGTCTCCGCCACCGCCTGTTCGACCGCCAGCTCCGACCAGTCGAACCGGGTGTAGCTGAGCCCGTGCCCGAACCCGTACGCCGGGGTGGGGTCCAGGTTGGAGACGTCGGTGGCATGCCCCAGCCGGGCGGCGAGGTAGGTGGTGGGCTGGCCGCCGGGGCTGCGGGGCACACTGACCGGCAGGCGCCCCTGCGGCTCGACCCGCCCGCTGAGCAGCCCGGCGATCGCCGTGGGCCCCTCCTCGCCGGGGAAGAAGGACTGCACGATGGCCGCCGCCTCGTCGACCGCCCGGCCCAGCGCGTACGGCCGGCCGGCGATCAGGGCGACCACCACCGGCGTGCCGGTGTCCAGCAGCGCGTCCAGCAGGTGCTGCTGCGCCCCCGGCAGGGCCAGCGACTCGGCGTCGCAGCCCTCGCCGCTGGTGCCCTGACCGAACAGCCCGGCCCGGTCACCGAGCGCCACGATCACCACATCGGCGCTCCGGGCCGCCTCGACGGCCGCGGCGACACCGCCGGTGTCCGGGTCGTCGATGCCCACGCCGACCTCGACGACCATCTCGCTCGCCGGGAACTCGCCGGCCAACGCCTGTGCCAGCGTCGGCAGCTCGATGCCGGCCGGCAGCTCCGGGTGGCGGGACCCGACGTGCACCGGGAACGAGTAGCAGCCCAGCGCCGCCGCCGGACTCCCGGCCTGTGGGCCGATCACCGCGATCCGCGCCGGCCCGGCGAGCGGCAGGGTGCCGTCGTTGCGCAGCAGCACGATGGCCTGCTCGGCCACCTCCCGGGCGAGCGCCCGGTTCGCCGGCGAGTCCAGGTCGACGGTGCCACGCACGGCGTCGGGGTCGGAGACGTCGACGCCGTCGAGCGCCGGCGGCACCGGGTTCCAGTCCGGGTCGAGGAGCCCGAGCTGCGCCTTCTGCAGCAGCACGCGGCGCACCGCCCGGTCCACCAGCGCCTCGGGCACCTGCCCGGCGGCGATCGCGTCCCGCAGCGGCTGACCGAACGTCTTCACCGTGGGCAGCTCGATGTCCACCCCGGCGGCGAGCGCGGCCCCGGCCGCCTCGCCCCAGCCGCCGGCCACGCCGTGCAGGGTGTGCAGGAAGGCGATGCCGAAGTAGTCGGCGACCACCGTGCCGGTGAACCCCCAGGTCTCCCGGAGCAGGCCGGTGAGAAGCTCCTCGTCGGCCGCCGACGGCATCCCGTCGGTGTCGGTGTAGGCGTGCATCACCGATCGCGCGCCGCTCTCGCGGACCGCCATCTCGAACGGCAGCAGCATCACGTCCGCCCGCTCCCGTGGGCCCATGCCGACCGGTGCGAGGTTGCGCCCGGCCCGGGAGGCGGAGTAGCCGACGAAGTGCTTCAGGGTGGCCACCACGCCCGCGGACTCCAGCCCCTGGATGTACGCGGCGGCAACCGTCCCCACCAGGTACGGGTCCTCGCCGACGGTCTCCTCGACCCGTCCCCAGCGAGCGTCGCGGACCACGTCGAGCACCGGCGCGAGCCCCTGGTGCACGCCGAGGCGGCGCATGTCGGAGCCGATCATGGCGGCCATCCGCCGGATCACGGTGGGGTCGAAGGTGGCTCCCCAGGACAGCGGCACCGGGTACGCGGTGGCGCCCCAGGTCGCGAAGCCGGCCAGGCATTCCTCATGGGCGAGCGCGGGGATGCCGAAGCGGTTGGCGGCGGTGATCCGTTGCTGGCTCCGCAGCAACGACAGCGCGCCGAGCGCCGGGTCGACCGGTGCGGTGCCGAACGGCCGGGTCAGCTGGCCGAGCCCGGTCTCCAGCAGCGCGTCGAGGTCGACCGCCTCCTCCATCTCGTGCTGGTAGGGCGCCACCTCACCGCCGTCGGCGGAGGCCCCGACCCACACGCCGTAGAGCTGCGAAATCTTCTCCGCCAGGGTCATGGCGGCGACCAGGGCGTCGACACGGGTGGTCAACGCCTGCGTCGGGTCGTTCCAGGTCGCGGTGCTTTGTTCGATGTCCAGCGTCACGTTGTCGGTCACTTTCCTCCGACGCCCATCGGCCCCCGTACGAGGGGCCGCCGGGCGAACAGGTAGACGGTTATGCGGTGTTTCGACTCTCTGCGCGTACCGGTGCCGCTCAGCCCTTCACCGCGCCCTGCAGGCCGCCGACGATCTGCTTCTCGGCGAAGGTGAAGAAGAGAAGTGCCGGCAGCATCGCCAGCGAGGTGAACGCGAGGATTCCGGCGGTGTCGGAGGTGTACTGGCTGGAGAAGTTCTGCACGCCCAGCGGCAGGGTGTGCAGGTCGGCGTCGCCGAGCACGAGCAGTGGCAGGAGGAAGGCGTTCCAGCTCGCCACGAACGCGAGAACCCCGACGGTGACCAGCGCGGGCCGGGACAGCGGCAGCATGACGCGCCAGAGGAAACCGAGCCGGCCCGCGCCGTCGATCGCTGCGGCGTCCTCCAACTCACGGGGTACGGCGGCCAGGAAGGGACGCAGGATCACGATCGTGAGCGGCAGCGAGAACGCGATCTGCGGGAGCATCACCGCGTAGTAGGAGTTGATCAGGTTGAGGTCACGCAGCATCAGATAGAGCGGCAGGATCGCCGCCCCGGCCGGGAAGAGCAGACCGAGGGTGAAGAAGGTGTAGAGCGCCTCCCGGCCGCGGAAGCTGTAGCGGGCGAGCACGAACGCGGCGCAGACGCCGAGCAGCACGACGCCGAGCGTCGTACCCAGGGAGATCACCGCGCTGTTGAACGCCTGCTGCCAGAAGTCGCTCCGCGTCAGCACCCTGGCGTAGTTGTCCCACACCCAGGGATCGGGCAGCCCCGCCGGGTCCGCGATGATCTGCGGGGTGGTGCGGAAGCCGCCGACGATCACGTAGACCACCGGGGCGATGGAGACGGCGGCGATCGCGAGGGCCAGCCCGTAGGTCAGCGGATTGCCCCACGAGAACGGACGGCGGTGCGGCGACGAGGGGGACGTCAGCGCGTTCTCGGCCACGGTCAGTTCCTCCTTCCGGTGACGGCGCCCTCGATGTCGCGACGGAGGAGAAAGCGCTGGAACAGCAGCGCCGCGATGAACGAGATGACGAACAGGATCACGGCCACCGCGTTGCCGTAGCCCCAGAGCCGGGCGAAGAAGCCGTTGTCCACCATGTAGGTGGCCATCGTGGCCGAGGCTCCGAGCGACCGGACCGCGGGCACCGAGGTCACCCAGATCACGTCGAAGACCTGCAACGAGCCGATCATCGACAGGAACATCCAGATCCGGATCGTCGGGCCCAGCAGCGGGAGCGTGACGTGGCGCTGGGTCTGCCACCAGCTCGCGCCGTCGATCGCGGCGGCCTCGGTCAGCTCGGGCGGCACGTTCGACAGCCCGGCGAGCAGGAGAATGATCGCGAAGCCGACGTACTTCCAGGTGAGGACGACCAGCAGCGTCCAGATGACGATGTCGAGGTCGGCGAGCCACGCCTGCACCAGGCTGCCCAGACCGATCTGCCGCAGCAGCACGTCGATGGTTCCGCCGCCGGTGAGGATCAACTTCCACATGATGCCGACGGTGACTTCGGCGAGGACGTACGGCACGAACACCAGGAGCCGGAACACGGTGCGGCCGCGGAAGCGACGGTTGAGCAGCAGGGCCACGGCCAGGGCGATGGGGCCCTGGAGCAGCAGCGAGCCGAACACGATGATGGCGTTGTTGCGCAGCGCGTCCAGGAAGATCGGGTCCTGAAAGGCGAGGATGTAGTTGTTGATTCCGACGAACTCGGTGGGCGGCCCGACCCCGCGCCAGCGGAAGAGGCAGTAGTAGACCGCGAAGCCCATCGGCACCAGCACGAACATCACGTAGACGGCGACCGCCGGTGTGGTGAGCCCGATGATCTCGTACCACTTGCGTCTGGTCTCGGCAGCGCGGGACGACGGGCGTCGGGCGGCCGGGGGGCCCGCCGGCGGCGCGGACGCGCCGCCGGCGGGGCTGAGGGTCGGGTTGGTGGAGGTCACTTCTTCGCGGCCGCCTTCATCGCGTCGACGACCTTCTCCGGGGAGCCGTTGCCGGCGAAAATGGCGATGACCGCGTCGTTCATCGCGTTGCCGACGGTGCTGCCGAAGGCCGTGTCCAGCCAGAGCTGCACATACGTCGCACCGGAGGTGGCCTCCAGGATGGACTTCAGGGACGGGTCGGCCACGCCGGCCTCCGCACCCTTGGCTACGGGCAGGCCGGTGCCGGTCGCGGCGAAGCCCTTCTGCACCTCGGGGCTCACGATGTACTTGAGGAACTCGACGCACTCGGCCGGGGCGCTCTTGGCGCAGGCGAACCCGTCGCCGCCGCCGAGAGCCGCCTTCGGGTCACCGGCGGAGCCGGTGATCGCCGGTACGGGGAACCAGCCGAGGAACTTCGTGAGGGCTTGCGGGTCCTCCGCGACGGTCTCCAGGGTGCCCCTGTTCCAGTCGCCCATCAGCTCCATCGCGGCCTTGCCGTTGGCGACCAGCCCATTGGCGCTGGTCGGGTCGTTCTGGCCCGGCGTCGCGATGAAGTTCGGCTGGAACGGGTTGGTGCCGATGAAGGTCTTCAGGTCCTGGCCCGCCTTGACGAAGCACGGGTCGTCGAAGACCAGGTCGACGGACGCCTTCTTGAGCGTGTCGACCGAGCAGGCACGCAGCGCGAAGTTGTACCACCAGTGCGCGGCGGGCCACTTGTCACCGGCGCCCAACGCGATCGGGATGACCTTGATGGCCTTGAGCTTGGTGACCGCCTGGTTGAGCTCCTCGAAAGTGGTCGGAGGAGCGGTGATGCCCGCTTTCGCGAACATTTCCTTGTTGTACCAGATGCCCTCGATCCCCATCCGGTACGGCAGGCCGTACTGCTTGCCGTCCACCTGCCAGATCTCGGTCGCGCTGCCGATGTTGGCGACCTCGTCCTTGACCTGACCGGTGATGTCCTTGAGGTAGTCGGCCTCCACCTGCTCACGCATCTCGCCGCCACCCCACGCCTGGAAGATGTCCGGCGGGTCGCTGGTCAGCAGCGCGGCGGGGAGCCGGGTGCGCTGGAGTTGGTTGGTCTCGATCGCCTCGATCTGGATCGTGACGGTCGAGTGCAGTGCGGAGAAGTCCTTCGCGACCTTCTCCCAGTACGTCTTGCCAGGCCCGTCCTGGGAGGCGTTGTGCCACCAGGTCAGGGTCACCGGGTTCTTGTAGAGCTCGTTCTCGGCGGGTGCGTCGCTGTCGCCGCCGTTACACCCGGCGACGAGCAGTGCGGTGGTCATCAACAGCGCCAGGGTGGCGCCCGCGCGGTGCTTCATCGCCATCGACACGTCTCCTCGACTAGCAGTGGCGGTAATTAGGTGCGGCGAGTTTTGCAGTCCCCGCAACGGGGTGTCAACCGTTGTCGATAACGTTTTCGATTCCCTTGCGACGCCTCCCAGGTGGCCCTCTATCATCGTCGGCGTGACCTTCCCCGAGCGTGTCAAGATGTCGGACGTGGCCCGTACGGCCGGCGTCTCGGTGGCGACCGTGTCGAAGGTCGTCAACGGTCGCTACGGCGTGGCGCAGGCGACCGTGGAGCGCGTCCGGGAGGTCATCCACCAGCTCGGCTACGAGGCCAGCCTGGGAGCGCAGAGCCTGCGCAGCCACCGGACGAACGTCCTGGGCATCCTGGTCGCCGAGTTCGAGCCGTTCTCGACCGAGCTGCTCAAGGGCGCGTCGAAGGAGGTCGCCGGCACCGGCTACCAGCTGCTGGCCTACTCCGGCGGCGACGGCGACGGCACGGCCGTCGGCTGGGAGCGGCGCTCGCTGGCCCGCCTGTCCGGGACGCTCATCGACGGGGCCGTGATCGTCACGCCGACGGTGGTCGAGACCCAGCAGGGCTTCCATGTCGTGGCCGTCGACCCCCACACCGGCCCGTCGGGGCTGCCCACCGTCGACTCCGACAACTTCGCCGGCGCGGTGCTCGCGACCAACTACCTGCTGTCGCTCGGTCACCGCCGCATCGGCCACATCAGCGGTCGCCCCGACCTCGAGTCGGCGCGCCTTCGCGAGGCCGGCTTCCGCCGGGCCATGACCGACGCGGGCGTCGTGGTCGACGAACGACTCGTCCGCGTCGGCGGTTTCCGGGTCGAGAGCGCCGCCGCCACGGCCGCCGAACTGCTGGCACTGCCCGACCGGCCGACCGCCGTCTTCGCCGGCAACGACCTCTCCGCGATCTCCACGATGGACGTCGCCCGGTCCATGGGCCTGACGGTGCCCGATGACCTGTCCGTGATCGGCTTCGACAACATCCCTGAGTCGGCGCTGGTCACCCCGCAGCTCACCACGATCGCGCAACCCCTGCAGCGCATGGGCGCCGAGGCGATGCGGCTGCTCATGGACCTCGTCGGCGGCATCGAACGCGACCCGCACGTCCGGCTGCCGACCGAACTGGTCGTCCGGTCCTCCTGCGCCCCGTGCACGCCCTCCCCCGGGCCCGATCGGCCGCCGTCGGCCGCCGGTACGGCGAGCGGCTGAGCGGCTGAGCGGCGAGGTCACGGGTGCCGCGCCGGGCCCGGCGACGCGCCGGCCCGTGCCGACCAGCCGGACTTCCGGGATTTCTCCGCAACTTCCCGGCACACGGCGGCGATGCGCCCTGTCGCCAGCCCCCGGTCCGTGCGGCAAGATGACCGATGGGACGGGCACGCTGCTCCTGGGCATCCCGGCGTCGGCGTCCGGCCCGCCCCCGAAAGAACAAAGGAGACGCGGGTGGACGCGGACGACGGACGCAGGGTCACCATCAGCGCCATCGCGCGAGAGGCCGGAGTCTCGGTGCCGACCGTGTCCCGGGTGCTCAACGGCCGCTCGGACGTGGCCCCCGGCACCCGGGAACGGGTCGAGGAGTTGCTGCGCCACCACGGCTACCGGCGTCGCGCCAGCCGCACGGTCCAGCGCGCCGGCCTGGTCGACCTGGTCTTCAACGACCTGGACAGCCCCTGGGCCGTGGAGATCATCCGCGGGGTCGAGGACGTCGGGCACGCCGCCGGCGTGGGCACCGTGGTCTCCGCGATACACCGACAGTCCACCGCCGCCCGGCAGTGGCTGCAGAACCTGCGCGCCCGGGCCACCGACGGCGTCATCTTCGTGACCTCGCACGTCAGCCCGCCGCTCTACGCCCAGTTGCGGCGGCTCAACGTGCCCGTGGTGGTGGTCGACCCGGCCGGCGTGCCCGCCACCGACGTGCCCACCATAGGAGCCACCAACTGGGCCGGCGGGCTCGCCGCGACCGAGCACCTGCTCTCGCTCGGGCACCGGCGGATCGGGTTCGTGGCCGGGCCGACGCACCTGCTGTTCAGCCGAGCCCGGCTGGACGGCTACCGGGCCGGGCTGGAGGCCGTGGGCCTGCCGCTGGAGGAACACCTGCTCCGACCCGGCGACTTCTACCACGCGTCCGGCTTCGCCGCCGGGTCCTCGCTGCTGGACCTCGACGAGCCGCCGACGGCGATTTTCGCGGCGAGCGACCAGATGGCGTTCGGCGTCTACGAGGCGATCCGGCAACGGGGCCTGCTGGTCCCGGGCGACGTCAGCGTGGTCGGCTTCGACGACCTGCCCGAGGCGCGGTGGGCGTCACCGCCGCTGACCACTGTGCGGCAACCGCTGGTCGAGATGGGTCGGCTGGCCGCGCGGACCGTCCTGCGGCTCGCCCAGGGCGAGGCCATCGACTCCCCCCGGGTGGAACTCGCCACCGAGTTGGTCGTCCGGGACAGCACCGCCGCCCCGCCGACCGGGTCACCCGGCCGGTCGTGACGGTCGGAATCGTGTCGGACACCGGTTTCGCCGGTTCCGGTTCGGCTCCCGAAAGTTCCGGTTTCCGGCGACTGTTTGCGGGCCAGCGACGGCGAACTGCCGACGGGTACCCCCGGCGGTTCGGGCACGACACGCTGGCGCGGTGAGCGACCCGGGGCCGCCCACCGCGCCGAACGGTCAGTGGTGGTGGTGCGAGCGGACGGCCCGGCGGATGTCCACCGGCAGCGCCGGTGCGCCGTCGACCGGCGCCGGGTCCTCGGCGGTCGGCGCCACTCCCCCGGCGGCGATCCGGTCGAGGGTGGCCAGCCCGGCCGCGTCCACCTCGCCGAAGATCGTGTAGTTGGGGCGCAGCGCGGAGTTGGCGTAGACCAGGAAGAACTGGCTGCCGTTGGTGTCCGGCCCGGCGTTGGCCATGGCCAGCACGCCTCGTTCGTAGACCCGGCGTTCCCCGGTCGGGTCGGTGGGCGCGGGCGGCAGGTCGGTCGGCAGTTCGTCGCGGTACCGGTAACCCGGACCGCCCTCGCCGGTGCCGGACGGGTCACCGCACTGCAGCACACTCAGCGTGGGGTACGCGGTGAGCCGATGGCACGACGTGCGGTCGTAGAAGCGCTTGCGAACCAGGTGCAGGAAGCTCTGCACCGTGCACGGTGCGGCCTCCCGGTCCAGGGTCAACCCGATCGGCCCGTGGTTCGTGGAGAGGGTGACCCGGACGGTGCCCCGGTCCGGCGTACGCCGCGGGTCGGGCGGCAGGGGCACCGGCCGGGCAGCCGGCTCGTCGGGCGTCTCGGCGTACGCGCACGGCCCGTGCGTCGTGCGCGGTGGGCGGGTGGCGGCATCGGCGGCGGACGCGGTCACCGCGTCCGCCGTCGCGCGCGGCGCGGCGACGGCGGTGGCGGACGCGCCGGCGACGAGCGCGCCGGCGAGCACCGTCACCCCCGCGAGGCGGTTCAGTACGCGCACCGGCCGGCGGGGTGCCGCCACGCCGGACCGCGGTTCGAGTTCACTCGACAAGGGATCCTCCTGGACTCGTGGTGCCAGAAAGACCGGAGTCTATGGATGTCGGGGCCGGTTGTCGATCCGTCAGGGCAGCCGGCGACGGCGGCGCCACAGCAGCCCGCCCAGCAGCAGCACGCCCGCGCCGCCCAGCGCCGTAACCGACCAGAGCCACCCCGACCCGGAGCGCACCGGACCGCTGGCCGCCGCCGGCCGGGGCGCGCCGGGCGCGGCCAACTCAGACGGCGCGGCCGACGGCGTCGCCATCAGCTCGCCCGGCTCGACCAGCCGGCCGACGGCGGCGTCGCGGGGCAGCGTGAAGCCCCAGTCCATCAGGGCCGCGCCCTGCTCCCAGCCGCGCATCGGCGCCGGCTCGGCGCCCAGCAGGGTCACCACCAGCCGCCGCCCGTCACGCTGCGCCGCCCCGACATAGGTGTGCCGGGCCAGATCGGTGAAGCCCGTCTTGCCGCCGAGCGCACCCGGGTACCGGTAGATGAGCTGGTTCTCGTTCTGGATCTGGAAACCCTTGGTGCGCTGCTTCGGCTGGGCCGGGATCTGCGTCTGCTCGGTGAGCGCGTACCGGCGGAAGGTCGGCTCGGCGAAGCAGGCCCGGGCGATCAGCGCCAGGTCGTACGCACTGGTGAACTGCCCCTTGCCGTCCAGCCCGGAGGGGGTGACCGCGTGCGTCTGGAGCGCGCCGAGCCGGTGCGCCTGCTCGTTCATGGCGCGTACCCCGCCGACCGCGCCGTCCGCCCCGCCGCCCAGCCGGGCCAGCACGTTCGCCGCCTCGTTGCCCGAGTTGAGCAGCAGCCCCAGCCAGACCGTCTCGACGCTGTACCGGCCCCCTTCGACCAGACCGACGGCGGAGGATCCGGGCTCGATGTCCATGTCCGCCGCGGTGACGGTGACCGTCTGCTTCGGATCCAGCCGGGGCAGCATCGTGGCCGCCAGCAGCAGCTTCTGCACGCTGGCCGGGGTGCCGTACTCGTGCGGTCCGCAGCCACCGAGCACCTGGCCGGTGTCCAGGTCGGCGACCAGCCACGAGGTGGCGGTGACCGCCGGTGGCGCGCCGACGCCGGCCGGCACGACCAGGCCGCTGGTGTCCAGCCCGGCGCCGCCGACCACCCGCTGCTCGGGCACGGCGGGCGGGGGCGAGGGCCGGGGCGGCCGGGACACCGCAGGGGCCGGCACCGTGGGGCACCGCACGGCCGTCGCGGTGGGGGCGCCCGTGGCGGCGGTGACCGGCGCCGGAGCGAGCAGGACGGCGGACGCCGTGACCGCCAGCAGCGCAGCTCTCATAGGCCCGACCCTAGCCAACAAGATCGCTCGGTGGGTCCGGTTGGCCTGCCGACCATCTGGCCGCGCCACGATCGCTCAGGTAGTCGTGCAGCGCGGCACTCCCCCGAAGCCGACGCAGGCTGCGGGCGTGCAGCTCCTGCTCACGGCGGCCCAGCTCGGCGCGGACCCGCTGCGCACTGCCGGTGGTGCGCAGCTCGCCCAGCACCGCCTCAATGATCTCGAACGGGTAGGCGCCCCGGCGCAGCAGCGCCACGACCTGCGCGGCCCGCAGCTCGGCCTCGTCGTACACCCGGTACTTCGTGCCCGGCGTGCGGCCCGGCCGGAGCAGGCCGCGCTCCTCCCACAGCCGTAGCTGCGAGGTGCGGACCCCGACCAGGGCAGCGACCTCGCCGATGCGGGCGCCACGGCGTGGCGCCGGTCGGACCGCCGGCGGGCTGCCCAGCACCGTCTCGAAGGCGCCGAGCACCCGGCGGATCTCGGCGCGCTCCCGGTCCAGTTCGGCATGGCCGCCGTCGAGCGCCGCCAGGGCCGCCGGCAGGTCACCCCGGTGCACCGCCGCCATGATCTCCCGGGTACGGCTCCAGCCATGTCCCTCGGCCAGCCGCCGCGCCACGGTCAGCGCCCGGGCGTGCTCGGGCGTGAAGATCCGATAGCCGCTCGCGGTGCGCCGCACCGGCGGCAGCACGCCCACCTCGACGTAGTTGCGCACCTGCTGCACCGAGATCCCGACGGTCGCAGCCAGGTCCACGGCACGCAGGCGGTCCTTCGGCGCGCTGTCCACGCCGGCCACCGTACCGGTTGTCACGTGATTTGAGACTTTGCAGGGCGTTCCGCCGCGCCTCCCGGCTGAATCTCGGCAGAAGCCTCTATGAGGTTGTGAATGAGACAATGTAATCCGTCAGCCCGGCGGGGCCTTCCCTGCCACGATCTCGTGAAGGGTTCGCATGTCGCAGCCAGCATGGTCCGTCGCCGACGGCCACGACATCATCGAGGTACGCGGAGCGCGGGAGAACAACCTCGCCAGCGTCTCGGTCGACATCCCCAAGCGCCGGTTGACCGTCTTCACCGGTGTCTCCGGCTCGGGCAAGTCGTCGCTCGTCTTCGGCACCATCGCCGCCGAGTCCCAGCGCCTGATCAACGAGACCTACAGCGCCTTCCTCCAGTCGTTCATGCCCAACCTCAACCGGCCGGACGTCGACTCGCTGCGCAACCTCGGCGCCGCCATCGTGGTCGACCAGGAGCGGATGGGGGTCAACTCCCGCTCCACCGTGGGCACCGCCACCGACGCGTACGCGATGCTGCGGATCGTCTTCAGCCGGCTCGGCCAACCGTCCGTGGGCGGCGCGGGCGCGTTCAGCTTCAACCTGGCCGAGGGGATGTGCCCGACCTGCGAGGGGCTGGGCCGGGTCTCCGACCTCGACGTGAACGAGCTGGTGGACGTCGAGCGCTCACTCAACGGCGGCGCGATCACGGTGCCGAACTTCGCGGTCGACTCCTGGTACTGGCAGACCATCGTCTCCTCCGGCCTGTTCGACCCGGACGCCAAGCTCCAGGACTACACCCCCGAGCAGTGGCAGGACCTGCTCTACAAGCCGGCCACGAAAATCAAGATGGGCAGCAACAACTGGACGTACGAGGGTCTGGCGGTCAAGGTCAAGCGGCTCTACCTCGCCAAGGACCGCGAGTCGATGCAGGGGCACATCCGGGCCTTCGTCGACCGGGCGGTCACCTTCACCACCTGCGCGGCCTGCGGCGGCACCCGGCTCAACGCGGCGGCCCTGTCCTCGCGGATCGCCGGCCGCAACATCGCGGACTGCTCGGCCATGCAGATCAGCGACCTGGCCGAGTTCGTCCGGGCCGTCGACGACCCGGCGGTGGCGCCGCTGATCGCCAACCTGCGGGACCTGCTGGATTCGCTGGTCGAGATCGGGCTGGGCTACCTCAGCCTGGACCGGGAGTCGGCCACCCTTTCCGGCGGTGAGGCGCAGCGGGTGAAGATGGTCCGCCACCTCGGCTCCAGCCTCTCCGACGTCACGTACGTCTTCGACGAACCGACCGTCGGCCTGCACCCGCACGACATCGCCCGCATGAACGACCTGCTGCTGCGACTGCGGGACAAGGGCAACACGGTGCTGGTCGTGGAGCACAAGCCGGAGACCATCGCCATCGCCGACCACGTCGTCGACCTCGGCCCCGGCGCCGGCGCCGACGGTGGGCGGATCTGCTTCACCGGCGACGTCCCCGGCCTGCGCCGCTCCGCCACGCTCACCGGACGGCACCTGGACCACCGGGTGACCCTGCGCGACGAGGTACGCCCACCGGCCGGGCAGCTCGCCATCCGCCACGCCGACCTGCACAACCTGCGCGACGTGGACGTGGACATCCCGCTCGGAGTCCTCACCGTCATCACCGGCGTGGCGGGCTCCGGCAAGAGCTCACTGATCCACGGGTCGTTGCGCGGCCGGACCGGGGTGGTGATCGTGGACCAGTCCCCGATCCGCGGGTCGCGACGCAGCAACCCGGCCACCTACAGCGGGCTGCTCGACCCGATCCGCGCCGCCTTCGCCAAGGCCAACGGGGTCAAGGCGGCGCTGTTCAGCGCCAACTCCGAGGGTGCCTGCCCGGCCTGCAAAGGGATCGGGCTGATCTACACGGACCTGGCGATGATGGCCGGCGTGGCGAGCGTCTGCGAGCGGTGCGAGGGCCGGCGGTTCACCGACGAGGTGCTCACGTACACGCTGCGCGGCAAGAACATCAGCGAGGTGCTGGCCATGTCGGTCACCGAGGCGCACGCGTTCTTTCCCAGCGGGCCGGCGCACCTCATCCTCGGCCGGCTTGTGGACGTCGGGCTGGGCTACCTCAGCCTCGGCCAGCCGCTGACCACCCTCTCCGGCGGGGAGCGGCAGCGGCTCAAGCTCGCCATCCACCTTGCGGAGAAGACCAGCACGTACGTGCTGGACGAGCCGACTACCGGCCTGCACCTGGCCGACGTGGACCAACTGCTGGCCCTGCTGGATCGGATGGTCGACGCCGGCAACACGGTGATCGTCATCGAGCACCACCAGGCGGTCATGGCGCACGCGGACTGGCTCATCGACCTGGGACCGGGCGCCGGGCACGACGGCGGACGCATCGTCTTCACCGGCACGCCCGCCGAACTGGTCGCCCGGGGCGACACGCTCACCGCCGACCACCTACGCGAGTACGTCACTGAGCCGGCGGTGATCGCCCAGGGATAGGTGCACGTGCCACCTCCGGCGGCGCCAGCGTTGGTCGGGTGGGCGCGTGGCGGCTAGCGCTCGGGGCCGGTGGGCGCGTGGCCGGTGGGCGCGTGGCGGCTGGCGCTCGGGGCCGGTGGGCGCGTGG
Source organism: Micromonospora sp. NPDC005087 (assembly GCF_042872965.1). Taxonomy (NCBI): domain Bacteria; kingdom Bacillati; phylum Actinomycetota; class Actinomycetes; order Micromonosporales; family Micromonosporaceae; genus Micromonospora; species Micromonospora sp. NPDC005087. The sequence goes on along the minus strand of NZ_JBIALB010000041.1, from coordinate 680 downwards.
CCGGTGGGCGCTTGGCGGGTGGCGCTCGGGGCGGTGGTGATCAGGCGATGCGGCGCAGCCAGCGCCGCTGCCACGGGGTCTCCACCGCCTTCGGGTGGTAGCCCGCCCGTACCCACGGCACCGCCCGGTCGGCCGGGAGCCCGTCGAGGATCGCCAGCGCGGCCAACGCCGTACCGGTGCGCCCCACCCCGCCCCGACAGGCCACCTCGACGCGCTCACCGTCGTGGGCGCGTCGCAGCGTCGCCCGCAGGGCGTCGAGCGCGTCCGCCCGATCGAGCGGTATCCAGAAGTCGGGCCACCGGATCCGCCGGTGTGGCCACGCCGGTTCCGGGCCGGGGGCCAACAGCAGGGCGAAGTCGGCGGGTGAGGCGACCTCGGCGGCGATGCGCCGTCCGCGCACCGTCGCCCCGCTGGGCAGGACGAGCACACCCGACTGCTCGGACCAGGGCTGAGCGACAGTCACCTCAGCATTGTGCCGCCAACGGGGTCTGGCCATCGTCCCCGCCCGTCACCAGTGGACGGGCACAGACAGCGCACCCGCCGGTCGCCCGAGGGGACGGGGCACAGACAGCGCCGCCCCTGGCTGGTGGGCTGGGGGCGGCGTTGGTGTCGGTGTGCAGGTCGCCTCTCGGCGAGTGGCGCGACGCGGTTCCAGCCGAACGGTATTCCGCGAGGGCGAT
>NZ_JBIALB010000040.1:0-23017 GCF_042872965.1 Micromonospora sp. NPDC005087 | reverse complement strand
GCCCCGGCAGAATGGGCGCGACCGTCCGCGCCGCACTTCATCTCACGCACTTCGAGTACCGCTACCTACCCGAATCTTGTTGAGATCACTTCACTTAACCGCTCGCAACCGGTCCTGCCGATGATGCCGGGCATGCCCGAACGGCGAACCCACGACTACCACCGCAACGGCATCACCAGCCTGTTCGCCGCGTTCGACATCGCCGACGGCACCGTCATCAGCGAACTGCACCGCCAGCACCGCGCGATCGAGTTCAAAAAATTCCTGATCACCATCGACAAGACCGTCCCGGCCGACCTCGACGTGCACCTCGTCTGCGACAACTACGGCACCCACAAAACCCCCGCCGTCAGGGCCTGGCTCGCGAAACACCCACGCTTCCACATGCACTTCACCCCGACCGGCTCGTCCTGGATCAACCAGGTCGAACGCTGGTTCGGCTTCCTCACCGACCAGAAGATCCGCCGCGGCACCCACAAGAGCGCCCAAGCACTCGAAGCCGACATCCGCTCCTGGATCGCCACCTGGAACAACGATCCGCGACCGTTCATCTGGACCAAGACCGCAGAAGAGATCCTCGAATCACTCGCCCGATTTTGTAGGCGAATTTCCGGCGCAGGACACTAGTGCACCGCTGGTACCCGCTTTCACCAGTGCTTCGAAGCGCTCGCGGGCGTCCGGGGTGGCCCGCGCCAGCACTGTGTCGAGAGCTGCCTGCATATCGGCACGCAGACGGACCTTGTTGCCTTGGCTGCTCCACTTGGCCACCGTTCGCCGTGCCGCGCCGAGGTGCTCGGCGAAGCCGGTAACGCTCATCCGCAACGCCTGACGCAGCGCGCTCGCTTCTTGGCCGGTCCAGGTCGTCACCGCGGCCATCGCACGTCCTCTCAAAGGGGGACAGTCGGCCGGATGATCGTAACGGCACTTGGCGTGCTTGCAGGTGCACCGCGAGTGCACCGACAGGACATTCCCCTTGCCGCGCTCACCGAGCGAACCTGATTGGGCTGGTCCGCCGCTCTCGGCGAGTAGGCGGCCGGCACGCAATCGCAGCCTCACGCCAGGGAGCTCGGGATGAACGACGCAGTCGCTGGGGGTCTGGAGTTCGCCTTGGTGCTTCGGCCGGTGCCGCCCCAGCCCGCCCAAGCACGCGTGTGGTTGATGCCCCGCCTGCGTACCGCCATAAGGGCTGCGTGTGTGGGTGATTGGCGGTTGCCCCCGGCCGCCGAGGTGCGGCGGTGGGCTCGCCCCTTCCCGGCGAGCTCACCGCTCATCGTCCCGGAAGGGGCATCGGCGTGACGGTGTACGTCTCGCGTAACGTGATGGCCGACCAGTCCCGGCGCCCCGAGCCCGGGCGGGCGTCCTCGCAGTGGCCGGTGCAGCCCGCTGATCCGCCGCTGCTCACCCACGTGTGGCGTCGGCTGTTCGACCAGCAAGCCCGCGAGGGCGGCCGCCGGTGACCGGGCCACGGCGCCGTCTCGCAGCGCACCCGAGCGCGCTTGCCGGGGTGGAGCACCTGCCGATGCGTCCGCTGTGGCTGTGCCGCCGGTGCGGACAGCCATGGCCCTGCGGCGCGGCGAAGCTCGCGCTGTTGGCCGAGTACCAGGACGCGCCGGTGAGCCTGTTCCTCTATCTGGCTGCGTGCCTGCACGAGGCGATCGACGATTTGCACCGGCTCAACCCGAGCGTGACGGGCAGCGCCGCGGACATGTTCCACCGGTTCCTCGGCTGGCCCGCCCGGCACACCCACGCCTACCACGTCACCACTGTGGAAGGCACGCCGGCCGGGGAGCCGTCACCGTGAACGGCATCGTTGTCATCAATGCGACCGGCCATCCGGCGATCACCAGTAGCCTCCACACCCTGGTCGTGCAGACGTTCAGCTTCTAAATCCTGGTTTTGCGTAGCAGCCGGCCAGGCTGGGACTACTGAAACAAGAAGAAGTAACCCGCCGACACGCGGGGGCCAGCCAACGCGTCGGAGATGCAGCCCTTGGTGCCCTTGTCGATTAGGCCACCGGGGCCGGGCGTGGTTTGCCGGCGGACGGTCCACATCCACGTTTCCCGGTCGATGTCCTCGGCGCCGACGCCGAAAACCTCGCCGATCCGCGCGGCCGTGCACGCGGCGAATATCGTCACGTCGCATCGGAATGTGGCCGAGGGCCGGCACCATCCGCTTACGCCAACCAGCGAGGTGCGGGTCTAACGTCTTCCGCTCCAGGTCGCGCAGCGCCAGCGTCCTCACGCTCTCGCCGTACTCGGCCAGTCGCGTTGTCGCGGCCGCCGGGTCGGCGTCTTCATGCGCCGAGCTGACCATTGCGTCGATCCACGCTTGCGCCTCTTCCGGTGTCGCCATCGATGTTGACTTGGACGGGCGGCGCTTGGTCGTCGGGTCGACCCACCGAACCCGCGCCCGGTAGGGACGTTCCCGGCCGGCTCGCACTTCCATATCGGAGGCAAGCGGTACGCCGATCGGTGGCTGCGGGTGTGTCGGGCGACGGTCGGCCCGCAGCGTTGACTACAGGGCCGCGCAATGAGGCGCGCGGTGGCTGTCTGCTCGGTGCAGCCGTCAAGAGACCGCCCCGATTCATGGGGGGCCATCGAGAAAAGAGGCGGCCCTCTATTGTGAGGCTCCTGAATGAATGAGGTGGCCCCCCGAAAAACATCGATGGGGGCATGAGGGTGGCCCCTTTGATGACTTTCGATGAAAAGACATCGAGCAATCTCCATGTTCAGCTACCCCTTGAAAAGTATCGATGTTCGTGTCCGCCGTGCTCGTCGCCCTCCACTTCGAACACGACCGCACCGCACCACCTGCTCACGCAGCGCCACGAACCGTTACTCCGAAAGGTTCATTGACAAGCTGGGAAACGCCTGAAAGGGTCTCGCGTACAACGAAATTCATCCGATGTATTTTGGGTCTGACCATTCGGGGAGATCACGGTGATGCGGAAGAAACCCCTTGCACTGACACTTGGCATGTCACTGCTCCTGTCCATGGGTGTGGCGTCTAACGCGTCCGCGACCAGCTTCGGCGAGGAGCCCTTCCAGCCGAGCGCCACCTACGATCTGTCGGTGACCGACGCCGAGCGCGACGCGATCCACGCGGAAGTCGAGGCGTTGGCTGGACGCGTCAACAGCGCGCGGGCGGGGGACGGCACCTACGACCCGCTCAGTCTGATCGGGGCGATGCTGGACGGGTCGAGCTACGACTCCATCTCCCGAGGCGGCACGGCCGCGACGGCGTACCCCTTCCCGGTCAGCAACACCGAAACCAACCAGAACGAGTACGACCGCAAGGTCGCCAAGCTCGCCTGGGTGGTCAAGCTGGCCACCGACCTGGGTTTCCCGGTGGTCGTCCAACGCCAGCCCGACAAGTACGTCTACGCAGAGATCGGTGACCCGGACGCCCCGGAGATGGTCATGGCGTTGAGCCACCTCGACTCGCCGACGGCTTCCGTTTCGCCGGCCCAGCTGGCGCGCTGGCGGGACGCCGATGGCAACCTCGGCACTCCTGGTGCGTACCACTCGCCCTATGTCCAGGACGGCTGGGTCTACGGGGCGGGCCTGCAGGACGACAGCGGCCCGACGCTGGCGACGCTGCTCGCGGCCAAGGCGCTGCTCGAGGCGGGGTTGCCCCTCGACCGACGCATCCGCATCGTCATGGGAATCTACGAAGACGGCGGTCCCGGCACGCCCTCGACGACGAACACCGCCACCTTCCAGTCCATCCCGTACAACTCGAACCCGAGCTTCTACGACAACTGGGCCTACAAGAACCTCAACCGGGAGGAGACCCCGATCGCGGGCTACACCTCCGACTCGCGGTTCCCGGTCATCGTCGGCAACTCCGGATCGGTGACCCCGTCGGTGTCGATGAGCTTGTCCGCAGACAGCACCAAGGCCTTCCGGCTGACGAATGCCACAGCCGGTGTCACCCAGCGCGAAGGCGACCCGACGCTCAAGGACATCGCCTACGGCAGCACCACGCAGATCGCCTCGCGGGCCACCTTCACCCTTGACGTGGCGGGGGCCGGCTCCGCCGAGCGCGACCGATTCGTGTCGGCGATCACCGCTGCCGCGACCACGAAGGGTTGGCTCCCGGCTGCTCCCCGCACCACGCCCAAGGTGCAGACCACGATCACCGGCGACTCGCTCACGCTGGAGATCAACACCGATGTGGCGATGGAGATGCCGACCCCGCAGTACGGCAAGAATGCCATCGTGTGGGGAATGTTCCTCCTCTCCAAGGGACTCGGCGCATTGGGAACCACGGCCGCCGACATGCAATTGAAGAAAGCCGCCGACGGCATCGCCGACCTGTTCTTCCGCGACGGTGTCGAAGGCGAAGCCTATATCGGCAAGTACATGGGCATCCCGGCGAGCCTGTTGCGCAACCCGAGCAACGGCACGCCGAACCTGACCTTTGCCCTCATGGGAGGCATCAATTCAGAGACCCCGACGAGCTTTTACACGGACGCCTCCGGCAGCCTCAGCATGCCGATGTATGTGCGCAGCATGCACGTCACCGCGGCTGACTCCGGCCAGGCAACGGCGGCGGTTACGGCCGCCTTCCAGGCGAAGGGGTTCACCATCGGCAACCTCGGCTCGCCCGTCGGCGCCGGGTTGTACGTCACTCACGACAACCCGCTGACGGCTCTTCAGTTCGGGAGCTACCAAGCCTCGATCGACCGCAACCCGGGTGAGTTCGCGGATCCATATTCCCTCAGGGACGTGGTCTATCCGCAGGGCACGACCGGTGGCACCCTGGCCAGCAGCTTCCGCAATAAGATGACCGCCTTCGGCGCCGTCATCCCGGGTAACGAGCGCTGGTGGCACACGGCCAACGAGCGGATGAAGGTCGACTCGGCAGTGCAGATGACCAAGATCATGGCCGATGGCATGCTGGAGATGGCCCGTTACTCCGGGCCCGCCGGTGCCAAGTTCATGTCGGCAAGCATCCCGGGGCTGAACGCCGACCGGGCGGACCTCGACCTGCTCGACGTCACGATCGGAACCTACAAGGACGCGTCGGCCGCTGTCGGCACGAGCCAGTTGGGCACCCAGGCCCTGCTCGGCGCCACCTCGTTCAACATCCCGATGTGGAACGGGCGCGGCAACTCGGCCCCGACGGCGTCGGCTTTCGCACTGGGGCACGCCCCGGGAGGGGTCTACTTGCCCCTGACCGATACCGAGTACCTGAACAACACGTACGTCGCGCCGATGCGTCTGGAGTTCAAGGTGGAGCGCCCCGACCACATGTCGGACGCGGCTTGGGCGAAGTTCGTCGCCGGCGGCTACGGCGACTTCCAGTTCAACATTCTCGTCGGCGACGCGGTCGTGCCGCTGGCCGTTCCTGCGGGGCAGAGTGCGGACAAGTACTTCTCCTCGCGCATCTCGGCCAACAACCCCGACGCCATCTACCTGTCGGTCAACCTTGCGATCACCGATGCCCCGTACACCGGGGTGCAGGGCATCCTCGCGGATTCCAAGACGGACCTGTACACGGTCAATCCGACGTACTTGGCTTCAAACCCTGATCCGTTCCCCGGTCGCGGGGCCATCGAACAACGGGGCTTTTTCACCTTCGGTGATGGGCAGAAGAACGCGGAGTTCTCTTCGCCCGACGCGGTCTACGTGACAGTCGCCAACGCGGTCATCGATGCAAAGCCGTCGGCGGTGGTGAAGAAGTTGAAGGGCAACAAGAACGAGTTGACCGTCACGGTGAAGCAGACCCACATCGACGGCAGCGAGTCTCCTGTGACGGCCACGTTCACCATCGACAACAACGCTGCTGGCACTTACACCGTCGGCGATTACAAGGTATACGTCGAAACCAAGGGCAACACCCAGGTGCGGTCGATCTCCCTCGTGTGACGCGTGTGAACCGGACGTTCTGCACCGCGCACGAGAGGGCATGCGCGGTGCAGGGCCTCGGCAAAGTCGTGAGGGTGCCCGGCCTGATGTGGTTGGTGTAGACGCGCCCGTGCTGGTGGTAGCAGAGCGGGCATGACCGCTTCAGATGATCATCGAGGTTCCTACGCCTTATTGATCGTCCGAAGTGAGTCATGCCCGCGCTGCCATCATCGCTGATCTCGTCCTTGTCCGACGCACCGGCTGTCACCGTGCCCGAAGCCGCCGCCGGGCTGCCTGCGGCGTTGGCGGGTCTGCCGGATCCCCGCGCCCGCCGCGGGGTACGGCACCGCCTGACGGTCGTCGTCACTGCTGCCGTGTGTGCCGTGGTGGCCGGCTACCGCTCGTACGCCGCGATCGCCGAATGGATCGCTGACGTGCCGGCCGCGACCGCTCTCGCATTGGGCATCACCCCGGACCGGCGCCCGTCCGAGGCGATGATCCGCCGGTTGTTGCAGGCTCTGGACCCGGATCTGCTCACCGCCGCCATCAGCAGCTGGCTCTCCATCAGGACCGTGGCGACAGCGGCCCAGCGGCGGGCGATCGCCGTGGACGGTAAGACGCTACGCGGCTCCCGCACCACCAACCTTGCGGCCCGGCACGTCCTCGCCGCCTGCGACCAGGCCACCGGAGTGGTCCTGGCCAGCACCGACGTGGACGGCAAGACCAACGAAATCACCCGCTTCGCACCGCTGCTCGACCAACTAGCGACCTCTGCGACACCGTGATCACCGTCGACGCGCTGCACTGCCAACGCGACCACGTCGCCTACCCGGCCGAACGGCGCCCACTGGATCCTGACCGTCAAAAAGGCAACCAACCCAGCCTGCACGCCCAACTCGCCGGCCTGCCCTGGCGGGCAGTCCCTGACGCCACCCGCGACACCGGCCGCGGCCACGGCCGCCGCGAGATCCGCACCTGCAAGATCCTGACGATCTCCACCGGGATCGAGTTCCCGCACGCCGCCCAGGCCCTGCGGATCCGTTGTCGAACTGGGCCAGCACGGCGAGGTGTTGCCGCAGCTGGACAATCGGCATGCGGGCCCGCCAGTCGTCGTCGAGCGAGGTCAGGTCCGCTTAGACCTCGAACATCCGTCGCGCCTCCGGCGGGGGCGAGGTGGACCACACATGAGCGAGGTCGACCTCGGCCCACATCTACGACACGGCCGGGTCGATCAGCGCGGGCTGCCCGTCCGGAGTGGCCAGGATGTTCTGTGCCCACAGGTCGCCGTGCGTCAGGCACGCCGGCCGGTCCGGCAGCGGGCCATGGTGGTCTCCGTAGCGGGGTGGCCAACGAAACGTTCCTACCACGGCCGAGGTCACGTGGCGAGGTGCCGGCCGGTACCGGCGAGGTGCTCGTCGCGCGCACGCGGATGGAGCAGCGCTGGGCGATGCCGGCTATTCGCTCGTGGAACACGACGAGGGGGGTGGTCCGGTGCCAGGCGATCTCCAGCACGACCTGCGGGCGCGCGGTGTTGAGAATGCGGAGACCGCCTTCCCCGCTCCCGGCCGGTAAGGGGTGGGCCCGCCGCCTGACCACCCTCTCTCACCTCCCATCGGAGTGAGCCGGCGGGATCGGCGAGTGGTTCCCATCGCTGCGCCCGGACGTGCGCGTACGCCTCGACCTGCAACACGTTCGTCCACCGGTCGTCCTTGACGAACCGGTCGAGCACCATCGGCCTCTTCACCATGCGGGCGTAGGACACCGCTGATCGAGGGATTCTCCTTCTCGGTCGGGACTCCATGCAGGCCAGATCCTCCCGCAAGCCCCAAGGATTGGCGGCTTGGCGGGAGCTTCCGGCGGGCTGGTGGGGGAGATGCGTCTGGATTCCCGCCGCCTCGCCGAGCGCCGGCGGAACTCCAGGGAGACTCTGTCCTTGTCAACCGTTGACCGTCATTCAAACCAAGTGTTAACTGTTAACAGTTTTCGGGAGGTCAAGTGCTGAACGTCAGTCCCATCAGTGTGGAGTCGCTCGGGGAGAGGCTTGCCAGCGAGCTGCGCCGCCGCATCATCATGGGCGAGCTAGCCGCAGGCACGCGTCTCGTCGAGGAGGAGTTGGCTGAGTCGTTCCGGGTCAGCCGGGGCCCGGTCAGGGACGCCATCAAGATCCTGCGCGCGGAGGGACTGGTCGCCGGCACCGGCCGGAACGTCGCCACCCGCTCGCTCACCGCGGCTGACATCGACGAGCTGATGGCGCTCCGAGAGTCCTTCGAGCTGCTTGCGGTTGAGCGTGCCATCGCCGCCAGGCGAGATGACCTCGCCCGCGATCTGGAAGCGGCACTCGCCGACATGGATGCGGCAGTCGCCAACCGCAGTTCGACCGACTTCACGGCGGCGGACATCCGCTTCCACAGCGCCTTCTTCCACGCCGCCGGTCTGACCCGACTCGGCGTCCTGTGGAACCAGTTCCGTCCCACGATCGAGGGCCTGCTGTACGCCTCCGGTAAGCGCATGGACGACCTCGCACCGTCGGCGCGGGAACACCGCGACCTCGCCGGGCTGATCGCCGCGGGCAAGGTCGCCGAAGTCAAGGTCGAGCTGCACCGTCACCTGCAGACGACCTGTTCGCGGCTGCAGTCCGCGGTACCCCCACCACCCCTGCAGAAAGAGACCGACTGATGAGATCAAGAAGGATCGCGATAGCCGCCCTGGCCGTCGCCGCAAGTCTCGCAGTGACCTCGTGCGCCAACCGTGGCGGCGGGGGAGAGGCGTCGTCCGCCAACTACCCCGAGAAGGACCTCACCCTGGTGGTCCACGCCGGTGCGGGAGGCGGGTCGGACCTGACCGCCCGGACGCTCGCCAAGGAGTTGGAGTCCGACCTCGGGAAGTCGATCGTGGTGGAGAACCGCGCGGGCGGCGGTGGCCGTGTCGGCCTCACCTACCTCAAGGACCGGCCGGCGGACGGCTACAGCATCGGTTTCATCCCGGTCGAGGTGGCGATGCTCGGGCACCAGGGCGCCGACATCAAGCCCGACCAGTACACCATCCTCGGCCAGGTCATGAACGCGCCCGCGACCCTTTCGGTCCCGGCGGAGAGCCCCTACAAAACGTTCGCGGAGTTCCTGGGCGCGGCCAAGGCCGCCCCCGAGACGATCACCGTCTCGAACTCCGGAGCCGGCGCGATCTGGGAGGCAGCGACCCTCGCCCTCGGGGAGGCGGCCGGGGTGACTTTCAAGCCCGTTCCGTACGACGGCGGCGCACCGGCCGTGGCGGCCGGCGTGTCCGGCGAGGTCAAGGCCGTCATGGCGGGTGTGAGCGAGTCCGGCGCGGCAGCCAAGGACGGCCGGCTGCGGGTCCTCGCCGTGATGGCCCCCGAGCGTGTTTCCTCCCTGCCCGACGTCCCGACCGCGAAGGAACTCGGCGTCGACCTGGTCATGGGTGGTTGGGGCCTCATGGGCGCCCCCGCGAACCTGCCGTCCGAGGTCAAGCAGCGGCTCGCCGACGCCGTGCACAAGGCGGCGTCCTCGGTGACCTTCACCGACGTCATGACCAAGGCGGGCAACACCGCCATGGCCACCTCGCCCGACGAAGCCACCGCGTTCGCCCAATCGGAATTTCAGCGCTTCGGCGAGATCTACCAGAAATGAGCGCGTCTCACCCGACCCCCGAGGGTGACCACAGTGCTGCCTCGCCGTGGCGCGAGGCAGCACTGGGAGCGGCCTTCCTGACGCTGGGCGTCGTGATCCTGGTCCTCGCCCGCTCGATCGAGCTGCCCGACCGCGCGCTCGCGGTTAGTCCCCGCATCTGGCCCGAGACGTTGGGCATCGGGATCATCGGCATGTCGGCCCTGCAGATCGTCACCGCGTTCATCTCCACGCCGAAGCGTGACGACGCCGAGCCGGCCACGCGAGTCGGCGTGCTGCGGGTTGCCGGCTTCGTCCTGGCCACCCTCGCCTTCGGCGCGCTCTGGTACTACATCCACTTCCTGGTGTCCGGGATGGTCTTCGTGGCCGCGCTGACGCGGATCGCGGGCGGCCGCGGCATCAAGGAACTGATTCTATTTCCCGCCGGTATCACGGTGGTGCTCTACGTCCTGTTCGCGCTCCTCCTGAGAGTCCCGGTATGAACGCTCTCCTCGAAGGTTTCGGCGCCCTCTTCACCCTCCAGATCGCACTGTGCATCCTCGCCGGTGCCGCCATCGGCATGCTCGTCGGCGCCTTTCCCGGCATCAGCGCCACCATGGCGGTCGCCCTGGCCAGCGCCTTCACCCTGACCATGGAGCCGCTGCCCGGACTGGCGGTTCTCCTGACCATCCTCGTCGCCGCGCAGTTCGGCGACCGTATCCCGGCGATCCTCATCAACACCCCCGGTACGCCCGCCTCCATCGCGACCACGTTCGACGGCTACGCGCTCGCCCGCCAGGGCAAGGCCGGCCTCGCGCTCACCGCGTCGGCGTACGCCTCCGCGATCGGCGGCCTGGTGGGCATCGCGGTCTTGATGGCCGCGGCCGTCCCGCTCAGCAACCTGGCGCTCGAGTTCGGATCGCCGGAGATGTTCGCTCTCGTGGTCTTCGGGCTGACCATGATGATCGAGGTCTCGGGCGGCAAGATCGTCAAAGGTCTCATCGCGGGCATGTTCGGCCTCGCCCTCGGCGCCATCGGCCGCGATCCCCTGGACGGCTCCGACCGCTTCACCTTCGGCATCCCGCAACTCGTGGAGGGCATTCCCTTCATCGCGGTCATCATCGGCCTGTTCGGCATCACCGAGGTGTTCAGCCAGATGGTCGAACGCGGGCACGCCCAGCAGGAGGCGGTGCGCAGCTTCGGCCGCTGGTGGCCGAACAAGGCCGAGAACCGTGCCATGATCAAGCCCGTCGCCGTGGGCTCGGCCGTCGGCACCGTCGTCGGCATCCTGCCGGCGGCGGGCGGCGACATCGGCGGCATCGTCGCATGGGACCAGGCGCGGCGGGTCTCCAAGGAACCCGAACTCTTCGGCAAGGGTTCACTGGAAGGGCTGACCGCGGCGGACTCGTCGTCGAACGCCGGCGTGGGCGGATCCGTCCTGACCACGCTCGCCCTCGGCGTGCCAGGGGACTCCGTGATGGCCGTCATGCTCGGCTCGATGATCATCTGGGGCATCCAGCCCGGTCCCAGCCTCTTTTCGCAGCACCCGGACCTGGTGTACTCGATTTCGGGTATCCTGATCTTCGCGACGCTGCTGACCCTGGGCCTCAGCCTTCTTCGGATGCGCGGAGTAGCCAAGCTGCTCGAGCTACCCACCCGTTTCCTGTGGGTCGTCGTGGTGACCTTCTGCATCGTCGGCACGTACGCGGTCAACAACAGCGTCTTCGACGTCGGCCTCATGCTCCTCTTCGGCGTCATCGGCCTGCTGTTCCGTAGGTTCGGTATTCCCGCCGGACCGATCGTGCTCGGCCTGATCCTCGGCCCCTTGGCCGAGCGCAACTTCCGTCGCTCCATGGAGCTCGGCGGTCTCGAGACGATCTACACCAGTCCGATCGCCGTCTTCCTCATCGTCGCCGCGGTCCTGGCCATCGCCGTGCCCCGTATCCGCTCCGGGATGAAGGCCCGTAACCGCCCGTCCCCGCCGGGTACGCCGGAACCGCGACAGGCGGCCGGAGTCGGCAGTTGATGGAGAAGCACTTCGTGGTGCGGGACGTGCCCGGCCAGTGTCACGGCAGCACGCTCTGCCAGATGACCGGCTCCTTCGTGGTCGCCTGGTTCCAGGGCGACCACGAAGGAGCGGCGAACTCGCAGATCTGGCTCAGCACCGGGGCCGGCGGCGACTGGGCCCCACCCCGCGTCGTCAGCGGCGACTTGACGCCGTGCTGGAACCCGGTCTTCCATCGACAGGAATCCGGCGCGCTGCGCCTCTTCTTCAAGGTGGGGAAGACCATCTCGGCGTGGCGGACGTTCCACACCACCTCGGTGGACGCCGGCCGGACGTGGTCGGTGCCGCACCCGCTCCGGCCCAACGCGCCGGGCGGACGCGGACCGGTACGCACGCCACCCGTTCGCCTGCCGTCCGGCCGGCTGCTCGCCGGCGCATCCACCGAGACGTGGGCAGCGGGGCCCCGGTGGGACTCCTTCGTCGAGATCAGCGACGACGACGGCCGGTCGTGGCGCCGTACTGATGACATCGTTATCGACCGCGACACGTTCTCGGGCGCTGGGACCATCCAACCCGCACTGTGGCAGACCTCCACGGGGCAGATCCGCCTCCTCGCCCGGAGCACGGCCGGCCGTCTCGTCTTCTCCTTCAGTGACGACGACGGTGAGACATGGTCGGCCGGAGTGCTGAGCAGCATCGCCAACAACAACTCCGGCATCAGCATCTGCACCGTCGACGACGCGGTGTACCTGGCGCACAACCCGACCAGTGGCGACTGGGCGTCGCGTGCGCCGCTGCTGATCTCGCGGTCGACCGACGACGGTGCCACCTGGGAGCCCTGGGCAACCCTTGAGGAATCGCGGGGCGGCGCCGGTGACGAGGCCTACCAGCCGGCCGACTCGGGCGTCGTCACCACCGGTGCCAACGAATTCTCCTACCCGTGCCTCGTCCGGACCCGCGACGGACTCGCCGTCACCTACACCTGGCAGCGCCGCGGGATCGCGCTCGCCCTTCTCACCCCTTCGAACCGGAGCAACTCATGAGCGCCTACCCCGACGCCAAGCTGATCACCGCCGTGCCGACCCTCTTCGACCAGGACGGTGCCCTCGACCTCGGCGCGACCAAGGCGGCCTACGCACAACTGGCCGAGGCGCCCCTGGACGGCATCTTCGTCGCCGGAACGACGGGTGAGTTCACCACTCTCAGCGATGACGAGCGCCTAGCCGTCTGCGCCGCCGCCGGTGACGCCTTCGGTCTCGACCGGACCTACTGGCACGTCGGTGCGGCGTCCCGGTACCAGGCGGCCAGCCTCACCCGGGCCGCGGTGGACCGCGGCGCCCACCGCCTCGCGGCGCTGACACCGCACTACTACGCCGCCACCGAGTCGGCCCTGCTGTCCTATTACGAGACCCTGGTCGCGCGGGCCGCCGGCATCCCCGTCTACGGGTACCTTTTCGAGGCCCGGACGACCACGTCGGTGACGCCCACCCTGCTCGCCCGGCTGGTCGACACGGGCCTCGCCGGAGTGAAGATCAGCGGTGCGGGCGGCGCCGTCGTCGGTCGGTACCTCGCCGCGCTCGACGGCCGGCCGATCCCGGTCTACTCCGGTGCCGACGCGGAGTTCGCCGAGGTGGTCAACCTGGGCGCGGCAGGCGTGGTCTCCGGCGTCAGCTCCGCGCTGCCGGCACCCTTCCTCGAGGTACGAAACGCCCTGCGCGCCGGCGATGCGGCGGCGCTGGCGGTCGCGCGCGAGCGCGCGCGCCGGGCCGTCGCCGCCACCGGGCAGGGCAACCTCGCCCACCTGAAAGCGGTCCTCGAACTGCGCGGCATCCCCGCCAGCGGGCTGCGCGCCCCGCTCGACCGCATCCCCCCGGAGGAACGCCGCACGCTCGAGGCCGACATCGCCGACCTCCTCTGACCCCACCCGCCCTTCCAACGAGTCGCCCCTGACAACTACCGCCTTCCCGTCCTGGCCGAGGAGCCCAGCGCCGAACCCAGCGCCGAACCCAGCGCCGAACCCAGCGCCGAACCCAGCGCCGAACCCAGCGCCGAACCCAGCGCCGAACCCGGCGTCGTCCACACCGTCGTCAGCGGTGACCTCCGGGTCAGCGCGAACGTCACCTGCTGGCCAATGCAGCAGCAGTTCGAAGCCGACCTGGAGAAGGCTGTCGCCTCGCTGGGCTGGTGCACGAGGCGCGCCCACCCGGGGTCGACGGCGAAGCCGGGCACGGATTCATCGTCAGCCAGCAACAGGGCATTCGAGGTATTCCGGACGGTCCCGCCGGAGGCGCCGGGTTTCCTCGCGGAGGCGGTGTGGCTGTACAGCCACCACGTCCTGGCCGGGCTGCGTCGCATCGCGGCCCGATCTTCGTCGTGGCGAACTGGAGCGGCCAGTTCCCCGGCCTGGTCGGCCTGGTCGGCCTCACGGCCAGCCTGACCAAGGCGGGTGTTCCTCACTCCATCCTCTGAAGTGAGGACTTCACCGACGAATGGGCGCTGCGGGGTCTGCGGACCTGGCTGGAGACGGGAACGCTCACCCACGACTAGAGCCACGTCCGGGACCGGCCCGCGCTGCCGGCCGCCCCGGAGGTGGAATTGGGCCGAGCCGTCGCCGCCCAGTTCAGGCGGGAGAAGGTGATCATCTGCGTCTTCGACGAGGGCTGCATGGGCATGTACAACGCCATCATCGACGACGAGCTGCTCAACCCCCTGGGCATCTACAAGGAGCGGCTCTCGCACAGCGCGCTGGTCGCGGAGATGGCCCGGGTCGGCGACGACGAGGCGCAGGCCGTGCATGACGGGCTGTACGCCGCCGGGGTGACCTTCCACACCGGCACCGAGGAGGCGACTGAACTCACCGACGCGCAGTTGCTGAGCCAGTTCCGCATGTACATCGCGGCACTGCGGATCTCGGACGACTTCGGCCTGGACGCCGTGGGAATCCAGTACCAGCAGGGCCTAAAGGACACTGTGCCGGCCGGCGACCTCGCCGAGGGCCTGCTCAACAACGCCGAGCGTCCACCGCTGCTCGGCCGCGACGGCAAGCGGGAGCCGTACGCTGGCGCGCCGCTGCCGCACTTCAACGAGGTCGACGAGGGGACGGCCGTCGACTCGCTTGTCACCAACCACATCCGGACAGCGATGGGACTCGATCCGGCCACGACCCTGCACGACGTCCCGTGGCGTGCGGAGTCCGACGGCCAGCCGCCGATGTACTTCCCCCTCGGCGGCGAAACGCTCAGCGGGGTGTCGAAGCCCGGCGAGATCGTGCGGTCGCGGGTCTTCATCATGGCCGGCGCGCTGCACGTCGACCTCGGCCGCGGCACGGCGCTCGAACTGGCGACGGACGCAAATCACCTCAACGGCGCCTACGTCGACGGTCCGGACGACGCGGACCGGTCCCTGCTTGCCAAGGCCGCCACGTTCGAGGCCCTCAGGGTGATGGTCCACATCTGCGGAGAAGTCCGCCTCGGACGAGCTGAACCGTCCGGCGGCGGCGTCGCCACGACCGACGCCGCCGCCGGGCCCTGGCCAGGATCCTGACCACCACTGAACGAGCCGCAGGGGTGGATGCGCCGCGGTGCGGGGGAGATGCGGCGACCGGGTGCGCGCCGTGCGGAATCGAGGCCGTTGACATCGAGGCGAGCCGCTGGCAACCTACTGTTAACAGTAGACAGTTAACGGAGCGGATATTCGTCTCCGTTGTGGAGCGAACGCCCGCACGGATTGGCGGGCAGTGAGCCAGGCCGCGGGCTCTGCCCGCACCGTCGGTGACCTGCCGCCGATGTCCGAGCTGCGAGACCGGTTTGCAACCGGTAGCCGGTCTCGACCGCAGGGTGGCCCGACGCGGAACTGATCACGCGGATTTGGGGGAGGGCTTTGCACCCGAGTTGGCGCAGGGGACGGGCACGAACACGGGCACGGGCGCCACCTGGATGGTCATGGACTGCCCACCGCCCGTACCACCAAATTGGACCAGAGGAGAGATCGTGTTCGTACACCTGACCACGCTGCGCCGAGTGCTGGTTCCCGGCCTCGCCGCCGTGCTGGCGCTACCGGTAGCCGGAGTCGCCCGCGCCGCGGAACCGCCCGGACACAGCGACGCTTTTCGTGCCTACGCCTGCCGCCAGGACATCCACCCGCAAGACCCGGACTACCCCGGCGTCCACGTCGCGTCCATCGAGAAGGCACCCAACGGTGACCTCCTCTACTCGTTCTACGCCGGCACCCGTGAGGGCGCCGACGACGTGGCCACCTACCTGAGCCGACTCCCGGTCGGATCCAAAACCTGGACCGAACCGAGGGTGATCTTCGACGAGCCCGGCCAGCCAGACGGAAACGCCGTGCTGTGGGCCGATGACGACACCACCTACCTGTTCTTCTCCACGATTCGTGGGGGTGGCTGGACAGAAGCCGACCTCCGCCTCATCCGCTCAACTGACAACGGCCGCACATGGAGCGCGCCGGAACAGATCCGCGAGGAGTGGGGCTGGCTCTTCGGCACCCAACCGTTCCGCATGTCCAACGGAGAAGTCCTCGTCCCCATCTACAGCGAAACGCGATGGGCGTCCGGCTGGTACATCCCCAGCGACAACTACTCCACCTGGGTGCCGCACCCGTCCGACAACGACGCGGAATGGCCCACCTCGCCGAAGGGGGCGATCCAGCCGGCCACCGTCGAACTCGAACCTGGGCACCTGCTGGCCTACCTCCGCACCCGCGACCAGGCCATCTACAAGACCGAGTCGTTCGACTACGGCCGCACCTGGACCGCGGCCGAGTCGACGGGACTGCCGAACAACAACGCCCGGGTGGCCCTGATCAAGCTCGCCGACGGCAACCTCGTGCTGGCGCACAACCCGATCACCTCGGGTAGGAACGTCCTGCGGCTCTCCCTCTCCACCGACCAGGGCAAGACCTGGACGAGCCACGTCGACGTCGAGTCCGAGCCCGGTGCCGAGTTCTCATACCCCTATCTGATGCAGACCGGCGACGGCATGATCCACCTCGCCTACACGCACCGACGTGAGTCCATGCGACACCTCGTCTTCAACGAGGAGTTCGTGCGCGCCGGCGCTGACCTGCCCTCCAACCCGCTGCCCGTCCCCGTCGAGCTCCGGAACGGGAAACTGAAGCAGCCTTCCGCCTGCCACTACTCCCCACGCTGACCGCTGCGAGTACGGACGCCACGACACGATCGTGGCGTCCGTGCCGCCAGGTTCAAGACGAGGCCCAAACTGACGCGAGACCACCATTCGCGGCTGGTCCAAGAAGACCCGGCTGCCCAGATCCCGGCCCCGAAAAGCCCTGATCGGCGCGCTGCCGTGCCGCCTCGACGGTCGATGTACCTGGTGACCGCCTCCGGTGAACAATTCGGCGTCGGCCTGGCGGCCACCATGGGCGAGATCAGTCAGGCGCTCTCCCCGGACGGGCGGTGGTTCGCCCAGCGCCGAGACGGGCAGTGGTGGATCCGCGACCTCACCGGGGTCACCGAGAGGGCCGTCCCGCCCGGGTACGAGTTGCGGCAGTGGTCGACCGACGGACGGGCGTTGCTGCTCGGGCAACCCTGCGGCGCCGGCGAGGCGTACGCAGCGTTCACCCTGCCCGGCGGAGAGCTGCGCCCACTCGCGTTACGCGGGACGCCAGGCCGCCGGATGCTGGCATTCCTGCACGGGCGTGAACTGGCCACCGCGGAGTTCAACGTCGGCCCGAAAGCCCGGCCGCGCCGCCAGCTCACCATCGCAATTCAGGCGTCGACGGCCGCACCGCCCGCTCGGTGTCGCTGGCCACCACCCAACAGGTGGGCTCCGGCGACGTCCGCAACGCGCTCGCCCCGCTCGTGCGCGGCGGCAGCGAGTCGCCGGCGGTGTGGACTCTTGTCGGCCGGCGGGAGGAGGGTCCCGACCGGCAAGCCGGAGGGGGCGCTGACGGTGCCCCCGATGACGTTGGTCGGGGTCGATCTGCGGTCCGGCCGACCGGCCGGCCGGACCGACCTCGTGGTGCCCCGGGGCGGCGAGGGTGAAAATCCCTCGGTCCCGTCGGCGTCGAGGTCCTCCCGCGACGCTGGATCGGGGACGGCCGTGAGCTGGTCGCCGCCGACCCGGCCACCGGCCGGCGTCGGGTGCCGACCTCGCTGCCCGACCGTGCGCGGATGATCGTTCCCGGCGGCTAAAGAGGCCGGGGCCTAGACGCAGCTAGGCCGCTACGTCAGCAAGAAACAAGCTCTGTCGTTCAGGCGCTTGGCGTGTTGGTGGGACGGTGCAGCGCTGTTTTGGGCTGGGCGAAGGCGAGCCGCAGGGTGTGTGCGGTGAGTCGGATGCCCCACCAGGTGAGGGCGGCGAGGTAGCCGACGATGAGGGCACTGGTGGTGTCGATGGTGAATACGAGGGCGTAGCCGATGGCGAGGCCGGGTGCGGTGATGGCGCGGATCGTGCGGCTGCGGCTCATCGTTAGGGCGGTGGCTATGCCGACGAGGGCTGCGCCGATGCTGCCGGCGATGCCGGCGATGTTGTTCGTGGAGATGGGTGTCGTGAGGGTGAGTGCGGCGCGCATGAGGTAGATGCCCGCGGTGGCGGTGATCGCGTGGGTGATTGCGGGGCGGGTCATGGCGAGCCAGGCGGGCAGGTCGTCGGCGGAAATTCGGGGTGCGGTGGCCGCGATGAGGGCGGCGCAGGCAGCCAGCGGTACGGCGGCGCCGAGGGTCCATTTCAGGTAGGGGGTGTAGTCGAATCTGACGGCGGTGCCGGTGGCGAGGCCGTAGAGCGCGGCGGTGATGGCGCCGCCGACGGCGGCCGTCAGGTATCCCCGTCGGATGAGACTGCCTGTTGTGGGCTCGGGTGTTGCGGCGGGTGTTCTGGCGAGCCAGGTGGTGGGTGGCAGGTGCGCCACGGCGAATGCGGTGAGCATGACGAGTGCGCCGGCGGCGCCGATTTGCGGTAGCGAGGTGCGAACGCCGACGACCCAGGTGCTGTAGGTGGAGACGTAGGCGGTGAGTACGGCTTGCAGGAGCAGGGCCAGGGAACAGGCACCGAGGAGCAGGGCGCCGGTGAGGTCGCCGACACGTAGGCGGACGCGGGGTAGCCGTGCGGCGACTGCCGAGCCGGGTTGGTGGGTGGTGGTGAGCGAGAGGGCCCCATCAGCGAGGGCGTGGGTGTGGTCGATGAGGGTGGGGGTGATGCCGGCGGCTGCAGTGAGTCGGTCGGCCATCGCGGGCACACCGAGGGCTGGCCTGAGAACGACGTCCGCGAGGTGCGTTTTGTCGACGTCGGCCGCGTCGAGGAGTCCGTCGACTGCGTCGGGTATCTGGTCGAGGAGGGGCTGTGCGGCGACCGTGACGTCATCGCGAGTGATGACGGCGGGTTGGCGGGGTGCGGGCAGCAGGATCGGCGCTTGGTCTTGGGTCGCGAGCAGACCCCTGGCGGTCCGGACAGATTCCAGGAGGGCACGTCCGGCGTCTGCGTCGTCGTTACCGGGCGCAGTCGTCACCGCTCGGAGCGGGTCGCTGTCGGCGGTTGCCGTCTGGACGACGCGTTGGGCGATGAGGTGGTCGAGGCTTTGGACGAGATTGATCTGCTGTGTCGCGAGTTCGCGGTAGCCGTCGGCGACGGTCTGTAGGACGGTGAGGGTCGCCGGTTCGCGGTCTGCCTGACATACGAGCAGGCAGGAGCTTTCCGGCACGGTGAGGCCGAGCGTCGTGGCGTAGGCGGCGAGGGCGGCGGGTGCGGTGACCAGGGCGGGAGGTGGAAATCCCGCACGGGTTGCTGCCTCGCTGATGTGTCCGCAGCGGCGTGGTCCCCAGCTCGGCGGAACGGTCACGGTGAGCGCGGTGATCGGCCCGTTGACGTGGATGGCAGCGTGATGGGTGACGTGCCGCAGCACGGCGGCGAGCAGATCCACCGGGTCGGGTTGCGCCTCATCGGCGGCGTTGGTGGGCCGGCCGAGCAGGTCCGTTGGGTTATCGACGAACCGATGGTCTACCGGCAAAGACATCGCGGCCATGGTGTCGAGACCGACGTAGATCTCCCCGGCGGGGCCGATGGCGACGCCCGGCGGCATGGCGAGGCGACCGTCGATGAGGATGGGGATCTTCAGGCCGTGGCGGCTGACAGTGGCCGCGATGGCCGACGAACTCAGGTCGATCGACAACACGGTGCCTCCGCTTGGCATGAGGGGCAGTCTCGCCCGTGAGGGCGACCGGGTGTCAACCGTGATCCGCTGAACGTGACTCGTTGTGCGCGGATGGTGAGAATCCTTCTCGGCGGGATAGTCGAAACACTCACCCTGGTGTATTTGGAAGATCGGGGATCAACCACAGGGGGACAGGTGCCGCAGACGCGCCGGGGCAAAGGCGACAGGCTAGCCGAGTACGGTGCACGAGCCACCGTCCGCTTTCCACACGAATCGCTGCCGCGCCGCGCGAGGCCCTCACTAGGAGGGGCTGTTCGCGGCGTCATCGGCGCCGGCCTCTTCCTGGTCACCGTTCCGGCGCTGCTGTGGGCCGCGGGTGGGAACCCGCTGCACCGGCTGCCAGCCTGGTCGCAAATCCCGGAGTGGTTCGAACGCTCCAGCGGACGGTTCACCCCGGACTTCCTCATTGGGGCGGCGTTCTGGGCGATGTGGCTGCTGTGGGGCGTGTTCACACTGCTCCTGCTGGCCGAGATCCTCGCCGCGGTGACACGGTGGCGTATCCCCATACTGCGGCTGCCGGCCCCGCTGCACCGGCTCGTGTTCGGTCTGGCCGGCACGGCCGCGCTCGCCGTCGCCCCCGCCGGCTCCCTCGACGCGGCGGCGCATCCGGATCGACCGTCTACACCCGTCGCCGCGACCGAGCGCGCCGACGTTCCCCGGCAAGCCGCAGCCCGTGGGCCCGCCATCATCCACGTCGCCGACCAGCGCTACCTCTACATGGTCGAGCGACACGACACCTTGTCCAAGGTCGCAAAGGAGTGGCTCGGCGACGCGGGTCGGTGGCCGGAGGTCTGCCGCCTCAACAAGCACCGCCACTTTCCTGTCGGCGGTGTCCTGCGTGACTGCGACCTCATCTACCCCGGCTGGGAGCTCCGCCTACCTGCCGACGCCCGCCCACCACAAGCCGCCACACCAGCCACGCCCCCCACGCCCCGGTCGGGCCGGCCCGCGACACCACCCGCATCGCCGAGCGCCGCCCCGGACCCGTCCGATCCCGCCGTGCCGCCACCCGCGCCCCAGCCACCGGCCGCCACTCCCACCACCACGCGGTCCGCAGCCCCAAGCAAGTCCGTTCCACCGCCAGCGCCGTCCGGGGTCGCCAACCCCGCCACGCCGCCGCCCGTCACCAACAGTCCTACACCGGCCACAAACGACCAGGCTGTGCATCTGTCGGACTCAGGATGGCTGCCCTGGTCGCTCGCCGCCGCCATCAGCGCCGCCGCCGCGATGGTTTGGCTTCAACGCCGCCGTCGATACACCGGCGAGCCTGACGATGACCCGCCCACCGAACTGCCCCCAACCGTGGTCCAGGTCCGCCGCGCCGTCGCCGCCCGCAACCCCGAGCCTACGAATGCGAACAGCGACGACGGCCCAACGCCCGACCTCACATCACTGCCGACCGGCGGAACCGGAATCGTCGGCGACGGCGCACACGCTGCCGCCCGCGCCGCCCTCGTCGCCGTGCTCGCCTCCGGCGGCCCGCACCACCCCGACGCCCGCGGCGAGGTCGTCATCGACGCCGCCACCATGACCACGCTGCTCGGCCCCGACGCGGCGACCCTCAGCGCATGGCCGCGCCTACACGTGACCCACAACATCAACGACTCGCTCACCGTCATCGAGTCCCGGCTGCTGCACCGCAGCCGCATCCTCGATGAGCACGCCCTGACCGACTTGGACGAGCTGCGGCGAACAGCGCCCGACGAGGAAGCGCTACCGCCAGTCATGCTCATCACCGAGACCCCACCCGCCAGTGCCCGCATGCGCGCCAAGGTTGCCCTCGCATTAGGTGAGGGTCTGCACGTGTCCGCGCTGCTGCTCGGCGAATGGGCCCACGGTCCCACCGTCGAGGTCTCCCCGGACGGAGACACCACGCTCATATCCGGGCAGTCCGCCGAACCGCTGCCGCCGCGACTTCCGGTGCTCGCGCCGGCCGTCGCCGTCCAGATCCTGGCCACGCTCCGCGAGGCGCAGACCGGCGAACCGCCCGCCATCACCTCACCGGCCGTACCGGTCACGATCGTGCCCCTGCACGTCAGCCGCACGCCCACCGCCACGGACCCGCCTACCCCGACCGCCGTCAAGCCCACCGCCGACACCCTGTCGGGAAGGGCGCGGCTGCGCGTGCTCGGCACACCCCGCATCGAAGGCATCACCGCCGAAGGCCGGCCGCTCCGAGCCAAAGCCCTGGAACTGGCGGTCTACCTCGCCGTCCACCCAGACGGAGCCGGCACCCGCGACATCGGCGAGTACCTCGAGCCCGACGCCCGTATCAGCCAAGCCGACCAGCGCGTACACACCAACGCCTCGAACCTGCGGCACGTCCTCGGCCGCGCCGGCACCGCCGAGACAAAGAACGGCTACGTCATCAAGTCCGCCGGACGATACCTGCTCGACCCCGCCACCGTGGACGTCGACGTGTGGACCCTCCGAGACCTGATGCGCAGCGCCACCATCGCCACCGAGCCGCGCCGCCGCGAACTCCTCACCGCCGCCTGCGACCTCTACACCGCACCCCTCGCGGACGGCCAGGACTACGAGTGGCTCCAGCCCCACCGCGAGACGGTCCGCCGGTGGGGCACCGAAGCCCACCTCCTGCTGGCCGACGACCTTCTCGACACCAATCCGGAGGCCGCATCCGACCTGCTCGACAAGGCCATCGGACTCGATCGCTACAACGAAGCCCTCTACATCAAGGCGATGCACGCCCGACACGCCCTCGGCGACGCCGACGGCATCCGAACCCTGCTGCGCGCCCTGACCAAAGCCCTCGCCGACCTCGACGCCGAACCGCAGGAAGACACCACCGCGCTCGCCACACAGCTGCGTAACAGCCTGGACGAAATCTGACCGTATACCGCCAGGCCGCCCCGCGCACGTTTCGACGCCGTCCGCCTGGTCCGTTCGCTGCACCTCGTACGGCCTGCGCATCGGCCCGCCCCCGTAAACCGTCGAAACCGCCACCGCGCTGGCCGCCGCCCGCCTGCTGTCGGGCCGGACCAGCTCGATACTGGCCGCCTTCGCGCGGCAGGCAGCCGGAATGATTGTGCTCGTCCTCATTGGCCTGGGTGTCATGCGACTGCCGCCGCGATCGACCTCCGCTGCATCGGTCGCCTCGCGGCCGGAGCCGTCCTGGCGCTCGGATCGTTCCTGGTTGCCGGCGCTGCGCTCGTCCTGGCATTTCCTGACCAGCACCCCGAAGAGGCGGCGACGGAACCGCACGTGACCCTTGATGACAGGAGACAGCGTCCCCCAGCATCCGCTCACTGCGCAGACTCTTCCTGTCGGCGGTCTCGTCGGGCACCGTGTCTGGTGCCGGCGATCTCGGGTCGTCGGCGCACCTGGTCCCCACC
>NZ_JBIALB010000039.1:0-24486 GCF_042872965.1 Micromonospora sp. NPDC005087 | reverse complement strand
ACACCGGTGGGCAGCCGCAATGTGGGAGCGTCTCGCCGAGCACCTGGACCGAGTCTGGCCGGACACCGATCCTGCGCAAAGTCTCTAAGTAGCCGATGACAGTGCATTGGATCTTGAGGCGATCCGAACCGTTCCGTGTCGTCCCTGGTTCATAGCAGGAGCTCCCAGGTCACCCGGAGTGTTATGGTCTCGTCTCTGGACGGAGGTCGTCATGCATAAGTTGGTGGTCCTGTATTCCAAGCCCGCCGACCCTGACCACTTCCGCGACTACTACGTGACCAACCACCTTCCACTGGTCATGAATCTGCCCGGCCTGCTTGCGTGGCGCTACAGTTTCGACGTGGCGGCGACCAAGGGAGAAGCGCCGTATTTCGCGGTCTTCGAAGGCGACTTCGCTGACGCCGCCGCCATGGCCGCGGCGCGGGCGTCGCCGCAAGGCCAGCGGGTGGCCGCCGATGTCGCCAACTACGCCACCGGCGGTGCGGTCATCATCCACTATCCGGTGCAGGACGGCACCGGCTGAGGCAGGCCGGTACGCTCCGGGACGCGTTCGGTCGGCCGTCGCGGCCAGGTCCGGCCATCGGCAGACGCCGTTCGCGGTTGCCGGTTCGTTGAGCGTCAGAGGTGGGCCCATGTCCTGGCCGGATGTCACGGTGGTTGATGCGTGCGTGCGGCGCGACGGCCGGGGCGGCAGCCCCACGGCCGTCACCGACGACGACCCGGCGGCGACGGACGCGGACCGGCGTGCGGTCGCTGCTGCGGCCGGCACCTCGCACGCGGCGTTCCTCGGCCCGGGGCGGACGCCGGACGGTGGCTGGCCGGTCCGGTTCTTCACCGCCACCGCCGAACTGTCCGGCTGCGGCCACGGCACCGTTGCCGCGCAGGCCGTCCGGTTGACCCGCACCGCGCTGGGCGAGCTGAACGACCGCCAACACACCGGCGGGCGCACGTTCGACACCGTCGCGATCCGCCGCCCCGCCGGCATCGAGGTGTGGTTCGACCAGGGCCTCGTCGCGCTGCGTCACCCGGCACCGGACGAGCGCGCCGCGATCGTCGCCGCGCTCGGGCTCACCGCGGACGATCCGCATCCGACCGACGCGCCACGGATCGCCGCGCCCGGCGCACCACGCATGCTGGTACCGGTCCACGACCGGTCGGCGCTGCTCCGAGTCTGCCCACACCTCGGCAGGCTGACAGCGGCGTGCCGGCGGTACGGGCTCCTCGGCTGTTTCGTGTACGTACCGCCGGTGGGCGACCGACCGGGTGCGGCGCGGATGTTCGCGCCGGCGATCGGTGTCGACGAGGACGTCGCCAACGCCAACAGCACCGGCTGCCTGGCCGCCCACCTGCTCGACACGACAGGGGCACAGACGGTCGCGATCGAGGTGGAGCAGGGTGAGACCCTCGGTCGACCGGCCAGCGTGCTCGCTTCGGCCCGACGCGGGCCGGCGGGCATCACGACCCGGGTCGGCGGGTTAGCGGTGGTCCGCGACGGACACCGAGGCGACAACTAGACCGTCCTCTTTTGCCGCCGACCGGGCGCTACGTTGTGCAACCCTCGCCCGACGGGCTGCGCCGCCCGCTCGTGCCGATGAGCGGATGTCTGGGTGTCGGCAGAACGCCGCCGTGAGTGCGTCGCAGACCAGCGATCGTGCGGTCGGTCGCCGGGCGTTTGATCCTGACTTGGTGCTGCCGATCTACGGGTTGTCCCGTAAGTGATCTATGGAGTGTTGGCTGACCTGCTCGTTGTAGCGGAATCGGCGGTGATGGAGGTGTGCAGGTCGGTGATGCGGAGGGGTCAGTTCTGGTTCACCGGCCAGACCGCCGCCGGATCGCAGTGGGCCGGGCACGCCAGCAGGTAGACCTCGTTGCCAAGAAACAGCCAGTAGGTGTCGGCGCGGATGCTGTAGGGCTGCTCTGGCTGGCCGGGGTGGACGGCGAACTCCATGCCCTCCGGCACCTGGCAGACGTACACCAGATCGGCGCCGCACGCGCACCTGTAGTACTCGGGATCCTGCGCCCAGGAAGGAGTACCACCCACCTTGAAACTCTGGGCTCCGAGCCCTCGCGAGTTGGGGGTATCCATGAAGGGTCGCAGCGTCAGCGGCAGGGCGCACAAGGACGGTTCGGCCTCCGCCGCTGGCAGCGCCGCGTGGCGCTGGAGCAGCACACGCCAGAACGGGCGCGGGTAGGGCGGCTGCGGAGCGTCCCAGTACCGAGGTACAAGCCGACCATTGGCCGACTCGGGTTCGGATGCGTCGTTGTGAGCACGGCAGTGGAAGACCAGCAGGTGGTCTCCGCCGAAAATCTCCACGTCCGGGGGTATGTCGAGTTGAAAGAACAGAGCCATCCGCTCGCCGCAGAAACACACGGGCCATTCCTGGGCGTCGTCGAGGAATGGCCAGCCGCCCACTGAGTTCCGCATCGGCCGGTCCAGCGGCTCGGTCCCGACCTCGACCACGTGGGCAGGCAACACCACCCGCACCTTCCTCACATCATGTTCGACCACCCGCTCACCCTAAGGGCTGTCGTATGGCTGCTGGTCGCGGGCGAGATGGTCTTGGAATGGCTGGTGTGATCACGGCGTCGCAGTCGTCCTGGATAGCCCCGTTCACCGGGCTGAGCCCGCGCAGTTTCGGCAAGTTGGCGACCATGCTGCGGCGTGAAGGAACGGACGCGGTCCGCCGGGGCCGGCCGTGGGGCCTGCCGTTGGAAGATCGGGTGCTGCCGGTCGCGGCGTACTGGCGCACCAACCTGACACTGCGCCAGCTCGCCCCGCTCTTCGGGCATGCGACATCCTCTTCTGCCGCGATGAGCGCGGTCATGCCGATGATCGGACGTCGAGGTTGTATCCACCGCAAGGGTGCGACCCTTTCGGAGCGACGCGGTCGCGTTTCTCCGTCGTCAACCCGCTGCGGCCAGGCCGACGAGGTCGGCGCTGACCTGCCAAAGGCGTGCGGCAGTAGCCTCGTCGTAGCTGCGTTTGGACGACCTCTGCGGTCCGCCCTTCGTGAGGTACAGCCCCGTCCGGCCTTGGAGGGCTGGCGCGGAGGCGAGCTGGATCGAGGTCGCGGCGCCTCGTGCCGGTGATGCCATGAACGCGCGCAGGAAGGGGACGAGCAGGCGTTGGGATCGGCTGGGGTCCTCGGCTCCGAACGACGTGCTCACGAGGCCAGGGTGGGTAGCGTTGGCAGTGACGTCGCCAGCCGAGAGCCTGCGGGCGAGCTCGTAGGTGAACAGGACGTTCGCGAGTTTCGACTGGTTGTAGGCGCGTGCTCTAGGAGCGCTCACCTTGGAGATCGTCAAAGTCGATGCGACCGAGTCTCTGGGCGTTCGATGCGACGGACACTACGCGGGACGGGGCGCTCCGCCTCAGCTGGTCGAGCAACAGGTTGGTGAGCAGAAAGGGCGCCAGGTGGTTTACCGCGAAGGTGTGCTCGAGACCGTCGGGGGTGATCCTCCGGGTGTTCCAGTAGCCCCCGACATTGTTGACGAGGACATCGATCCGGGGAAGGCGCTCTAGCGCCTCGTCCGCCAACCGTCGGATTTCTGCCTGCGAGGACAGGTCAGCGACGAAAGAGTCCACCTGTCCGCCGACTGCGCGGACCTCACCGGCCGCCGCCTCCGTGCGCACGCGGTCGCGACCGGTGATCGCGACGCGCGCACCTAGACAGGCCAGGCCCAGGGCCGTCGCTTTGCCGATGCCTCGGGTCGCGCCGGTGACCAGCACCGTCCTGCCGGCCATCAGACCCTTGTCGGTCAGCACCATGCCGTCACGCACCCTGAGCATGCGGCTCGGTGCGAACGCCCTTGACCAGAAGCCAGACGCCGAACGTCAGCTCAAACAGCGCGCCGGGGATGAGGAGGACCAGGCTGACGTGGCTGCCGAAGATCTCGGCGACGGCGCCCGTGAAGTGGACCACGTACCCGACCACGCCCCACGCCGCCAGAAACCGGGGGACCAGGCGGGTCCGGTAGAGCAGGACGCACAGGAAGAACGCTCCGAACGCGAGCCCCGCCTGGCCAATCTGGTACGCCATCGTGTTGGAGTCCACCGCGAGCGAGCCCAGGGACCGGGCTAGCTCTGCGCTGACCTGCCCTGCATCGAGCTGCTCTGACAACGGGATGAGTGAGAGGAGACAGAGGGCGCCGACTGCCAGCAGGGCGACCTCGAAGACCATCGCGGACAGATAGGTCAGGGCGGTCCGCTTGCCGTGCTTCTCCAGGATTGGGAAGAACAAGACGGCCTTGCCGATGTCGACGGGGTGTTCAACAGCATGAGGCAGGCGCCGAGGACCAGGGTGGCCTGGTGAGCGGAGACGCTGGTGCCTAAGTCGGGCGTGTCCACCACGGAGCTGACCAGGGCGAAGCCAACTCCATACGTGACGAACCCTGCCAGGAAGAGTGACCCGATCAGGCGTCCGTACGTCCTGCCGGTGTCGCTTGCCCAGCCTGCAGCGGAGGGCGGTGGAACAGCGGCGTGCTGGTCGGGCAACGGCGGGCCACTGGTTGTCGCGGTCACGGGTTGCTCCTTGCGGTCGGGTGGACGGGTGGTTGGAAGTCGGTTGGCGGTGATGTGTCCGGGGATCAGACGGTGATCGCGACCTTGCCGCGG
The DNA here is from genome assembly GCF_042872965.1 of Micromonospora sp. NPDC005087. Taxonomy (NCBI): domain Bacteria; kingdom Bacillati; phylum Actinomycetota; class Actinomycetes; order Micromonosporales; family Micromonosporaceae; genus Micromonospora; species Micromonospora sp. NPDC005087. The sequence continues at coordinate 19,871 of NZ_JBIALB010000039.1, read as the reverse complement.
ACCTGGCCCCTCTCGAGGAGCCGCATGGCGTTGGGCGCCTCGTCGAGCGGGTAGCTGCGGTCCATGCTCGGGATGACCTTGCCAGCCTCGATCAGCTCGGTGAGCCGCTCGAGGTCGGTGGCGCGCTCCTTTGCCATGAACAGCGCCAGACGCTGCCGCAGGAATAGTGAGAGCAGCGCTCCGCGCAGCTGCCTGCCCATGCCGGTCAGGCTGCCGCCGTTCTCACCGCCGACGAATACGACCGTCCCTCGTGGTTCGAGTGCTCGCCGCAGCCGCCTCACCGAGGGGCGTCCTCCGATGTCGAGGATCAGGTCGTAGCGGCGAGTCCCGTCGGCGAAGTCCTCGTGGCTGTAGTCGATGACGTGGTCGGCACCGAGGGAGGTCACCAGGTCGAGCTTTGCGGTGCTACAGACTCCGGTGACCTCGGCGCCGAAGGCCTTCGCCAGCTGCACCGCGTAGGTCCCGACGCCGCCGGACGCGCCGAGAACCAGCACGGACTGACCCGCCTGCACCCTTCCGACGTCGAGGAGCGCCTGCAGCGCCGTGCCGGCCGACACGGGAACGACCGCAGCCTGGGCGAAGGACAGGTTCACCGGCTTCCGGGCGAGCTTGTCCTCCCGCGCCACGGCATACTCGGCGAAGGACCCCGGAGCGATCCCGTACACCTCGTCGCCGACCGCGAACCGTGTCACCGACGAGCCGACTCTCGCTACCGTGCCGGCCACGTCACGGCCGGACACCGGGCTCTTTGGTCGCCGAAGCCCGAAGCCGAGTCGCATCACGTAGGGCTTGCCCGTCATCAGATGCTCCGTGCCGCGGTCGAGACCGGCCGCGCGCACCCGCACGAGCACCTCGTGGTCGGCGATCACAGGACGGGCGACTCGGGCCAGCCGCAGGACCTCCGAGCTGCCGTAGCGGTCCTGGATGACCGCCCTCATCATCGTCGGCGTCGCCCTGGTCGGGGTCGTCATAGCGGTCCTCCGGAAGTCAACTTGAAGATCCGTACTTAGTACGAATACGCTAACGTACTTTGTACGAAGGTGCCTATAGCACGAACGGACGAGGAATATGAATGTCTGAGCCAGTCAGCGAGGGCGGCCGGCGGCGAGCGCGGCTGACCCGCGAGCGCGTCCTACAGGGCGCGCTGTCGGTAGCCGACTCCGGCGGTTTGGGATCGCTCACGATCCGCTCCCTCGCCAAGGAGCTCGGCGTCAAGCCGATGTCGGTCTACTACCACGTCGCCAACAAGGACGAAATCCTCGACGCGCTCGTCGACATCGTCTTCGGCGAGATCGAGCTTCCGGTTCCTGGCCGTGACTGGCGGTCCGAGCTGCGGAGGCGAGCTCACTCGGCCCGCCAGGTCTTAGCGCGACACCGCTGGGCCATCGGGCTGCTGGAATCGCGGAGCAGCCCGGGGCTTGCCAATCTGCGCCACCACGACACCGTCATCGCCACCCTGCGCGAAGCCGGGTTCTCGGCCGAGATGACGGCGCACGCCTACGCGCTGATCGACAGCTATGTCTACGGCTTCGCACTTCAAGAGGCCGCCCTCCCGTTCGAGGGCCCAGAGAGCGTCGGCGAAGTGGCGGAACCGATTATGGAGCTGATGGGCGCGGGAGAGTACCCGCATCTCGTCGAGATGGCGACCTCGTATTACATGCAGCCCGGCTACGACTTCGGCGACGAGTTCGTGTTCGGGCTCGACCTCATTCTCGACGGGCTCGAAAGGTCGCTCGGCCTGGGATGAGTGCCGCTCGCGCGATGGGCATGACGGCGAAAACGTCCGGTAGCCGAGATGAGTGTACGGCGCTTAACTACCTCGCCATGCTTAAAGTCCCGCAAGAACTCGGCTTCGGCCCCGGTACGACCTGCTGGCGGCGGTTGAAACGCTGGATTGATGCCGGCGTGTTCGACCAACTCCACCAGATCCTGCTCGAGCGGTTGAACACAGGGAACCGGATCGACTGGTCGCGCGCGGCGATGGACGGCAATCACATCGACGCCAGAAAGGGGGTCTCGGGACAGGCCCGTCGCCGGTCAACCGCGCAAGCCCGGTTCCCAAACACCATCTGATCTGTGACGGCAACGGCACCCCGATCTACGTGCTGACCAGCGGCGCCAACATCCCCCGACTTCAGCCGCGCCCTCGAGTTGCTCGACGGCGGCCCCGGGGACGTCCTGACATGCCGCGATCCGCGCTCAATGAAGTGCGTCATATCGCCGGCGTCATCGATCGGAAGTCCCGACACTTCCAACGGTGAACACGCCAACGGACCGGCGACGAGACCATACGGGGGGCGGCCTCGGGCGCACACGCTCCGACGAGCGTCGCGCCGCCGCCGTGACCGATCGCTATGATGCCGGGCGGACCAAGGGAGGAGACAACATGGCGCTGACCGTGCGGGTCCGGCCGAACGCCGCGTCCCTGTCGTTCCTACTGCTCGGCGCGGCGCTGATCGTGATCGGGGCAATGAGCGGCGGCGTGCTGGGCCTGGTGCTGGTCGTGTGGGGCGCGTTCTTCGCGGTGCTGCTCGGTTACCCGGTGGCGGCCAGCACGTTGTTGCGGGTGCCGGCGGTGGTGGTCGGCCCGGACGGGATCCGGCTGCCGCTGATGGGTGTCCGGCTCGAATGGCCCGAGATCGCCGAGGTGCGGCCGGGCGTCAAGATGCGCGGCCGGACACAGACCCCCGTGCTGCTGGTGGTACCCGCCGACCCGGTCGCCACGGTCTCGCAGGCGCGCTGGTGGCTGCGCCGGGAGGCCCGCAACGATTTGGCCTCGCTCGGCGCCCCGGTGGTCATTGACGACCGCTCCCTCGATCACACCCTCACCGAGATCAGGTCCGCGGTCAGCGCCCACGCACCCGCCCGCTGAGGTGGATCGGGCCGCCGATTCCACCAGACAGCGGCCCGCAATGCCCGTTCCCGCACAGGTCAATTCGCCCGTCGGCGCGGGGGCACTTGAGCCAGTTCACGCTCGCCAACAGGTCGGAGAGCTACACCCGCGAGATGCTGCGTGCGACGTTGCCGCGCAAGCAAACGCACTGACATGCCGCGATCCGAGCGTCACGGAACGTGATCGTCGGCGTGCCGATAAGCGTCCGGACACATGTCGAGAAGAGTGCACTCGATCGCGGCCTTGGCGTGCGGTGAGCGGCGGCCCCGGGTCCGGGCTGCCGCGCCTCGTAGCCGGGCAGAATCGGGCAGGCGCGGGTCTCGACCTGTCCGGGTCCACCGCGCTCGGCCCGCCGTCCATCTTCATCGACCCAACGGACTACTTCGGCATGGACGCAATACATGGCCAGATTATGGTCTCTGCCGGGCAAGGGCCGGCAGGACTCAAGCTGTCGGGCGTCGCACCCAATGCGCATCCGAATCTGCCGCGCAGCGGGCGTTGACACCGGCTGTGAGCGGTGACGCACCGTAGGTATGACTACCTCTCCCACGTCTGGTCCCAACATCGTCTCTCCTGATCATCTCGTTCTCCGTGCGGCGGTAGCCGCCTACCTCGGTCGGTACCGTGGTGACACGCGCTTGCACACCGACTCCGATCTGCGCGTCTTCCTCATCTGGTGTACCGACCAGGGCCTGGATCCGCTGTCGGCGGCTCGGGTGGACATCGAGCGGTACGTGCGCTGGCTGCAGGACGTACGCCGCTTCCAACCCTCGACCGTTTCCCGCCGGCTGTCGGTGGTCGTCGGCTTCTACCGCGTGTGCGTCATCGACGACATCCTGCCGAACTCACCCGCCGACTATGTCCGCCGACCGACGGTGCCACCCGAATCACCCACCCTCGGGCTGGGCCACCTACAGTTCGAAGCACTGATCACCACCGCACGGCTATCGGCCAACCCGAACGACTTCGCCCTGGTCTCCATGCTCGGACTGCTCGGGCTGCGGATCTTCGAAGCCTGCGGCGCCAACATCAGCGACCTCGGCGAGGAACACGGCCACCGCGTCCTGCGCGTGCGCGGCAAGGGCGGCAAGGTCGTCCTCGTCCCGCTGCCGCCCGCGGTGGCCAGAGCCATAGACCGCGCCGTCGACGGCCGCCTCGACGGTCCGGTCCTGCGCAACACCCTCGGCGCGCGGATGGACCGGCACGCCGCGACCCGCCGGCTCAAGCACCTCGCCGCCAACGCCGGGATCCGGATGCCGAGGATGCACCCACACATGCTGCGCCACACCTTCGTCACCACCATGCTCGACGCTGGCGTGAGCCTGCGCGACGTGCAGATCGCCGCCCGCCACGCCGATCCCCGCACCACCATGCGCTACGACCGCGCCCGCAAGAACCTGGACCGCCACCCCAACTACATCCTCGCCGCCTACATGGCCTCGGGAACGTAGCGACCACAACGAACGTGTCTGCCGATGGTCGGATGGGCCTGTGGGCGTGTGGGGGCACCGACGAAATTGCCTGGCCAGGCGAAATGAGTGCTGCTCGGGACTGCTTCCCACGCTGGTGAAGGTCGTCTCCCGGCGCGTCGACGACTGATCAGCGGGACGGGTGGCCTGTCTGCAACCGCGCCACTGTGATCTCGTCGCGTTTTCACCTGGCCGGCTGCTGCCTGGGTCTACGCGCGAGCCGGCCGTGGTGTGTCCTGGGCGAGGGATTCGGCGAGGAGCCGCCAGATTTCAGCGGCCAGCGCCATGTTGCCGTTGTCCTGGGCTTGTTCGGCGAGGCCGCGCAGGCCGGCCACCGCTTCGTCGCGTGCGCCGTCCAGTAACAGGAGCCGGTTGCGCAGCACGTCGAGTTGGATGCGGTCCTGGTAGGGCAGGAGCGGGTCGAGGCGGTCGAGCTGGTCGAGCAGCGCGCGGGCCTCGGCGGCGTGTCCGGTGTGCATGGCGAGGTGCGCGCGCAGGGCCAGCAGCTCTTGTTCGATGGCGGGTGTTCCGGTCAGGGGAAGGCTGGCCTGGACTTCCTCGACGCGGCGGTGGGCGGCCTCGGTGTCCGGTGGGGTGGTCTCCAGGTTGAGCTTGGCCGCGCTGATTCGCAGGCGTGTCCACAGGGTGGGGTTGTCCCGTCCGTCGAACCCTCGCACGGCCTTGCCGAGCAGCTCGGCCGCGGCGGCTGGCTCGCCTTGGCGGAGCCGGATGTGGGCCGCGGTCCAGAGTGCCTCGGCCCACAGCGTGTCTGACCGGCCCTCGACGAGGCTGAGCAGTTCGTTGGTGTGCCGGCTGGCCTCGGGCAGCCGGTCGGCCTCGGCCAGCGCGGACACCACGGCCAGCAAGACGTTCGCCATGACATAGGGGGCCACTGTGTTGTCCTTGGCGAGCTGGTGGGCCGTCAGCGCGGTGTCGACGGCGGCGGGGACCTCGCCGGTGGACCGTAGGCAGCGGGCCAGCTCGGCCAGTGCTCTGGCCCGCAGCTCGGCCAGTCCGAGTTGGTCGCTGAGGGTGGTCAGCTCGTCCAGGCAGGCCCGCTGCTCGGCGTACTCCTTGCGTTGCCGTCGCCAGTCGGCGACCTGCCACAGGGCCTGCCAGCGCAGCAGGGGGTCCTCGCCTTCGGCGGTGGCCAGCGCGCCGGACAGCAGCTCGCCCGTCTCGTCGGGGCCGAGGCCGGTGGCGATGGTGAGGCTGCGCGCCAGTGATGAGGCGGTGGACTGCATCAGCTCCTCGGTGCTGACGCCGAGCTGGCTGGCCAGGTGCGTCAGCGCGCGTTCGGTGGGTTGGCGGGCCCCGGACTCCAGCCGGGACAGGTAGCCGGTCGACATGTCGTCGCCGGCGAGCGCGCCCTGGGTCAGACCTCGCTCGATCCGTAGTTGCCTGAGTCGGCGGCCGAAGGCTGGTTGTTCCACCACATCCCGAGTCTAGCCAGCTTGCCTCAAGCCTGGCAATCTGCCCTACCCTGAGACGCCTCGCAGGCAAATACTTCTGGCAAATTCTTGCCAAGATGCTGGCAACTGTCGTAGCGTTCCTGGCATCGCAACCGAGCACGACATCCAGGAGCGAGTGATGAGCAAATTTTTGGAGGTCCCGTGCCCGTCGGTTATCTGATCACTGTGGCGTTCGTCGCGATCGGCACGCTGTTCGCGCTGGCGCCGGTGCCGTGGTCGCGCCCGCTCGGCCGCCTGAGCTACTACTCTGGCCTGGTCGTGAACGAACTGCCGTTCGCAGCCTTCCTCTACATGCTGATCCTGCCGACGTGGCTGGCGTTCGCCGAGGGCGACATCAACTCGGCGGGCGGGTGGGCGGTCGTCGGGCTGGCCGCCGCGACCACGCCCGGGCTCGCGATCATCGCCCACCGCGCACTCGGGGACTGGGCGAGGATCGAGCACGCCATGGACGAAGGGCTCGGGGCCGGGTGGCGCACCACCCTCGACGCCGAGCTGGCCGAAGGGCTGCGGCACCGCCTTCCGTGGGCCCGCATCGTGCTGCGGCCCATCTTCCGGCGCCGGTGGGAGGTCCGGCGCGTGGCCAATCTCGCCTACGGCGACGCAGGTCGCAGAAACCTGCTCGACGTCTACCACCACCGGTCACGGCCCGAAGGCGCGCCCGTACTGATCCACCTGCACGGAGGCGGATACTCCGGGGGCCACAAGAACAGCCAGTCGCTGCCGCTGCTCTACCACCTGGCCAGCCGGGGCTGGGTGTGCATCAGCGCCAACTACCGGCTGAGGCCACAAGCCCAGCACCCCGACCACCTGATCGACCTCAAGAAGGTGATCGCCTGGGTGCGGGAACACGCTCACGAGTACGGGGCCGATCCGGCGACGCTGTTCGTCGCGGGCAGCTCGGCGGGCGGGCACATGGCAGCGCTGGCCGCGCTCACCCCAAACGACCCCGCCTTCCAACCGGGCTTCGAGGACGCCGACACCTACGTTACCGGCGCCATCTACCTGAACGGCTGGTACGGCGGCTACTTCGGCCAGGGACCAGAGTCCTCGCCGCTGGCCCACATCACCGCGGACGCACCGCCGTTCTTGGTGGCGCACGGCGACCTGGACCCGCTGGTGCCTGTGGCAGATGCCCGGCATTTCGCCGACCAGCTCCGCCGTACCTCCACCAACGCCGTCGTCTACGCCGAGCTGCGCGGCGGCAACCACGCCTTCGATCTGTTCCACTCGCTCCGCTTCGAAGCGGTCATCGACGCGATCGAGGCCTTCACCGCCTGGGTGAGATCACGGGAGAGGACGCCCCAGCCCTAGCAGGAGACCGGCATGCTGCCGGTCGACGACACCGCAGTGGCCGCTGCTGGGCAGGATCGCCCGGAGCTGCAGAAGGCCATCCAGGAGATCGTCGATTCCGGTTTCGCCGCGGTGCAGCTGCGCGTGCACGATGAGCGGGGCGAGTGGGTCGGCAGCGCCGGGGTACGCAAGCTGGGCGAGGCCGCGAAGCCGCTGACGAACGGGCGGTTCCGGATCGGCAGCAACACCAAGACCTTCACCGCGACCCTGGTGCTGCAATTGGTGGCCGAGGGCAAGATCGGGCTAGACGACCCGGCCGAGCAGACACAACCGGTCGAGGATCCCGTCGGGGACGAAGTCGGCCGAGTGGGTGCCTGCTCGGCCGTGGCGTGCGTGGCCGTGACCTTCGCGGACGAAGCCGGAATCGCAGCTCCGAACGCGCGGGGCAAGGCCGAGCCCCTGCCGCGGCGTCCGCGCGTCAACGAACCGTCACCTGGCAACCGCCGTACGACTGGGTCGACACCATCCGCTGGCCCGGTCCCCACCCCGACCACGTCCATCCAGAACAACGCTGGGGCGCTCGCCCGAGCGGAACCGCGCCGCGTGGACGCCGGCCTGGTCGCGGGCCACGCCGGCGACGACGAAGCCGATGTGGTTGACGACGCGGTGGCGGAAGTAGCGCGATGCCCCGCTCGCAGACGCCGCCGCTAATAAGCTGCGGGGCCGAGCCAGGCCCAGGATGGACGTCCCGACGGGCATCGACGCGCGCATCGAGCACAGACGCCGTACTGACCATGAGGAACCGATAAACGTCCGCTTCTGCCGCCGACCGCGCGCCCCAGCCGATGCTGCTCGACTCTCTGCCGAGGTGAGTGCTCTGGCCGCGAGGTGAGGGTTCGACCATGCTCGCCGATGTCTACTAATCGTCGAAGTCGAACGCGAAGGTACCCGCCTCGATGCGGTCGATGAGCTCGCCGACATTGTCGGCTTGTCTGATGGCGCTGTCCCACCCGCTGCTTGTGATGTCGACGAGCAGCACCGGTGCAGGGTCACTGCACAGGTCGAGTACAAGCTGTTCATGGGAGCCGTCACCGCCGATGATCGCGATGCCGGGGTGCGCATCGGTGGCTTCGTCCCAGGCGTCATGCAGCTCGAGCATTTCGCGTGGCGACTTGAGCCACACGTAGGTTCCGCTGGTCATCCAGCCTCGTCGAAGCCACGACTCACCTTGGAGGTAGGTTCGCCACGCGGCAGGCAGAGCTTGACCTAGGGCCTTGTCGGCGTCGGTGAACTCCTGGTCGTTTACTGGGCCGCGGTAATCGGCTTCTTCGGTGATCGCGCCGACGATGTGGGCGTTGAGATCGGCAAGCTCTGCGGCGGGGATCCAGTACTCCAGCACGTCGCGGCCACCGGCCTGGTGAGCCTCGTAACGGTCCAGGTAGGAACGCTGGACGTTGAACCGGGTTACGTAGCCGACACCTTCGGCGGGGACGTTCCACTCGCGGGCGATCTTCGTGGCGTACCAGCGGTTAAGCACGGGGTAGAAGATTGGCTGATCCGGCAGGCGTGGTGGCCAAGCCCGCCACCTGGACTCCGCCACGAGGTCGAGTTCGGCCTGCCCGGTGGGCCTCCATAGGGTGATCGTGTCGGAGGTGTCGATGGTCTGCTCCTCGCCAAAGTTTCACACCAACCGAGTTCGCAGCTGACAAGGTCGGCATCCTCTTCTGCCGCGGACCGTGAGCTGCAGAGCGTCACGATCGCTTGAGCCAGGCGCCGTCCGGTCGTGCCGAGATCAGCGCATCCGATCTTGACGGCATGGTGCCTCAACTGGCACCGTGGCAGCCCGTTCGAGCCTTCGGGATCTCGGCGAGGCGGTAGCCGTAGCCGTCGAGCAGTCGCCAGGGCACTGGGCTCAGATGCCGTGAAGGAACAGGGTCATGCCGCTCAGGCGGTCGCCGGCCAGGGTGAGCACCACCAGCCCGCCGGGTCGCTCGGTGCCGTCCCCGACGAGGTGCGAGACAAACGCAGGTTGCCCGTTCATGCGAGTAGGGCGCAGCCGGATTCTTAGCCTTTGGCTGACGCGCCAAGCGGCGCTGGTCCGCAGGAACGAGATGATGGCGGCCACGCCGTGGTATTCGTGCGGGGCGGGCGGCATGGCTAGCCATGCCTCGTCGGTGAGCAGACTGACCAGGGTGTCGAAATGGTTACCTGCGAAGGCCTCGGCGAAGCGCTCGACCACCTGACGTTCGCGCGCCGATCCAGGCGCGGGCGGCGCCTCACGGGCGGGGTCGCGGTGACGTTCGATCGCGCCGCGTGCCCGCTGCAGCAGACCTTTGATCGCGGTCGGTGTGGTGTCCAGCATCGGCGCGACCTCACCGAGCGGGTACCCGAGCACGTCGCAGAGCACCAGCACGGCGGCCTGCCGCGGTGTGAGGCGCTGCAACGCCGCGATGAACGCCAACTCGATCTCCTCCCGCGCGGCGTAGCGAGCCTCCGGGCCGCGGTCGGCGTCGGGCACGTGCTCCAGCAGCGCGTCCGGGTAGGGCTGCAGCCAGGTCACGTGAGTGCGGCGGCTGGGCTCCGGCGGCTGAAACGGTGGCTGGGGCTCGGACGGTATCCGTCGGCCCCGATCCCGCAGCGCGTTGAGGCAGCGGTTGGTAGCGATCCGGTAGAGCCACGACCGCAGCGATGAGCGGCCCTCGAATCCGTCCAGGCCGCGCCAAGCCGCCAGCAGCGCCTCCTGCAGCACGTCCTCCGCATCGGTCACCGAGCCCAGCAGGCGGTAGCAGTGCACCAGCAACTCGCGCCGGTGCTCTGCCACCAGCTCCTCGAACGTGACCTGTGCCACAGCCGTTCCGTTTCCCGGCTCGGGGGTGTCGTAACGGGCGACACCGAAGGAGAGATCATGACCAGCCCAGCATTGCAGATCGCCTTAGCTCATCATCGCGCGTGGACCGGCAAGAACCTCGAAACGGCGATGACCTACATCGCGGACGACGTCGTGCTCGATGCCCCTCCCGGGCGACTCGCCGGCATCCACGCCTACCGCGAGTTTCTCAGGCCGTTCGCGGAACAGTTCCTGATCAGCGCGGAGATGATCGCCGCATTCGGGGACGACAGCACAGCCCTGCTCATGTACGACACCGAAACGATCCCGGCCAAAAGCGCACCGGCGGCCGAGTGCGTCACGGTCCGGGACGGAAAGATCGTCCACAACCGGTTCATCTTCGACCGTCTGCCGTTCGAAGAGTTCCAACGCCGGCAGGCCGGTGATGGCGTTCGATGACCAACTGGCCGTCCGGGTGCGGGAGGCCCTCGCTGACCAGTCGGGCGTTACCGAGAAGCGGATGTTCGGCGGGCTCGCCTGGCTGGTGCACGGCCACATGGCCGTCGTCGCACTCAACGGCGGAGGCCTGATGGTGCGGATCGCCCGAGCCGACCACGAGATGATGCTCGCCGAACCCGGTACCGCCACAATGGTGATGCGCAGCCGACCCTTGCGGGGCTGGATCACAGTGGCCGAGCAGGCCTGTGCCACACGTTCGGACCTGGTCACCTGGGTACGGCGCGGGCTGACCTACGCGTTGACATTGCCAGGCCGGTAGGCGTCAGCTCGCCCGCCGGTACCGCGTACCAGCGGGCGAGCTGGCCATCCACTTATGGCACTTATGTCAAGGCGCCGCTCGAACCAGGGGTTTAGGGTGGTTGATGGCGGGTCCGGGAAGTGGCTTGTCCGAAGGGCCGATGTCCGGGGTCAGGTCGGTCACGCTGGATTGCAGAGTCGTCCCCGAGTGCCCTCCCGGATCCGCCGCCTGCCGTCGTTTCTGGTCGGCGACCATCTGGGCGTAGACGACGTTGGACAGTCGCCGCTTCAGCGCGCGCTGGTGGCTCCGGTGCTGTGGACCGTCGGGGCCGACGGGGCGGTTCTCACGACTGGTTGGCCTGACGCGCTTGTCGCTGCCCCGGCTGCCGCCTTACGGTCACGGCCGGATTTGCTAGGTTGACCGCCGTGGCCGTCGTACGGGCGTTCGAGCACGACGATTACTCTCCCGAATATGGACTCGTCGTCCTGCGGGACCCGGACGACCCGGGGGAGCCGGGCGACGATCCGGAGTTGCCGCGCGGGCGTGACCGTGAAGACGAGCCGACCGGCACGTTCGCCGGAGCTGGCGCCGGCTGGATCCTGTGTCAGGCCGGCGACGGCCACCACATGGTGCGTTTGGAGCTGCACGACGGCCCGCCGCCAGCTGACCACGCAGGCTTCGACGACGTGCTGGAGACTCCCTACCGTGCGAGCTCCGGGGGTCTGTCGCTGACCGTCCTGACCGGCGGCGCCGGTCCGGCCGACCTCGAGCTGGGTGGCGGTGGCTGCTACCGGGTCCGGGTGGCGCGCCGGCGGGGCGACACCGAGGACGGGTTCGGGGATCGCTGGTTGCTGCGCTTCTGGCCGGATCCGGCACCTGAGCCGCCGGTCTGGCTGGCTCGCGGCCGGCCGGCCGTCGGTCCGGGCTACGACGGCTGGCAGTCCGAGCTGCAGTACGAGCCGATGGAACTGGCCGGCATTGTCAACGCCGCGGCCCGTGAGCACGCCGGGCCGGTGACCGTGGAGCACATCGACGACTGGGGCCGGACGCACTCGCGCCCGCCGGGATGGCTCGACGCGCCGCTGTGGCAACCGCCTCGGGAGCCGTTGACCACCGGCCACGCCGACCTCGATGAGCGCAACGCCGCCCAGCGCGCGGAGGTGGTGGCTCGGCTGGCCGGGCAGCAGCGCCGGCTTGACGAAATCGCTGCCGAGCTGGGCGTGCCGCCGGTGCGCCGCAAGCGTGACCTGCTGCCGCTGCTGGCCGCCGCCGGCATCCTGGTTCGCGAGGGCCCGGACGGCTACCGCGCCGGGCGGCCGGCCCGGGTGGACACGGTGCTGTCGTTGCCGCCCGACCGGGTCCGGTCCGTCCGGCTGCAGGACGCCCGCAGCCGGTACGGCCCGCTGGCCGAGGATCTCGAGGCGGTGTTGAGGTGGGCATCCCGGGCACCGCTGGAGACCACAGCCGCCGAGCTGGCCGAACGGCTGCTGGTGAGCGAGGCAGAGCTGCGCGACGGGCTGGCCTTCGCGGAGCGGACGGGCCTGCTGCACGTCGACGGCGGGGAGCCGCTGCGGCTGTGGCTGGGACGCCGGCCGAGCCCGGCGTCGGCCCCCCCGACCGCGCCGGTCACCCCAACCGTACCGGACGTCCCAACCGCGCCGGCCGCGCCCGTTACACCGACCAGGATGTCGGTCGCCGCGCCGATGCTGTCCGGTCCGGCGCCGAACTCGGACGGCCCGTCGACCAGAAGCTTCATGCTGGGTGCGATGGCGCGGGTGGCGGGCGACGCGGCGGACGGCCGCGGGATGTTCGTGAGGTTCCCGCAGCGCAACCGGGAGGAGCCGCCCGGCCCGCCGTTCGGTGCGCCGCCGCGGGCCGGCGTGATCGAGGCGAACGGCACCCTGGTCGGGTGGCGCGACGGCGCGCGGGTGGACCTGGCCCGGCTCGAAGCCGCGCGCTGGAGCCGGGCACTCCAAACCAGGCAGGGCGTGCTTGTGGTGAGCCACGGGCACCCGGCCCGGTTGGTCTCCGCGGCCGGCGAGGTGACCGAGATCGACGAGGTGCGGATGCCGGGCGTGATGCTGCTGGGCGACGGCCGGCGGGTGGCGGTGGTCGACAGCGAGCACCGCCGGCGGGTGTCGCGGTACCAGCTGCGGGTGATCGACCTGGGCGGCGGCCCGGTGGAGACCATGCCATGGCCAGACGACCGGGGGATCAGCCTCGTCGGGGCGTACCGCGGCACGGTCTTCTTCGCCGACCACCAGGCCCAGTGGGCCACAATGCGTTGGACACCCGGCACCGACCCGGAGCGGTACGCGCACCCGGTGCAGCAGATCGACCCGCTCACCGGCACCGGCAGCGCGCGGAAGGTGGAGGGGATCACCGTAGTTTGGCCAGACGGGACGACGGTGACGGTGCCGGTCGACCAGATGGCCCGGCTCGCGCCCGGCGGTGACCGGTTGTGGACGGTGCGCTCCAACCCGCCGGCGCTCACGCTGTTCCCGGTCGAGCCGGGAGCTACGGTGCAGCCGCAGGTGTGGTGGTTGCCTGGGGACCGCCGGCGGTCCCCACAGGGGACGTATCGAGAGCCGATCTGGGAGGACACCGAACACGTGCTCTTCGGCTACCACCCCTGGCACTTCCCGCGCGAACCCGCGAGCGGAGTACGGCTGTCGGTGCGCGACGGCGCGATCGAGCGGTTACCCGCCGTCGGCTCCCGCGGGCAGTCGGTGATGTTCGTGGAGCCGCTGTTGACGCCGTAGCCCTTTGTGCAAGGACGTTAATGTGGACTTTCATAAAGGGCGGCCACGACGATGACGACCTCTACCCAACGGATCACGCCGATCGTTGCCCCTCGCCGAAGATCAGACACACGCATCTGCCGATGACAGTGCACTCGATCATGCCGATGAGAGGTGCACCGACTGAGGCGTCGCCACAGCTTTCCCGTGGGCGTTTTCAAGCCTGCATCGCCAACTCGGCACCGAGACGACTATCGAGCTGCCACAAGATCCTCTCACTGTTGGAATTCAAGGCCCGGAGTGGAGGACTCGAGTGACCGGGGTCACGCCCGGGTATGTCACGGATCGGAAGGCCGCCTTGTCCCATGGCCATGACGGAGATGAAGAACCAGAGTGTGATCGTGGCCGGAGCCAGTGGTGTTTTCGGCCGGCACATCCGCGAGGCGCTGACCGACGCCGGGCACACCGTGCTAGGCGTGGGCCGCGGCGAGGGCAACGAGATCCGCGCCGACCTGCTCGACCGCGACGGACTGCTGCGGGCGTTCGAGGGGATCAAGGCCGACGTCGTGGTGCACGCCGCGACCGCGTTGCGCAAGCCGCCGATGACGCACAAGGGCATGTTCGGCACCGACGACCTGCGGGTCACCGGGACCGCAAACCTGATCGAGGCGGCCAAACTTGCGGGCGTACGCCGCTTCATCGGCGAGAACGTCGCCGTCGGCTACGGCTACCGCGACTTCGGCGACCGCGTTCTGACCGAGGCCGACGAGTTCGGGGCGTCCGTGACGGACCCGAACATCAACCGGCACCTGGAGGGCATGCGGGAGAAGGAGCGCTTGCCCCGGGAGTCGGGGCTGGAGGCGATCTCACTGCGATTCGGCTTCTTCTACGGGCCGGGGGGCACCGAGACGATGGTGCACATGCTGCGGAAGCGACAACTGCCGGCGTTCAACGACCACGGTCACATCTCGCCGTGGACGCACCTGGCCGACGCGGCCGCCGCCGTCGTCGCGGCGATCGATCGCGGCCGGCCCGGTGAGGCGTACAACGTCGTCGATGACCACATGGGCTTCGGGGAGATGATCCGGGCGATCGCCGAGACCTTCGGCACACCCAAGCCGTTCACCGTGCCCACGTGGATGATGGCGGTCGCGCCCTACATGCACCTGATGCTCGGCGTCACCATGCGAGTCTCGAGCGAGAAGGCCCGCCGCGAGCTCGGGTGGCAGCCCGCGTACGCGACGGTGCTGGACGGGCTGCGGGCGCAGGCGCTCGGTCACGTCTAGCCTGTTCCCATGATCGATAGCCAGGTCTTCGCTCAGCATCGGCGGCTGCTCTTCGACGTCGCGTACCGGATGACGGGGAGCGTCGCCGATGCCGAGGACATCCTGCAGGAGGCCTGGCTGCGGTGCCGCGACGTCGACGGCGGCCAACTCGCGAACCCCCGGGCGTACCTGGTCAAGACCATCACCAACCTCTCGCTCAACCAACTCACCTCGGCCCGCGCCCGCCGCGAGACGTATGTCGGGCCGTGGCTGCCCGAGCCGGTGCTCACCGCGCCCGACGCGGGCCAGGAGGCCGAGATGGCCGAGTCGATCTCGATGGCGATGCTCGTCGTCCTGGAGACGCTCACCCCCGCCGAACGCGCGATCTTCCTGCTCCACGACGTTTTCGGCTACAACCACGCCGAGATCGCATCCATTCTGGACAGGTCCGAGGTCGCGGTGCGGCAGACCGCGGTCCGGGCGCGGGCGCACGTCGCGGCCCGCCGGCCTCGCTTCGACGTCGACCAAGGCGTACGCCGAGAAGCAGTGGACCGGTTCCGCAAGGCCTGTGCCGGAGGCGACCTGAACGCGATGATGGAACTCCTGGCGCCCGAGGTGATCTGCTGGTCGGACGGCGGTGGCAAGGTGACCGCGGCCCGCCGGCCGCTGGAAGGCGCCGACAACGTCGCCCGCTGGCTGCTCGGGGTCTTCGCCAAGCCGGAGACGCAGAACACACGGCTCGTGATCACCGAGATCAACGGCGGGCCGGGCATCCTGGGCCTGGCCGACGGGCAACCGGCCGGGGCGATCTGCCTCGACTTCGACGGCGAGCGGATCACCGGCGTACGCATGCAGGGCAACCCGGACAAGCTCCGAGGCCTCACCCGCTGATCCCACCTCCCCCGTCGATCATGAACCTAAGATGATCCTCAACGGAACAGTTCCGGATCACCGTTCCATTCAGCCAGCCACATCAACGAGTACGCCGACAAGCGGTAAGTTGAACAGCCGGCGACCTGGTCGGCCGGCCACCGCAAAACACGGCCACGTCGCCCTCAACGCACGGATTTGCCGATGACCGGATGTCGATCGGGCGCCGTGCCGCGGGTGCGCTTCTGGCGACGCAGAAACTGTCCCAACCGCACGCGCGAGGTGGTTCCGGCCCAGACGTGTGCCCTGCCGACGGGGCTGACCCGGCGGACGCCGCGCCGTCAGGCCGTTGCAGGGAGGATGACCCGTTCCAGCACCGTGAGCGGGGTCCGCCACTGGTCGGGGTCGTCGTAGTTGCCGGCGGTGACGGCCACGGTGAGGTCCATGTCGGGCAGGACGAAAAGGCGCTGGCCGCCGTTGCCCATGCCGGCCACCAGCCGATGGCCCTCGATGGATTCGATGTACCACTGGTAGCCGTACTGCGCACCCCAGCCGGTCTGCAGGCGTGGCTGGAGCATCGCGCGGATCCAGTCGGTGGAGACGATCTGCTGGCCGTCCCAGATTCCCTCGGTCAGCACCAGTTCGCCGATCCTGGCCAAGTCGGGGGGCGCGAGTCGCAGCCCGGACGCGGCGGAGGCCACTCCGTCCGCGCCGGTCATCCACTCGAAGCTGCCGATACCCAGCGGCGCGAACAACACGGCCTGCGCGTACTGCGGCAGCGACTGCCCGGTGCCGTCGGCGATCAGCCGGCCGAGCAGAGCCGTGGCACCGCCGCAGTAGGTCCATCGGGTGCCGGGCGGCTCGAGGATCGGCCGCTCCAGAATGTACCTGTACCGGTCCGGCGCCAGCTCCATCGCGATCTCGGCGTTCGCCGGGCTGCTGTACGGGAGATCTTCGCGCCATTCCACGCCCAACGACATCGTCAGCGCGTGCTCGACGGTGAGCTGGGCACGCTGAGGGTCGACCGCCAGGTCGGGGTACTGCGGGAACAGCCGCAGGAGCGGTTCCGCCGGCGGCGGAACCAGCCCTTCGCCGAGCGCGATGCCGTACAACAGCACGGTCGCGCTCTTGGTGACGGACCGGATGTCGTGCAGCGTCTCGGGCCCGAACTCGACGACGCCCAGCGAGTCGCCCCAGGCGTAGTCCTCGCCGGCCCCGTAGTACTCCAGCAAGGTTTGACCACCGCGAACCGCCGCGACGGCGTGCAGACCGCCGAGCTGGCCAGCTTGGAGTATCTCGTCGAGACGGTCACGCAACTGCGTCGTCATAGGCACTCCCAGGGGGCGATATCGGCTGGCGGAACAGCATGCTCGTTATACCGGAATTTCCGCTCTTGGAGCGGGCCGGGTGGGAGGGCCCGGCCCGGCCCGCCGCAGCTGCCCGCTTCAGCCATGATTCGGTCGTGAGAGACGGCCACCTCCTGGCGCAGAGCCTCGACGTCGGCGTCCAGGACCGTGCCGCCCCATTTTGCGTACCACACCGTTGGTGGGGTCGCTGTCGACGGTGCGCGGGGTGGTGCCGAGCAGCACAACGCGCCACGTCCAGCGCGAGCTGCCGCCGCGCATCCGCATCTGCCGCCGACCGTGCGCGCTGGGCCTCGAGGCGCCCTGACGCTCGGTCTTCAACAGCAGCTGGCGCGGCTGGGAATCATTCGAGTGCGGTCCTCACCGAGCGATCGGCGGCGGTCTTGCGGAACCCGCAGCATGGCGAGCTGTTCATCGTTGACCAGCCGAGGCAACCCTGCCCTGCCCACGCGGACGCCCCGGGCCCGCGCTCAGTCCACGTCGGCCGGGATCGGGTCGAACGACGTCCCGTCCGCCGGGCCCACCTCGTGCAACCGCCCGTCCCGCACCAGGTACACGAAATTGTGCCGGGTCCGCGCCGCGAAGTCGGCCCGCTGCTCGTCGGTCCAGTCGTCGCGGTGGGCGCGGGGGTACTCGGCGTGGTCCGGTTCGGTCAGCAGCCGGACCACGTAGACGGCGTTGGCGCGCACCTCGATACGCCAGCGGTCGTCGGGCCACTCGCCCTCGGCCTCGATGACGCCGTCGACGACGTGGCCGAAGGTGAACCTGTCCAGCGCGGGCGGATACACCCGGCCGGGCACCGGGTCGACCCGCTCGCGCGCGACGGTGGCGTCCTGCTCCAGGAACGTGTGCACCAGGTACCCCATCCAGAATTCGGCATCGTAGAACTTCTCGTTCTCGTTCCAGGCGATCGCGGTGCCGTCGGCGGTCGGCGCCCACTTGCACCAGTACCCGGGCTTGCGCGGGTCTGGATCCCTGGCGTCCTCGATCTCGTCGCCGTAGCCGAGGGCGTAGGGGCCGGTGGACCGGGGTTCGTGCCTGGTCTCGGCGAACGCCAGCAGGTAGTCGATCTCGTGCTGGTTCAGCGGAGGAGTGATCGTCACCTGGCCGGTGAACGTGGTCTCGTAACCCACGGCGGTTCCCTTCCACGAAGCGTCGCATGTGTATACCAAAGCGTGGAAGGCACTGATCCGAGCATGCAGGAGTTCGGGAGTGGAACTGACCGGCACGTTGGCGGAGACCCACTGGGAATCGCATCGACCTGCGATCTTCGGGTCGGCCTACCGGATCCTCGGTTCCGAGGCCGAGGCCGAGGCCTGCATGTCGGCGGCGTGGCAGCGCAGGAGCCGAACGCAAGATCTGAAATCGGCGAAGGTATCCGCTTCTGCCGCCGACCGTGCGCGTGGCTGTTGGTCGACTGTCACCGCTACGCGGGTTCCTCTGCCGTGCTGCCGTACAGGGTGGCGAGGACACGATGCCGCAAGATCTCGTACTGCTGGCGACATCGCCGGGGAGGGCCGGGCGGGCGCTGCTGCACCTGACCGCCGACAACGACTTCCTGCAGGTAGAACTGATCAGCGGTGAGGTCGACGTCGCGGCCGTCGGGTAACCGATTCCAATAGTGGTAGCCGACCTTGGCGTCTCTGGCGAAGACTTCACCGAGGATCAGTTCTCCGCCGAGCAGGTCCTGAATGATCAGTGCGGTCGCTCCGCATTGACCACGGGCTGCGTTGTCTGGATGCCAGTCCTGCATATCATGCGGGTCGCAGGTATCCGCTCCCCAGCCGGCCCGCAGTATCGGCTGCAGCAATTCCAGGCTAATCAAGAGCGGGTCTGTTCGCTTGTCGCGTTCTCCGGACGTCACCCATGCAGAGTGAGCCCTCGACCGGGTCGAGGGTCAAGTAAACCTCGGGCCACGGGTTTCCCGGTTGGCCGAAGAGCGCCACCGCCGGGCGTACTCAACTGCCGCGAAGCCCTCGTCACCGAGGGTGAGGTCGGCGCCGGTCGCCGGCGTCCGGACGTGCCGATGAGCGTGCGTCTGTCCGCCCAGATTGGTCGCGATATCAAACCTCGGGCGCGCTTCAGCGTGCGTGCCGCTGGATATGGTCGAACCCGTACGGGTGCGTGACACGTGGAGTGGACGGGGATGGTCGAGACGATGGTCGTGGTCGAGTGGGGAGACGAACTCGGCGAGGGATACCGGCGCCGCATCACCGAGGTCTACGTGCGCAGCTTCGCAGCGGACTTCGTCGCGTTCTCGCGCGACACCGGGAAGTTGGCCGACGCGTTCGAGCACATGCTGCTGCTCGAACGGTTCTACATCGCGCTCGTGGACGGGGAGCCCGCCGGCCTCGCCTCGCTCACCGAGAGCGACCAGACGCTGTTCGCGCCGCGCTGGCGGGAGATCCGGCGTCATCTCGGGCTGGCGCGCGGGCTGCTCGGCTACGTGGTGATCCGGAGATGGTTCATGTGCCCCTCCGACGACGCCCGGCCCGGGCTCGCCGAGATCGGGTTCGTCGCCACCGAGCCGGCTTATCAGGGTCGCGGCGTCGCGACCGCGTTGCTGCGTCACCTGCTGGAGTTGCCCGGGTATCGCGAGTACGTGCTCGAGGACATCAAGGACACCAACGCACCCGCCCTCGGCCTCTACGCCAAGCTCGGCTTCACGGTGTACAAGCGTCGGAAAGTGCGCTTCGCGCGACGCGCCGGCTTCACCGAACTCGTGTCGATGAAGCTCGTGCAGGACTCCACGTCGCAGCCTACCGCCGACCGATCACCCGGAGCCGTCTGACGGGACACTGAGGTGCTCCCGCTGCCCGAGGTCGAGATCTAAGAGGGCATCTCGTGCGACTTTGATCTGATACACGCTGTTGATGCCCTGCCGGCCCCTGCCTGTCCGAGCCGTGATCATCTATACATGACG
>NZ_JBIALB010000038.1:0-24937 GCF_042872965.1 Micromonospora sp. NPDC005087 | reverse complement strand
TCAGGCTGCCCTCAGCTCCACCGCCCTGCTGCGACAGGGTCAGCGGTGAAGGTCTCCCACCTCCACTCGAAACAGCAGCGCCTCACGGCGCACGGGTACGAGACGTCACCTACGACGAAGACCGATCCCAGATCCGCACCGGCACCGGACCCCAGGTCATGGCCGCCCTACGCAACGCCGCCATCGGAGCACTACGCACCGCCGGCGTCACCAACATCGCCGCCGCCACCCGCCACCACGCCCGCGACAGCAACCGACCACTGGCCCTACTCGGCATCACCTGACGACTTTGCCGGGGCCCTGGGACGGGGCCTGTCTCGCATGCCACGTCATGGCCTGTCGCTGAGTACCGTGTCCAGTGGCGGGGTGACCGAACGCCCGAGCACGTGAGCGGCGAGCAGCGCCAATGTGAGCGCGACCAACGCCCACAATATTGGCATTAGTATCGTCACCGGCGACAGCGCGGCGACTACCAGACTCACTGCCCGCCGGCGACCCACTGGGCGGCGGGCGCGCCGCCATATGAGGTGATCGGCGAGTAGGTAGACAATGATTCCGCACACCAGTGTGGCCTGCCCCATCATCACCACGGCACCTGAATGCTGCGTCGGATGCGGCAAGGTCGTGCGCAGCCCGAAGGCGACCAGCACGAGGCCGACGACGAGGAACAGGTGAAGGTACGCGTAGGCATCTCGGGCCAGGGCGCCGCGTTGGCGGCTGGTGGCGAGTTCGGCGAATCGTTGGCCGATGACGACGTCGGTGCCCACGTAGGTCCACCACAATGCGAAGAGCAGTCCGGCGCTGAGTGCGACGGCGCCGAGGCTGGCAATCGAGATGGGCGGATTGCCGATGGCCGTTCCGGTGGAGATGACCGCTTGGCCGAGCGCGATGAGGATTATCAGGTTGTAGCGACCCATCCATCGACTGACGGAATGCAACCACCAGTTTCGGGATCGGATGAGGTAGCCGCCGCCCACGTCAATGAGAATGGCGGCGGCCCAGCAGAATGTGGTGAACGGGGTGAGCGGATCACCAGTGGCCTGGGCGGGCACCACCGCGCAGAGCAGCAGGACTATTCCCACCCCGGTCGGTCCGGCCGCCCTGACAACGGGGGCGCGAAAAGTGGTGTCGCGCCGGACCGCCAGCCAGAACGACACCAGATGCAGGAGGCGCACCGCCGCATACGAGGTGACGACGATCAGCGGCCCGGGCAGCCCTGCGGATACATAGCTGAACGTCTGTGGCGTGGCGATGCCCAGCATCAGGATCAGGGCCACCGCGGCGAGGACGACCAGCCGCAGCAGGTTTCCTGCGCTGCGGATAGTCGTGGTGAACCAGGTGTAGTTGACCCAGGACCACCACAGCAGCGCCAGGACAGCTAGTCCCTGGAGCACTCCGATCATCGAAGGGTGCCGGGTCATCAGCACGGTGACTTGGATGAACGCATACACGAAGACCAGATCCAGGAATAGTTCCTCCGGGGTGGCATCGACCTCCTGACCGGCCGTTACCGCGATAGCGCGGTGTAGTTGGCGGTGGCGCCGCCGCAGCAGCGTCACATGGGCGAGCACCACGCAGACCAGGGCGCCAGCGAGGAGCGCGAGGGATCCCGGAGCTGTCAGGTGACGGGCAGGCGCGACCAGCAGCGCGACGAGGACAAGGCCGAGTACCGGACCGCGGCCGACCCGTCGGACGATGCGCCATTCGAACGCCACCAGCCCCAGTAGGTACAGGACCACACCACCGTAAAGAGATGCCAGGTCGGTCACATCCCACCGTTCGAGGTGGCCGACCGGGCCTGCGCTCAGCGCCTTCTTGAGCCCGAACGCGACCAGGATGAGCCCACCGATCATCGGCAGGTGCAAAAGTGAGTAGGCGTCGCGGGCGAGGCGGGACCGCGCGTGATGTGAGGTGGACTGCAATACCTGCTCACCGCTGGGTGCTGCGATGTCGAAGTACGCCCACCACAGGAACGCCACGACGACAAGACCGAGCACCGACCCGCCGAGCACGGACCAGGTGATCGGATGGTTGCCGGTGAGGCCGCGACTCGTGCCGATCGAGATGATCGTCTCGCCTAAGGCGATGAGCATGATCAGGTTGTGTCGCTCCGCCCAGTGTCGCACCGATGTCAGCTGCCAACTACCGGTACCTGGCGCGCGCAGGCCCGCGTAGTCGATGACGATCGCGACCGCGAAGAGCAGAAGTTGAAGCGCTTCCGCATTCCGGCCCGGTGGTAGGTGGTGGGGCAGCAGGACCGCGCACAGCAGCAGTGGGGCGCTGCCGGCCAGCGGGAGCCACGCGCGCCTGGCTGGAGCGGACGACTTTGCCGAGCCTCGTTGCTCGCGAGAGATGATCAATAGGGACCCGACGCGAGCCGCCAAGAAGCCGACGACGAAAACGAGGGGTCCGGATAGCCCGCCCGGCTGGTCAACGAAGACCTCCGGGATGGCGACGGCGGCGAGCAAAATCGCGGTGGCCGCCGCGAATATGGTGACCGGCAGGCTGCCCCGGTCAAGCCTCACCAGGTTTCCCACCCAGGCGTAGCCGATCCAACTGCGCCAGAGCAGCAGCACCACCAACCCTCCCTGAAGCAGCGCGTCCAGAGCTGGGCGTTCCGACATGAGCTGGGTGACGTTGATGAAGGCGTAGACGAATACCAGATCCAGAAAGAGCTCCGGGCGCGTCACCCCGCCATGCGTCGCGGCCTTGATCCGCCCAGCCGACGGGAATGCGCCGCGCGACGCCACTTCCCCATCGCCGCCACCCACCCGACTACTGTGTCAACGATTGACATCAGGGGCACATAAATCGATGAGCCACAGGATGTTCCAGTAGGTCCTGACCGCGCACCCCTTCAGACAAGATAGAGCCGTCAGTCATGCGGCATCGCGTCACCGTCCCCCTTCGCAACACGCGTCAGTGCAGCCCGCCTCGCACCCGCAGCTGCCGTCGGCCTCGCCGCTGCCGGCAAGTACGACGCAGTCCGCGCACTGCTCACCGCGCCACGCCTCACAGCCTTCGGATCGCGATCCCCGCGATGATCAGTGCGGCGACCGGGTTCGCCCAGGACCAGTCGAGCCAGGCGTTGAGGACGAGGCGGACGAGCACGATCGCCGACAGGTACGTGCACAGCAGGGTTTGGGAGGAGTCGCCAATCACGGTGGCCGAGCCGAGGGCGCGGCCGGTGCGGCGTTTTGCCCATCAGCACCGGCATCACAACCCCGGTCAGATGACCGAGCGGAGCGCCGCGATCATCAGACACGCCAGGCTTGGGAGGGTCCGACTGCTACAGCTGACGTCCCGCCCCGGACGGGGTGCGGGCACCGTCAAAGCTGGCAATCAGCCGGGCGGTACGTCGGCGGCGGTGAGATCGAGTCGGGGGCGTAGGTAGCGGACGTGGTGTCGCCACCGGTGGTGTTCGTAGGCGGTGTCGACGTCTATTTCCGCGACGATGGTGGGTGTAACGGGCCTGTAGGGGAGTGGTTGGGGTCGGTCGAGTTGTCCGGTCCACGCGGCGGGGAGGGGTTGCGGCCAGGGGTGTGCCCCCGGGTCGAGGGGCGTGAGCAGGGCGGCCAGTTCGGCGCGTTGTGCCGGTCGTAGGGGGTTGGTGCGGCCGGTGTAGCGCAGTCGTCCGTGCTGGTCGCAGCGGCCGAGCAGGAGGGTCTCGGGGTTGTCGGTGCTGGGGGTGACGCCGCCGATGATCGCTTCGGTGGTGCGGTAGGCCCGGACTTTCTGCCAGCCACGGCGGCCCGGCTCGTAGCGCCCGTCGAGGCGTTTGATCACGACGCCCTCGATGCCCGCGGCTGTCCAGGTGGTCAACCATTCGGCGGCCTGGTCGAGGTCGGTGGTCTGTGGTGACAGGGTGAGTTGGGCGGGTGCGTCGGCGAGTAGCTGTGTGAGCAGGGCACGTCGCTCGTGCAGGGGCCGGTCCAATAGTGGTCGGCCCGGTGGGGCGCTGAGCAGGTCGAAGACGACATAGTGCGCGGGGTGGCGTCGGGCGATGTCCGGAAGCTGGCCGCCGGCGGTGACTCGTCGCTGCACGTGGGCGAAGTTGGTTCGTTCGCCTTCCCACACCACCAGTTCGCCGTCGAGGACGGCACCCGGCTCGACGGCTTCGGTGACAGCTCGGGTGATGTCGGGAAAGTAGGTGGTGACGTCCCGGCCGGCTCTGGACTGCAGGTACACGCCGTCGGGCCGGCGGAAGGCCAGCGCCCGCCAGCCGTCCCACTTCGGCTCGTAGGCCAGATCCGATGCCTCAGGGACGGCGTCGACGGCCTTGGCCAGCATCGGCGTGAGCGGCGGACGCAGCCCTTCGGTGGTGCCGCCAAGCCGGCGGGCTGGAGTCACCGCAGGACCGACCGACGACATCGAACTCGAATTTCGCCCACCTCCTCTCTCAAGGTTGAGGGGCGTATGGGGGTGGCGCTGGAAGATGCCGAACGGTCGATGGCGGTATGCGAAATGAAAGGCAGACGAGGTCCGGCTGGGTCCCCCAGCTCGTGTCCGCACGCCAGTGAAGTGCTTCGAAGTTTTGTCGCCGCTTCCTCACCCCTTTCCAAACATGCCTTTCGATGGACATGATCGTCAGAGACGGTTGCCGTCCACCCAGCGCCCAGGAGGCCCCCATGCGGGTAACCCAAGTCTCAGCCCGTTTTCGCGTCACGCGCCACGCCGCCGCAGTCGTCCTCGCCACCCTCGCCGGCGCCGGTCTGGCCGGCGTCAGCGCGCAACCCGCGTCGGCCACACCTCCCGGGATCCCGTCGAAGGCCACGGCCCAGTCGCAGCTCAACGCCCTGACCGTGGCGGCGCAGGGCTCAACCAGCGGCTACTCGCGTGACCTGTTCCCGCACTGGATCACCATCAGTGGCAGCTGCAACACCCGCGAGCAGGTCCTCAAGCGCGACGGCACCTCCGTCGTCGTCAATAGCTCCTGCGCGGCCACCTCCGGCCGCTGGTACAGCCCGTACGACGGCGCGACCTGGACGGCGGCCTCCGACGTCGACATCGACCACGTCGTTCCCCTCGCGGAGGCGTGGCGCTCCGGCGCCAACTCCTGGACGACCAGCCGCCGGCAGAGCTTCGCCAACGACCTGAGCCGCCCGCAACTGATCGCGGTGACGGACAACGTCAACCAATCCAAGGGCGACCAGGACCCCTCCACCTGGCAGCCGTCCCTGTCGTCATACCGGTGCACCTACAGCAAGATGTGGATCACCGTGAAGTACAACTGGAGCCTCACCCTGCAGTCGTCGGAGAAGTCTGCCCTGCAGAGCATGCTCAACACCTGCAGCTCCTGACACAGCCCACCGGGTCGGTGGCGCGTCCCGCGGGACGCCCCGCCGAGGACTATGCCTGCTGTGGCGGAGACGCTGCGCTGTCGCCAGCCTACTTGCGCCACTGGCCGCCCGCGTCGACGGCCAGGAGGCGCTTGACCATCGCCAGTGCGTCCGCCTCGGTGTCGAACTCCCAGCGCAGCACCCGGCCGTTCTCGCTGTCTCCGGCGCGGGCGACGACCTTCCACTGGACCTCAAGGGTCAGCCAAACATCCCGGCGGCCCAAGCGCCCCCAGATGCCGTTCCACCAGCGTCCCGCCACGTCCTCCACCACGGCATCGTACAAGTGTTCGATCATCGGTGGGTGTGGGGTGGCGAGTTCGCCAAGCTGAGCCTTCGTGCGGCGGTAGGCGTTCGAAGGCCGCCCTTCACCTTATTGCCCGCCCTCGATGAGGTCACTGGCCGTGAGGGAGGGGCCCGTCGTACCGGAATGTCGGCGGGTCCCCCTGGCCCTCGCCGTCGCAACGGAGATAGCGGTGCTGCACAGGCGGACTGGGATGCTCACGTGCGCCGAGGTAGGCGCCGGCCTGCAGCAGGAGAATGGCCTGCGGAAGGGACCCGTCCTCGTCGACCTCGATGGGGGTGATGCGGCCATCGGCGGGCCCGCCGAGCAGCCAGGCCTCCACCGCGGGCATCAGTGCTTCACCATCGGCCCAGCGGCCGCCAGCAGCCCGGCGACTGCCGCGATGACAGCGGCCGCCGCGCCGACGAGGCCAGTGACGGCGGCGAGGTAATCGAGTGGCGCCGGCGTATCCGTGCGGCGCGTTCGGCCGTGCCCGCCCCTGGTCATGGCTGCTCTCTAGCCCTTCAACGGATCGATGGGACGTGGCGTCGTCCCTCCGGGTTACTTCAGCAGGGCGCGGCTGGCGGCATCAAGCGTCGCGGCGTCATCTGTGGATAACTCAGGTGCTCGTGGATGAAGGAACGATCATGGCGGGTTTCTGGGTCATGCGTCCGTTGGTGCCGATTCGCGGCGTGGTGTGCCGGTGAGGGTCCCTTTACGCGCCCGCACTTTGGTGACCGTCGGGCCATTGGATGGCTGGTCCGTCGTCGGCGTGCAGGCGGCCCCGGTCATCGAGTTTGAGCAGGTATGGTCGTTCGCTCATCAGAGCGGTGTTTGGGAAGGGCCACCAGGGGTCCGGAAGTGAGCGCGACATCGCGGCATCCCTTGCCAGGCGGGATCGGGGGCGGCCCCGAGGGCGGTGCGATAGGTGTCGATCGCGGCAAGGACGATGAGGTCGGGGTAGTAGCACGAGGCGGCGTCGGAGAATCGATCGTCGAGGTTGGGCGTGCTGTAGCGGACGACAGCGCGGGCCTCGTCGTCTTGGCGGACGACTCCGTGGTCGTCGTCCCAGCACCACGCCAGCTGGAGCGCGTAGCGGGCGGTGATCGAGCGGTCGAGCGCCGGCCACATCGGGCTCAGGGCGTGCTGGTACGTCTGATAAACGGCGCCGAGCACCGGCTGCAGCGCCGATCGCTCGGACGGCAGAACGGGCGGGCATCGGTAGGGATGCTCCATCAGGTCATAGCGCTCATCCATGCCGTCATAGCGCTGCTCGCCGTACTACCCCTCCCACTCGAAGAAGGTCGGGTGGCCGATGAAGCGCAGCGGACTGTGGGCGCGAGCGTGCCCGATGTGCGGATGGTGGTGCCGGCAGGGTGGGGGCCGCCACGCGGTGCCATCGGGTTCACCGGACCGGGCGGCACTCGCCGCCGCCCGGGGAGTCCTGGTCACCGCCGGCTGCGGATCCCGGAATCGTGGCTGCGCCGGCGCGCCGGCCGCCAAAACCCCTGCATCTTCCTCGGCAAGCACCTGCGCTTTCCGCCGCCGCCCTGGCTGCCATCGTCGCCAGCGCCGCTGAACCTCCAACAGGCCGGCGCCCCACCCGCCGAGGCTCTCGCCCACCGGCGTAGCCGCGACTTGCCCAACTCCCCAAGTGGAGCGTCGATCGATTCCGCACCACCATCGAACCGATCGGAGTAACCCCAGGCCACCTTTATAGGTGCGTCTCCGCGCCTGTCCCACGGCTAGGACGATGAGGTGTAGGCCGCACTCTCATCATGAAGGCTCATTCGGCTCAGCCGGACACGACCCGGGCACCCGAGCGGCATTGCGTCGATAGCCCAGGCCGTGAACGCTGACCGTGAGCCTCCGGCCGAGCGTTGCCATATGGGTAGACGCTGACGCTGTACGAACTCGTGCAGGTTGGCGCCTCACCGAATCGGCGAGACACCCAAGCCCTCCCGATCGTTGAGCCAATACCCCCCCGAACCGGGCTGTTGCTGAACTGGAGGACAGGGTGCCGGACTATCCGAAGGCGATCGGCCCGGACGACCGCGTTGAGCCGGTGCCCCGCCGGATCCGCGCCTACCTCGCCGGCGAACTGGTGCTGGACACCAAGCGGGCGCAGTACGTGTGGGAGTGGTCCTTCTACCCCCAGTACTACATCCCGGCCGCCGACGTGAACCGGAGCCTCCTGTTCGACGAGCACCGCACGGAGCGGGTCCGGTGTGGGACCGGGCGGGTGCATGGGCAGCGGGTCGGCGAGACGACTCGTCCTTCGTCCGCTCGGTGGTACGGAGACGACGCGCTGCCCGGGTTGGCCGACACCGTCCGGTTCGAGTGGGCCGCCATGGACAGCTGGTTCGAGGAGGACGAGGAGGTCTTCGTGCACCCCCGGAATCCGTATGCCCGGGTGGACGCAATGCGGTCCACCCGACGCGTACGGGTGGAACTCGACGGGGTCGTACTGGCCGAATCGGCGTCGCCGGTGCTGGTCTTCGAGACCGGTCTGCCGACCCGCTACTACCTCAACCGGACCGAGGTGGCCTTCGGGCACCTCGTGCCGTCAGAGACGACGACCTCCTGCC
The DNA here is from genome assembly GCF_042872965.1 of Micromonospora sp. NPDC005087. Taxonomy (NCBI): domain Bacteria; kingdom Bacillati; phylum Actinomycetota; class Actinomycetes; order Micromonosporales; family Micromonosporaceae; genus Micromonospora; species Micromonospora sp. NPDC005087. The sequence continues at coordinate 16,730 of NZ_JBIALB010000038.1, read as the reverse complement.
CGTACAAGGGCCGGACCAGCCGCTACTGGTCCGTGCGCGTCGACGGCACGGTCCACCCGGACCTGGCCTGGTCGTACAGCTTCCCCACCGCCGCGCTCCTGCCGATCGCCGGGCTGATCGCCTTCTACAACGAGAAGGTCGACCTGATCATCGACGGGGAGCGACTCACCCGGCCGAAGACGCACTTCTCCTGATCGTCAACGGCGGCTGAACTTGAACCCCAGGCGACGCGACGGGTGAAAATTGACGCCCTCGTGCGGGTCGGTAGTAGCGGTCTCAACGTCGACGTCCGCGAGCAGCTCAGCTTGGTGGCGGTCGAGTCGCTCTGGGACTCCAGCCCCGTCGAGCCGGGCGTGGTCTGGGCTACTGACGATGACGAGTTCGCCAAGATCCTCAGCGAGTGGACGCGAGCCGTGCCCTACTTGAGGAAGACCGATACGTACATCGCTCCTGGTACCTGGGAGTAAGCCGGCCGCACGACCGGGGCCACTACGCGGCGTTCCCCCCTCGGCGGGGCAGCTTCCAGTCAGGCCGAACGAAGTGGCAGGTGTATCCGCCGGGGTTCCGCTCCAGGTAGTCCTAGTGTTCCGGCTCGGCCTCCCAAAACGGGCCGGCAGGACTAACTTCGGTGACCACCTTGCCCGGCCACAGGCCCGACGCGTCGACGTCGGCAATCGTGTCCTCCGCGACCTGCCGCTGCTGGTCGTCCTTGTAGAAGATGGCTGACCGGTAGCTGACTCCCACGTCGTTGCCCTGGCGATCCTTCGTGGTCGGGTCGTGAACCTGGAAGAAGAACTCAAGGATGTCCCGGTAGGACACCTCGGCAGAGTCGAAGGCGATCTCGATCGCCTCGGCATGGGAACCATGGTTGTAGTACGTCGCGTTCGGCACATCCCCGCCCGTATATCCCACCCTGGTGGCGAGCACGCCAGGGCGTTTCCGGATAAGGTCCTGCATCCCCCAAAAACAACCGCCGGCCAGAACCGCCATCTCAGTCGTGTCAGCCATCGCTTCGCCCTCCCATCCGGGCTCTCGAAAGCAAGGTCACCTCCGTCGTCGCGCCGCCACATCGACGGACGCAGCCCCGACAATGGCCTTGTCGCCGTCGTTCTGGACATAGCCGACCACCGAGGCCTTTCGAGGATCGAGAGTTGGCGGCATCTCGAGGTCGACCCGCCCGCGCTCCACGTTCATTGGAATCGACGTGAAGGCGCGCACCACGCCGTCCTGCCGAAGCCGCCGCCCGGCGTTCTCGCCTCGGGGTACCTCGTTCTCCAAGCCACGTTCCACGACCGCCACGTTGAACGCCGCCGGCTGTGGCAGTCGCCCGGCCTGGTACTCCACCACGACCCGGCGTCCATCGCTCGTGCCCTCGGGAGCATCCTGCAAGGACAGCGCGAGCGGCGTGGTATCCGCCGCCTCCGAAAGGGCGGAGCTGATCGCAGACGAAGCCTGCCGGCGGTCGGATCCGACGAACTCAACGACGCCGTTGACGATCATCTGGGGGGTGTACAGCCCCCGGGAGCCGAGCGCCCGCGCGTACGCCTCCTGACGCAGGGTGTGCGCCTCGGCGCCGAACGGGTCGGCCCAGCCCAGGTGGTCCCAGTAGTCGACGTGGAACCCGAGCGCGTAGACAGGCTCGCCCCGATCCCGGGCGTCGCGGTCGATCTCGGACAACACGTCCTCGGCCGGAGGGCAACTGTTGCAGCCCTGGGAGGTGAACATCTCCACGACTGCGAAGCCGCCGCGGCCCGTCGGCCCGGCGCTACCAGACCCGGTGCCCCGTGTGTCCGTCATGGCGCATCCTCCTCGGTCAGTCCCGCTGGCGGCCCTGACCTTCCCGTTCCGGCGACCACCATGCGGAGGTACGAGGATCAAGACCCTCCTCAAACTCCTAAAAAGCGGCACCGTTCTCACGTGTGGCCGCCGCGCTCATCGGCCAAACCGGACGTCGCCCTCGGCAGCATCGTCATCCACCTGGCCGGTCACCACCCTGCTGCCCAACGAGGGCCGTCCACCCGCCAAGGAACAGTCTGCCGCCGCCGCCGAGGAGATCGATCTCGCGCTACGGATGGCGTTCTTCCGCGACAGCCGGTGCATCTCCCTCCGCCACGAGATTCTTGACATCGCCGACGCTGCCGCAGCGTCGACAGCAGTCGCCTCGCCGACGCCCTCGACACCGGGCAGGCCCGGGGCACGATGATGCGGGACTACCAGCGGCACCGCGACGACGTGCGGGGCAGTCCCCACCTGTTCTTCGCCGGCGGACACCAGGTTCACAACCCGGGCATCACGATGCACTGGGAAGGCGAGCCCGGTGCCGGCTTCCCCGTCGTGGACGTTGACGACCCGTCGGTCTTCGCCGAGCTCGTCGCCCGTGCCGCAACCACCGTCACCTGATCCGGCATCTTTCGGCGCTACCGCTTCCGGGCCCGCGCGGTGGCCCGGGCGTTGGCCTTCTCGATCGCGCCGACCTCGTCGCCCTTGTTCAGGTTCTCCGGGTCGTCGATGCCGACCCGGTGTGCGACGTCGTCGAGGTGTTCCTTGCTGGCGTTCGCGTCGACCCCCTGGGCGGTGTCCCGCCGTCCACGCGCCGACTCTGGCGTCCCCTGCTCGGCCTGCGGGTCCGATGGGCCCTTGTGCTCCTTGGGCTCCCAGTGGTCCCCGACCTTTTCATGGGTGTGCTTCAGGGAGGCGAACGCGGTGCGGTGGGCGCGCTCGCCGTCGCCGTAGGACTCCTCCGCCGACTCAAGCGTCTTCTTGTAGGTCCGTACCGCCTTGTCGTCGGAGCGGGCGATGGTCGACGGCACGTCGTCGCGCATCTGCTCGGCCTGCTCGTGCTTGTCGGGCATGACAACGCCTCTCTCCTGGTGATGCCGGCGGAACGGAACGCCCGGCGCGGCAGCCGCCCCGCAGGAACTCATGCCCTCCCCAGGTGGGCAACAAGGTGCATGCCCGCCTCGTGTAGAGGGAAACACCCGATCGAAAGGCGGCGGCCCGAGCAGGGCGTCGAGCGTCTGGACGACGTCAAGGAGGTCCGGATGGAGTCCGAGGGCCACTTCAGCGTCATCACCCGCGACGCCGGCAAGCTCCCGGGACGAGGTGCTAGCTGACGCCGTTTGCGCCCCCCGTCGCCGGGAAGGCGACGGGGGAACAGTGGCGCGCGGAGCCGCCCGCGCCATCGCACACACGGGGAGGCCGACATAGTGACCGGGAACGGCTGCACGATCTTCGCCAGCAGGCCCACGACGCGGGCATCGAGGGCAACTCCAAGATGACTGAGGAGCAGCTGCGCGACGCGCTGCGCAAGGTCGGCAAGGGCGAGCGGCCCCAGATGGCCAAGCACGAGACCAAGCGGTAAGCGCACGAGCGGTGCCGGCACCCTGACGGGTGCGCAGTCCAGGTTCGTCCGTACGCATTTGGTCAGCTCGGCGACCATGTCCTCGCTGAGAGGCAGGCGTCCGCGCACGCGGTGCAGGCCTGGGCGCAGTCGTTGAGGGCGTCGATCGCCGCCGCCAGCTTCGCGCGGTCCATGTTGATCGACTTCGGGTACATCTACCGCATCAGCATCTGGTGCTCGGCATCAGGGAATCCTCTCTCATGGTTCCCCGATCCCTACCCGAAGGCACCGACACACACCGCCGGACACGGCGGTATGACGGGGACGGCAGCGGGTACCGGTTGCACATGCCGAGTCGATCCGAAGCACTCGGACCGGCGTGACCCCCGGGGCAGAACCATGACCGACCAAGCGCCTCGCGAGGAGGGGGCGCGCCTGGCACGGCAGGAGAAGGAGGACGACCGGCTCAACGGTCTCGCCCGTCGGCTGGACAAGCCGATGGGCGTACTCGGCATCCTGTTCTTGCTGCTGGTGCTCGGCCAAGCCGTCACCCGCGACCAGCCACTCACCGGCGTGCTGACCGCCGCCAGCTGGGCGCTGTGGGCGGCCTTCGTCGCCGAGTTCGCGCTGCGTGCCTGGCTGGCCCGCCGCCGCGCCCGCGAGTTCTGGAAGCGCAACTGGTGGCAGGCGATCTTCCTCGCCGTACCCTTCCTGCGGTTCGCCCGCGCCGCCAACGCGCTGCGGGCCGCGCGCGGCGCCGGCGTGGTCGCCGCCGCCGTCCGCGGCTCCCGATCGGCGGGCCGGCTGCTGCCCGACCGGCTGGCCTGGCTCGCCGTGGTCACCGTGGCGATCATCCTTGCCGCCGGGCAACTCCTAGTCGTCACCGGCTCCTACCCGACGTACGGGAAGGCCCTGCACGGTGCGACCCTGACCACGATCAACGGCGGTGCCAGCCGCTCAGATTGGCCGGGTTAAGCACAATCCAGAGGACGGCGACCCTGGCGTCGGCCGTCTTGATGCCGACCACCGCGATAGCCTGGCCGGAGCGGCGCAGGGCCAGCCCGGCACGGCCGTTGACGGCCTCGATGGTCAGCTCGGCGTCCGGTTGCCCGGACAGCAGGACCGCGGCCATCTGGGCAACGTCTTCCGCGCCGTGAATGGGGCTCATTGCGGCGGGCAGCAGCCCGCCGCCGTCGCACACCGCGATCGCGTCAGCGTCCAGGGCCGCCCCGAGCGCGGCGATGTCTCCTAGCCGGCAGGCCTCGGCGAACCTGCGCACGACATCGTCATGCCGATTGAACATGCTGGCACCGGATAGGCGGGTGCGCGGGTGGCTCCACCGGGTCGTCGCCGGTGACGAACGCGCGGCGGGGATCCTGCACCGAGGCCAGCGAGACGATGTCGCGGCCGAACACCACGGCGGTCAGCCAAACCGCCAGCACCCGGGTCTTCCGTTCCCAGCTCGGTACGGCGAGGACGTGGTACCCCCGGTGCATCAGCCAGGCCGGCAGCCCCTTGATAACGATGCCCCGGTACTGGAAGATGCCCCGACCGAGGCCCAGCGTGGCGACGGTGCCGAGGCTGTGGTGCACGTACTGCTTCGCCTTCCGCCCGCGGAGGGTGGCCACGATGTTCCTCGCCAGAAGCTTTCCCTGCCGCACGGCGTGCTGGGCGTTCGGCACCGTCACGGCGCCGGGTCGGCTCACGGCAAGGTCCGGAATCGCCGCGTCGTCGCCGGCACCCCAGGCGTCCGGCACTGGTTCGCTCTCGGTGCCGACCCGCAGGTCGGCTCGTACGATCAGCATCCCGCGCCCGTCGATGGGCAGATCGGTGTGGCTGCGCACCATCGGATTGGCGGCGTTGCCGACGGTCCACACGATCAGATCGGAGTCGAACTCCTCTCCGGTCGACAGCACCACGTGACCGTCGCGCGCGGAGATCAATTGGGCATTGAGGTGTATGCGTGCCCCGCGCTTCTCCAGCGACCGCACTACCCATTGCCCGGGTCCGTCGGAGACCTCGGGAAGGATCCGGTCCCGGGCCTCCACCAGGTGGAACTGCAGCTCGGCAGGGTTCAGCTCGGGGTACGCCCGCATCAGCGACGTCGCCAGGGACAGCAGCTCACCGAAGCCCTCGACGCCGGAGAACCCACCGCCCACGAACGTCACGGTGAGCAGCCGCCGGCGCAGCGGCCCCGGCTCGAGCGTCGAGGCCCGGTCGAAGGCGGTCAGCAGCCGATCCCGGATCGCCACCGCCTCCTCGACGTGCTTCATGCCGATCGCCTGCTCCGCCACGCCGGGAATGGCCAGCTTGCGGGTCACCGCGCCGGCGGTGACGACGATGATGTCGTAGCCGAGCGCGAACTCCGGACCCTCGGCCGGCTGCACAGTAGCCGTCCTGTGTGCATGGTCTACCGCAACGACCGCACCCGAAATGAGCGTGGCCCGGCGTAGGTGCCGGCGCAGCGACACCGCGGCGTGTCGCGCCTCGACCGATCCGGCCAGCACCTCGGGAAGAAACGGCTGATACGTCATGTACGGGCGCGGATCGACCACGACGACCCGTGCCTCGTCCCGCCGAAGCTTCTTCTCCAGCTTCCAGGCCGTGTAGAAGCCGGCGTAGCCGCCGCCGGCCACCAGAATCGTTCGCACGGTGTCCTCTGTTTCTCTCGCAGTCGACACCTATATGACCAGGTAGCGCGCTGGTTTGTGACGTCGGCGGATCAGGCCAGTCCGGACACCGCTGCGGTCTTCTCGGGTTTCATTATCCACAGCACGGGATCCATGCCCTCGGTCGAGGCGCTGACCATGAGCACGGCGGCCAAGGTGCCGTCGCGCCGCAGCACGGCGAGGTCTGGCCGTTCGTGTTCGCCCACCCCACGTCAAGGCCGTCCCAGAACCAGGTGATCGCGTTCAGGAACTTGACCACGCGCACCACTCCCGCCAGCGGCCGGCGGGCGACGCCCAACGCGCCGTTGCCGTCGGACAGGCTGGTCACGTTCGCCGCGAAGAGCCGCTCCAGCGCGGTCATGTCGCCCGAGCGGGCGGCCGCGATGAACGTGGTCAGCAGCTCCCGTTGTGCGGTGGTGTTCGCTGGTGTGCGCGGGACGGCGTGACCGAGCGTCCCGCTTCAAACCTCCAGCGGCAGTCCGTCGTGATGTAGACGAAAGCCGTCAAGAACGGCGGGATCGACCGCGAGACGCAGGTTAGGAAGCTGTTGCGCGATTCGTTCGAACATGATCCGGCTCTCCAGCCGGGCCAGGTGGGCGCCGAGGCAGAAGTGGATCCCGTGCCCGAAGGCGATGTGCTTGCGAACGTCGGTGCGGTGGATGTCGAACACGTGCGGCCGGTCGAACACTGTGGGGTCACGGTTGGCTCCCCACAACGACAATCCCACGCGGTCGAACGCAGGGATCCGCCCACCAGCTATCTCGACGTCCTCGAGGGCAAATCGCGGTGGCACGATCTCGACCGGGCCCCGGAACCGGAGTGTCTCCTCGACCACCGCTGCCGCCAGCAGCGGATCGTCCCGCAGTGCCTGCCATTGGTCGGGATGGGTGAGCAGGAGTCGAATGCCGTTGCTGATCAGGTCGACGGTTGTCTCCTGGCCGGCGATGAGCAGCAGCTGCACCAGCGCCAGCAGTTCGTCCCGGTCGAGTCGGTCGCCCTGTTCCTCGTGGGCCACCAGTTGCGATATCAGGTCATCGGCGGGGACGGCCCGCCGCCGGGCCGCCAGCTCGTCGAGGTATGCCGCGAATGCCAGCGTGGCGGCCGAGCTGTCGATGCTGGCCGACACGATCGCCGCCGACCAGGCGCGGAACTGTGGCCGGTCCGGTTCCGGAATGCCGACCAGCTCGGCGATGACGTTGACCGGCACCGGGTCGGCAAGGTCGGCGATCCCGTCGATCCGTCCCTGCTGGCGCGCCCGCGCGACCAGCCGGTCGGCGAGTTGGCTGATCCACGGCTCCAACCGGGCCACTGCCCGTGCCGTGAAGCCGCCGCTGACCAGCCCTCGCAGGCGGGTGTGGTCGGGCGGATCAAGGCTGATGAGCTGGCGGGCCTCGATCCTCGCTACCTCCGACAGTTCGTGCCGGGCGGGTTGCCTACCGCCGGGGCAACGCCGGTGAACCTCGTGTCCGATCGCCGGGTGACGCAGCCCTTCCAGCACATCGGCATGTCCGGCGATCATCCAGAACCGGTTGCCTGCGGGATCGATCTGAAGGACCGGCCTGCCAGTGGCTCGCACGCGGTCGTAGAACCTGTGCGGGTCACGGCGCACCACCGGATCCCACAACTCCGAGACGCCGAACTCGGTGGCCACGTCGCCTCCATGAGCGGGAAGTGCACTGTGTGCTCCGGTCGCCTTGCGCATCCTGTCGGATAGCGCACGCCTGGTCACCACGTCGTGCGTCTGGCTTCGGAGCGGACGACTGACGGCCGACCAGCCAGGCCGGTTGAGCGCTAACATAGAGATGTTTCCGGAACGTGTCAATCGAGAAGTTTTTGCTTGCCCGACGGCACTGCCGACTTTAGAGTTAGCGCTCACATTGGTTGGTGATCAAGGCCCCCCCGCCGCTGACTCAGTGCCTTCCGTGGGCCGCCGCGGGCACCGGCGTCTGTGGGCCTGTCGGGTTCCAAAACCCTGTCACTTGGTCTGAGCTGGGCTTTCTACGCGGCTCGTTCGTACTCGTTGATCAGCCCGCCGAGGACGGGCCGGCGTTTGATCCGCTGGTGGGTCAGGTCAACGACGGGATGGTCGGAGCGTGGGGGCTGCAGCTGCAGTGCCCGGTGGGGGCGCCGACCGTTGTAGTGACGGGCGTATTCGTTGAGTGTTCGGCGTAGGTGCCGTTCACCGAAGATGAGGATGCGGTCGGTCACCTCGGTGCGGGCGGTGAGGACGAACCTTTCCGCATAGGCGTTGGCTCGCGGGCAGCGTGGTGGGATCTTGCACACGGTGATGCCGGTGTCGGCCAGGACGGTGTCGAAGGCGGTGGTGAACTGCCCGGCCCGGTCACGGATGAGGATCTTGAAATGGTCGGCGCGGTCGCCGAGGTCCATGTGTAGGTTGCGGGCCTGTTGGGCGGTCCATGGCCCGTCTGGGTTGGCGGTGATGCCGAGGATGTGGACGTAGCGGTTGCCGACTTCGATGACGAAGAAGACGTACAGGCGCTTCAGGGTGAGCGCGCAGTCCAGTTGAAAGAAGTCGCAGGCAAGGTTGGTCGATGCCTGCGTGCGGAGGAAGCGTCGCCAGGTGGTGTGGTCGCGGCGTACCGGCGCTGGTGGTATGTCAAGCCGTTTGAGGATCCGGCGGATCGTGGAGGCGCCGGTCCGGTGGCCGAGGCCGAGCAGTTCACCTTGGATTCTTTGGTAGCCCCAGCCGGGGTTGTCCCGGGCCATCTGCACGATTAGAGCGGCAACAGTTGGGTCGATTGGTGGGCGTCCTGGCTGGTTCGGGTAGGTCCAGTGTCGGGCGACCAGCCGCCGGTGCCACCGCATGACCGTGGCTGGGGTGACGAGCCGGTGCACCTTCAACGCTCGGGGCAGGAGCTTGATCAGGGCGGCGAGCACGGCACGGTCGGCCCAGTCCAGACGCGGTGTGGGGTTCTGCCGTCGGAGGACCGCGTTCTCGTGACGGAGAACCAAGATCTCCACATCTTTGGCTGCGGTGGTGCAGGCGAGGAGAGCCAGCCAGCCGGCGATCCGGCAGAACACGAGGTAGATCAGTCGGGGGGCCATGAGTAACGATGGTGGCTGGCATCGCTGCTAGGCAATACATCCGGCCAGGTCAGCTGCGGTGGCAGGGTTTTGGAACCCCGCACGTGCGTGATTGGCCGGGGCACGTACCTGCGGCGAAGGAAGTCTTTTCATCGACTGTGAGGTGTGGCTCGTACGGCTTTGAGTGGCCTGGTCGTGTTCTCGGTGCGGTCGGTGTGCTGATGGTCGGAGAGCAGGCCGGCGATGGCGCGGATGGTGGCGTCGAGGTGTTCGCGTCGACCGTGGTAGCGGCCCAGGATCCGCCAGTTCTTGAGGTGTCCGATGACGTGCTCGACGCGGATGCGCTGTGAGGAGTGCCGTTTGCGGGCTGCCGCGTGCGCGGCGATGACGCTCGGCGGCAGCGAAGTCTGGCGTTTACGTGGCTTGGGCCTGGGGGTGATCACGGTGTCGGCGGTGTCGGCGCCGAGTCCTTGGTAGCCGGCGTCGGCGAGGACCTGAACCCCGACCGGTGCGTGCAGGAGGAGGTTGACGAGCCCCGCGGTCCGGGCCTGGGTGAGGTCGTGTATCGAGCCCGGACGGGTCTCGCCGCAGAACAACAGCCTGCCGATCGGATCGCAGATCACGAGAGCTTTCATCGTGTTGAGCCGGGCCTTGCCGGACACGAACCGGTCCCTACCCGCCCGGCCCGCGATCGGCCGGCGCACCCGCACCTCGGGTCGCGTCCATCAACGCCCGAGGGTGGTGGCCGAGGTACGCCACCACGTCGGCGAGGGTGCGTAGCCGGACACCGTCATGCACCCTGCAACCACGCTCGGCCAGCAACGGCCGCACCTGCGCGACGCTGCGCGTGATCGTCGAGCGGTGCACCCCGAACCACGCCGCCACCACATCGTGGGTCAACCCGTGCCGCAGATGCACCAGCGTGGCCACCAGCCGATCCGGGAACCCGAACCGGTACCTCGCGCCGGCGCCGATGCGGCGACGACGCGCTCGCGCAGCGAGCCGGTCACGATGCTGGGCTTGCCACCGCGGCGCCAGCTCCGCGACCAAGCCTTCAATCACCTGCTGGGACAGCCCTGTCATCCGACGATCCGTCATGATCGCAGCACCAACCATGGCACGATCATCGATGCTCAAGCATCTACAACCGTGCACGAGGTCGTTAGATGAACGCGAGAGGTATCCGGGTGCTCCGGACGTGACCGGCAGGTGAAAGTTCACCGGGAGCGACCTGGGTCACAACAAACGAATCCGCTCGGGCGCCGCACACTGTGCTGAGCGCAGTGCGGAGGGAAAGCCCGTCCCTCATGCCTCATGCGCACGGCGGCGGCCGCGAACCGCCGGATCACCAGCGGGTACGGATGTGCCAGCGGGTGCGGTACACCGGTTGCCCCCAGTGTGGGATGAAGGCGACCGCCATCATTCCAACGGTCATGACAGCGGCGACCAGGATCGGTGGCAGCCCCCCCGCCATCGGCGCCGCCAGCGACAGGACTACCACGCCGAGCGGCAGCCGCCACAGCATCGCCCGGAACACCACCAGCGCGTACACGGTGCGGCCGGTGAGGAACACCAGCGGACCGGCGACCACGATGGCCAGCTCCGTGGGGCTGGTCTCCCCGACGGGGTCTCTGGCGACTATGTCACCACCGGCGGCGACCAACACCACACCGGCGACCATGACCAGATGCGCGTACGCCGCGACCAGCGCGATCCGGCCGGGACTGTTGGCCATGTCGATCCCGGTAGCGAGATAGCCGGCGACGTAGACGATGTAGATCCGCCACATCGTCACCGTCATGACGAAGAGCAGGACCACTCCCGCCGTCTGCAGCGACACGAACGGGGGGTCGCCGTACAGCCGCACTCCGACGAGGATGATCTCACCCAGGGTGACGATGAACATCTGCCGGTAGCGTTCCGCCAGGTGCTCACCGCCCACCCGGAGTTCCTCCGGGCCTGAACGGCCGAGCCGGGGCAGTGGATACCCGAAGAGGCCGACCGCGTAGTCCGTCGTGATCGCCACCGCCCAGAGCACCAGCCGGATCGGGCTGGGCAGGAACGCGCCGACCAGCCACAGCACGCCGGTCAGACAGAACCAGACGAGTACCCGCATGGACCGCTTTCGAAGCGCGTGACCCCGCAGGGCGGTGATGAGGATGAACCCGCGATACAGGTGCAGGCCCACGTACGCCCCAGCGAAGACGATCCCGTTGACCCCCTCGAACGCGCTGCTGATCGCCAGCGACATCAGCAGTCCGCCGAACAGCACGCCGAGGACGATCAACTGGACCAACGGCAGGCTGGGGTCGTACCAGTCGGTGGTGTACGCGGTGACCGTCCAGACCCACCAGATCGCGGCGAGCAGCACCAATGTTTCCAGCGCGTGATTCCAGCCGAGGTCGCCGGACAGCCGCTCGGACAGCCGCATGAGCGCGACGATGAGGCCCAGGTCGAAGAGGAGTTCCAGGTAGGAGATCCGGCGGGGAGTGTCCTGACCGCGCAGAATCCACCCCGACCGCGCCTGCTCCACCGCCCCCGATCCTCCGGACAATCCTGCCCAGACTTCGTATCACGCCGGGGGCAGCAGGATGGGGCATTGCCGCACAACCCAGCCCCTGGCTGAGCCCTAGCGTTCCCAGGCTCGTGGTGCGGTCCAGTGACGGAGCATGGCGACGATGCGGAACAGGAACACGAACACCGCCGCGCAGGTGGCGATGACGGGCATCGGCAGGTCGAGCTGGTGTGCACCAGCAACGATCACCGCACCGGCCGCTGCCGGGATCGAGTAAAGATCCGTGTCAACCTGGACCAGCGCCGGCGTCTCTCGAGCGGTGATGTCACGCAGCACTCCACCGCCGACCGCGGTGGTGATCCCGAGCAACACCGCCTGGATCGAACCGAGGTGGAATTCGAGGGCCTTCAGGGTGCCGGTGACGCAGAACAGCCCCAGTCCTGCGGCGTCGAAGACGAGCACGGTGAAGTTCAGCCGCTGCGCAGGGGGTAGACGAAGAAGGTCACGCCCACAGCGATCAGCGGGATCACCAGATAATTCACGTTCGTGAAGGCGGCCGGCGGAGAGTCCCCTATGATCAGGTCGCGTAGGAGACCGCCACCGAGCGCGGTCAGCATCGCCAGAACCACAATTCCCACGACGTCGAAGCGTTTGTGGATGGCCATCAAAGCTCCGGACGTGGCGAATACGTAGAGACCAACCAACTCAAGGATGTTGACGACCGCGCCTGCTGACATCTCCATAGCATCGCCGCGCCGACCGGGTGCTGGCGCTGCGCGATCGCTGCCTGAGACCGGCAAGGCCGCAGCCCTCGGCCATCGACCCCGGCTTGAGCTCAGCCGGCCACGGTGGCCCGTACCACGTCGAATGGGCCGGCCTCACCGTGCAGGCCGGCCTCCTGCAGTTCGGCGAGCAGGCCGGCCACGGACGTCAGGTGCCACGGATAGTCGACGGCCGTCTTCGACTAGGTGGCGGAGCTGGTCGCCGTGCGACAGGCGGAGTTCTCGGCGTAGCGCAGCACTTCCCCGATGAGTCGCCTGGTGGCCTCCCCGTGCAGCATGTAAACGACATGCCGGCCGCGGCGCTGCCGCCGGATCAGCCGGGCGTCCTTGAGGAACCGCAGATGGTGGGCAATGGCCGTCGAATCCGTGGACATGGCCTCCGCCAACGAGGCCGGCGTGTGCTCGCCGCTCTGCAGCAACACGAGGATGTGCAACCGGCGCTCGTACGCCATGCCACGCAGCACGACGATCGCCCGATCCAGCGTGGCCCCCAGGTCCTCAAGGTGTGCGGTGCTCATGCCTGGACCGCACGGAGCCGGTGACCGCCAGGATCCCGGCTTTGATCAGCCGGGACAGGACCGTGGACAGCGCCAGGACCGCGGTGGCGGTCAGGGTGATGCTCGCGCCGGCGGCGACGTTCCACCGGCTCGACGCGTACAAGCCGCCGAGACCGCTGAGAGCGCCGAACGTGACGGCCAGGGCAGTGATGACGCTCAGCCGGTGGGACCACTGGCGCGCCGCCGCGGCCGGCGCCACGATGAGGGCGAGGGCGAGGATCGTGCCGACGGCCGGGACGATCGTCACGACCACCAGCTGGATGGTGAGCAGCAGCACGACGTCCCAGACACCGGTGGCGAACCCGGCCGCCTGCGCCCCGGTGCGGTCGAAGCCGGTGTGCTGCAGGGGACGGGCGCAGGCCAGCAGGATGGCCGCGACGACGACGAGCGCCACCGCAGTGGTCACCAGGTCCTGCGGGCTGACCGTGAGGATCGATCCGACGAGGCGGCATCGACGCCCCGAAGTGATGATATTACTGCCTGGACACGAACAGAACTGGTAGAAACGGGCGAGCTGATGACGACAAGCAGGGCGGCCGCGCGACCACACCACCTGGCGGTTCCTGCGCACCCAGGCGTCGACCATGCTGGCCTGCGACTTCTTCCACGTGGACTGCACACTCACCCTCCAACGCCTGTACGTGTTCTTCGTCATCGAGGTCGACAGCCGCTACGTGCACATCCTCGGCATCACCACCAACCCCAACGGGCCGTGGACCAACCAGGCGGCCCGTAACCTCCTTATGTTCGGGCGTGGTGACAGCCCGGCTGGTGGCCGGGTTCGGCCCTGGTATCCCCTTCGCGGGCCGGGTGGGCGGGGCCTCTCGTCTGGTCGGGGCGGGTGGGAGTGCCGTTACGGCGGGGTGACCATGCGTGGATCTTGTTCCAGGCGAGGATGAGGTCGGTCTGGTGCGGGTGGGTGTCGTCGAGGCGGGTCAGCCGTTTACGGGCGCGGCGCACGAGGCGGGCTGGCGCGTTGAGTAGCACTCGGCGCAGGGTGGCCGGGCTGGCTTAGCGCAGCCCGGACTGTTCGGCCAGCAGCCGCAGCAACGGGGCGCCGACCGCACCGATCAGCCCTGACGCCCCGGTGGTCAGCGTCAGTCCGCGGGCCCAGGCGTTGACGCGTTGTTCGATGCGTCGCTTACGCCGCAATCGTTTGGCACGCGCAGCCTTCATACGCAACCTGGTCGATGTCGTACGCTTCACCTGGCAGGTGCCGCCCTTCTGGAAGATTCTCGATCTAGGCAATCCAGATCATTCCAGGTAGGACGGCACCTCCTTTACGTCAGGGCCGGCAATCAGCCGTCACGCCATCGAGCCCATGAATTCGTGAGGCTGGATGTCGGCGAGCCGTCCGATTCTGCTAACAGAGCGGACGCCCTTTCGCGTCGCCCGACGTGGTCGTCTTACCAGCTCGCCAGACCTCCTTCCGCGCTCCGACACCCGAGGCTCGGATGCGCCGGGTCAGCCCATGTGCTGGTCGTCAGACGTCACGAACGTCCGCAGATGGTCAACCGCCGCAGAGAGCGCGTCCTGAAGGGGGCCGATGTCCCGGGCGACCTGAGCGAGGAGCATGCCACCTTGATACGCCGCGAGGAACATGTCGGCGAGCCGCGCGGGGTCGGCGGACGCGTCGATGCGGCCGAGTTGCCGCATGCGATCGAGCCCGACGCGGAAGATCTCGCGCCACTGCGCGAACACCTCCGCGAGCCGGTCCTGCACGTCGAGATCGGTCTTGACGATCTCGCTCGCGAGCGAGCCGAGGCTGCAGCCGGCCTCGAACGGACGCCCCGAGAGGACGTAGAAGTCCGTCCAGTCCTGGAAGGCCTCGACGGTGTCGAAGCTGGCAAACCGTTCGCTGCGATGGAAGCCGAGGACGCTGTCGGCCTGCCAGTCGATGACCGCCAGGACGAGGCTCTCCTTGGTGGGGAAGTAGTGACTCAGCTGCGATCCACTCACGCCTGCAGCGCGGCGGACGAGCTCGTTGTTGGTTGCGTGGACCCCTTTGCCGTAGATCAACGCCGCCGCGTGCTCCAGTATCCGCTCGCGCGTGGCCTGGCCCTTGGGAGTGAGCTTCTGGGCTGCATCCGCCCCGTTGTTCACCTGCATGTAATCAACATAACACAAACTGGGCTTGAGAGCCCATTCCCGACGATGTTCACTCAAGCGAGTGGACGAAATCGTCCAGTAACGTCACGCGGCGGCCGCGTGTTCCAGTATTCGCTCGCGCGTGGCCTGGCCCTTGGGAGTGAGCTTCTGGGCTGCATCCGCCCCGTTGTTCACCTGCATGTAATCTACATAACACAAACTGGGCTTGCGAACCCATTTTTGATGGTGTTCACTCAAGCGAGTGGACGAAATCGTCCAGTAAAGTCACCCGGAGGTTCATCACCATGTCTCGCCTGACCGCTCCCGCGCGCGCCGACATGGACGCGAAGACGCAGGGCGCCCTCGACGCCATCGCGAAGCAGTTCGGCTTCGCGCCCAGCATGTTCACCACGCTCGCCGCGAACCCGACCGTGCTCGAGATCGTGATGGGCCTGCAGGGCAGCATCGCGAAGCTCCTGGACGCGAAGACGCGCCACACGATCGCCCTCGCGGTCTCTCAGTCGAACGGCTGCCACTACTGCCAGGCACTCCACGGTTTCATCTCGTCGAACCTCGGCGGTATGTCGGCGGAGGAGATTGAGCTCGCCCGCACGGGCACGTCCAGCGACCCGAAGCGCGCCGCCGTCGCGAAGTTCGCGCAGCACGTGATCGAGACGCGTGGCCAGGTCAGCGACGAGGACCTCGCAGCGATCCGCGAGGTCGGGTATATCGACCCGGAGATCCAGGCGATCGTCACGATCGTGGTCGTCACCCTGCTCACGAACTACCTCAACAACGTCAGCGACACCGTCGTCGACGTCCCCGGCGCCGACCACCAGTCGGCCTGACTTTCCTCTCCACCCGCCGGTTCAAACGACAGAAAGCACGATGTTGAATCTCGACAAGCTGATCACGAAGCACCTCACCCGCTACTTCGACCCGAGCAAGAGGATCCCGGAGGAGACGTTCCAGCAGCTGCTGCGTTACCTGCACACCTCGCCGACGACGATCAACATCCAGCCGAACCGTTTCCACGTGCTGGAGACGCAGGATGGCAAGGACAAGCTCGCGGACGCACTGGTCGGCCGCTTCGCGGACAACGCGGAGAAGGTGCGCAACGCGTCGCACGCCATCGTCTTCACGACGCGCAAGGACATCCCCGACACGCACCTGCAGGAGATCTTCGAGAAGGAGCGCGCCGACGGGCGCTTCGCCGATCCGGAGATCCAGAAGGGATGGGAGGCGGGCGCCTCCAACTTCGTGGAGATCCAGACGGAGAACTATGGCGGGGACGTGCTCCACTGGCTTGAGAAGAACACCTACCTCGTCGTCGGCGCCACGATGATGGCCGCCGCATCCCTCGGGGTGGACGCGACGCCGATGGAGGGCTTCGACCGCACGACCGTGGACGCGGCCTTCGACCTGACCGACACCGACTACACGACCACGCTGCTTCTGGTGCTCGGCTACCCCGACGAGGCTCGGGTCTCCCGCCAGCCGGTCTCGCGGTTCGACGCGGAGAAGATCTTCACGCACATGTGACGGACGGGGCGGACATCGGATCGCGGTGCCGGCCCCGTTCACTTCGACTCGGTTGCCCGGCGTCCGCACCTCCTCGACGGACGCCCGGCAATCGACCCCCTAAGAGCGTCCGCCAGTAGGTCATCGGATGCGAGGGCTGCGGGGTCGGGTGTCCCACCGGTAGTGCTTCCACGCCCGCACGATGATGCTACG
>NZ_JBIALB010000037.1:0-28183 GCF_042872965.1 Micromonospora sp. NPDC005087 | reverse complement strand
CAGCCCCCGAAACCTCGGCGACCACGTCCGCGCCGCGCTCAACCTCACACATTTCGAATACCGGTACCTACCGGATTCTTGTTGAGATCACCTCACTGGTGGCCTCAGCGGTGTTTCAAGTGTCAGAGAACGTTCGGTGGTCACCGCGAGATCGAGGCTAGCGGCGGGGACTCAGTTGGGCGTTGGCCCGAACCGACGAGGATCCGCACCTTCCGAACTGACAGTGCGGATTCGGCGCCTGTCATCCACTCCACTCTCGAAGGCCCAGGCCGGATAAATAGCTGGCGGTCTGGCATCCTGTGCGGATGCGACAGGTCACCGTGCTTGGCAGTTCTGGTGCCTTTCCCGAGCCCGGCCGTGCCTGTAGTGGTTTCGCCGTGGACTGGGACGGCTACCGCTTGGTGCTTGACCTTGGCTACGCCACGCTGCCGCGGCTGCTCGGGCACTGGCCAGATGGTGCAGTGGACGCTGTCGTCATCACCCATGAGCACCCCGATCACTGCATCGACCTGCACGGGCTGTTCCGGATGCGGTTCTACGGTGACTTCGATGGACCACGGCTGCCGTTGTACTGCCCGCCAGGCGTGCTCGACCGGATCAGCGGCCTGGAGCCGGACGTCGACTTACACGCAGTCTTCGACATGCATCCGCTGCCCGGCAACTACCGGGTGGGGCCGTTCGACCTGACCGGACTGTCACTCCCGCACTACGTGTCAAACGCAGGCATCCGCATACAAGCTGACGGGATAGCGTTGGCCTACTCTGGAGACACCGGCCCGACCCCCGTGCTGGCCAAACTCGGCCGCGACGCCGACTTGTTCATCGTCGAGGCCACCGACCGCGACGGCGAGACCAACCGACCCACACGCAATCTAATGACCTCCACCGAGGCCGGTCACTGGGCTCGCAGGGCGGGCGCCCGCCGACTGATGCTCACCCACTTTTGGCCAGGCAATGACCGGGCAGTCGCAGTGGCCGCCGCGCAGCTGGAGTTCGAGGGTGCTGTGCTGGCGGCCGAAGAAGACCTCACCGTCATACTCGGGACACCAGATCGCTGACCGCCCCTCGTCACGGCGTGCCCGGGTGTTCGTTGCGCTTGGGCGAATTCGGTGAACGCGGCGGCGACTTTCGTGGTCGGCGGGGTGTCGATGGCGAGTTCGTAGTGTCCTTGGCGGAGGTTCTGCATGAACGCGTGTCCGGCGATGATCACCTGCGCTGTCTTGTCCGTTCGTAGTCCGCGCATCGGTCTTAACCGGTGAAGCGCAGATACCAGCGGACCGCGACGACGATCACCTCCGGCGGGAACCGGAACCCGGCGAACGCCGACTTCGGAGGCAGCAACGGGTCAGGTCGGGTCGATGACTTCACTGCTCAAGTCTGCCTCGATCTTGGCAACGCTCAACGCAACGGAGCCGCCTCGTCATGGCGGTGATGAGCAACGGCATGCAGCTGATGGGCGTCGACCAGTCGATGCAGTCGGTGGTGAAGGGGCTCGTCCTGCTCGTCGCCGTGGCGTTCGGCGTCTACAACAAGCGGCTCGCCGACACGTCCCGCTGACGGTCCACCCCGTACGCTCACCGACCCCGTCACCGGCCCTTGCGGGCCTGCCGTGCGCGGCCACCGGAACGAGCACGCGGATCACGACGCTGGGCGCTGGTGATCGGCAAACTCAAATGTTGCGCAACTTGTGCCCACAGCGGGCTGTCGCGAATGGCGCCCGGCCTACGGTCAGTCCACCTCGACCGGATCACGCAACACCCCTGGGAGTGTCATGGCACCTACTCCGCCGACGGACGCTGAGCTGAACGTTCTGATCCGCGCCCGGCTCGCCGCGCTCGGCATCGACCTCGACCAACTTCCGCCCGGGACCACCCCCGACCCCGACACCGGCTCGCCCGGCCGGGACTCCGTGCTCGCCTCCCTGCGCTCCTTCGTGCGGGGCACCGTGGCGACGCTCGCCGCATACCAGCTACCCGCACCCGTTGGCACCGATCCCGAGGTCGCGAACGCGCTGTCGCAGCAGCACGTGCCGGTCCTATACCCCTCCAACAGCACGGAATGGCGGAAGGCATGACGTCCGAACCGTTCGATCGTACGGTCGACCGCCGGGCATTTCTGGCCCGCGCTGCCGCGCTGGCCACCGCCTCAACCGTGGGCGCCAACGTCGCACTGCCCTCGGTGGCGCTGGCGAGCAGCAGCCTGTCCACCAACACCGGGCCGGGAACGAGGAGACGGCCGCTGGACCAGCCCAACGCCTACACCGAGCCCCGGCCGGCGGCACTGGCCGAGCCGACCGAGCTGACCATCGCCGAGGCAGCCTGGCTCATCCGCGCCGGCAGACTCACCCCGGAGCAGTTGGTCGAGGCGTACCTGGCCCGCATCTCCCGGTACGACGGCAGCTACCAGGCGTTCAACCTGGTGCTCGCCGACGCCGCCATCGCGGCGGCGAGAGCTGCCGCACGCCGGCCCCGAGACGGCGTGCTGCACGGCATCCCGTTGGCCATCAAGGACAACTACTACACCGAAGGAGTCCCCACCACCGCCAACTCCTTCCTGTTCCAGGAATTCGTGCCGCCGTACGACGCGACCGCGGTGGCCCGGCTGAAGGCAAGCGGTGCGATCGTGCTCGGCAAAACCCAGATGGGCCCGCTGGCGACCACCCGCGCCACCACGCCAGCCGGTGTGATCACCACGGTGAACGCCTGGGCGCCCACCAACCGCGGCATCGACCCGGGCGGATCGTCCACCGGCACCGCCACCGCGGTCGCCGGCCGGATGGCCACCTCCGGCATCGGCACGCAGACCGGCGGCTCGATCACCGCCCCGTCCAACGCGCAGAACCTGACCGGCCTCAAGCCGACCATGGGCCGGGTCTCGGCGGCCGGCATCATCCCGCTCACCTACACCCGCGACCATCCGGGACCGCTGGCTCGGGACGCCAAGGACGCCGCGATTATGCTGACCGCGATGGCCGGCGAGGACTCCATGGACCCGCGCAGCCAGGGCCTGCCCCAGGTGCCCGACCTGATCGACGCGGCCAGCCCGGTCTATCACCGCCGCCGCGTCAAGCTGCGCTGGAACACCCGGATCGGGGTGCTGCCGGGCTTCGCCAACGGCACCTCGCCCACCGCACTGGCCCGTGCGGCGTACCTGGCGCAGCTCGCCGCGATCCCTGGCGCCACCCTGGTGGACGTGCCGCTGCCGGACGAGTGGAGCCTGTTGACCGGCAGCAACTTCAACAACGCCCGGCTGCCCGAGCGCACCGAGCCGTTCATGCCCTACCTGCGCACCGACCTGCGCGGCTTCGGGGTGTCGGTGACCAGCTGGCTGCAGGGAGCGCTGCTGGGTGGCAACGAGTTCATCACCACTCAGCGGGCCAAGCTGCTGCTGCTGGACCGGGTGCTCAACGAGCTCTTCGACGGCTGCGACGTGGTCGTGCAGACCGACCCGGTGCCCTTCGACATCCTGGGCCTGCCCGAGATCGCCTTCCCGATCGGGGCCACCGCCGCCGGGCTGCCGATCGGCACCATCCTGGGCGGCCTCCCGTACGCCGAGGACCGGCTGTTGTCTGTGGTGGCCGCCTACCAGGCGGTGACGGACTGGCATCTGCGGCGGCCGGCCGACCCGCCGACCGACGCCGGCGCGCGTGGTGCGGCTCCGGCCCAAGTGCTCCGCCTGACGGCTGAGGAGGTCGCCGAGCTCAGCCAGTAACGTGCGAACGGCGGGCAGTCGATGCCCGCCGTTCGTTTGTCCTCATTGCGGGTGGCGAGGCTCAAGATTTCCTCAATTGCCACCCTGAGCGCTCCAGACATCGATCGAAGCCTGTTGAATCAAGCCATCCGAGTTGGCGCGGCCGCCCCTGCCGGACCCTTTTCCGTCCTGTACTGCGAAGGGGTATCAGGTGAAACGAAGAGTCTCTCGGGCGGCGCTGCCGGTCGTATGCGCGCTGGCTCTGGTCGGTACGCCGGTGTTGACGTCGGCGACCACCGCTACCGCCTCGAACCGGGTACCGAAGCCGGAGTCGGTGATCGGCTGGGCGCCGTGTACCGACTACAAGCTGGCCACCTACGAGCAGATCGCCGACTACTACCGCAAGCTCGACAAGGCCAGCGACCGGATGAAGCTGGTGGAGATCGGCAAGACCAGCGAGGGACGGCCGCAGCTGATGGCCATCGTCTCGTCGGAGAAGAACCTCAAGGACGCGAACCTCAAGCGCTACCGGGAGACCTCGGTACGCCTCTCGCAGGGCGACTCGCTCTCCGAGTCGGAGGCGCGAACGCTGGCGAAGGGCGGCAAGGCCATCGCCTGGGTCGACTTCGGCATCCACTCCACCGAGGTGGCCGGGCACCAGACCGCCCCGCAGTTCGCGTACGATCTGGTGACCAGCGAGACGTCCGAGGCGCGAGAGATCCGGGACAACCTCATCACCCTGCTGGTGCCGAACGTGAACCCGGACGGCGGAACGAAGGTCGCCGAGTGGTACCGGCAGAACCTGGGCGGGCCCTACCAGGACGCCGGCTATCCCGAGCTGTACCAGAAGTACGCCGGACACGACAACAACCGTGACTGGTACATGTTCAACCTGCAGGAGACGCAGAACGTCGGGCGCCAACTGTTCCACGAGTGGATCCCGCAGGTCATGCACAACGTCCACCAGTCCGCGGTCTTCCCCGCCCGGATCAGCATCCCGCCGTACGAGGACCCGCTGAACCCGAACATCCACCCCCAGGTGGTCCGGGGCGTCAACATCGTCGGTGACGCGATGGGCCAGCGGCTGGAACGCGAGGGCAAGGGCGGCGCGCTGGCCCGCCAGTCGTACGACATCTGGTGGAACGGCGGCGCGCGGACCGCGCCGTACTACCACAACCAGATCGGCATCCTGACCGAGACCGCGCACGCCTCGGCGACGCCGCGGGTCTACGACCCGGCGACCTTCCCGAAGACCTTCGCGGACGGCACCTCCACCAGCGAGCCCTCGGTCTTCTACCCGAGCCCCTGGAAGGGCGGCGAGTGGCACCTGTCGCAGAGCTGCGACTACATCAAGACCGCCTCGTGGGCGATGCTGCGCGTGGCCAGTGACGACCGCGAGGCCCTGCTCTACGGCTCGGCGCAGATGGCCCGGGAGGGGGGGCGCAACGGCGCCGGAACCACCTACGTGATCCCCGCGGATCAGGCGGACTTCCCGACTGCCACGAAGCTGGTGGACAAGCTGCGCTGGAACAACATCCGGGTCGAGCGCGCGGTGAAGCCGTTCACGGTGGGCGACCGCAGGTACCCGGCCGGCAGCTACCTCGTCCGGGAGGCGCAGCCGTACCGGGCGGCGGTGCTGGACCTGCTCAACCCGCAGGTCTACCCGGATCGCCGGCTCTACCCCGGCGGCCCGCTCGAGCCGCCGTACGACATCACCGGATACACGCTCTCGTTCCAGATGGGCGTCACCGTCAACAAGCTCGATCAGGCCGTGCGGGCCGAGACCGTCGCGGTCGACTGGCCGACGGTGCCGACCGGCGCGGTGGCCGGTGCGCCGAAGTACGCGTACGCCCTCGACCCCCGGGTCAACGACAGCTCGGCCGCCGTGAACGCCCTGCTCGCGGCGGGGGACAAGGTCTTCCACAGCAGCGCTGAGGTGACCACCCGCACTGGCAAGCTGCCGGCTGGCACGTTCCTGGTCACACCGCGTCCGGGCACCGACGCGCGGGTGACGCGGCTCGCCACCCAGTTCGGGCTCAGCATCGCCGCGGTGGACGCGAAGCCGGCGAAGGTGACCGAACTCGTCGCGCCTCGGATCGGACTGTACGACGGCTTCAACAACTACGACGAGGGTTGGACCCGGCTGATCCTGGACCAGTTCGGCTTTCAGTACGAGAAGCTGACGAACGCGTCGGTCCGGGCCGGTGATTTGCGGGCGAAGTTCGACACGATCGTGCTGCCCGACGCCACCTACAACTCGATGCGCAACGGCCGGGCGGCCGGCTCGCTGCCGCCGCAGTACACCGGCGGAATGACCGATGCGGGTGTGGCCAACCTGAAGGCGTTCGTCGAGGCGGGCGGCACGGTGGTGACCCTGAACAAGGCCGCCCAACTGCCGATCAAGGCGTTCGGCGTACCGGTCAAGGACGTCACCGAAGGGGTACCGGAGACCACCTACAACATCCCGGGGTCGGTGCTGAACCTCAACCTCGACGCCAGTGACCCGGTCGCCGCCGGGTTCGGCCCGAACGCGTCGGCGTTCGTCGCCAACGGCCCGGCGTTCGAGGTCGACGAGGGCGCCGAGGGTGTCACGGTGGCGGCCACCTGGCCGAAGACCAAGCTGCTGAAGAGCGGCTTCCTCCTCGGCGAGGACGTCATCGGCGGCAAGGCGGCCGTGGTGACCGCGAAGGTGGGCGACGGCCAGGTGGTGATGATCGGCTTCAAGCCGCAGCACCGGGCCCAGTCGCACGGCACCTACCGGCTGCTGTTCAACGCGATGTACCTGGGGGGTCAGCGCTGACCTGACGTGGGTCGTGGTGGCCGAGCGCACTCCTGCGCTCGGCCACCGCACGCGCGTAGGACGATCGTCCCGCGTCCACGATCAGTCCCTGCCGAGCAGCCCAGTGCACCGAAGTCGTCCACCGCGCGGCTGCGCTCCTCATCGACTCGCAGAAGACCGACCGGATCCTCTCGTCGCCGCCTTCGGAGAGCCGACATGGCGAGGTCCCCGCCCCACACTGCGGGACGGGGACCTCTCGAGCGATCAGTTCAGCCGTGCCGACGCGGAGTCCAGGCCTCCCCGGACGCTGACAGCCTTCACCGTGATGGTGTCGGTGGCGGCCTTGACGACCCGCAGGCGGACCTTCTGCCGGTCACCGCCGTCCAGATAGAACTGGGGTGCGGTTCCGACGGCGCGCGCGCCCTCCACCTTCACGGTGTCCGGAGCGACGATCTTGATTTCCTTCGCCTGCTCGAGAGCGGTCGGGATGCGGCCGGTGTTCCGGACCGAAGCCGTGATCTCGTGCGTCGCTCCGTCACCCTGAGCGCCCTTGAGCTTCTTGACCTTCACGTCACTGAGGTCGACCTGGGGCAGGGACTCGGTCAAATACAGGTTGAACCGTGCCTGGTTGGTGGCCCACCCGCCGATCAGATCGGCCGAAGGGTTCTGCGACCAGAACTTCGGGTTGATGCCGCCGATCTCGACCGCCCCCAGCGTCGGGTGCTCCACCTTCGTCCACGGCAGGAAGCAGTTCGTCCGCCCGTTCTCGGCGCACCACCGCGACCGCTCCCAGTCGGCGTACCTGCCGTCCTTGTCGTAGTCGGTGAAGTCACCACCGTTCCAGATCTCGTCGCCGTACCAGATGGCGCCGTACTGGAAGTAGCCGAAGTCGGGGCCGTGCCCGAACAGCGGCGTCGGCTGGCCACCGTTGCGGGTGGCGTAGTCGATGTAGACGCTGCCGGCATGCCGATAGCCGGTGAACGAGACCCCCGCCTTGTCGAAGTGCTCGTAGAGCTTGCGGTCGGTCGAGTACATGCACTCGACGGGGTCGCAGGTCGAGGGCCCCCGCAGATGCATGGGCACCCGGGTGTCCATGCTGTTGACGGCGCCGATGTTGGTGTGCGACATCAGCCAGGTGTAGACGTGCCGGGTCTCCGGCTCGGACAACGGGTACTCGCCGGCGCCGCCCTGGGTCAGGTTCCGGTCGGTGGCGTCGTCCTCCGGCATGACGTGCCAGTTGTACGGGTAGTTGCGGTGCAGGTCCAGGCCGCCGACCCCATCCTCGTCGTAGCGACCGTCGCCGTCGTTGTCCGTACCCTCGGAGAACATCAGGTAGTCGCCCTTGCCCGCGCCGACGTTGAGCATGGCGTTCCCGGCCGGGTCCCGCTCGTCGACGACGTGCGTCCCCTTGCCGGCGCCGACGTACTGGCGCATCTGGCTCAGGTACCCGTCACCGTTGAGGTCCTCACCCGGATCCTCGTCGCGCTTGCCGTCCCCGTCGTTGTCGTACGGCCGCACCGTCGACCGGTTGGTCTGGGCGGTGTACAGGTACATGTCGTGCCCGTCCGGGTTGTTGACCGGACGGATGTACACGGTCTTGTCGTCGAGCAGCTTGTCGACCTTCTGGTCGCGGCCGGCCTGCGTGATGAGGTGGTGCGCCAGCCACAGCGAGCTCTCGGCCGACGAGACCTCGCCGGAGTGCCGGTTTCCCTCGAAGTAGGCCGCCGGCTTGTCGGTGTCCGCGCCGGTGGACTTGTCCGTGATGGTCACCTGGTAGATCGGCTGGCCGCTGAAGCTCTCCCCGACGATGTGCAGGTCGACGATGTCGGGACGTTCGTGTGCCCACTTCCGCAGCCACCATTGGATTTCGATGCCGGTGTGGTAGTGGTCGAAGTCCATCTGGCCGGGGTTCTTCGGCTGCACCTGGTCGTACTTGACGACCTTGAACGTGCTTTCGCCGTCTCGTTGGCCGGCGATGGTGATGGTGGGGGACGTGGGGGTCACGCTGCCGGGGAACGGCCCCGGATCCTGCGGCGGCTGCAGGCCGACGGTGTAGGTGGGGGTCGAGGAGAGGGCCGCGCCGTCGAGGAGGTCCGCGCGGTCCGACCCCCAGAGGGGCGTGGCGCCGAGGACGAGGGCCCCCGCTGCCAGGGCCGCCACCATGAAGAGCGGGCGCGGGCGTCGGCGGAGGTGCTCTCTCCCCAGCGACCGCTGAACGGCGGCGGAGTGAGAGGAGGCTGGTGACTGACCGGATGAGGGCTGTCGAACGTCGGAACCCAAGGCAAATCTCCCGTGTCACGTGGTGCTTGCCCGCGCGTAGGCAGGGGCAGCTACGTTCTGTGAGGGTTGCAACCCACTGGGTACTCGAGTTGCGATCACCGTAATCGGCCGGCGCATAGATGTAAATGCCTGCATGCCGTTGGCTCCTTACCTCCGGCGGCATCGGAGCAGCGTGACGGCGGCTGTCCCATCCAGGGTGAGGGCACCGTCCGGGGCGAGTTGGCACCGGGTTGGCACCCGTCCGGTTGAAGGTGGCACCCCGTACGGCTCGCCCGTTGACGCCCGGGCAACACAGCGACGGTAAATCCAGGCCAACGCGGTGACCCGCCCCAAATGGGATGCGCACGAACTGGCGCACCTGTTGGATCTCGGCATGAAGCATGATCCTATTCGTCCTCAAAAGGCACGCCCAGGGGACCACATCGCAGTCCTCTCGCCGTCCTTCGCTGCAGCAGGTGCCTATCCCGAAGTCCACGAGCAGGCCATGCGACGGCTTGCTGACGTGACCGGCCTCGTTCCGGTCGAATACCCAACCACCCGCAAGGTAGGTGCGACCGCGGCGGCGCGCGCGGCGGACATCAACGCCGCCTTCGCAGATCCCGAGGTGCGCGGCATTCTCGCCGTCGTCGGAGGCGAGGACCAGATCACGGTCATCCCGCATCTGGACGCCGACCTCGCCCGAGCCGATCCGAAGCCGTTCCTGGGCACCAGCGACAACACCAACGTGCACCACTGGCTCTGGGGCCTTGGCATCGCCAGCTATTACGGCGGATCCTCTCAGGTGCACCTTGGCCCCGGGCCGGCCGTAGACGACATCCACGCCCGGTCGCTGCGAGCGGCGCTACTCAGCGGGGAGCGGCTGGAGATCACCGATCCGGGCGAGTCCGAAGATGTCGGAATTGATTGGGCCAATCCGCAAGCGTTGGAATCCTTCGGAGAACGCGAACCGACGGAGCCGTGGAGCTGGTACGGGCCGCGCCGCGCGGTCACCGGCACCACCTGGGGCGGCTGCCTGGAAGTCATCCAGTGGATCCTGACGGCGGGACGCTTCCCATTTCCCCCGGAGATTCTGCAGGGCGGGGTGCTGATCATCGAGACGTCGGAAGAACTCCTCCCTGCGCGCGATGTCAGCTTCATCGTCCGCTCACTCGGTGAACGCGGCATCCTCAGCGCCGTCGACGCGGTCCTGCTCGCCCGTCCGCCGGTCTCCGACCACACCCGCCGGCCCGTTGCCGCGGATCGGGCACGGCTACGCGAGCAGCAGCGCGACACGGTCGTCGACGTCGTGGCGCGCTACAACCCGGAGGCAGTCGTCTGCGTCGGCATCCCCTTCGGCCACACCCGACCGCAATGGATCCTTCCCCACGGCGGAGCCATCACCGTTGATGGCGTGGAACGTCGAATTTTCGCCGACTATCGATAGGACCCTCCAATGAGCCCGGCGGCCGAGTTCCCCGCCCGACCCGTCAGCGCCAGGGTTGCCCGCTGTTCGAGCGTGTTCGGTGGTGGCCGAATCGGCTCAGTCTTGTCGATATCTATTGACATCACTGTCAGAACAACGTTGGAATGGGTTCAGCCCGTGACCTGCGCGTGGTGGGATCCGGCAGCGGGCACGTCCCGCCCCGGGAACATCGACCAGTGACCCGACCGCCCACCCTCGGAGCGCACCACGGGCAGCCGCCGCCCCCGTCCGCACTCCCGAAGGGCCGACCGCATGACCCGACGCGCCTCCAGCCGACGCTGGCCATTCCTCGCCTTCGCCACCGCGGCCGTCCTGGTCGCGACCACAGCGCCGACCGCCGCGACCGCCGCGCCCCAACCCGACGCCGACACCGGTTGGACGAAGGGAACACCGCCGCTCTCCACGCCGTGGACGGATGACGTCTCACCCACCAACGCGCTGCCCGAATATCCGCGGCCGCAGCTGACCCGGT
This sequence comes from Micromonospora sp. NPDC005087, assembly GCF_042872965.1. Taxonomy (NCBI): domain Bacteria; kingdom Bacillati; phylum Actinomycetota; class Actinomycetes; order Micromonosporales; family Micromonosporaceae; genus Micromonospora; species Micromonospora sp. NPDC005087. Next base: position 17,500 of record NZ_JBIALB010000037.1, on the reverse strand, counting down.
CCCGCTGGCAGAACCTCAACGGCGTGTGGGAGTTCGCCGGTGCGGCCGCCGGCGAGGCTCCGCCGGTCGGCGAGCAGCTGGCCGAGCGGGTGTTGGTGCCCTACCCCATCGAATCGGCCCTCTCCGGCATCCAACGGCACGAGGACCGGATGTGGTACCGCCGGACCTTCACCGTGCCCAAGCAGTGGCAGGTCGGCCGGGGCCAGCGTCTGGTGCTGCACTTCGGCGCGGTCGACTACGACTCGAAGGTGTGGGTCAACGGCCACCAGGTGGCGACGCACCGGGGCGGCTACGACGGCTTCGACGCCGATGTCACCGACGCACTGCGGCCCGGCGGGCAGCAGGAGCTGATCGTCTGGGCCGAGGACCTGACCGACGCGTCGTTCCAGCCGATCGGCAAGCAGCGCCGGGTCGGCGACCGGGGCATCTTCTACCAGGGCAGTTCCGGCATCTGGCAGACGGTCTGGATGGAGCCCGTCTCGGCCACGGGCGCCATCGACTCGCTGAACCTGACGCCCGACCTGGGCGACAAGTCCCTGCGGTTGCGCGCGAACCCCACATCCGGGGCCGAGGGCCTCACCGTCGAGGCCGTGGCGTACGACGGACGCAAGGCCGTCGCGCGCGTCTCCGGTCCGGCCGGGACCGACCTGACGATACCCATCGCCAAGCCCAAGCTGTGGTCACCCGACTCGCCCTTCCTCTACGACCTCCGGGTACGCCTGTTCGACGGCCGCAAGCGGGTCGACGAGGTCGGCTCCTACTTCGGGATGCGCGAGATCGGCAAGGCGAAGGGCGCCGACGGCAAGCTTCGCATGACGTTGAACGGCAAGATCCTGTTCCACATGTCCACCCTCGACCAGGGCTTCTGGCCGGACGGGCTGAACACCTCACCGACGGACGAGGCGTTGCGCTTCGACCTGGAGCAGCACAAGGTGCTCGGCTTCAACACCGTCCGCAAGCACATCAAGGTCGAGCCCGGCCGCTGGTACTACTGGGCGGACCGGCTGGGGCTGATGGTGTGGCAGGACATGCCCGCGACGAAGCCCGGCCGCCCGCCGGTCGAGTGGCAGCGGCAGTGGGAATCCGAGCTCGGCGAGATGATCCGGGAACACGCCGCCCATCCGTCGATCGTGGTGTGGGTGCCGTTCAACGAGGGCTGGGGTGAGTGGGACCGGGGCGCCACCGGCCGCATCGCCGACTCGGTGAAGCAGCAGGACCCGACCCGGCTCGTCAACGCGCACAGCGGCGTGAACTGCTGCGACTCCCTCGGTGACTCCGGACGCGGGGACATCATCGACCACCACCAGTACCTCGGTCCGGCGTCGCCACTGCCCACCGCCGACCGGGTGGCCGTCGACGGAGAGCACGGCGGAATGGGCCTCGAGGTCGACGGTCACATGTGGTTCGGCGAGGGCGGCGCGTACTGGATGGCGCCGGACTCCGAAACGCTGACCCGACGGTACGTGGAGAACCAGCGCGACCTGCTGCGCATAGCGAACACCTGCGGGGTCTCGGCCGGCGTCTACACCCAGATCACCGACGTCGAGCACGAGGTCAATGGCTTCTTCACCTACGACCGGCGCGTCGAGAAGATGGACTTCGACCAGGTGCGCGCGGTGAACGAGGCGGTCATCCGCTCGGCCGACGGTACCGGCGCAAACGTTCCTCCGCCGCCGCCCGGCACGCCCGGCCTCACCGGAGTCGGCTACTGGCCGCTGGACGAGAATGCCGGCGACACGGCCAACGACGAGGCGGGCAACAATGACGGCCGGCTGGTCGCCGGGCCCACCTGGACGGCCGGCAAGACGGGTTCGGGCCTGCTGTTCAACGGCAGCAACCAGTACGTCGACACCGGCAGGACCATCCTCGACACCACCGCCAGCTACTCGGCCTCGGCGTGGGTGCGGCTCGACAGCGCGGGTGGCGCCTTCCAGACGGTGGTGAGCCAGGACGGCGCCTCGAACAGCGCCTTCTACCTGCAGTACTCGGGCGCTGACCGGCGGTTCGCGATGAGCTTCGCCGGGGTGCGGGCCCTCGCGCCGACCACCCCGGCCGCGGGGCAGTGGTACCACCTCGTCGGTGTCCGGGACGCGGCGACGGGCCAGCTGCGCCTCTACATCGACGGGCAACTCGCCGGGCAGGCGAGCGCCTGCCTCGGCGACGGTTCCACCGGGCCCCTGGTCATCGGCCGCGGCAAGTTCGGCGGCAACCCCGTCGACTACTTCGACGGCACGATCGACCAGGTGCACGTCTACGACCGTGCGCTGAGCGCCGCCGAGGTGACGGCGCTCTACGAGTCCGGCAAGTAGCACCGCGGGTTTCCCGGGAGGGGGCGACGGCGCCCCCTCCCGGCCCGTGCCGGCGAACGGGCGGAAAGGACCATCCCGACGAGGACGCCGCCGCCGACGGCGATCTGCGGATCGGGTACGCCTCGAACCGATCACCCGGTGAGGCGCCCACTCTGAGCACCGCTTTTTTCGATGCCTACCTGGGCCATTAGGTATTCGGCAGGGGCAGGGTGCAGACCTGTCGGCGTGAGTTGCTGGACCGCGCGTTGATCTGGGAGCCAGCGCCGCCTTTGCCGAGCCCTGCGGGAGTTCCAGCGGTTCTACAACTCCCATCGGCCGCATCAGGGCATCGCGAACGCCCGACCGCTGCACGCCTTGCCTCGGGCGATCACCGATCCAGGCCAGATCGCCCGCCTCGACATACGTAGGCGTGAACGCCTACGCGGCATCCTTCACGAGTACGAACATGCCGCCTGACCTGGGCGCACGAGGCTTCCGGCAAGGGCAGGGTCAGGCGGGTCGGGCGCGGGGCCACGAAAGACTGAGGGCCAGCAGACGCGCAACCTGCGGACCCTTCATCTGCCAGTTCGGACGTCGCCAGTCCGCTTCCCGGTGAGCGTCTGTTGGAACAGGTCCCCGCACATGATGTCGATCGTGCCGGCGACGACCGGTGACGGTGCGCCTTGTGTAGCGGCGGCGGGGCTCGCCTTTCAGTAGCCACCGGACCGAGCGCCGAACTGAACATGGCTAGCCCGCGACGCGGGCCAGCCGTGCCACGATCACCCGAAATCGGCACCCAGGATCCACGTCAATTTTACAGTCAGCACAGCTGCAGTTCAGCCGCCATTTTGATCATGTAGTTACAGCTCAACTCGGCCGGGTGGGCGAGCGCCAGCCGATGCTTGCCGTCTCCGATCGCAGAAAATGCTACTGGCGGGTGTGACGGTAGGAGGGAAGAAGCCAGCCAGGTGCGTGGCGGGTGCGGCCGGCGATCACCCAGACGAACTCGACCGCCAAGGCTGCCGCGACCACCGCGAACGCGGCGCCCCGCCAAGACAGCCAGTCGTGGGGGGTGACTAAGGCCAGGAGCGCAGCAAGCAGGCTGACGATTCCCACGTCGTAGGTCAGCCGGGCGCGGAAAAGATACCTTCCCTGCAGGAAGTAGTCCCTGCGCTGCACCCGCCGCATCCGCTCCGCGACGTCCGAATCGTTGGCGGCGGGTTGCCAGTCGGAGCGTTCGGCGGGCGAGGCGGAATACAGCAGCCCAGCGACGGTGAACTGCACACAGAAAACGAACATGGCCGCGGCGAGGGCGAGCGCGAACGTGGCGGGCCCGGCAAGGCGCACCTTCACATCGCTGGTGAGCAGCACCGCGAGCGTGGCAAGGGCGAAACCGGCCAGCAGCGGCGCGGCGACGGTGCCCATGGACCGGAATGCGTCGGTCGTGCCCAGGGGGTAGCGCACCAGCCAGCGCGGTCCGTTCGACATGGTGGTGGGCCTACTCGGTGTCGGCAGGCGATTCATCGGTGCGCACCGGCACCGCAGCACCGCAGCCGTCCTCGGTCGGCATGCCGGCGTCCCCTGCGTAGTGGGCGGAGCACCACGTCTCGTGGCGGCCATGGGTGAGCTCACACTCGGGGCAGAAGTCGTCGATCGGGAATGCGCCGCGGTCGGTCAACGCTCAGGCTCCAGCTCCGGTACGGGTGAGGCTTCTATATAGACAGGCTACCGTCGTCACCCTGGCAGACGAACGCCGCCCAGTAACGGGGATCGGGGTGCCGCTCGCGGGTGCGCAACTGTGCCTGGCGCAGCGCTTCAGCGCGCGGCAGCCCATCGCGCAGAAGCTGATAGAAGTCCGCCATGAGCTGCGCCGTCTGCTCGTCCGGGACCTTCCACAGACTCATCACGAGGGTGCGGGCGCCGGCCAGCACGAAACAGCGGCGTAAACCGAAGACACCTTCGCCGGGTTCCACCTCGCCCAGGCCGGTGTCGCACGCGGACAACACCACAAGCTCGGTGCCGTCCAAATCCAGGCCGGTCACCTCCAACGCCGTGAGGATGCCGTTGCCGGCTCCGTCCGGTGGCTCGCCGCCGCCCAACCACGTGTTCGCGCCGGCCATCGCGAGCGCGGAACGCAACAGCGGGTTCGCCAACCGGCTCCCGGCCATGCGGGTGAAGTCGTCGTCGGCGGCCACGAACGGGCCCGGAGTTGCGAGGACACCGTTGAGCACGAGCGACATCTGATCCGGGTCGGCCAGGCGGGTGGTCATGCCGACGGTGACCTCGTGCGGCCCCAGTGGCGGTTGGCGCTTGAGGGCGAAACCGTGCGTAGCGATGTGCAGGACCACCGGTGCGTGAGCATCTCGGATCGCCGTCTTCGTTGCCTCACCGGCGAGTCTGGGGCGTACACCCAGCAGCCTGCCGATGCGTTCGCCCTCCTCGACGGCGGCTGGCAGCAGCGCCAGCGGCTTACCCAGGGCGGCGGGCGACCCGAGGTCGTAGTCGGGGCCCGCCACCACCAGCGGCGGCGTTGACGCGAGCCGGGCCGGTGCGGCAAGCCGGAGCAGGTCCCGCGTCGCGGTGAGGTAGGAGATGGTGTAATCGTCAATCACCTGCCGGCCGTCTATGGTCGCCAGCATCTCGAACGGCAGCCGCAGCAGGTCGCCGTCCGGTGCGATCAACAACCGGCGGGTGTCGCCGACCGCGGCGCGCAACGGGTCGAACACGACGGTCCGGAGGCGCTGCGACGCATCCCGGGGCGCAGCCTGCGGGGTGATCGGCTGCCGCGCCCCAGCGGGTTGGTCGCGCCGGCCGGTGGCCTGGGCCCTCACGGCCGCGACAAGTTCGTCCACTGCCGCGGCCACCCCGAGATCGACCAGGACCGGCTCATCGGGCCGCTCGGGCAGCAGGACGACAGCGAGGTACCGTGCCGCCCGCCACTGCTGCTCGCCTCGGCTCCGAACGGCTTCGAAGTCGAAGTCGCCGTACCGCAGCAGCTCCACCGACGCTGCGCCGGCCGGCGTCACCCGCGCCACCATCGCACTGTCCACCCGCCGGCCAAGGCGGCCCGTATCGAAGCCAGGCAGGTTCCGCGCAAGTTCCGCCTCCAACGCCTCACACTCCTGGCGAGCCCGACGTAGCCCCTCGTGGAAGCCCGCCTGGTTACTCTGGCCGGGGCCGGCGAACTGCTGCTCGGCAACCCACCCGCGTAGTTGGGCCAACCGATCCAGTCGCGCCCGCAGATCAGGATCCGCAGCGGCCGCCTCACGCCGCCGCGCGAACGAGTCAATGCCCAGACCCTTGTGGTCCACCACCAGGTCCGCCAGCCGGCGGACACGCGCCGGTGAGCTCGTGAACCGCGACATCACCAGCGCGACGTACTGCGCGACGCGGGCCCGCGATGCCCTCAGTAGTTGCACATGCTGTTCCTGTGAGCCGTAGGCGCCAAGCTCGGCGAACATCTCCCGCTGCCGGTCGAGTACCTCGGTCAGCAGCCGAAGGGCCTTTTCCGCGTCGCCGCGCGCCGCGTGCAGCTCGGCCAGATTGCCCAGCAGCGCGGTGTGCTGGTGCCCCCCGATCGCGGACGGGCGGGTTGCCGCCAGCGCTGCCCGATAGTTTTCCCACGCGTCGTCGTATCGGCCGTGCGCCTGCTGCAGCCGTGCGAGGTTGTTCAGCATTACCGGGTCGTCGTCCCGACCGAGTTCCCGTGTGATGGAGCGTGCGTCATCGAGCAGCTCCTGCGCCCGCGCGTACTGGCCGCGCTGCTCGTGCAGGACGGCGACAGACACGAGCGTCGGGACCACCTCCGCGCTGCGATCGCCGGCAACCCGTCGTTTGATCGCCAGCGCGTGCAGGTAGTGCTTCTCCGCGGCGTCGAGCTCGCCGGCACTCTGATAGAGGTGGCCAAGGCGGGACAGGATGGCAGCCACCGGTAGCCGATCCTCGTTGAGCTGCTTGCACAACCTGAACGCCTCGTGCAGGTCAGCCTCCGCCGCGTTGCCGTCGCCCAGCTGCGTGTGCAGCTCCGCGCGCACCGCCAGCAGACCCGTCAGCGCCTCAGGCAGCCGGGACGCGAACGGCTGCAACGGCTCGACGCTCGAACGCAGCTGCGCCTGCGCGTCGCCGAACGCGCCGGCCTCTAGGAGACGTTTCGCCTGATACTGAACCGCCTGCGCCATTTGAGTAAGGGGCGCGCCGTCGGTGTACTCCGCCGGCTTGTAGAGCGGGAAGTAGCCAGCCTCGTCGTCGACCCCCACCGGGTACACCAGCCGCTCCCGCCACCGGTCGGTGTCCAACTCGGGCACCACACCTGCTAACCGAAGCTGTTCGAACAGCTCCCGACCATGCGCGGCGTAGGCGGTCTCGATGCCGTTGGGCTCCTCGCCGGAGAACACCGCGACGTGGCGGTCCGGGACCTCCAGCAGGGTGATCTGAGTACGGACGCCGTCGGTCACCCTGTCGACAATCTTGAACAGCCGGTCCCTCGGCCACAGACACAGGCCCCACCCGGGCGGCATCAGCGGAAGCGTCCGCGCATTGGCGGAGAAAATCACATAGCGATGCGGGGCGACGAAGCCACCCGGTCGCCCCGAGGCGTCGCAGAACGTCGGCTCACGAAGAAACAAGCCGGGCCGGTACTTGGCCAGCACAGCGCTCGGCAGGCTGGTGTCTCGAAAGAACGCGCCACGTTCGGCGAAGTCCGCCCTCAAATCACCCATAGATGGCACGGTATCGGCGGCTGTCCAGGTCCGGTCCGCAGTGCTCCCGCATCCGAGCACTCAAGAGCGGCCCAAAACCGGTCCGAGCCCGGGTCGACCGCCGACGACCAGGCCGGAATGGTGCTCCTCGCCATCTTGCTGGCCGTGCTGGTCCTGCTCTGCTCCGGCGTGATTTCCTACAACCTGCGGAAGCACCGGCCGAACGGTCGGGCGTCGTTGCGTTACCGATTGCTTACGTACGCCGGAGTGGTTGGGACGAATCGGCGAGCGGGGCCGGCCGATCGGCCTCGACGTAGCTATGTGGCTGGGCTCCTGAATGGTCGCCTGCCGTTCCGCACGACGGCATGACGGGTGCTCGACGGGTGCTCCGGCACCGCGGACATATCACCCCGGCGCAGGCCCTCCTCCCTGGCACGTGGCCCGTCAGGTGGTTCCGCTGCCTAAGGAAGCCTCACCCCGGCGGCAGCAGGAGGACCTCGACATCTTCGGCATCAAGCTCACCGACGCCGAGGTCGAGCCATCACCGCGCTGGGCCGCCCGATGGTCGTCTCAGGGATCAGGACCCGGCAGTGTACGAGGAGTTCTGACGGGCAGGGGCGTCGCGCGGGCAGCAAGCGGCAGAAGCGACCAAGGCCGTGACCCGCGGTTGCGCGGGTCACGGCCTTGATTGTCTGTGCGCCCGAAGGGGATCGAACCCCTAGGCGGTGACACAGTGGCCCGACGTTGGTGCCGTGGGGCAGGGTCGTCAGCCGATGTAGCCGTTCTCCGTCAACCAGGTCTTGGCGACATCCGCCGGTTCCTCACCGTCCACGTCGACCTTCGCGTTGAGCCCGACCATCGTGGCGTCGTCGAGGGCCGCTGCGATTGGAGCGAAGATGTCCTTGATCTCGGGGTGCTCGTCGAGCACCTCACTGCGGACGTTCACGGAACCGTTGAAGGGCGGGAAGAACTGCTTGTCGTCGGTCAACACGGTGAGACCGAGACTACCCACCCGACCGTCGGTGGAGGTGATCGAGCCGAAGGCACACTCGCCCTTGTCGACCTGGTTGTACACGAGGGCGTCCTGCACGTTGGAGACGTTGTCCGGTGCGACCTTGAAGCCGTACGCCTTCTCCAGGCCGGGCAGGCCGTCGGGCCGGGTGGAGAACTCGCCGCCGACGCAGAAGGTCGCGTCCGCGGGGTTGCTTGCGACCAGTGCGGCGACGTCGGAGATCGAGGCGACGCCGAGCCGCTCGGCGGTCTCGCTGCTCGCTGCGATCGCGTAGGTGTCGTTGAACGGGGCCGGGTCGAGCCAGGTGACACCGTTGGCGGCGTCGGCGTCCCGGACTGCTTCGAACTGCGCCTGGCCTCCGGGGATGCCCTTCTCGTTCTTCAGGTAGGTGACCCAGCCGGTACCGAGATACTCCCAGTACAGGTCGATCTCGCCGGAGGTCAGCGCGGCGCGGACGGTCGTACTGCCCTGCAATCCGATCTGGTCCTCCACCTTGGCGCCCGCGGCGGTGAGTGCGAGCTTGGTCAGGTTTCCGAGGATGAGTTGCTCGGTGAACTCCTTGGAGCCGACGGTGACCGTGGCGCCGCCGAGGTCGAACTTCTCCCCGATGCTTCCGCTGCCCGCGACATCGTCGTTGCCGTCGCTGCCGCACGCGGCGACGAGCATCACCAGCGCCAGTGCGCCGGTGAGCAGCGGCCAACGGCCTCGCTTGTTCATGTTCCTCATGTTCCTCCTCTGATAGTCAGCGACTCAGGACGAAGCCGCGGAGGTCATAGCCCCTTCGGGCGCAGAGCCTCCTCGACAATTCCGGCCACCCAGTCAAGGAGCAGCGCCAGAACTGCGGTGAGGACACTTCCGGTGATGAGAACGGGCATCCGATCGAAGCGGATCCCCTGGTCGATAAGGAAGCCGAGGCCGCCGGCACCGACGAAGGTCGCCAGGGTGGCGGTGCCGACGTTGATGATGAGTGCCGTACGGATGCCGGCGAGCAGGACCGGCACGCTCAGCGGTAGCTCGATGCGGCGAAGCACCTGCCAGCCGCTCAGGCCCATTCCCCGGCCCGCCTCGACGAGCGCGCGATCGACCTGGTTCAGGCCGACGATGGTGTTACGGAGGACCGGCAGCGCGGCGTAGATGACCAGCGCATAGACAGCCTGGCCGAAGCCGATGCCGACGGTGATCGCCATCAACACCAGAACCCCGATCGACGGTATCGCCTGACCGATGTTGGCGACGGCGAGCACTACCGGGGAGAACCTGCGGACCGCTGACCGGGTCAGGAGCACCCCCAACGGCACCGCCAGGAGGACGACGATCAGGGTGGAGACGAAGGTGAGCTCCACATGCTCGATCAGCTTCTCGCGAATCGTGTCGGCGTTGAGGCTCGCCTGGGAGATTCTGTCGAGCTCCTGGTTCCGCACGTAGAGGTACAGGGCGACGCAGACGGCGGCGAGGAGCACCGGAGTGCCCAACCGCCGCCAGAACCGGGACGGTCCGCCGAGCTCGCTGAGTAGGTCGTCGGCGTCGCGCGCGACCTCGCGGGTCCTGGCCCCGAATGCTGGGATGGCCACCTTAACCGGCCTCCGCGGGCTGGCCTGCCGTGTCCCGGTCCCGGGCCCGGGAACTCTCCCGCATCTCGTCGATGGCGCGCATCACTGTGCGCATGTCGACGATGCCCTGGTACCGCCGCTGGTCGTCGACGACGATCGCGCACCCGACCCGCGAGGTGACCATCTCGTTGAGCGCGTCGTGCAGCGTGGCGTGCGGCTCCACGGTGGCCGCCGCGGGAAGCCCCACCCGATCGAGGGATTCACCCGACCGTGTCAGGTCATGCCCGGTGACCCAGCGAACCGGCCGCTGGTTCTCGTCGAGCAACAGCAGCGACCCGTGATCGCTGTCGGTGAGCGCCTGGCGCAGGTGTGCCCGATCGTCGTCGAGCCGGCCGACTGCCCACTGGTTGAGCTCCACGTCTCGGACGCGGCTGAGGCTCAGGCGCTTGAGCGATGCCCCCGAGCCGATGAAGTCCGCGACGAAGTCGTCGGCCGGAGCCGTCAGGATCGCTTCGGGCGTGTCGTACTGGGCGATCTTCGACCCCTTCCTGAGGATCGCGATCCGGTCGCCGAGCTTGATCGCCTCGTCGATGTCGTGGGTGACGAAGACGATGGTCTTCCGAATGTTGCTCTGCAGGCGGAGGAACTCGTTCTGGAGACGCTCGCGGGTGATCGGGTCGATGGCGCCGAACGGCTCGTCCATCAGCAGCACCGGAGGGTCGGCGCTCATCGCCCGGGCGACCCCGACCCGTTGGCGCTGGCCGCCTGAGAGTTCCTTCGGGTACCGCGCACGGTAGGCCGACGGTTCCATGCCCACCAGATCCAGCAGTTCGTCGACACGCTCGGAGATCCGGGCCCGGCTCCACCCGAGCAGCCCGGGCACCATGCCGATGTTCTCGGCGATCGTCATGTGCGGGAACAGGCCGATCTGTTGGATGACGTAGCCGATCCGGCGGCGTAGTTGATCAGCGTTGACGTGGGTCACGTCCTCGCCGTCGATGAAGATGCGTCCGGAGGTCGGTTCGATGATCCGGTTGATCATCTTCAGGCTGGTGGTCTTGCCGCAACCAGAGGGTCCGACCAGAACCACGATCTCGCCTGCCGGTATGTCCATGGTGATGTTGTCCACGGCCGACTCGGCCTGACCCGGATAGCGCTTGGTCAACGACTCGAGGCGGATGGACGCCGCCGTAACGGTCCCTTGTTTATGCTCAGGCATCACAGCCCCTTCGATGTCGTCAACTTGGAGATCATTCCGAGGACGCCGTCCAGCAGCAGCGCCAGCATCGCCACGAAGAGGGTTCCGCTGAAGGCAAGGTTGAAGCCGCGCTGGGTGCCGATCGCCGAGAGCCCCTGGAAGATCGGACCACCGAGGCCGGGCCCGTTGACGATGGCCGCGATGGCGGCGATCCCAACGATCATCAGGGTCGACACGCGTACGCCGGTCATGATGACCGGCCAGGCGAGCGGTAGCTCGATGCGGAGCAGCCGTTGGCGGTGGGAGAGCCCCATGCCCTGCGCCGATTCGACAATAGCTGGATCGACCGAACGCAGCCCAGTGATCGTGTTGCGCGCGATGGGAAGCAGTGAGTACAGCACCAATGCGACGACCGTGGGCACGGCCCCGAGACCGAAAATCGGTATGAACAGTCCGAACAGGGCGAACGACGGGACGGTCAGGAACGTGCCGGTCACCGTGAGTACGGCTCTGGCTCCGTTCCGATTGCGATAGGTTGCCAGGCCCAACCCGAGCGCGATCACAGTCGCCAACACGATTGTGACGAGCACCACAAGCAAATGCTCGAAGGCCAGCTCGAGTAGGTCAGACCACTCTCGTTCCAGATATGCGGGCACGCCGGAGATGTAGTCGAGGAAGGTCATTGACCAGCAAGTTTAACCGATGGATTTTCATGTTTGACGAGGCCCCCTGACCGGTGGCCGGGTTGCCGGTCACGTAACCGGTGACAGTTGCCCGGGTCGCCGCACGGCAGCGGACGCTCGTGAAGCGGCCACACCAATTGCCGTCTGGGGTTTTTCGGTGTGGCGAGGAGTTCATGCTCGACGGGTGACGTTCGCCGTCGGACCTCGTGTGAGACGTCGCCGGTAGGCCAATCCACGCATTCGAGTAGGGCGAGATCGAGTTGGTCGAACACTCCGAGCCAACGAGAAAATCGGACATCCAAAAAGTAATCTCAGCGACTTCGCGGTAGGTATTTGTATTCGAAATGGGTCAGGTGCAGCGCGGCCAGGGCCTCGGAGTGTTCCGGGAATGTCCGGTTGATCATGGAATGCCGTGGGAGGGTGAGGGCGGCATTTGGGAATGGCGTGGGCGCGGCGGGCGCTGGCGGTGTTCGCCCAGCCGGTGAGGTGGAACGTGCTGCGGATGATGTCGTGCAGGGCGGCCATGACGGCGGGGTGTTCTGGGAGCGGACCTGACTGGCGTCTTCGGCGAAGGTCACGTCGCGGATCCAGTGCACGTTGTTCTCGATGGTCCAGTGTTCGCGGGCCCAAGCGGCGATTTCTTCGGGTCGGGCATGGTGGGTGGGTAGGCCGGTGATCGCGTAGACGACCTCGGTGGTCCACTTCTTCGTGCCCAGCCGGCGGCGTCTGCGGCGGATCCGCACGACTTGAGGGGTTCGAGTCCCTAGTGTCCTGAGTCGTTAATCCGCCGCCAGATAGTAAGCTGTCGGGATGGCTGGTCGTCCGCGTGGTGTGGTGGAACTGAGTGATGACGAGCGTGCGTGTTTGACCCGGTGGGCGCGGCGGGGTAAGTCATCGCAGGCGTTGGCGTTGCGGTCGAAGATCGTGTTGTTGTGCGCCGATGGCCTGGTCAACACGCACGTCGCGGAGCGGTTGGGTGTCTCGCGGGACATGGTGGGCAAGTGGCGTAGCCGGTTTCTAGCCCGCCGGTTGCAGGGGTTGACCGACGAACCGCGGCCTGGGGCGCCTCGCCGCATCAGCGACGACCGGGTCGAGGAGGTCATCGTGCGGACGCTGGAGCAACAGCCATCCAACCAGGACAGCCACTGGTCGACGCGGTCGATGGCCAAGGCCGCCGGGTTGTCGCAGACCGCGGTGTCGCGGATCTGGCGGGCGTTCGGCCTCAAGCCGCATCTGGTGGACACGTGGAAACTGTCGGCTGATCCGCTGTTCGTGGAGAAGGTCCGCGACGTGGTGGGTCTGTATCTCGACCCGCCGGTCAAGGCGATGGTGTTGTGCGTGGACGAGAAGTCGCAGATGCAGGCCCTGGAACGAACCCGGCCGATGCTGCCGATGATGCCCACCGTCCCCGCCCGGCAGACCCACGACTACGTCCGCCACGGCGTGGCCAGCCTGTTCGCCGCGTTCGACGTCGCCACCGGCACGGTCATCGGGCAGGTCCACCGCAAGCACCGCCATCAGGAGTTCCTCAAGTTCCTGAAGGTCGTCGACGCGAACACGCCCGCCGAGTTGGACCTGCACCTGGTGCTGGACAACTACGCCACCCACAAGACCCCGGCCGTGCAGCGGTGGCTGGCCGCGCATCCCCGCTTCCACCTGCACTTCACGCCGACCTCGGCGTCCTGGCTCAACCTCGTCGAACGCTGGTTCGCGGAACTGACCAACCGCAAGCTCCGCAGGTCAAGCCACCGCAGCCTCGCCGAACTCGAAGCCGACGTCCGCACCTGGATCGACGCGTGGAACGCCGACCCGAAACCATTCGTCTGGACCAGAACCGCCGACGACATCCTCAACAGCCTCGCCACGTACTGCCGGCGAATTAACGACTCAGGACACTAGCGGCGCACCAGCAATTAAGGCTCTGGCTGGCCCAATGAAAAGGTGTGGAGGATGCCGGGACGGCATCGTCCGGCAGCTGACCGACCTCGGGGTCTGGTCGTTCATGCTGCCGAGGCAGATGCACTGCGGAGCCGGTTGCTGTCAGTGCTGCCGGCCGGCGCCCTTGCCAGCCAGCCGGGCTGCCGCGTCGAACGCCGTCGTCCACGGGAAGGCCTTCTGGCGACTGTTGCCGCTGCCGGGCGGGTGTGGCTCCCATCCGTCGTCGGTGCCGAGAAGGATCCGGACGCGCTCATCGCGGAGGCTCGCCACGGCACGTTGGAAGGGTGCGCGGGCGGCCAGTGCGGCGTTGACGAATGGGACGACCACGGTGGGCACATGCCGGCCGATCAGTTCGGCGATCGTCGTCATCGCGTAGTTGTCGGCGATGCCGAGGGCGATCTTGTTGACGGAGTTGTAGGTGGCGGGGGCGATGATGAGCGCGTCCGCCGCGGGGAGAGATCGGCGTGTGCTTGGGGACGACCGGTAGGTGGAGCGGACCGGGTGCCCGGTTAGCCGCTCTATCGCTTCGGCGTCGATGAAGTCGAGGCTGCTGGGGGTGGCGGTGACCGCCGTTGTCCACGACTGTTGCGTCGCGGTGGTGACCAGTTGTGTCACGTCTGCGGCGGGCCCGGCAGCGCAGACGATGATCTGCAGGTGGGCGCGAGTCATACGCGGATCCCGGCGTGCTGGGCGAAGTCAAGGACGGCGCTGCGAACGTGCGCCCGGGTAAGGACTGCCAGGTCGCTGGCGATGTGCTGGACCGTTGGCCGGCACCGGATTTCCCCCGGTGCCACCTCATACGCGCTGCGAAGCGCGTTCAGGCCGTGCTCGTAGCGTCCCCACTGCGTGTAGGCCCGGGCCACGTCGACGAACAGGGAGGCCTTGCGTTCGGTAAGGCCGATCTTGTCCAGCGGCACCTCGCGGGCCAGCGCGATGGCGGTGCCTGCGTCACCCAGGGTCAGCGCGATGTTGACGCGGTGCAGCAGGACGTTGGTGGCACCGAAGCCGGTCCACCGGTCGTTGCCGTCGTAGCCTAGGCGGTCGGAGGCATGGGCGGCCTCATCGAGCATGGCCTGTGCGTTGTCTCGGTTGTTGTCGCGGGCGGCGGCGATAGCGCCGCGCAGCAGCAGCGCGCCATAGACGGCGACCGCGTCGGTCGAGGCGAGTCGGGTGCCGCGTCGGAGGGTCTCGGCCGCGTCTTCAGCGAGCTGCTGTGCCTGATTGCTGTGGCCGTTGCTCATCAGGGCGTGGGTCATGATCCGGGCGCTTGCAGCCATCGCCACCGGGTCTTGACTGATCGCAGCGGCACGGGTGCTGCGTTCTGCGGCGACCGAGGCCATGCCTTTGTCACCGACCTTGAGGAGCACGCTGCCGACGACGTGGTAGAGGTCGCTGGTCAAGGCATCGACCTGCGCCCGCTGCTCACCCTCGGCGTCCGCACGGGTTGGTTCCAAGGCGGGCAATAGGGCCACGAGCCCGGCGAGAACCTGCTCGTAACGGCACGCCTGATAGTCGATTTTCGCGGCGGCCACGTCCCGAGCGAATTGCCGGAGCGGCAAGGTGATTGGCTCGGCGTTGCGAGGTCGTGGTGCGACCAGTGCTTCGAGCAGGGTTGCGACGTTCGGCAGGGTGATGCCGCTGATCGTCACGCCCGTCAGGAGAGTTCTGCGCCGCACGTCGCCGTCCGAGTCGAAGTCGTGAATGCCGCCTTCGCCAGTATGGGTGTGTGTCTCCGTGACAGGTAGCGTCGCTGGATCCGCTAGCCTCGGCCCTTCATTAAGGGCTGTCCAAGGGCTGGGCAGAAATGAAGAAGTGCCTTCTGATCAGGGAAAATAGGACTTGCTGAGGGTCCGATGTTCCTGTCACGGAAGGCACTTGCTGGGTGAAGGCTACCGCAACACGTCCGAAGATCATGGTGACCGGCGGCGGGCGGGGCGTTGTCGGGCACGTCGGTGCCCGCCTGCTCGCCGATCTGGCCGACGTAACTGGGTTGACCAGCGCGTTCAGCCTCGCGTTGGCGGCGTTGCGGCAACGGCGCAGCGGCCACGACCCGGGCCGCGTCGCCGTGGATCTGGCGGTGATGCTCGCCGACGGTGGTGAGGTGATCGCCGATCTGGCGGTGCTGCGTGACCAGTCGGCCCTGTTCGGGCTGGTCGCCTCCGACCCGACCGCGTGGCGGCTGTTGTCCCGACTCGACGAGGCGATGCTGGCCGAACTACGTGCCGCGCGGGCTCGAGCCCGCGAGGTCGCCTGGGCCCAGCACGCCGAGGTCAACGGTGACCTGCCGGCGGTGAAGGCGGCCGGCCGGCAGGTCAACGGTCTGGTCCTGGACATCGACGCGACGATCGTGATCTGCCATTCCGAAAAGGAGTCGGCGACTCGTACCTGGAAGTAGACCTTCGGCTATCACCCGTTGCTCTGCTTCCTGGACAACACCGGCGAGGCCCTCGCCGGCTTGTTGCGGGAGGGCCGGGCCGGCTCGAACACCACCGCCGACCACATCACCGTCCTGGACCAGGCCCTGGCCCAGATCCCCGACGCTGTCCGGCACGGCACCCCGATCCTGCTGCGCAGCGATTCGGCCGGCTCCAGCCACGGCTTCCTCGCCCACATCCGGTCCCTGCGCGAGCAACACCACCTGGACATCCGGTTCTCCGTCGGCGCCGCGATCACCGAACCCCTCCGGGTCGCGATTCAGGCTGCGACCGGCTGGGTCCCCGCTGTCGACACCGACGGTGAACTGCGGGAACACGCCGAGGTCTGCGAGATCACCGGCCTGTTCGAAGCGGCCGGCTGGCCTGCGGGCACCCGGTTCCTGGTCCGCCGTGAACGCCCGCATCCCGGCGCCCAACTGTCACTGTTCGACACTGTCGAAGGCTGGCGGCACCAGGTCGTCGCCACCGACACCCCACCCGGCGACGGCGGCATCCAGCACCTGGAGGCCCGGCACCGCGCCCACGCCCGTGTCGAGGACCGTATCCGCACCGGCAAGGACACCGGCTTCGGCCGGTTCCCGTCCCGAGTGTTCGCGATCAACCAGGCATGGCTCCAACTGGCCCTGACCGGCATCGACCTACTCGCCTGGACCCAAACCCTGCTCCTCGACGGTGACCTCGCCCGAGCCGAACCCAAGAAACTGCGTCACCGACTGCTACACGTCGCCGCCCGCCTCACCCGCACCGCCCGCCGGACCCGACTCGCCATCGCCGCCGACTGGCCCTGGACCGACGATCTGACCGCCGCGTTCAACCGCCTCGCCGCACTACCACGACCCGCCGGCTGACCCTGCAACCCCACGCACCGACCATCAACACGGAGGAACCCGGCCCAGCGCCGGGCCGTCAGCATGCCGGCGAAACTGGAGCGCGAATTCCGAACCGGCTCCATCGATCAGAAGCTATGAACGGCCGCCCAAATGAAAGACCGAGGCTAGTGTCCTGCGCCGGAAATTCGCCTAATAAGTTGGTGTAGGGTGAGGTGATGGCACGAACCGGGCGCCCTACCGCACCGCTGGTGTTGACCGACGAGGAACGCACGACGCTGACCCGCTGGTCGCGTCGGGCGAAGTCTTCGCAGGTTCTCGCGATGCGGTCCCGGATCATCCTGGCGTGCGCCGAGGGCGCCTCGAACACCGATGTGGCAACGGCCCTGGGTGTTCACCTGTCCACTGTAGGTAAATGGCGGCGTCGGTTCCTGGTCGAACGCCTCGACGGGTTGATCGATGAACAGCGTCCCGGCCGGCCTCCGTCAATCGCCTTGGACAAGGTCGAAGAGGTGGTCGTCGCCACCCTTGAGCAGACACCGCGTAACGCCACGCACTGGTCCCGGACCTCAATGGCCGCGAAGTCTGGGCTGTCGAAGTCGACGATCGGCCGGATCTGGCGCGACTTCGGCCTCAAGCCGCACCGGGCCGACACGTTCAAGCTGTCCACCGATCCGCAGTTCATCGAAAAAGTCGTCGACGTCGTCGGGCTCTATCACCACCCGCCCGAACGGGCCGTAGTGCTCTGCGTTGACGAGAAATCCCAGATCCAGGCACTGAGGTGATCTCAACAAGGGTCGGGGCGCCGATCGGGGTGACACGGGCATTGCGTCCATAGCGGACAGTGGTGGATATGGGCGTGGAGCCATCGG
>NZ_JBIALB010000036.1:0-28963 GCF_042872965.1 Micromonospora sp. NPDC005087 | reverse complement strand
GCCCCGGCAGAATGGGCGCGACCGTCCGCGCCGCACTTCATCTCACGCACTTCGAGTACCGCTACCTACCCGAATCTTGTTGAGATCACTTCAGTATGCGGTTCCGCATCGAATGTCGACCTCGTTTCAACTACGGCCGCACCCACCACGATCTGGAGTTGCGGGCCGAGGGCGCCGCCTTCCGCAGCTCCGCAATGACACTCACCGTCAATGCGGTCCACCCGGTCGAGCGGTTCGTGGACGACTCCGACATCCACGACATCTGCAACGACCTGCTCATGTTCGCCACGTTGGGTCAGGGCGACACCGGCGGGATGGTTGTGGAGACCGCCTCCACCCACGGACCCCGCGCCATCCCCCCTGACGAGGTCGAGTCGATGTTCCAGCAGACCCACGACTACTGGCGCCGCTGGCTCGGCCGCTCCAGCTACAGTGGACGCTGGCGCGAGATGGTCGCGCGCTCCGCCATCACCCTCAAACTCATGACGTACGCACCCACCGGCGCCATGATCGCGGCCCCGACCGCCGCGCTACCGGAGAAGGTTGGCGGCACCCGGAACTGGGACTACCGCTACACCTGGATCCGCGATACCTCATTCTCGGTACACGCTCTCCTGGGGCTCGGGTTCACCGAGGAGGCCAGCCGGTACACGGAGTGGCTCGACGAGCGCGTCCACGAAGCCGGCGACAACGACGTCCCGCTGAAGATCATGTACCGCGTCGACGGTACGCCGGTTCCGCCTGACGAGATACTCGACACCTTCGAGGGTTACCGCGGCTCCGGCCCTGTCCGTGTCGGCAACAGCGCCACCGACCAGTTGCAGCTCGATATCCACGGTGAGGTGCTGTACGCGATGCACGTCGCCGACGAACAAGGCATCCGCGCCTCACACGAGGTCTGGCGCTGCACCGCCAAAGTCGTCGACTGGCTCTGCGACAACTGGAACCAGCCCGACGCCGGTATCTGGGAGAGCCGAGGGCACCCCCGCAACTACACCTACACCCGGATGATGTCCTGGGTGGCTTTCGACCGCGCCATCCGCCTCGCCGCACGACACGGCCGCCCCGGCAACACCATCCGCTGGGGCCAGCAACGAGACGCCATCTACAATCAGATCATGGGGTACGGCTACGACCCCAGTCGCCGTTCCTTCGTCCAGAGCTATGGGGAGTCCGTTCTCGACGCCGCGCTACTCACCATGCCGTCCGTCGGCTTGGTGACGCCGACCGATCCGATGTGGCAGTCCACACTCCGCGCGATCGAGGACGAACTGGTCTCCGACAGCCTTGTCTACCGATACGACCCGGCCGCCTCCCCCGACGGGCTACCCGGCGACGAAGGCACATTCAACATGTGCACCTTCTGGTACGTGGAAGCCCTCGCATGCGCCGGACGGCTTGACGACGCCCGCCTCGCCTTCGAGAAGATGCTGACCTTCAGTAGCCACCTGGGCCTCTACGCCGAAGAGATCGCTTCAAGCGGCGAGCAGACCGGCAACTTTCCCCAGGCGTTCAGCCACCTTTCCCTCATCAACACCGCGGCCGCCCTGGACCAACTCCTCGACCGCCAAAGAAAGCAGGCGTGACGGGGCGTCGCAGCTCACCCCACGCGAGGTCCGTCATCCTGTCCCGTGGACGTGCGGCGCCGGCCCCTCAAGTGAGGTTCGCCCGGGGGCGCGTATCCCGTCGAGCAGGATGGTGACGACTCGACGCCACCCGTCGGGTCCCGCGTCGACGCCGAGGCAGTGGTCGGTGTCCAACGCCGCCCGCGAGAAGATCAGGATGTCCTGCCAGGTCACGTCGTCACGTAGGGCACCTGCGGCGCGCGCCCGCTCGGTCAGCCGCGCGACAGCGTCCTGCAGTGCGGTGGTCCGCTGTGCGAGCTCGGGCGACGGCGGCCTTTCGCACGCCGCGGTGACCTCGGCCAGTCCGCGGCTGTCCCGGTGCGCTCCGGCCAACTCCATCACGAACTCCGCCAGGCCCTCCCATGGATCGGGGCGCTCCAGACAGACCTGCGCCGTGCCGCAGAGCTCGTCGTAGAGGCCGAGCACCGCGTGGTCGAGCAGCGCTTCCTTGGTGCCGAAGCGCCGGTACAGGGTGCCCACCCCCACGCCCGCCGCCGTCGCGATGTCCAGAGCCGAGACGTCGAGCCCGCGGGAGGCGATCGCCTCCCGCGTCGCCGCGATCAGCTGGCGTCGGTTGCGCCGGGCGTCCGCGCGGACGCCCTGCTCCGGGTCCAGGTCAGACATCCCCAGAACCTACCATAAACGGACGCGAATCGTCCGATTTGATGACCCACGCGCCGACCGGCCGGGGGCACGGTGCCGGTACGCGCTGGCTCAACGAGCCCCTGGTCACCGGGTGGTAGCCGGCACTCGCCCAAGGCCAAGATCAGCGAAATCCAGCCCATTGCCATCGTCGATGTCGTACGCCCATTTTCCGGCCCGCCCGGATTCGACGAACGGCGCGGCGAGTGGGTCGTGGTCATGCCCGTACGCCGCCGACTGGCTGAGACTTCCGAGGCCACGCCAGGTTTGTCCCAGGCGGCACGGCAACAAGATCACGCCGGTCCGATCACGGACTGCCCGCTGCGGTGATCATCTGTCGGACGGCGTTGGCTTTAGGGCAATATCGCCCTATGGTGGAGGCATGCCGCCGGTGACGTTCCGCTCGCCTGCCGTCACAGATGTGACGGCAGTCGGCGCTGTCCACGTGGCGACGGCGGCGCGCCGTATGGCCGGGATGCGAGTGCCGGTTGTCCGCACAACGCACATCGCGCCCACGTACAGGCTGTCGAGCCCGGCGCGAACCAACCGAGGCCCTCCCGCGGAATCGTTGCACCCAGAACGACCGCCAGGGCGAAGCTATTCAAGCTTCGGCCCTTTTTCTTTTTCCGTTCCTTTTGAAGGGCAGACCATGAGCGTCGATCATCGAACTGTCGACCAGCGTTGGCTGGCTGATCTGCGAGCGTCCCTGGCGGACGATTTCGCCACACAGACGGCTCGGCTGCGGGAACTGACCGAGCTCAACGCGGACACCGGCGACCCCAGCGAGGCCCACAACCAGGCCGCGCTGCTGGCGGCCACCCGCCGCAACATCGAACAGATCACGGGTGCGCTGAACCGGATCACCGACGGCACCTACGGTGCCTGCCAGAAGTGCAGCAAGAACATCCCGGCCGAGCGGCTCGAGGTTCTCCCGCACGCTCGCTTCTGCGTGCCGTGCCAGGAAAAGCACAACAGGTGACACCGGATGTGGCTGCCGTGCCGCACAGGTGGCACGGCAGCCACAGGTCCTACGCGCGAGACAGTTCCGCGACATCGACGACGTCGAGGATGCCCAGGAGCCCGGCGAGGGCTATGGCCTCGGATCGGGTCAGGGTGAGGCTGCAGGTGGCGTCGGGATCGTCGTGGGACTCGTAGACGAGATCGCGCCGGCCGCTTGAATGGTGCGTGACCACGCCGACGCGGCGGCCTTCGGCGGTGGTGAACATGCGGCGTAACCCGATACCGGGCAGCGGGGTCAGTTCGACATTCATGACGACTCCAGAAGCAAGCGGCGAAACGGCTCAGCGGGTCAACAGCAGGCGCAGGCCGGCGAGCGTGGCAAGGTGCGGTTCGGCGGGCATGGTCACGGTGCGGCCGGTCATGGCGGCCAGCCGGGCGGCGAGATCCGGATGAGTGGCACCGCCACCGGTGAGCAGCAACCGCCGGACCAGTTGCGGTCCGGCGTTCAGGCGTCGCACGCAAGCGGCGATCGCCGGGATCTGATCAACCGTGTTGGTCACGTCCGCGCGTTCGGCGGCCACGACCGTCCCGTCGGTGATGCGGGCGACCTCTGTACGCCCGTCGCCGATGTCCACGGCCAGCACGTCGTCGGAGTCGGGTCCGGGACGGCAGGCAAGCGCCGCCGCGAGTGGTTCCTCGACCACGGCGACCCGCCCGCCGGTTGCCCGACGTACCACCGCGATCAGGGTGTTCTTCTGCCGCGCCGTCGCGGTGGCCGGGACGCCGACCAGGACCGGGGATTCGTCATCGCTGGGCCGACCGGTGGCGGCGCTGAGCACCCGCAGCAGGTACACGCAGGCGAAGAAGTTGTCCACCACGCCGTCACGAACCGGCCAGGTGAGTTTCCCGGCGGTAGAGGCGACCGCATCCAGCGCGGCGTGACCGACGAGATGCCGTCCGGACGGTCCCGGCGCGATGACGGCCGGTGCGGTGACGACCGCACCGCGCGTCGGGCTCCAGAGCCGCACGGTCGACGTGCCCAGGTCGAGAGCGAGAGGATGCCGTACGCCCGGGCGGGCGTACGCGCCGGGGGTCAGCATGTGCACCGCCCCGGCATCTGGGTGGCGGGAGGTGTCGAGGGCGGAAGCGGGTATGCGGGAACGCACGAAGTGGGCATGATGCTCCCAGGCGGGGACCGGCGCGGGCCGGGGCGAGTGGGTCAGGCGAAGGCGCGCGCGTGGTGCGGCGGAGCACGATCCGCCGACCAGGCAGGCACGCAACCGGGGATCGCCCGCCGTGCGGAGCGGAACACGATGCACAGGCCGATCGACCGGGTGGCCGAGAGCACCATCACGAGGACGGCAAGCAGCAGCATCGTCGGCAGCGGCATCCGCTCGCCGACGCGCCGAGAAGTGCGCCGGTCCTGCATGCCGCAAACCATAGCCGTCGCCCAGCGTGTCGGCCACATTCGCACCATGTGACTGCCACGGCTCGGGCAGTCACCAGTGCACGCTCGTTCACTGGCATCGGCCCGGCTTTACAGCCTCTGCCACAGTCGTGGCATGGACAACCGGTTCCGTCGGCTGCCGCCGCGCATAGAACCTCTCTACGAGACACAGGACGTCTCCGGTCCACCACCGTTGCCGCATGTGGAGGAGACGAGTTGGTTGACGCCAGCCGGGGAGGTAGCGGGTTTCGAGCAGTTGAGCTCAGCCGTTGCCCGCGGCTCTGAGCGGACCGGCTCGGAACCGGTGCGGCAGCGACGGCGGGGCAGGGCGCTGGTGATCCTCTACATCGTTCTGGTTCTGGGGACAATCGCCGTGGGCTTCGTCCTGCGCGCCCGCGCCGATTGATGAGCACCCAGGGCAGCGGGCTCGGCTTCGCACCGAGCCCGCCCGTTCACCTCAGCGCTGCAGTGTCAGCAGGCCCGGCCGGTACGGTAGGAGGCCGTAGTCGCCGCCGGAGCTGGGGGATCGTCCCTGGTAGAGCAACTGCAGATTGCAGGGATCAACGGTCATGGTCTGATCGGCGTTGCCGCGAACCAGTTCACCGTGGCTGATGTCGTTGGTCCAGGTGGCGCCACTGTCGGCCTTGCCGGCGAAGGGGTTGCTCTCGGTCGCGGCCTGCGGTGTCCACGAACCGCCCAGGCTGGTGGCCGTGAACGAGCGAAAGTAGTGTCCCTGCGAGCCGATCGCCTCGACGAGCATGAGGTACCGGTTCTGGCCCTGAAGCTTGTAGACCTGAACGGCTTCGAACAGGTTGTTCGTCGTGTCGCTCATGATCACCGTTGACGTCGAGCCGAAACTGCCCGGGAAGTTTCCGATGGGCATGCTGGCCCGGTAGATCTTCCCGTTGTCCCCGGCGAAGAACAGGTACATGTTCGTGCTGTCACCGATCAGTGCCTGATCGATCGGTCCCGTACCCGAGCCGGAAATGCTTCCGGAGAAGAGCACCTGCTCCGACGACCACCCATTCGCATTGGTGGGGTCGCTCGACGTCCGGTAGGAGAAAGCGGTCCCACCCCACTGATAGGCAAGCACCCAGATGTTCCTCGGGGCGAAGTAGAAGAGCGTGGGCGCAACGGTGGAGAAGGACATCGTGTTCTGGCTGGCCGAGGCCATGTCGGACCAGTTGGTGAAGAGGCCGAAATTCATCGAACCCCACCTGGTCCCGGTGTCGTGCGTCGTCGCGTAGACCAGGTGCCGGCCGTTGTAGGGGGCGTAGGTGAAGTCCTTGAGCGAGACCCACCCCGACTTCGGGTTGGCCAGCGAGCCCGTCGAGGCCCAGCGGTACGTCGACGGCAGAGCGCACGTGCCCGGCGGCGGCGTGGTCGGGTTGCCCCCGCCGTCGACGCGGACGAGTTGCCACTGCTGGTTGTTGCCGTTCCAGTCGTCGTACTGCACGATGCTCCCGCCGTCGGCGGTCGAGGCGCCCTGCACCTCCACCACCTTGTTGCTGTTCCGGTTGATCAACCGGACGTAGCCACCGTCGGAGTCGGCCAACCGGAACTGCTGGTTGACCCCGTTACCGTCACTCCACTGCACGATGCTCGCACCGTTGGCGGTCGAGAAGTTGTAGACGTCCAGCACCTTGCCCGACAGCCGCGACCGCAACCGGTAGTAGCCACCACCGGAGTCCACGAACTGCCACTGCTGCTGATTGCCGTTGTTCCGCGCCCACTGCACGATCCGCGCACCGTCATTCGTGGCCAGGTTGTACACGTCCAACGCCTTGCCACTGTTGCGGTTGATCAACACGTACCAGGCGCTCGTGTCGACCGTCGCCGCGGCGGCGGGCGTCGACACCACCGCCGCGGCGGCACCACCGACCACCACCGCCAGCACGCCAGCGGCGACGACCCGTAGCAATGTTCCGCGCCGCCGCGACGGCGGCGCGGGAGATGAAGACCTACCAAGGGCAGACATGATCTTCCTCCAATGACCAGGAGCCGTACCGGTCTGCCGGGAGATTGGCGGACCGGGACGCGTGGCCGGGCGTAGACGTCGGAGGTGTCAGCGCTAACAAGACGTCGGCATGCCCTGGCGCACGCGATGATTCGAGGTCGACGAAGCAGGCTCGCCCGGTAAGCCGCAGGTGCCGTCGTCCCCAGACATCGACTGTGAGCGATAACATGCCATTGGTCAAGCCGCAATTTCCGGGACCAGCGTTGCTGATCAACGCCCCTGGTCGGGACGCGCCGATGGCTGCGCCTTACCGGACAGTCGGGCGCCGTTTGGTGAGCCACCGCATGACGTCCAGTGCGTGGGACGCGGGCTCCGGGATCGGGTGGAACACGTGCTCGACCACCTCGTCGGTGACGATCAGTGTCAGCCGCTCGTAGAGCGTCATATCGCCGGCCGTGAAGGTGGGCAGCCCGAGCTCGGCGGCCAGGGTCAGCCGCGGATCGGGTATCAGGGGGTACGGCAGGCGGAGCCGGTGCACCAGTTCACGCTGGTAGCCGGTTGACTGTGCGGACAGCCCGTAGACGCGCGCCACTCCAGCGCTGAGGATCTCCGTGTGGTGGTCGCGGAGCCAGGTGGCCTGCTCGGTGCCGCCCCGCGCGCCGGGGATCTCCAGCAGGCTCCTGGGCAGGTCGACACCCGGTCGCCCGCTGAGTGGATAGATGAATATGACGCTGCGTCCAGGGCCGAGGGCGCCGAGATCGACCGGCCGACCGTCGGTGGCGTAGAAGCTCAGCGGCGGCAGAGGCGTGCCAACCAGGCCTGCGGGGTTGGCGCCAGCGGCCGGGCCACCGGTCACCACCTGACTCGCGGCTGCGTCGAGGCGCGCGTCGAGGGCGTCGCGCTGGGCGGTCAACTTGCCGATACGTTCCTGGACAGCGTCGACGGTGCTCCGATACGTCGCCAGTGCCGCCGCGCACACATCCGCGTCGTCAGACCCGTCGGTGATCGACTCGACGAACGGGCGGGTCTCCTCGACGGTGAGACCCAGCGCCATGAGCTCGCGAATCTGCGCGACCAGGCGTAGGGCGATCGGCTCGTAGTCGCGATAGCCGTTGCTCAGCCGCCGTGGCACGACCAGCCCGGCCGACTCGTAATACCGCAGGGCACGCACAGTCGTCCCAGTGCGGCGTGCCAGCTCACCCACTCGCATCCGACAACCCTAAACCCGCACCTCAAGGTGCAGGTCAAGGTGTTCATCGTCGCGGTGGCGGGACCGCATTTCTCTGTCAGTCTGGCCCCGTAGACAGGCGAGAACAGGGAGTACGTGATGACAGCTATCAGCCGGGTGATCGGTCGACAGGTCCTGGACAGCCGTGGCAACCCCACTGTCGAGGTGGATGTGGTCCTGGCGGACGGCTCGGCCGGCCGGGCCACCGTGCCGTCCGGCGCGTCGACCGGGGCGAACGAGGCGGTCGAACTGCGTGACGGCGACCCGGGACGTTTCCATGGCAAGGGCGTCAGCAACGCCGTCGCCGCGGTCACCGGGGAGATCGCCGAGGCGGTGCTCGGTCTCGATGCGGAGGACCAGGCGCTGGTCGACGAGACGATGATCGAGCTGGACGGCACGAAGGACAAGGGCCGTCTCGGCGCGAACGCCATTCTGGGCGTCTCCCTCGCCACGGCGAAGGCCGCGGCCCTTGCCCATCGCCAGCCGCTCTACCGCTACGTGGGTGGGGTAGGTGCCCGCCTGCTGCCGGTGCCGATGATGAACATCATCAATGGTGGGGCGCACGCCGACAACCCGCTCGACTTCCAGGAGTTCATGATCGCTCCGGTCGGTGCGGCGAACTTCTTCGAGGCCGTGCGGATGGGCTCCGAGGTGTTCCACACCCTGCGCCGATCCCTGGCCGCGGCCGGGCACAGCACCAACGTCGGCGACGAGGGCGGCTTCGCGCCGAACTTCGCGACCGCCGACGAGGCACTGCGGTTCGTGCTGCGCGCCATCGAGGACTCCGGCTACGAGCCTGGCCAGGACATCACCATCTGCCTGGACCCGGCCAGCTCGGAGTTCTACCGGGACGGCGTCTACGAGTACGCCGGCGAGGGCCGTACCCGGACCATGGAGGAGCACGTCGACTACCTCCTCGACCTGGTCTCCCGGTACCCGATCAGCTCGATCGAGGACCCGATGGCCGAGGACGACTTCGCCGGCTGGAAGCGGCTCACGGCCCTGGCCGGCGACCGGGTCCAACTGGTCGGCGACGACGTCTTCTGCACCGATGTCAATCGGCTGCGCGACGGCATCGAAGACGGTTACGCCAACGCGATCCTGGTCAAGGTCAACCAGATCGGCACCCTCACCGAAACCCTCGCGACGGTGGATGCCGCCCACAAGGCGGGCTACCGGGTGGTGATGTCGCACCGATCCGGCGAGACCGAGGACACCACGATCGCGGACCTGGCGGTGGGCGTCAGCTGCGGTCAGATCAAGACAGGTTCGCTGTCACGCTCGGACCGGACGGCGAAGTACAACCAGCTCATCCGCATCGAGGAAGAGCTCGGTGCCCGCGCGCTCTATCCGGGCCGCCGCTGAGGTGTGGGCTCAGCCGGACAGGTCCTCAGGACGCTTCGCGGACGCGCAGGTCGGCCAGCCACACCTCGGCCAGGTCGCTGAGCGCGACGCCGAGGACCTCGCTGAGGCAGACCACGGTGCCGAACGCGGGTGCCGGGAGCCGACCCACCTCGATCTTGCGCAGCGTCTCCGGCGAGATGCCGGCCGCCAGGGCCACCTCGACGAGGCTGCGGCCACCTCGCGCGACCCGAAGCGCCGCCCCGAGACGTTGCCCCGCTGCGATCTGTTCCGGTGTGAGCGGTGGGCGAACCATGTGAGCAGGATAGATCCGCCTTCTCGGACCGGCAACGCCGACCCGGCGGACACCCCCGACCAGCGTGGTATAAATATACCGCTACCGAGAGGAAGGGTTGGTCGTGATCGAGCTTAAGTCCCCGGAGGAGATCGGACGGATGGCCGTGGCCGGCCAGTTCGTCGGCGAGCTGCTGGCGGAGCTGCGTGAGGTCGCCGCCGTCGGGGTCAACCTGATGGACCTCGAGCACCACGCCCGCCGCCGGATCAAGGAGCGTGGCGCCGAGTCCTGCTACTGGGACTACACGCCGACGTTCGGCCGCGGACCGTTCCGCAACGTCCTGTGCCTCTCGGTCAACGACGCCGTGCTGCACGGCCTGCCGCACGACTACGCCCTGCGTGACGGTGACCTGCTGAGCATCGACATGGCGGTCGGGATCGACGGCTGGGTCGCCGACTCCGCACTGTCCGTCATCGTCGGCACCCCCTCTGCGGATGACCTGAAGCTGATCGAGGCCACCGAGGTCGCTCTGGAGGCCGCAATCGACGCCGCGCGGCCGGGCAACCAGCTCGGCGACATATCCGCCGCCATCGGCGGAGTCGCCCGCCGCTACGGCTACCAGGTCAACACCGAATTCGGCGGGCACGGCATCGGCCGCACCATGCATGAGGACGCCCCACACGTGCCCAACAACGGCCGCCCCGGCCGGGGCATGAAGCTCAAGCCCGGCCTGACGATCGCGATCGAGCCGTGGTTCTGCCGCAGCACCGACAAGATCAAGTTTGATGAGGACGGGTGGACGATCCGGTCCGCGGACGGCTCGCGCACGGCCCACTCCGAGCACACCATCGCGATCACCGAGGCCGGCCCCCGGGTGCTCACCCGCCGCCCCGGGCACGCCACAGGCACGGGCAACCGCAGCGGGCAGTCGGTCGCGACGTCCTGACGGGCGCCGCATGCGGAGTGCCTGCACCGCTGGCTCAAGCTCGCCGCCGACGAGCCGGTCGACGGGCGCTAGGGTCTGGGCGGGAGGTCCGAGGATGAGTTTTCGGTTGGCGGCGTACGCCGTGTGCATCGAGGACGAACGGGTACTGCTCGCCCGTTACGTGCCACCGACGGGAGACACGCACTGGACCCTCCCCGGCGGCATGGTCGAGCACGCGGAGGATCCGTTCGACGCGGTGATCCGTGAGGTCGCCGAGGAGACCGGCTGCGACGCGGTGGTCGAACGCCTGCTGGGTGTGGACTCGAGAGTGATTCCCGCTGCCGAGGCGCGGTTAGGGACCGAGCACCAGAATGTCGGCATCTTCTACCGAGTCCGTATCACCGGTGGCGCCCTCCGGCCCGAGCCGAACGGCGAAACCGCCGAATCGATCTGGACTCCGATCCACGACGTAGCTCGCCTACGCCGATCGTCGCTTGTCGACGTTGGTCTCGCACTGGCGCAGACCCTTCCGGTATCCGGCCACGTCGCCTCCGTCCCGGTCGGCGGTCTCGTTCAGCACTGAGGCCCGGCCGTGCCGACGCTCCCCCGCTGAAGGGGCCGCCATCCCCTGGTGCTGGCCCGAGTAGAACCGGTCACCGGCCGCAGGCCCCGCACGCACCGCGGGTGCGCAGGTGGTAGTCGCTTGACGCCGCGAGGAGTCCGAGCCCCAGGATGCAGTACGCCGACATCGCCACCCAGAGGAACGTGTCGGAGAACTGGCTGATCGACCCTGACGTCAACTGCAACAGCCCCATACCGAAGTAGGCCACAAGGCCCGCCCCGAGCCCGAAGCCGGGCACCAGCAGCAGCAGACGAGGGATCGTGCGGCCGGCGAGCAGCGGCACCCACCCCGGCCAGATCTCGCCCCAGCGGTGTACCAGTGCCAGCGGCAGCAGCACTCCGGCCAGCAACAGGCCGATCTCCAGCCCGATCACGGAGGCGTCGTGCGTGAGTCCGTCGAATCCCACCACGACCTGGGCCGCGAAGCGGGTGACGAGGCCGGCGACTGCGGCGTACGCGGCCCAGCGCGCCCACCGCGCGGGTGCTGAGCGCCGCGGGCCCGGTCGGACCGTCCGGCAGCAGTCCGGACAGTCGCCCCGGGTACGCCGCTGATAGCGAGCGGTGGCCAGACCGAGCAGAACCGCTCCGGTGACACAACCGAGCCGGCTGGCGAACGCCACCGGGTCGAAGTACGGGCCGACCGTGAACAGCAGGAAGCCCACCAACTCCGGCAGCAGAATCGCGGCTGCCGCGACCAGTGCCCCCGCGACCGTCCAGGCGGCTCCCGCAAGCGCCGGCCGCCATGTCGCCGCCCGGTCCAGAGCAACCGCCAGGACGCCCGCGGCCACGCACAACGCCACTGACCGCCAGCCGGTGAAACCGACCAGGTCCGACCCGAACTGCCCGAACTCCGGAGCCTCGCCCACGGTCCACGCCAGACGTACGCCCCCGTATGCCACGGCCCAGCCGAGCACTGCGTACGTCAGGCCGTGGCCGCTCCTGCGAGCGGTCGATGCCGATGTGTTCATGCACCCGATCCTCCCGGCGCCCGGGCGCGGGCGGCCCCCGCCGGCAGGGGAAGGCACTCCCTCGCAGGAGGGACCAGCGAGCATGCCGCCGGACGCGCGTACCCCGGTGCCTCGGCGTCCTGGCCACTCACCGTCTGGAGGACGTTGCGTGACGCCCGAGGGGTCCGGCAGCAAAAGCGTTAATGCCCGTCACGTGTCCCGGTCGCGCATGTCGTCATGTGGCCCGATCTCCCCGCACCGGCGTCGTCGTGCCCCCTCCGACGAGTGCCTACGACTGGCCGGCGGTGGCCTCACGCTGGATCTGCTCGAATTGGGCGGCTATCGCGGCGGCCAGGGCCTGTGCGGCGGACAGCGGACGAACCATGACCGTGAACTCATCGATCAGGCCGCTTTCGTCCAGGTGCAGGAAGTCGCAGCCCTCGACGGCGACGTCGCCCATCCGCGCCTCGAACACCAGCGCGTGATCGCGACCGCCGTCGCCGCTCAGCTCACGGACGTACCGGAAGTCCTCGAACACCCGCAGCACGCCGCGCAGGATCGCCGCGGTGATCGCCTTGCCCGGATAGGGCTTGAACGCCACCGGGCTGCGAAACACCACGTTGTCGGCCAGGGCCGCCGCGACGGCGTCGAGGTCGCGTGCTTCAACCGCCGCGCGAAAGTCGATCACCGCGCCAGGGTACGGGGTTTTGCTCCCGCCGCCGGACGCCAGTACTCGTCGAGTCAAGCGGGGGTTAGGCCAGCGCCGCTGGCAGGGCGAGGAGGGCGAAACGGATCACCCGGCCGAGCAGGCACGCGACGGCGAACTCCCAGCGTCGAAGGCCTGCGGTGCCGGCGGCGAGGCTGACTACGGCCAACGGTGGAACCCCGACCGTGGCGGAGACGAGCACCGTCGGAACGGCGGTGCGGCGGCGGGAGAGCCAGCGCCGGATCCGCCCGGCCCAACGAGCGGCCCGGGCCGCCGCGCGACCTGATCGGCTCCGGTGCGCGAGCTTCTGGGCCAGCCGCCCCGTTCCGTGACGCGCAGCTTCGAACAGGAGCAGTTTGCCGGCGGTTTGCCCGAGCCCCAGAGCGAGTACGGCGACCAGAGCGTGGCCGCCACGTTGCCCGGCGACCACGGCGTACGCCTCGGCGTTGACGACCGGGACGAGCGCCGAGGCGAGACCGTACCCGAGCGCCACCGCCACCTCGGCGAGGCTGCTCACGCCCGGCCGTCCCGTTCGAGCAGGCGGACCACCGCTGCGGCTGACCACAGCTTGACCGCGACGACGGCGACGGCGACGGCCAGCGCCAGCCGGTGCTGCCCGAACGCGACGGCGCCGACAACCCCGGCGGTGTTGGCGGCCTTGGCCAGGGGTGACCAGTTCAACGCCCATACCCGCCGGTCAACCAGATAGAAGTAGTTGGGGCTGATCACGGGCCAGCACAGGAACGCCAGCGACAGCATGGTGTCCAGCACCAGGAACGAGAGCAGAAACACCAGGGCCACGACCGCGACATCGGGTACGAGTGAGACCAGACCTACGCAGAGCACCGCGGTGCACGCGCGGTCGCTCACGATATCGAGGACGGCCCCCGCCCGGGTCTCCTGTCCGAGCCGGCGGGCGGCCCAGCCGTCGAGCACGTCGCCGAGCCAGTAAATTCCGTACGCCACCGCCAGCAGTACCACTGAGCCGGCGACGAGGGCGGCGACACCGACGGTGACAGCGGCGACCGTGCGGATGACGGTGATGTAGTTGGGAACCGTACGAAGAGGGCCGACGTTGATGGCGGTGCGGGAGTCAACAAGAGTCACCCCTGCAGCGTCGTGCTGTGAGCGTTCCGGGCGGAACGTGCCGCGGTGCCGATCTGGTCGCGGGGGTGGCACCGGGGTGCCGGCCGATCTGGTACCTGGGTACCTGGCCGGTTAACGCGCTGGTCGCAGAGACTGTGCAGGTGATGACTGGTATCCGGGAATGGTTGCGCGACCCCGAGCGAGTGCGCCGGCTCGCTTACGGAGTGGCGGGCTTGATCGTCGCCGTCGTCGTCACGACCGTCGAGGGGGGCCTGTCCGTGCCGGCGGGCTGGGCGTGGCTGGTACTGCCCGTCGGCCTCGTGGCCATGACGCTGCGGCCCCGCTACCGGGCCCTGGTCTTCGCGGTCTCCGCCGGGTTCGTGGCGATGGTGAGCACCGGAGAGTCGGTGCAGTTGGGCCTCGCGGCCGCCGGCCTCGTGTTCGTCTCGATCTGCGAAGACCCGGCCCGACGCCCGTGGCTGGGGTGGGTGGGTGGCTTGATCGGCGCGGTCGGCGCCCTCGCTACCGCGCTGATCAACCAGCGGGGGCTGTACGAGCAGCCGTTCGTCTTCGTGGCGGCCGGCTACCTCCTGGCGACCCTGTTGCGGTCGTGGTCACGCGGCTACGCCCTCGCTCAGGAGACAGGCGAGCTGCGCGGCCAGGCGGCCTGGCTCGAGCAGCGCACAAACCTGGCCCGCGAGCTGCATGACGTGGTCGGCCACCACGTCACCGCGATGGTGGTTCAGGCCGAGGCGGGGCAGCTCAGCGACGACCCCGGGGCGGCGCTGCAGGCGATCGCGGGCAGCGGACGCACCGCACTGAGTGAGCTCGATACGCTCGTCGTGCACCTGCGCGATCCGAACGCGGCGATCGCGGTGACCGCGCCGCCACGCCTGTCCGACATCGACGAGCTGCTCGCGCAGCCGCTGCGCCAGCAGGGCGTGACGGTGCAGGTACGCTTGGACGCTGAGCCCGGCCTGGACGAGATCGGCGTGTTGACCGCCTACCGGATCGCCCAAGAGGCCCTCACCAATATCGCCCGCCACGCGAAAGCCACGGCCGCCTGGGTCGAACTGGTCCGCGTCGGCGACCACGTCCGTCTGCGGGTCAGCGACGACGGCATCGGGCCACCCCATGCACCCACGCGCGGCTCGGGCCTGCTCGGCATCGAGGAGCGCGTGCGCGCACGCGGTGGGAGCTGGGAGCTGAGCCAACGCTCCGGCGGCGGCACCCTGATGCAGGCCAACCTGCCGGTGGCGACACCGTGATCCGTGTCGCGATTGCCGACGACCAGCAGCTGGTCCGCGACGGCTTCAGCCTGATCCTGCGTTCCCAACCCGACATCCACGTCGCAGCTGAGGCTGCCGACGGCCGGCAGTTGCTCGAAGCCGTGCGTCACGACTCCCGCATCGACGTCGCCCTCGTCGACATCCGCATGCCGGTGCTCGACGGCCTGCAGGCCACCCGCGAACTGGCCGCGATCCCGCACGCCCCGGCCGTAATCGTCGTAACCACCTTCGACGACGACGCCTACGTCCTGGACGCCATCGCCTCCGGCGCGCGCGGGTTCCTGCTCAAGCGGTGCAGCGCCCGCGACCTGATCGCCGCGGTGCGCACCGTCGCGGCCGGCGAGGCGATCCTCTCCGCCGAGGTCACCGGCGCCGTACTCGACCGGGTACGCGCGACCGGGCCGGCCACCCGCGTGGAACTGGCCGCCTACCAGCTGACCGCTCGGGAGACCGACGTGCTCGCCTTGATCGGTGCCGGGCTCAACAACAACGAGATCGCGGAACGCCTCTACCTATCCATGAGCACCGTCAAGACCCACGTCACCAACGTGCTGGCCAAGACCGGCAGCCGCGACCGCGTACGCGCCGCCATCCTGGCGATCCAGGCCGGCCTCGCACCTTGACAAGAACCAGCAGCGGTCTCGCTCGGCGTATCCAATCGCATGCTGACATGTCGGTTGTCCGCTGACATCGACCAGGTTAATCCGGAGCCCGGCCTGGAGCGCCCGCGTCCGGTGGAGTGACGCCCGATCTACCGGGTCATCCGGCGCTTAGCAGCGCCAGGCCCAGCGGGGTGAGCGTGTGGTGCACGGCGTTGCGGTCGCGGGCACTGGTGACCAGACCCGAGGAGCGCAGCACGGCCAGGTGCCTGCTCGCCGACGGGACGCTGATGTCGAGCCGGTGGGCGATCTCCGACGTGGTCCCGCCTTCGGCGGTCAGCACCAGGATGGCGGCCCGGGTATCGCCCACCAGCGCCGACAGGGATCCGGCCGCAGCCGCCGTCGACACCACCCGGGCGTGTGGATGGATGGAATAGATCAACACCGGTGGCAGCAGCGGATCGGCGAGCACCATCGGCTTGTCGTGCCGCTTGAAGTAGCAGGGCACGAGCAGCAACCCCCTACCGTCCAGGTGGAGGTCACGCTCGGCGATGTAGTCGGTGATCGTCAGGACGCCGCCGTCGAACCTGGCGGTCCGGTGCAGGTCGTTGAGCAGCGCCGACAGGCCTGGTTCAGCAGCCGTCGGGACCGCAACGCCCGGTCGGCGTCGAACGCGGAGCGGATCACGTTCCACAGGGGCAGGATCGCGAGCCGGTAGTAGAGCTGAAGGCCGGCCCCGAGCTGGCGCAGGGCGGTCACGTCGCCGGCCGCCAGATCCGCGACGGCCGACGAGAGCCGGACCCCCGTCGACCGGAGCGTCGCCAGGTCGATGGCGAGTCTGGCCTTGGGCGTGCGCAGCAGGGCGTCCAGTCCCGGCTCGAACCCGCCGGCCGCCTCGGTCGGGGTGAGGAAGTCCGGGAAGTAGCCCACCGGCGGGTTGATCGACAAGGGCAACGCAACCTCGGCCCGGTGTCCGTGGCGCTGATGCAGCAACCCGCACGTTCGTTGCCGCCACACGGCCAGCAGCGGATCCTGGCACCGGAGCCGCAGCCAGTGCATGCTGAGCATGCTTTCCCACAGCGGATCAGGCGTACAGGCGATCCGGGTGCGGACGAGGTCCGCAGCGGTGAAGTGAATCCGAAGCATGACGGTCCCCCGGTCGACTGGACGTGCGTCCAGTCTGACGGCCGGCCAGCCGTCACGATTCCGCCGACCGGATCGACTGGGATGGTGCCCCAAGACTCTCTTCAGCGCGGGCTTCAGCGCCTCGTCGGCATCGCGCCTGGCTGCCTCATACCGGCTGCAACTAAGACGGAAGTCAATGCTTGGGTATCAACCCAAACAAGGTCGACAACTTGCCGCTTGACCAGAACTTCGGATGCCTGACCGGTGAGTTTGCGCTACAGCGCAACGAGATCGACAGGACCGGGACGGTCCGTCCATGATCGCGCGATGAAGAGAATTTTGCGCAAGGCCGGCATCGCGGCGGTCATCGCAACGGTGGTGGCCCTCCTTGCCCCGTCGACCGCGTTCGCCGTGTCGAACCTGCCCAACAACAGCGCGCTGCGGCACTATTCGGGCTACAAGGGCACGGGGAACGTGCCCGTGCCCATGTATAACTCCAGCAACCAGAAGATCGGCGAATACCAGCTCTTTGTCGAGTACTGGTACACCCCGGGGGACGGTACGTACAACGTCGAGGTGACGGCCTGCGTCTGGGACAGGCTCGCCAACGGGCGGGGCGTGATCGCCCGCGTCCTGTTGAAGTACGGTTCGAACTCCAGCGAAGAGGTCAGCAAGTTCAAGGCCTCCGGCGGGTGCACTCATCAGACGGTGTACGACGACGCCCCGGCGCCGGTCTGGGCCGTCGATGTCGACTTCGGCGAGGACTGGGCCGGTGTGCCCTACAGGTACGCCGGGAACTACGACCGGTACACGTCGGAGAAACTGCCGTACTGGCCGTACTTCGGCACCAGCTAACCGAACCAGGAGAAGCACCCGCGCCGGCGGTGACAGCGCAAAACACTGTCACCGCCGGCGTTGTTCATACCCCGATGGTCTCGCTGCCTGCCCCAATCTGAGGGGGCACAGGCCGGACTCCGGGGTCAACGCGCTCCGGCGCTCCCGTGGCATCCGCACCACCGACTGATAGCGGACGTACGAGGGTGCATCTTTGCTTCCGACCACCAGCGGCCGGCCGAGCGACACACGGTTCAGGAGGCGGTAGCGCTCATCGCCCAAGCGCTCCTTCTATCGGCGGTGCAGCACGTAGCCGCGCCCCTCGTTGCTCGGGGTCACGCAGGTTTTGAACATGCACTGCCGGACGGACCGGGCTACTCCTCCGGGACGCGCGGCCCAACCTCGCCCCGCTTCAGGTGCTCCGCGTTGCGGTCGGCTTCACTTTCGGCGTGCGCCGCCCCGGAGCCCGGGTCGGTCGTTCGGCGTCCCTCGGCGTCCTGATACACCTCGCCGGTCTCGAGGGCTCTCTCCTGCTGACTCTGCTCAGGGCTGGTCATAACCACCCAACTACCCTCCGGCCCGCACCACAAACGGTCACACCTGCTGACCCACGAGGGCGGCCGTGTTTCTCGGAGGCGGTAGGCCGCCGGCCTGGCGATGCGGGAGTGGCGCTGATTCTTCACTCCGATGTCACCAATCGATCCCCTAGGCGACCTGTCGGTGTCTGTCCGCAGGAGTTGGCTGTCGATCGTCGCACTTGTCTGGACCAGGAGCTGATCCACGTGCCTTCCTCTCGTCGTACCTTTCTCGCTGGCGGCGCCGCCGCCGGCGTAGGCCTTGTCGTCGCCGGCGGCCTGCCGTCCCTGGCGCAGGCCAACCCGGGCCGGCCTCACCCGCCGGTCAAGGCCGGCCACGTGCCCTTCCCGCCGCTCGTGGACGACCCCGACGGCATCCTGGCCCTGCCCGAGGGCTTCAGCTACACCGTGGTCACCCGGACCGGTGTCACCCGGCTCGACCGCGGCCAGGGCATGACCCCGGCCGACCACGACGGCATGGCCGTCTACGACGCCGGACACGGCCGTTACACCCTGATCCAGAACCACGAGATCGACCCGGGCGCCGAGTTCGGCGTACCGCACGTCAAGGGCACGGTGTACGACTCGGGCGCCGTCGACGCCGGCGGTTGCACGGTGATCAAGACGGACCGTGCGGGGCGGAACCTGGGTGAGTTCGTCGCCCTCTCCGGCACCATCTCCAACTGCGCCGGCGGGCCGGCCCCCTGGGGGACCTGGCTCACCTGTGAGGAGACCGAGGACCGCGCCGGCGACGAATGGGAAGAGGGCGGCCGGTCCGGCGTCTACCAGAAGGATCACGGCTACGTCTTCGAGGTCTCGGCCGACGGCAGCGCGGACCCGCGGCCGATCAAGTGCCTGGGCCGCTACTCCCACGAGGCCCTGGCGGTCGACAAGGACCGGACCAGCGTCTACCTCTCCGAAGATGCCGACGGGCCCAACGGCCTCTTCTACCGTTGGACGGCGCCGCGCGGCGTCAAGCTCGGTCCCGGCGTGCTCACCCGCCTCGCACCGAACGCCGGCGTCCTCGCCGCCATGCAGATCATCATGGACGACGGCTCGGTGCTGCCGGACGTCGCCTACCTGACCTCCGCTCAGCTGGGCCGGCCCTTCCCCGTACGGTGGATCGAGGTGCCCGACCGCGACGCGCGGAACAAGCCCGTGCGCGAGCAGTTCACCGATGGCCAGGTCACGCGCGGACGCAAGTTCGAGGGCGTGTGGGGCACCGACGAGGGCGTATACGTGGTCAACTCCTACGCCTGGGACGACGGTGACCTGCCGGCGGACGCGGCTCCGCACGATGGCATGGTCTGGTTCTACAACTACGAGGCCCAAACCATCCAGCTCGTGACGTACTTCCCGCACCAGACCGCCTCGGAGGAGGGGACGCCGGTCCGGTACAACGACCTCACCTTCGACGGCCCGGACAACGTGACCGTCACCCCGTGGGGAAGCCTCGTGCTCGCTGAGGACGGCTCGGGCGCCTCCCACGTGCTCAGCACCGTCCCGGGCGGCCCGACGTACGCGATCGCCCGCAACCAGCTCAACGACTCAGAGTTCTGCGGACCGACCTTCACCGCCGACGGCAAGGTGCTCTTCGTCAACATGCAGGACCCCGGCCTCACCCTGGCCATCACCGGCCCGTGGGAGAAGTACCTGGGCTAACGGAACCAGACCGACCGGTGGGGGCAGGCGATCGCGCCTGCCCCCACCGCGTGTACGACGCCAGGTTCGGCCGGTGGGGGCAAGTAGAACCTCGGAGGTGTACGAGGTCCTCGGGTCACGAACCGTCCGGAGCCGCAGCCGGCTGCTGTCCCGGCCAGAACGGCCACTCCTCGAACGACCGGCAACGTCCGTCGTCCGCGAATCGCATGATCCACAGGTCGCGGTACTCCTGGTTGACCGGGTCGCCGTAGCGGACCTCCTGGCGCGACACCGCCGTGTCGCCGTCGACTGCGACGATCTCCCTGGTCATCTGGAATACCTCGTCGGGACCGTTGCGCTGCTCTTCCCACATCCGGGCGATGGCCGGCAGGCCGGCGACAGGCGTCCAGTACGGCCCCTGCTGGTAGGTCGCATCCTCGGTGAAGAGCGTGACCAGCGCGTCCGTGCACGGCGTCCGCCAAACCTGCTCGTAGGCGGCGAGCCAATCGGCGACGTGCTTCCTGTTCATGGACATCACCCTGCCATTCGCCGAGCGGCGGGCGGCGGGAACCGGCCAGCCGCGGGTCATGCGCTCGTCGACCCAGCGGCCGGGACGCCGTACGCACGGCGGTGGCTCAGTGGCCACGGAACGCCTCCTCGAGCCACCATGAGCCGCGCGCGGCGCAGACCTTGGCGTCGATTACCAGCGGCCGGGTACGGGGACCAGCGAGCCAGCGGCGTACCGGCCCGAGATCGTCGACGGTCCGGACGGTCAACCCGTCGCAGCCGTAACCACGGGCGATCGCGGCCAGGTCGGTCTCGGGGAAGGTGACCGTCTCCAACGGGTGCCCGTCCGGGCCGAAGTGGTGCACCTCGGCGCCGTACGCCGCGTCGTCGTAGATCACCACGAGGAGGGGTAGCGCCAGCCGGACGGCGGTGACCAGTTCGGTCGCGGACATGACGAAGCCACCGTCGCCGACCGCGGCGACGGTGAGCCGGTCCGGCCGGGCGACCGCCGCGCCGAGCGCACTGGCCAGGCCGAGCCCGATCGACTGGAACGCCTGGGTGAAACAGAATCCGGCCACGTCCGGCACGTCGAGCCACATCGACGGGTAGCCCATGAAGTTGCCGGAGTCGACCACCACCGTCCGGTCGGGCGGCAGCAGGTCGTCCAGGACGGCCGAGAGCGTCCTCGGGTCGATCGTCGCCGGGGCGCCGGCCCGCGCCGACCCACTCTCGTCCCGATACGGGACCGTCCGCCACCGGCCGTGGTCGCGAATCCGTTGTGCCAGCTCCGGCGTACGCCAGCCGCCGGTCCCGGCATCCACGGGCCCCGTGGAGCCGGCGCCCAGCCGACCGAGCACCGCCTCGGCGACCGCCGCCACCTCGCCGGCCACCGTCAGGTCGACCGGGCGGTTCACCCCGAACGCGGCCGGGTCGTGGTCTACCTGGACGACGACGGCGGAGGGCGGGATCAGCTCGCCGTGCCGGGTGGTCCACATGTTCAGCGTGCTGCCCCAGGCGACGACCAGGTCCGCCGCGCCGATCAGCTCGGCGGCGAGCGGGGTGGCGAAGCCGCCGGCCACGTCGATGTTCCACGGGTTCCCGGCGAACAGTCCCTTCGCCGCGGCCGAGACCGCGAGCAGCGCGCCGCACGCATCGGCGAGCCGGGTCAGCGGTTCCCGGGCCGCCCTGGCGCCCCGACCCGCGATGAAGACCGGTCGACGTGCGGCCTGGAGCGCGGCCAGCAACGGCTCGACCTGCGGGGCGGTGGCCGGGGGCGGCGCGACCGCAGGGACCGGGCCGGACCACGGTTCGGTCACTGTGCGCTGCACCTCCAACGGGAGGCCCAGCACGACCGTCGCGCCCCGGGCAGCGGCGCGGTACGCCGCACCCGCGTCCTCGGCCGCGTGCGTCGCGCGTACCCGGTGGAAGTCGGCCCCGACCGAGGTGGCGAGCGCCGGCAGGTCGATGAAGAAGTTCGACCGGGGCTCGGTCGCCTCCGGGGCCAGGACCACCATCGGGGTACGGCTCTTCGCGGCCTCGGTGAGGCCGGTCAGCGCGTTGGTGACGCCCGGACCCTGGTGCACCGAGAGCAGGCCCGCCGTCCCGGAGGTGCGGGCGTACCCGTCCGCCATGCTCGCCGCGCCGCCCTCGTGGGCCGCCGCCACGAACCGGGCGCCGGCCGCCACAAGCGCGTTCGTGACATGGAAGTTGCCGCTGCCGACCACCCCGAAGACGTACCGCGCGCCGTGTCCGTACAGAACCCGCCCGACCACCTCGGATACCCGCATCTGCGGCCCGGTCCTACCGTTCGACCAGCGCGAGGACCCGGCACGGGCTGCCGGACCCGGAGACGATCGGCAGTGGTCCGGCGATCACCACCGCGCCGGTCGCCGGCAGTTGCGCCAGGTTACGTAGCTGGGTCAGGCCGTACTTTTCCTGGCCGAGCAGGAACGAGTGGCACGGGAACGGCGGGTCGAACGAATGCGCGGCGCCCGCGTCGGTGCCGACCGTCTCCACCCCGACGCCCTGGATCGGCGACTCCTCGGCCAGCCAGCGGGCGCACTCGACGGAGATGCCCGGGGTACGCCCGGCGTTGGCGTACCGCTCCGGGTCGTCGCTGTACGCGTCCCAACCGGTGCGGTAGAGCAGCCAGCCACCGGCGGGCAGGGCACCGTGTTCCGCCTCCCACGCCTTGATGTGCTCGACCTCGAGCAGGAAGTCAGGGTCGTCGACGGCGTCGGCGGCGTGGTCGATCACCACCGCCGGGGCGATCAACTGGCTCACCGGGACCTGCGACACGTCCGCGCCCTGTTGACCGGTGACCCAGTGCACCGGGGCGTCGAAATGGGTGCCGGTGTGCTCGCCGGTGGAGAAGTTGTTCCAGTACCAGGCCGGACCGCGGTCGTCGTACCGGCTGATCTCGCTGAGCCGGAACGGCCAGGTCTGGCCGAACTGCTCGGGCAGACCCAGGATCGGGGTCTGGTCCGAGAGCGGAGCGGTGAGGTCGACAACCTGGATCCGGCCGCTGGAAAGAGCGGCGACAAACTCCTGCAGCACCGTCATGCGGCGACGGTACACCGCGCTCACGCTCCATGATGGACCCTC
The DNA here is from genome assembly GCF_042872965.1 of Micromonospora sp. NPDC005087. Lineage (NCBI taxonomy): Bacteria > Bacillati > Actinomycetota > Actinomycetes > Micromonosporales > Micromonosporaceae > Micromonospora > Micromonospora sp. NPDC005087. The sequence continues at coordinate 6,009 of NZ_JBIALB010000036.1, read as the reverse complement.
GAACGGGGCGTGTCAGCGGCGCTGCCCGCCCCGCGGCTCCACAGCGACCTTCCGCCGAGTCCGGGCAAGCGCGGCGCGGGGCGGATGCTGCGCAGCGCGGCGGAAGGCGGGCGGACGGCTCACAGGACGGCGAATCCCCCTCGCCAGGAGGGATAATTCGGGGTCCAGCCGAGGTGCTTGCGGGCGTAGTGGTTGCTCGCTCCCCGCGCCCAGCCGTGCCGCTCGCCCTCGGTCACCGCCGGGGCCGCGACCCCCGCCGCCGCGCAGAACGCGGGCACCCACTTCGCGGCCGGGGTGGGCTCGTCGTCGCAGATGTTGACCGCGCCGGACGGCCAGTCCAGGGCGGCGAGCGCGGCGGCGACGGCGTCGTCGACATGCAGCAGGCTGCTCACGTCCGCGTCAGCGGGGACCTTGCCGGCAGCGGCGAACTGAGCCATTTGGCCGTCCCGGGCGTACCAGGTGCCCGGACCGTAGAGGGTGCCGTACCGCAGCACGATCCACTCGGGTGCTTCCTGTACGGCGGACTCGAGCGCGGCGACACCGGCCACACTGGTCTGCCGCGGTTCGGGGGCGCCGAGGTCAAGCGCCGTGTTCTCGGGCGCGGGCTCGGCGCCCGGCTCGTACGCCCAGGCGATGCTCTGCGCCACGATCCGGCGTACCCCGGCAGCGAGCGCCGCGTCGACCAGGTTGCGGGTCCCGACCCGGCGCAGCCGCGAATTGGCAGCGAAGTCGCCCGTGCTCAGACTGGTCAACTGGTGCATCACCACGTCTGGCCGGACGGAGCGGACGGCGGCCACCACCGCTTCCCGGTCGAGAACGTCAACGGCGACCGCGCCGTTGCGGGCCAGCCCGGCGACCTCATGCCCCTGGGCGGTCAGGAGCGGCTCGAGCCGACGGCCGATGACGCCGGTCGAACCGGCGAGAAGGATACGCATGATCAGGCTTCTCCGTCAGTTTCGCGGGACGCGCGGCGATCCTTGCGCTGTTCGAGTTCCTCGGGGCTGACCAGCACCAGCATCTCCTGGCCAGGCGCGCACACCATGACGACCAGGAACTTGCTCACCCGGTCGGGCAGGTTGTTGGCGGCCTGGTAGTGGATGACGTCGCCGCCTGGCTCCCAGAACGACTCGCCGGCCTTGATCACCCGTTCCGGCTCGCCCTCCAGCTCGAAGATCATCTCGCCTTCGAGCATGTAGCCGAAGACCGGCCCGGAGTGCCGGTGCGGCGGCGAGCCGGGGTCGCCCGGCGGCAGTTCGATCGTCGCCGTCATCACGTGCGAGCCCTTCGGCAGCTCCGGCGGCATGGCCGTGCCGAGCAAGACGAGCTCGTTGTTCCCGATTTTCATGGTCTGCATGCATCGAACGTAACTCCGCCCGGACCAACGGAATGGACCACTCAGCAACGGGTCTGATGGACCAGTTGGCCAAGTCCGGTCAGCGCCGCCTTCCAGTCGTGTGCTGGCGGCGCCGCGTATCCGAGGATCAGGGCCGCTGCCTGCCGCTCATCCGCCGGATCGTGCCAGTAGCCACTGCTGAACAGGCCCGTCAGGTGCAGGCCTTGGCGGTGTCCGGCCCGGATCAGCCCGCGCTCGTGCGTCGCCGAGGTCAGCGGCAGCAGTGCGTGCACGCCAGCCGCGATGCCCTCCAGTGGGGTGGTGGTCACCTCGGCCAGGCGGTCGGCCAGCTCGGCCCGGCGGCGCCGGTAGGTCAGGCGCATGCGGCGGATGTGTCGGTCGTAGTGGCCCTGCGTGAGCAGGTCGGTCATCGCCAGCTGGTCGATCGACGAGACCGCGGCGCCGGCCTCCAGGATCACGTCAGCAAGGTCGCGGCGCAGGGGCTCGGGAACAACGAACCAGCCCAGGCGCACGCCCGGCGCCAGCGACTTGCTCGTGCTGCCGGCGTACACGATCCGCTCTGGCGCCAGCGCCTGCATCGCGCCGACCGGCCGCTGGTCGTAGCGAAACTCCCCGTCGTAGTCGTCCTCAATCAGGAACGCGTCGTGCTCCCGCGCCCAGGCGATGAACTGGTAGCGGTGCTGCGGGGCGAGCACCACCCCGGTCGGATGCTGGTGCGCCGGGGTGAGCAGCGCGGCCTGGCCCGCCGCCTCGTCCGGGTCGGCTCCGCCCGCGCCGACGGTGAGCGGGGTGACCGTCAGGCCCGCAGCACGGAGCACCATGCGGTGGTGGGCCAGGCCGGGATTCTCGGTGGCGATGGCGCGTACGCCGCGCCTGTGCAGCGCCCGCGCCAGCAGGGACAGACCCTGGGTGAATCCCGCGGTGATCACCACAGCGTCCGGGTCGCAGCGCACCCCGCGAGTACGCGCGAGATACCCGGCCAACGCCGCCCGCAACGCGGGCAGCCCCGTCGGCTCGGGGTAGTCCAGCGTGCCGCGCGACGCCGTCGCCAGCGCCCGGCGGACGCTGCCGGCCCAGGCCGCGCGCGGAAACGAAGCGAGATCAGGAATTCCCGGCCGCAACTCGATGGCCGACCCGGACGCCGTCGACGGCCGTGGTTTCCGCCGCGAGTCGGGCAGATCATGGCGTACGTCCGCGACCCGGGTGCCCGAGCCGGGCGCCGACACCAGCCACCCTTCCGCCACCAGCTGCGCGTACGCCTGCACCACCGTGCCCCGGGCCAGGCCCAGGTCAGTGGCCAGGCTCCGGCTCCCGGGCAGACGCGACCCGGCCCGCAACCGGCCGGTCCGAATGCTCTCTCGTAGCGCACTCTCCAGCGAACGACCCGGGAACCCCGCACCCCGATCGAACTCCAGATGCAGGTCGAGTGACTCCGCCATCCGCCAACGATCCCATCCGTGCGGCCGGCGCGACGTGTCGACGACGACTCAGGCAGTCAGCCAATCGACGGGCAGCCGCCGCTGAACCGCCGCACACTAAATGCGGTCATGTGATTCGCCTCGACACCGACTGTTATCGCTGGAACTGGTTCAGCTTCTGCGGGTTGAGGATGATCAACACTCGTTCGATACCGTCGGGTGAGGCGTCGACGGTGACCAACCCGACGGCGGTTCCTGCCCGCGACAGGAGGATCGCGGCCTGGTTGTTGGATTCGACGATCTCCAACGAGAGGTCGCTCCCGAACTTGCGGACCAGTCCCAGGATGTAACGCGCCACGTTGTCGCGTCCGACGATGGGCACCTGTGCGGCCCGGACGGTGCCGCCGTCGTCGGCGTAGGAAACGGCTGTCTCGGCGAGCAGTTTCTCGAGCTGGGTCAGGTCTCCGGATCGGGCGGCGGTGAGGAATGCACGCAGCAGACGGCCGTGCTCCGCGCGGGCGACCGGACCGCGCCGCTCCTGGGCCAGGTGCATCCGGGCGCGTCGGCCGAGCTGCCGCGCGTTCGCCTCACTGATGCCGAGTACCTCGCCAACCAGCCGGAACGGGTAGTCGAACGCCTCGTGCAGCACGTACACCGCTCGCTCGGCCGGGGTGAGCCGTTCCAACAGGAGCAGCACGGCAAGTTCGAGCGACTCGTTCCGTTCGGCCTGGAACATCGGATCGGCGGACGTGTCGACGGGCTCGGGTAGCCACGGCCCGGGATAGAGCTCGCGGCGGGCGCGAGCCGATGTCGCGGCGTTCAGAGCGACTCGAGAGGTGGTCGTGATCAAGAAGCCGATCGGGTCCCGTACCTGACTGCGATCGGTCTGCTGCCACCGGAGCCAGGCGTCCTGCACGACGTCCTCCGCCTCCGTGACGCTGCCGAGCATCCGGTAGGCGATGCCGAAGAGCCGGGGACGGACCGCGTCGAACACCCCGAGGGCGTCGAGCAGTGTCCCCTCTTTCCCTAGCCCTGCCATGACTGACGCCTCGTCCCTTCTATCCTCGGATGTGCGGATGAGCGCAATCCACTGCCGATATCGCCGCTGTCGCTGAGCACCGGCGCACATGTGGATACCCCGCACGGCCGTACTACAGCGTCGGCGCGTCACGCCAGGCACGCCATCGTCGGGGCACCGGGCCCGCAAGAGTGGGGTGACCTGCTCGGTGGACGGTCTGGCCGTCGGTACGGCGAGGGGCCGATTCAAGTAGATCGACACAGATCCGCACGAGCGTGCCGATGAGCCAGGTGACCGGGCTGTCGATGCTGTCCTGTTCGTCGTCCCGCATCGTGTACCAGCGGACGTATGTTTCCTGTACCGCGTACTCCGCCGCCGCGGCTGAGCCGAGCAGGCGGTGTGCGATGTTCTCGAGGAGGCGTCGTTCGGCGACGACCGCGCAGAACGCGCTGGGTAGCGCGGCCGACCGAGGTGGCCGGCGGGATTCGGGAACCATCACTTCTCCCAGTGGGCGGCCAGAGCCGGCGCGAAGCCGAGCCGAGCCGCTCGGCGGTCACGCAGCACCGTAAGCAGGATGATCACCAGGCCGACGAGCGCCACGGCCGCGTTTCCGGTGGTGAGGAGAATCGCCTCACCGATGGTGGCGTTCTCCATGTTGGCGAGGTGGTAGAAGAAGTGCGGCACCCCGAAGATCGAGTAGGCCGCCGCGGCGGGGATGACGAAGTGGGCCTTGGGTTTGACCGCCGCGATGCCCAGCAGCAACGCGATCGCCAGTGATGCGCTGCCGAAGTCCCGCGCGTAGTGCTCACTGAACGGCGGCGTGAGGTCCACCGTCGGGAAGTTCGTGTAGAAGCTCGCCGGCCAGATCGCGTTCCAGAGCCCGACCATGGCGTTGTCGACGAACAAGATCGCCAATGCGATGCGGATGATGATGGTCACGAGTTGTTGCTCCTTGCGCTGTCCCGGCCCGGCGTCCGAGCTGTCGCCTCAGGGGTGCCAGCCGACGGAGCTGGGCGCGTCGGATGCCCATCGCCGGTGGTGGGCGTGCTGTCACCGGTTCGGACCGAGCAGCTCTCCGATTCGTGACAGGCCGCCGAGCGGCCAGCCCTGCTGTCACGAATCGCGGCGCAGCTCGGTCCCACTTTCGGACGCCGCGGTCGGCGGCGGCGAAGGGAGCATGCCATGTACGGACGTGTCGCCGAGGGCGTGACCGGCGAGCCCGGCACCGGCCGGGCACCTCTCATTCGTCGTACCCTCGGGTTGATCGTCACGGTCGGGCTCGCTGCTGGTCTCCCGCTGGCGGTCGCGCCGACCCCGGTGTTCGCCCACGGCGCGACGCACTCGATCACGCCGGCGGACGGTGCCGCGCTTCCGACTGCCCCGCGCCGGGTTGAGGTGGTGTTCGCCGCCGCGATCACCCCGGACAGCACCGTCACGATCATGGACCGCACGGGAACGGACTGGGCCGGCGGTCGACCGGCCGTCAGAGGCGCGACGTTGGTCCAGCCGGTGGATGCGGGTATGCCCGACGGCGGGTACGAGATCAGCTGGCGAGCAACCGTCACCGATGGACACCCGGTGGCCGGCACGGCCGCGTTCACCGTGGGAGCGGGCGCGGCGGCTGCCGCCGCGGCGAACCCGTTCCGAGCCCGGGTCACCCACGGTGGAGTGGTCGCGTTCTACGCCGCCGCGGGCGTGGCCGTACTCGCTCTCCTTCTCGCGATCATGACGCTTTCACGCGGTGTCTACACCGCCGGCAGGCGTAGCTCGCCGGCCTCGGCGCCGAGCGCGCGTGAGCATTCCACGTTTTAGGCGTTTTGCTGAACTTTGGCCTTGGCGGGAAGTCAGATAGGTAGGACCAACAGTGATGGCACAACGGTTGATGTCCCTTTCGCACCGGCGCCCGGACCGGGCGACGCGCCACTGCAGGGTCGCGGCTGACGTGGATCGGGAGGTAACTCAGTGCGTATCGCGGTAGCCGGCGGGACCGGCTGTGTCGGAATACGCGTCGTCGACACCGTTGGGGCTGCCGGCCACGAGCCCGTCGTCCTCGCCCGACACCCGTCACGCCAGAAGACCGCACCCGAGGCTCTGCGGTGACCGCGCTGATCCGGATCGCCCTAGTACTCCAGCCGGGGATCGTGATCATGGTTCGATGAGGGCTTGTCGGGTGTAGTGGCTGGCCTTGGCGCGGGCTTGGTGGCGGCGTCGACGGATGG
>NZ_JBIALB010000035.1:0-29635 GCF_042872965.1 Micromonospora sp. NPDC005087 | reverse complement strand
CCACGGCAGGTCGGCGACATCGTCCGCGCCGCTCTCCACCTCACCCATTTCGAATACCGATACCTACCGGATTCTTGTTGAGATCACGTCACTGGTCGTTGCGAATCCTGATGGGACGGGGTTCGCATGCCGAGATACGCGCCGAACAAGATGTCGACGGACGTCAAGCGTCGCTATTTCGAACTGATCAGGACAGGAGTGCTGGGTGCTCGAGCCGCCCAGGAAGTGGGCGTGTCGCTGAGTTGTGGATCATTGTGGTTCATCGACGCTGGCAGCGTGAGCTATGTCGAAACCCCGATCAGCGGGCGGTATCTGAGTCAGGACGACAGGATCGAGATCGCCGACGGGCTCGCCCGAGGAGAGCAGGTCAAGTCGATCGCCGCCCGGATCGGCAAGAGTTACCAGAGCGTGTACCGGGAGATCGCTCGCAACCGCAAACCCGACGGCCGGTATCAGCCGTGGTGTGCACACAACCAGGCTCATGTGCGCCGACGGCGCCCGAAGCCGCGGCGGCTGGCGGCCGACAACGCTAGCCCGGCGGCCTGGTCTGACACCCTTACCGCCCGCTTACGGGGCGTGGGTCCGGCCTTGTCCTGCTTCCACGGGTGGCGGTTCCCGCGGCTGGTGTCCACCGCGTACCCGGCCACGATGGGGTGTCTGTGCGCGCACTCCAGCATGGCCGGCCGCGGCGGGGCCATGGTGTCAGGCGTGGGAGCGCAGGTAGCGCACCAGCCCGGCGACGTCCTCCGGTACGAGGCGGCCGATGGCGCCGCTGGAGTAGACGGCGTTGAGTACGGAGCCGTCCGGGCCGAGGACGAAGCCGGTCGACTGCAGGTGACGGGGGTCGTCGTTGAGGTACGCGCCGGTCAGGGCGGCGACCTGCTCGGCGTCCGCGCTGTGGCCGACGGGGAATGCGAGGTGGTGCTTGTCGACCAGCGCCTTGGTGGTTGGTTCATCGTCGACGGAGAGCGCGGCGACCTGGACGTCGAGTGCGGTGAGGGTGTCGGTGGCGCGCTGGAACGCCGCGAGCTGGGCGGTGCAGTAGGGGCACCAGGAGCCCCGGTAGATCAGTACGACGCCGTAGTGCCCGGCGAACTCGTCGGGTAGCCGGAGGGCGCCCCCGCCGGTACGCGGCACCTCGAGGGTCGGGAAGGTCTGGCCGTTGTCGAGTCGAGCCATGATGCGTCTCCTTGTCAGCCGGTCCACGATCACGATTGAGTCAACACCGCGAAAACTGGACTGACGACCGCGGTGAAGTTGCGGCAGACCAGGTCCGGCGCCGGCGTGGCCTTCGGATCAGAACGCGAGGACGGCGGGCGCCACTTCTTGCGCAGGAAGGCGCCCTGCCGGCCGTCGGCGCGCATCGGCCGCTCGACCCGTTCGCGGCCGATGCGCCAGCCCCGGCGACGCAGCATCGCGTGCACCCGCGGGCTGCCGTAGGTGCCGCCCGACCGGTCGTGCACCGCCCGGATCTGGTCGAGCAGCTCGGCGTCGTCACGGCGGCGCTGCGACGGGCTGGCGGCCTGAGCGAGCCAGCCGTAGAACGTTGACGTGGCCACGCCGATCACCCGGAGGACGGGCTCGACCCCGAAGCGGTCACGCAGCTCGTCCACGAGCCTCATGACCGTCGCCGGGTCGGGTCGAGTTCCAGGGCGAAAAAAGCGCTCGCCGCCTTCAAGATTTCGTTGGCTCGCTTGAGCTCGGCGTTCTCCTTGTGCAGGTGCCGCAACTCCTCCAGCTTCGAGGTGGTGGGGCGGTCGCCGCGCTCGCCGCGGTCGGCCTCGTCCTGGCGGATCCAGTTGCGCAGCGCCTCGTGATGCACGCCAAGCTGGGCGGCCAACTGCCGGATCACCGGCCTGGGATCAGACTCCCGGTACAACCGCACCGCCCGAGCCCGCAGCTCGTCGGGGTACTTCTTCTGGGCGACCTCGGAGGACTCCCTTCCGCTCTATCAGAGCAGGATCGAAAGCCTCCGAGCTACCGGGGGAACCTCACCTGCACCGTCCCCCCGGGACAGGCCGAGTTCGGCGTCCAGCTTGCGGGTGGCGGGCATCCGGGTGTGCGGGGCGAGCCGCCCGGTGCGGATGGCATCCCGGAGCGCCTGTTCGAGCCCGGACCGGCGGCCGCTCGCCGGGGGGCCGGGTCCAGATGGAGATCCACGCCCAGGGCTGCCGAAGTGGACCAGGATTTCGTCATGGTATTGGACCTTAAGCATGTTCCAATCCGTGCGATAACATCGCTGCCATGACAGGTGAAGCACCCACGCCGCAGACCCGAGTCGACTTCTACTTCGACCCCGCCTGCCCTTTCGCCTGGATCACCTCGCGGTGGATCCTCGAGGTGGAGCCGCTGCGCGACCTTGACGTCCGGTTTCACGTCATGAGCCTGTATCTGCACAACGAGGGCAACGAGCTGCCCGGCTGGTATCGCGATCTTGTCGATCGCTCCCGCGGCCTGGTCCGCGTCGCCACGGCCGCGGTCGAGCACCACTCCGAGGACGTACTCCGCGGCCTCTACACCGCCTTCGGCACCCGCATTCACGATAAGGGAATGGAGGACTTCGACGCGGTCGCTGCCGAGTCCCTGGCCGAGCTCGGGCTCCCCGCGAGCCTCGCGGAGGCAGCGCGTTCGGCCGAGTACGACGCCGCCCTCCAGCGCAGCCACGACGCGGGCAAGGATCCTGCGGCGGGCGGTTATGTGGGCACGCCCACGATGCACATCGACGGAACGGCCTTCTTCGGCCCGGTGATGAACAGCATCCCGCGGGGCGAGGAGGCGGCGCGGCTCTTCGACGCAGTGCGGACCCTCTCGGCACACCCGGGCTTCTTCGAGCTGAAGCGGGAACGGACGGGCAGCCTGCGCTTCGACTAAGAACCCCTAACGCAATGAGGTTGGCAGGCCGGTCGCGGGGTAGTCGGCTCGGTCATGAGGAAGGGCCAACAGCCGCCGTGGATCCTGCCGGACGGGCTGCGGCAGCGCATCGAACCGCTCCTGCCCGCCCACCAGCGCCGGTACCGGTATCCCGGCCGTAAACGGCTGGATGACCGCAAGGCGTTGTGCGGGATCCTGTTCGTGCTGCACACCGGGATTCCCTGGGAGTTCCTGCCCCAGGAACTGGGGTTCGGGTCAGGGATGACCTGCTGGCGGCGCCTAGCTAGCCTCGCCATCCGCATGTCAGCGGCGGTACCGGGTACTTGGCGCCCGAGGAACGGGACTTCACCGTGACGCAGCCGACGTTGACCGCGAGGAGCAATTGAGATGAGCAGCGGCAGCACCCTCCGGCGGGGCCATCTCGGGCCGAACCTCACCCTGTTCCTGCTCGCCTCGATCCTCGTGTCGTTCCTCGCCTCCTCGTTCGCCCCGACCCCCCTCTACTCGACCTACCAGGCGGCCTGGCATTTCTCCCCGATCGTCACCACCGTCGTGTTCGGCGTCTACGCCGTCGCGGTACTCGGCTCGCTGCTGACCGCCGGCAAGCTCTCCGACCATGTCGGGCGGCGGCCGGTCCTGATCGTCGCGATCGCGATCCAGATGATCTCGCTGATCATCTTCATCCTCGCCAACGGTGTACCCACGCTGCTGGCGGCCCGTATCGTGCAAGGGCTCGCGGTCGGCCTCGCCATCGGCGCGATCGGGGCGGCCATGCTGGACGTCAACCGCGCCCGGGGCACGCTCGCCAACTCGATCGCCCCGGGTATAGGGGGCGGCCTCGGCGCCCTCCTCTCGGCGCTTCTCGTCCAGTTCCTGCCCGCACCGACCCGACTGATCTACATCGTCCTGCTGGTGGTCCTGCTGATCCAGGCCGTCGGGGTGGTGCTGATGCCCGAGACGGTCACCGCCAAGCCCGGCGCGGTACGGAGCCTGTTGCCGGAAATCAGCCTGCCCCGCACCGTACGCGGGCCGATGCTGGTGGCCGCTCCGGTGTTCGTCGCCGGGTGGTCGCTGCTGAGCTTCTTCGGCGCCCTCGGTCCGGCGCTCGTCCGCTTACTCGGCCCCACCTCGATCGCGATCGGCGGGGTGGCGATCTTCGTCTTCACCGGCGTCTCGTCCGCCGCCGTCTTCGTGCTGCGCAACGCAACCGCGCGGACCTCGATGCTCACCGGAATCGCCACTCTCATCCTTGGCATGATCATTACGATGGTCGCGATCGACGCCAACTCCATCGCGGTCTTCTTCGTCGGCGTCGTGCTCGCCGGCATCGGCTTCGGCGGCACCTTCCAGGGCGGTCTCAAGACGGTGATGCCGCTGGTCGAGGCGCATGAACGGGCGAGCGTGCTCTCCCTGATCTACATCATCTGCTATGTGGCCCTCGGCCTGCCCGCCGTCATCGCCGGCTTCCTGGTGGTGCACGGGGGCGGCCTGCGCCGCACCGCGAACGAGTTCACCATCTTCGTTATCGTGCTGGCCGCGATCGCCCTGATCGGCCTGGTCGGGAACGCTCGGAAACGGACCATCCGGGCACCGGGGTGAAGTCGCTGGGGCCCGGCCGGCCGGCGGACCTTAATACAGCATGCGGATCACCAAGTACACCCATGCCTGCGTGCGACTCGAACACGACGGGCGGGTGCTCGTCATCGACCCCGGCATCTGGAGCGAACCGGCCGCCCTGGCCGGCGCCGACGCGGTGCTGGTGACGCATGAACACGCCGACCACGCCGACGTATTACGGCTGGCCGGGCTCGGCGTGCCGGTCTACGCACCGGCCGAGGCGGACCTCCCGCGGCTCGCGGTGACCGGAGTGTCTGCGGGCGAGGAGTTCACCCCGGCCGGGTTCCGGGTACGAGCGGTGGGCGGCCGGCACGCGTTCATCTACGGCGGACAGCCGGACTGCGCCAACCTGGGCTACCTCGTCGAGGACGCGCTCTATCACCCGGGCGACTCACTGCACGTCCCGGAGCAGCCGGTCGAGACGCTCCTGGTGCCGGCGCAGGGCTCATGGCTGAAGCTGGTCGAGGCGATCGACTTCGTCAAGGCGGTCGACCCGCGACGGGCGATCGCCATCCACGACGCCCAACTCAACGAACGCGGTCTCGCCAGCGTCAACGGTTGGCTCGGCGGAAAGGCCGGCGACCGCTACCGCTACCTGACTCCCGGCGAATCGCTCAAGCCCTAGCCTAGACGCCAAGGTGCACACCATGACCGGCAACAGCGACTACACCGTCCGGCAAGCCGCTTACGACCTACGCAAGATCCGAGGCAACCGTGTGGTTTGTCGCCAGCCAACCACCGGCGCGACCGGCGGCAGCGACAGCATCGCGGCCCGGTCGGCGTCCCACCGGTCCACGGGTCGGCAGCCCAACATTCGGTGCTGGCGGTTGTTCGCCCGCACCAACCACTCGGTGAGTTGGGCATTGAAGTCCTGCGGCGAGGCGAACCGGCGGCCGGGCAGGAACGAGGTCTCCAGATAGCCGTTGGCCCGCTCGACCAGGCCCTTGGCCTCCGGGTCCGCCGGCCGGCACTGGATCACCTTGATGCCGAGGGTGCCGCGGAAGGCGTTCATCGCCTCCGTCAACTGCGGCCTGCCGGCCCGCCACTGCCCGACAGCGGACTCGTTGTCCCACACCAACGCCTTGGGCGTCCGGTCCCACCCGGAGATCAGCGTCCAGTGCCCGCCCAGCAGGTCCGCCGACTGCCGGGACGGGATCATCACCGCCGACAGCCACCGCGAATACCCCGACACCATCACCAACACCGGAGGCCTGCCGACCTGCCCGAAGCCCAACGACACGTCCGCCGGCGGGAACCACAGATCACACTGCGCCAGCTCACCCGGCAGATACTCCGTTCGCTGGGCCGGGTCCGGGCGGCGGAACAACGGCCGCAGCTGCTGCACCCGATCGCAGAACACCGTCTTGCCCCGAGTCCAGCCGACCCGTTCCATGATCACCGTCGAGGGCATGTCCGGGAACTCCGCCAACAACGCCCTGATCTGCGGCTCGACCCCGTCCACGATCGAACCCTTCGTCGCCCGCCGATACCGCTGCGGCTCGTCACTGGCCAGGGCCTTCTTCACGGTGTTGCGAGACATCCTCAACCGCCGTGCGATGGCCTGGATCGCCATGCCCTCCGACCGCCGCAGCCGCCGGATCTCCGCCCAGTCCTCCACGCTCAGCACCTCCCGATGCTTCAGGAGATGGTCCCGATTCAGCCGGAACCACGTGGTCAGTTTTCAGGATCTGGCCCACTTTCCGTGATCGGGACTGACCCGGTCAGGCCAGCAGGACTCGCTTGCGGAGCAGGTCGAGGTTGGCGCGGCGATACATCTGTCGTTTGATCATCTTGATGCGGTTGACGTGGCCCTCGACGACGCCGGAGCTGTGGGGAAGGGTCAGACCGTTGAGGACGGCGTCGTAGTCACGGCGTAGGCCGGCGATGAATGAGTGCAGGTCGGGTTGGTCGTCTGCGGTCACGGCAGTGATCCAGGCGTTGAGGCGGTGCCCGCGCCGGCGGGTGAGTATCTCCGCGAACGCGTTGACGTGGTCGGCCAGAGCGTTCAGATGCGGGCAGGCAGCCCGGATCGTGGCGAGGCCCGTGTGGTCCTCGGGGTGCAGCGTGTCGGGGTGACGCAGCAGCCAGGCGGTGATCCGGCGGACCTTCGGCGGCCGGGGCCGGGCTGGTGGTGGCGTGGCGGCGGCTCGCAGGGGTTGCAGGTAGGTACGCAGGGTGGTGGCACTGCCGCTGTAGCCACGGACGCGGATCTCGGCGAACAGTTCAGTGGCGTTGGTGATGCCATCGTTGAGGCGTTGATGCAGGTAGTCGAGGTGGTCATCGAGGATGCTGGGCCGACCGGCGCGAGGTTTGGCCAGGAGCTCATCGATGCTGGCGGCGCGGGCGAAGCGGCGCACGGTTCCGCGGGCCAGGTCGAGTCGCCGGGTGATCTCCCGGATGCTGTGGCCCTCAGCCCAGAGCGCCTGAACCTGTTCGTAACGGCGCCGGGTCCGAGGCACCAACAGTCCCTGCTCTGCCCGTTGGGCAGTGGCATCGACGGCAACCTGGGTCAGGTCCGCCGTGGCCGTCGGTGCGGGCTGCGGCGGTGCGATGGTGAGGCAGCGGTGGTGGCGGGCGACGGTCTTCTCGACGTGTTCGGCGAGGTTGTGCCACAGATGCCACCGGTCGGCCACCTGGATGGCCTGGGGCGCACCCGTGCGGGCTCCCTCGGCGTAGGCGTTGGCGCGATCTCGGCAGATGACCTGCACGGTCGGATGCTGCCCCAGCCACGTGGCGAGGGTGGCCGCTTCCCGATCGGGTAGCAGGTCGACCGGCCGGCGGGTGTCGACGTCGACCAGCACCGTCGCATAGCGGTGGCCTCGGCGCAGGGCGAAGTCATCCACGCCCACCGCGGTGAGCGTCCGGACCGGCGGGTCGGGCAGGGCGCGGACCAGCCGCAGGACGCTGCTGCGGCTGGTCACCAGGCCGAGGCGGTCGGCCAGCCGGGCACCCGCGCGACCGGCAAGAGCCACCCCGATCTTCTCCAGCGTCTGGCGAAGCAGCGGACTACGCCGTCCATATCTGGAGGTCAACCCGGTGACCTGCTCGGCGAACGTGCGGACCGGGCAGCGCACCGTGTCGCAGAAGAACCGGCGGACCCGTAACCGGATCTCCACCGGCTGGCCAGCCACCGCGGCATCGCTGAGTCGACGTTCGTAGCGGCTATGAACCCGCCGGGCCCGGCGTCCACAACCGGTACACGCCGCACGGCGGGCTCGCGCCCGCGCCCATATCCGCAGGCCAGCCGACTGCCGGTCCACTCGCTCAACCACGACAGGTGCCAGATGAGGCGGGACCGCAACAAGATCAGCCGATCGCACGACGCACCCTACACAGTGGATCCGGCGCACTGATCCGGGTCAGTCCCGATCACGGAAAGTGGGCCAGATCCAGTTTTCAGGCGGAGCCGACAACCGGCCGAAGCCGCAGCGCTGCTACGAGTCCTGGCTACGCCGCTACGCCGCCCGCCGCCAAATTCCGCGCACCTTGCTCGGCAAGCACCTGCGCTTCTCTGCCGCCGACTTCACCCGCGATCATCACCGCCGCCGCGCAACCCGCCACCGCACGCCGCCGCACCCCTCGACCACAGCACCGCACCAGCGACTTGCCACTACCGTGAAGTCACGCGTCCATAGGCAGGCAGGCGCTACGGGATCGGGGCGGAGGTCTGGTCGGTCGAGGCCGCGGCGGAGAGCATCCGCGCGAACATTTGCGCGGTACGGAGGCCTGCCGCGCCGCTCGCTCTGAATTGGCGGGTGGCCCCGTCAACGCATTCGACGGTCACGGTGACTCGACCGTGGATCGCGTCACTGCGCGCGAAGGTCACATCGGCGGCACTTAGGCTCTCGGCGGGTCGACGCTCGGCGTGCCAGATTTGAACTGCTGCGGCCGTAGCGCCAACGGCGCCGGCAACGACGACAGTCACGGCGGCGCCGATCAGCCACTGCCCAACTCGTTCGTTCACGGCGTGGGTGACGCCGTTGGAGACCGCCCCAAGAACCATGCAGACCAGCACCGACCCCGCAGACCAGCGCAGCAGACGCCGCCACCGCAACGCGGCCGACGTGATAAAGACCGTCGTACCATCCAGCCTCAGGCTCGCGGTCTCGCCTGAGTCGAGGGCAACGGGGAAAGCCTTCACTCCGTCACAGTATGTCATGATTGGTCACTCAGGTAGAGAACCATCCGCTTGGGGAGTTATTGTGGCGGCATGCCGGCTTGGCTCAGACCGCCGCGGCTGCTCGGCCACCTGATTATCGGTGTGGCCGCTGCGACATGCCTACGTTTGGGCTGGTGGCAGTGGCACCACGCGCTGCAAGGCAGCGGCCGCAGTTACGGGTACGCATTGCAGTGGCCGCTGTTCGCCGCCTTCGGCGTGTTCTTCTGGACCCGCGTGGTGCGGGAGCGCCTCAGCCGAGCTGCCCGCACGTCTGAGGCTTACACATCTGCGGCAACGGCGACTGTCGGGCTCTCCTGGTCATTTCATCGTGGCGAAACGGACACGGGCCCAGCGGCGCGGCCGACATCGACCGGGACAGCGCAGCACGACGAGGACGACCCGGACGTGGCCGCGTACATGCACAGGCTGCGGTGGCTCAATGCCGACCCGCGTCGGCGCCTATCGGACTATCCCGGCTGCGACGGCTACTGATCCCAGCCGCGACGTCGGCTGGCCGGTTGGACACTGCGGGCAGTCCGGCGAGGCCAGCGCGGCGACGCTGCCGGGCGCCGCGCTGTCGCCCGGGGGCCTACGCTGGCAGCGGATCGCGGTCTTGGTAGGCCGCCACGAGTCGGAGCGCCGTTCGGAATCGAGCGGCCGGCACGCCGCATCGGGGGCAGAGCCTGAAAGAACCCGGTCTGCCCCGCTGCTGAACCAGCTCGGGGCCGGGCGCAGCGCGGCGAACCCACATCCAAAGCAAGAGGCCAAGTCACGTGATGGTGCCAAAACAAGGTGCCGATGGAGGCGCGTCGCCGCTGCGACTGAGTCGGTGTGAGCAGTGTCCCCGGCGAGGATGACAGCCCCGCCGGGGATCACTGCCGAGTTCACTGGCTGGAGCGGGCGTTCGGGGTGAGGATCAAGGCAAGGACAGCCGCGGTGACGGCGATGACGGCGCCGGTGGTGAAGCCGCGTGCGAAGCCGGTTGTGCTGGTGCCAGCGATGCTTGCCGCAGCGACGCTGGATACGACAGCCGCGCCGAGTGAAGCCCCGAATTCGTGGAAGGTGCTGACGATTCCGGATACGAGACCGGCTTCGTGGGGCTGAACCTGGCCGAGTGCGGTAGCGGAGGCGACGACGAAGACCGCGCCGGTGCCGGCGGAGGCGATGCTGACACCTATCACCATGGTCAACGTCCCCTCCCAGAGGGCGGGGATTGCCATGCCGGCTGCCGCGACGAGAAGTCCCAGCACCGCGAGTGCCCGAGCACCCGCACGACCGATGACGCGACCTGCGGAGCTCGCACCGAGCATGGTCGCGAGCGCCACGGGAAGGAAGAGCAACCCGGTGCGCAGTGGGCCGTAACCCCGGTGGTCTTGAAGGTAGAACGTTCCGAGGAAAAAGACGCTGATCATCAGAGCGGTCGCGACGAGGATCAGTAGCGTTCCGGCTGCGACGGGTCGACGCAGCAGAAGTCGGACATCCATCAGTGGGCTGGCGGCGAGGCGCTGGCGGGCGACGAACGCTGCGTAGAGAGCCACTGCCGTGCCCAGCAGGATCAGGGTGACCGGCGTGCCCCAGCCTCGGTCTCCGGCCTGGATCAGGGCGTAGATCAGGGACCCGGTAGCGGCTGTTACCAGCACCGCGCCCGGCACATCGAGCCGACCGTCCCCGATCGGCCGAGGCTGCGGCGGAAGCTGAATGCGGAGGGTAAGCAGGAGGACAAGTCCGACGGGAACGTTGATGAAGAACACCCAGGGCCAGCCGGGCCCGGCGGTCAGCAGGCCGCCGAGGAGGACCCCTAGGGCCGCGCCGCCGCCGCCCAGCGCCGACCAGATTCCGAGGGCTTTGTTGCGCTCCTCGCCGTCGAAGATGGTGACGACCAGGGACAGCGCGGCGGGGGAGAGGATCGCCGCGGCCAAGCCTTGTGCGACGCGACCGCCCAGCAGCATAGGACCGTTATTCGCGAGTCCGGCGGTGAGGGACGCGGCGATGAAGAGCAGGAGCCCGGCGAGGACCAGGCGTCGGGCGCCGAACAGGTCGGCGGCGCGCCCGCCGAGCAGCAGCAGGCCACCGAAGGCGAGGGTGTAGCCGCTGACCACCCAGGTGAGAGCCTCCCGCTCCAGGCCAAGATCTGCGCCCATGTGCGGCAGGGCGATCGCGACAACGGTGACGTCCAGGATGAGCATCAGTTGCGCGACCCCGACGAGTCCCAGGATCTTCCAGCGCTGCGGGTGGGGATGCGGGGATGTGGTGGTGACGGTCACGGGTTGGGCCATGACGGCCAGCCTCCTTCCGTAAGTCGAACAGGGGTGTTTGAGTTGCGGGAGAGATACCATAACCCGAACAGTGCTGTTCGAGTTGAGGAAGTTGCATGTCTCACCCCCCGGCGAAGCCGACCCTCCGAGCCGACGCCAAGCAGAACGTTGCGAAGATCCTGGACGCGGCCGTGGCCTGCCTGAGCCGCAACGCGGACGCGAGCGTGAGCGAGATCGCGAAAACGGCAGGGGTAGGCAGAGTGACGCTCTACGGGCACTTTCCCTCCCGAGAGGCCCTGGTCGACGCCGCGCTGACCCGAGCTATAGCCGATGGGGAACACGTCCTGCAGACGCTCGACCTGACCGGCGACCCCCGTGAGGCCCTAGACGCCCTGATCAGATCCAGCTGGCTGCTGGTCGCCCAGGCGACCGCCGTTCTCGAAGCGGCGCAGACGACGTTGCCGCCCGGACGGGTGCAAGAACTCCACGCCGAACCTGCCCAGCGCGTTGACGACCTGATCCGCCGCGGCCAGTCAGAAGGGGCCTTCCGAGCCGATCTCCCAGCCAGTTGGCTGACCAGCGTCCTGCACCACGTCATCCACGGCGCGGCCATCGACGTCGCCAAGGGGCGACTGGAAAGCGCAGACGCCGCCCAATTCATCTCCGAGACGATCCTGGCCGCCTACACAAAAGCTGGCGCCTGACGAAGAATCGCCGGGGCCAGGCATTGCCAGCGCCCGCGCCGGACCGCAGCACCGCCGGCCACACCACTCGGCAGAGCAGCTCCCGTCGACGCCCAACTCCTTCCGATGGCGGGGGCATAGGCACCCACCCCGGCGGTCGGCTCCTCGCGGCAAGGGCTTCGACGGCGACTGGGGGTTGCTGAAGGCGCAACTCATCGAAGCTCGGCGGCTGCGCCAAATCGGCCAGCCGGTCCCGACGCGTTGCACGGAAGGCGCCTCGGCGCCGCCAGCGGCGGCCGAGTCGGGTCGTCGACCGTGTCCTGGCGGGCACCCGGGCCCTGGTTGCCGCAGCCGACCGAGCGCCACTAGCGCCGACACTTTGCGGACGAGGTCTAGGGCCTAGTCGTTGACGCGCTCGGGGTCGGGGTGGTGGGGGTTGGACTGCTGGTCGACGGAGAGGGCGATGGCGTCGGTGAGCGGGTAGGGCTGGGTGTGGTCGGGGTCGGCTTGGGGCCGGTAGGCGTGGGGGTGGGGCGGGGTCGAGTAGGCGTGGGAGTGGGCCTGGGCGACGCAGTGGGCCTCGGCGACGCAGTGGGGCTGGGCGACGGAGTGGGGCTGGGCGTGGCCGTGGGCGGCGGTGCCGAAGGCGACGTGGTGGGCGCGGGGACCGCCGGGATCACCCGTGTTGCGGCGTAGAAGCGTGACCACCAGACGGAGGAAATCTTGACTACATCGCCGGTGGTGGGCGCCTGGACCATCTTGCCGTCGCCGATGTACATGCCCATGTGGTGGATCGTGGTCCAGCTAGAGCCCGAGGCGAAGAAGACCAGATCGTCGGGGAGCAGCATGCTGCGGTCAACGGTGCGACCACGAGTGGCGTTGTACTGATCCCGCGACACGCGCGGCAGCTGGTCAAAGTCGGCGCCGCGCGAGCGGTACGCAGCCCAGACAAGCCCGGAGCAGTCGTAGCGATTGGGTCCCTCAGCCCCCCACTCGTAGGGCTTGCCGAGTTGGGCCCGAGCGAACCGGACCGCCGCGAGAGCGCGAGGGTTCGCGACCAGCCCAGCGACGCTCTCACCGTCAGTGGTGTTCGGACGTAGCTGCCGATCGGCGGCGTCACGCTGCCGCTCGAGCGCTTCGATCTTGCCGGTATTGCGCCGCCTAAGGTCCAGCAGCTCGGCTTGCCGCCTCTTGAAGGTCGCCTCTGCCGTCGTGTAGGTCGCGCGTGCGGCCTGAGCGGCGGTCAACGCGGCGGTGTGCGCGGCAACTGCTTGCTGCTCCGTCGCTTGCACGCGCAGCAGGTCACGGGCGCTTCCTTGGGAGTCGCCGGCGCGCTGCTGGCCCTTCTGAATGCGTAGGAGGGCGCCGAGATCCTGCAGATGGGAGCCGACCTCGCCCGGCGGCAACTCGGCCGCTCGCTTCATCGCCTCGGCGGCGGTGGGGCCGAGGTTCTGCTGCGCCTTCAGGAGCGCGGCCCGCGTGACCTGCAGCTGCCGCTCGGTCTCCTGCGATGCGGTTTCGGTCCGGGTCTGCTCCTGTTGGAGCGTCAGAAGCTCACCACCGCGAGCGCCGCCTGGGACGGCGGGTACGCCTGGCTCGCCGTCGTGGTGTTCGTCAACACCGTGATCAGTCTCTTCTACTACCTGCGCTGGATCGTCCCGGCCTACCGCGACCCCGCGCTGGCGTCATCCGGCGGCGATCACCGCGCCCCGTGGCCCGATCATCCGACGCGGCGGTGGTCGGCGAGGCTCGCGGTGACAGCTGCCGCACTCAGCCTCGTGGTGGGTCTCGCCGCGGGCCTGCTCTGGAACGTGGCGGCCGGCATCTGAGCATCGAACGTCGGTCCGGCAAACAGCAGGGGAACCGGCCATGATCACAATTTAGGAACCGGCGACAGATACGGGCGAATCCGCTGATCTGCCACGGGTGCGGCCAAGCGGGGGAATCCGACATCACCCGAAAGGGCGAGTTAGTGGATCGCCTGACGAGGGGTGTCCGCGCGCGCCGTTCGTGCCCTGCGCTAGCGGGCGGCAGCGGGACGGGCGGTATGCCCGGATGGCGTAAATCACTACCGGCGCTGCCGGGCTGGTGTGGAGGATCCCGTTGCGCAGGGGAGAAGTGTGAGCACCGCCACCTGATCGCCGTGGGTGACCATGGTTTCTCCTGCCTAGCCTCGGCGGATGCGTAACGACGGCAACCTCGACCACCCGCGCGGCCTCGGCGGCCCGGCTGACCGTTCGGACGATATCCCCTCCGCCGAACAGCCGGCTAGCACGTCCCAACCGCGACTCTCCACCGGATGGTGGCGTACCCGCCTCGGCGGCCTCGCTAACCCCTTCGCCGCCCGGCCGGGCCGGACCCGCATGGCGGTGGCCACCGGGGCCGTGTGCTGCCTCGGTCTCGTGGGCGCCACCTTCATCGGCGCCGACCCCGCCGGGGAGTCACTCAGCCCCAACCAGCGTGCCGAGATCGCCCAGCGGGCCGAGGCCGACCCGGCCTCCCGCGGGCAGGCCCGCCAGCCCGCCGCACCGGTCACCGAAACCCCCACCCCGGAAATCTCCCCGTCAACGACAATGCCCGCGCCCAAGCCGACGGCGAAGTCCAAGCCCAAGCCCAAGCGGATCGTTCCGGTCGCTGGGCTGGACCAGGCGCAGATGGACAACGCCAAGACGATCGTGCGTACCGGCCGGGAGATGGGCGTGCCGCGCCACGGGCTGGTGATCGCGGTGGCCACCGCGATGCAGGAGAGCACCCTCTACAACTACGCCAGTGGCGTGCTGCCGGAGTCGCAGGACTACCCGCACCAGGCGATCGGCTGGGACCACGACTCGGTCGGGCTCTTCCAGCAGCGGCCCAGCACCGGTTGGGGCAGCGTGCGCGACCTGATGAAGCCGGAGTTCGCGACACGCCAGTTCCTCACCGCCCTGCAGGCGATCCCCGGCTGGCAGGACCTTCCCCTGACCGTCGCGGCCCAGGCCGTGCAGGTGTCGGCGTTCGGTTGGCTGTACGCCCAGCACGAGTGGCGGGCTACCGAGGTCGTGAACGCCGTCCTCTCCTGACCACGAGCAACCGACGCCGCGCTCCTCCGGAGGGCTCGGCGTCGGCCTGCTTCTCTGTGGCCGGTTGGTAAGGCTTCGTCGGTCGTCTCTTGCCCGTTCCCGCCTTGTCAACTGCCGTCAGGTGGACGAACGCTCGCCGCAGCGGAGTGCCTCAGGCGCGGTAGGCGAGCGTGGCCATCATGCCCGTCTCCGCGTGGTAGGCGTTGTGGCAGTGCACCATCCAAAGGCCGGGATTGCCGGCGTCGAAATCAACGCTCACGCTCTGGTGGGGAACGACCACGACGGTGTCCTTGCGGGCACCACCGCCGGTCAGAGCGAAGGTGTGCCCGTGCAGGTGCATCGGATGGAACATCTCGCTGCGATTGACGAATTCCAGCCGCACGCGCTCGCCCTGCTCCACCAGCAGTGGGTCAGCGTCGTGGAAGGTCGCGCCGTTGATGGTCCACCGGTAGGGGTTCATCGATCCGCCGAGCTCCAACCGGTGCACCCGGTCCGGACGTCGGTCGACCAGCCTCACGCTGCCGGCTGCGTGCAGCGTTGCGGTGTCGAGCACCCGTCCTTCCAGTTCGGTCAGGCGGACATCGGCAGGTGGTGTGGCGCCGGAACCGGTTCGTACCAGAGCCAGACCCCGTCCGGTCTTGCCCTCCGCGTCGGCGATCAGCGGAAAGACCCCATCGCCTAGCTCCACCATGACGTCGACGCGCTCACCCATACCGAGCAGGAGGGCGTCCGTGTCCACCGGGTGGACCGGGAATCCGTCGGTGTGCGTGACCGTGAGCCGGTGTCCCGCGAGCGCCACCCGGTACGCAGTATCCGAGCCGGCGTTGATGATCCTCACCCGTGCCCGCTCACCGGGCCGCGCACGGAAGACCCTCGGCGCCGCCGGGACTCGACCGTTGACCAGATGGTGCGGGTACGAAACATCGCCAGCGCCGCCGAGCAGGGGAGAGGTCATCATCTCCATTCCGCCCATGTCCCCGTGACCAGCGGAAGCCGGGCCGCCGTGGCCGCTCGTATCGGGCCCCTCGTCGTGGTGCGAGTCGGGCTCGGCGCCCTCCCCGTGCGCGCCCGCCGGATCCATACCCTGCATGTCTGCATGGCCGCCCGTCTCGCGCAGGGCGGCAAGCGCGTCATCGGGAGTGCGGCCGGTACCGTCGATCCAATCGTCGAGCACCACGATCCACTCGTGGTCGTACCGGCCGGCCTCCTGCGGGTCATCGACAATGAGGACGCCGTACAGCGCCCGGTCGAGCTGAACGCCGGAGTGCGGGTGGTAGAAGTACGTGCCAGGGTGGGGCAGGGGGAACTCGTAGGTATACCGGCAGCCCGGACGGATGGGTGGTTGAGTCAGGCCGGGAACCCCGTCCATGTTGTTGGGCAGCGCGATCCCGTGCCAGTGAACGCTGGTATCCGTCGGCAAGCCGTTGACCAACTCCACCCGCAGCGTGTCGCCGGCGCGCGCCCGGATAAGTGGGCCGGGCAGGTCGTCGGCGTATCCCCAGGTGGTTACGTGCGGTCCACCTAAGTCGACTGTGACGGGACGGGGGCGAAGCGTGGCCGTCACCCGGCTACGGGTGCCGCCTGTGTCTCCGGCACGGACGCGGTTCGTGCCCACCGCTCTCAATCCTGCTGGGAATGTCCGCCCACCGGAGACGTCGCTGATGCCGACGAGGCCCACCGCGCCGGCGACGCCGGCCAGCAACCGGCGGCGACTGATCTCCGGTTTCATGGCTGCTCCTCGACTGGGTCCGCTTGTCGGCGGACGGTCCTGCTATCCGCCGCCCTTCGTGGATCTTGTTCGCAGAACGTGCCGCATGCGGGCCTTTTCGCGCGCTGTTGCCCCTTCGAGTGGCCCAAGTGGCGCGTTGCACGTTTGCCGGCCGGGGCCGCCGGTCTGCGGTGGTGGCTCGCCGGCCATAGCGCGGACGTATACCCATCAGGGGTATTTGCCTTCATACCCCCGGGGGGTATATGGTGCTGGGCGGAGGTGGACGGCATGACTCGAGAACACATGGCGCATCACGACGCGGCCAACATTGATGAGGTCGGACGTGGCCAGCACAGCCACGACCACGTGGACGCGACGCAGCGCAGCACGCGAACACCGCACCCGCGAGGCGCGCACCACGAACACGACTCGCCCCACTCCGCGTCATCCCAACCACAGGGCACCAGCGGCGCCCATGGGCACCACGGCGGCCACGCCGGGCATGGGGGGCACGCCGGGCATGACAAGCACGCCGGTCACGACCCGGAGCAGTTCCGCCGGAAGTTCTGGCTGAGCCTCGCGCTGACGCTGCCGATCGTGATCACCAGTCAAATGGTGATGGACTGGTTCGGCTACTCCCTGGACTTTCCCGGCATGACTCTGGTCGGTCCGGTCCTCGGGTCGGTGGTCTTCCTCTACGGCGGGTGGCCGTTCCTGGTCGGTGGTTTCCGCGAGGTCCGGGACCGGGCCCCGGGGATGATGCTGCTGATCACGATGGCGATCACGGTGGCGTACGTGGCGTCGCTGGCCACCAGCCTCGGCACATTCGACCTGGACTTCTGGTGGGAGCTCGCCGCGCTGGTGACGATCATGCTGCTGGGCCACTGGCAGGAGATGAAGGCGATCGGCCAGGCGCAGGGCGCGCTCACGGCGCTGGCCGCGCTCCTGCCCGACGACGCCGAGCGGATCGACGACAACGGTGAGCTGCACCGCGTGCAGGCCGCCGAGCTGCGGGTGGGCGACCTGGTCCTGGTGCGCTCCGGTAGCCGGGTGCCGGCCGATGGCCGGATCCTCGACGGCTCGGCCGAGCTGGACGAGTCGATGATCACGGGGGAGTCCCGACCGGTCCCGCGTGGTGTCGGAGACCGGGTGGTGGCCGGCACCGTGGCGACAGATTCCGCCCTTCGGGTACGCGTCGACGCGGTCGGCGAGGACACGGCTTTGGCCGGCATCGGGCGGCTCGTCGCCCAGGCGCAGGCGTCCAACGGCCGCGCCCAGGCGCTCGCCGACCGGTTCGCCGCAATGCTGTTCTACGTCGCCGCCGCCGCCGCGCTGGTCACCTTCGGCGCCTGGTGGGCGCTGGGTGACCTCGACCAGGCGGTCGTCCGCACCGTGACGGTCCTCGTGATCGCCTGCCCGCACGCCCTCGGGCTGGCCATCCCGCTGGTGATCGCGCTGTCCACCGCCGTGTCGGCCAAGGCGGGCATCCTGGTCAAGGACCGCCTCGCCCTGGAGCGAATGCGCACCGTCGACGCGGTGCTGTTCGACAAGACCGGCACCTTGACCAAGGGCGCGCACACCGTCACCGCCACGGCCGCCGCGACCGGCGTCACCGAAGATGAGGTGCTGCGCATCGCCGGCGCGGTCGAGGCCGACAGTGAGCACCCCCTCGCCAAGGCGCTGGTGGGCGTCGCACAGGAGCGGGGACTGCGGGCGAGCGCCAGCGACTTCCGGTCGCTGACCGGCCGAGGTGTGCAGGCCGTGGTCGACGGCACCACCTATGCGGTGGGCGGCCCGGCTCTGCTGCGGGAACTGGCGGCCAGGGTGCCCGACGAGCTGGTTCGGGTCGCGCAGGTCTGGTCAGCGCGCGGGGCTGCCGTGCTGCATCTGATCCGGCTACCCGACGGCGGTCAGGCGGAGGCGGTGGGGGCGTTCGCCCTGGAGGACGAGATCCGTCCCGAAGCCCGCGAGGCCATCGCGGAGCTGCGCGAGCAGGGCGTGCGGAAGATCGTGATGATCACCGGAGACGCTCGGCCGGTCGCCGAGGCCGTCGCCGCGGACCTGGGATTCCGTCCCGGCGTCGACGAGGTCTTCGCCGAGGTGCTGCCCGCCGACAAGGACCGGGCGGTTGCCGACCTGCAGTCCCGAGGGCTGACGGTGGCGATGGTCGGGGACGGCGTGAATGACGCGCCCGCGCTGGCTCGCGCCGACGTCGGACTCGCCATCGGCGCCGGAACCGACGTCGCGATCGAGTCCGCTGGCGTCATCCTCGCCTCGTCCGATCCGCGCGGCGTCACCGGTGTGATCCGCCTGTCCCGGGTGTCGTACCGGAAGATGATTCAGAACCTGGTTTGGGCGGCCGGTTACAACGTCGTGGCGATCCCGCTCGCCGCCGGTGTCCTCGCCTGGGCCGGGATCAGCCTCAGCCCGGCCGTCGGCGCGGTGCTGATGTCCGTCTCCACGATCGTGGTGGCGCTCAACGCCCAGCTGCTGCGGCGAGTCCGCCTGACTGCGCAGGGGCGATAGGGATGTCGTGGCGGCCCGAGAAGGGCCGCCACCGCATCGCTGCCGGCCCCACCATGGACCGGACTTCGACCGCGATACCCGGTCGGCGGGGAATGGCAGGGGACGGGCGAGGATCACGACAGCGATGTCTGCATGGGTTGCCATGTCGCACCCGCGTCCTTGCTGCGAAGGACTCGACCATCACGGGTGGTGACGAAGTGCAGATCACCGTGGGCGGTGACGGCGGCCGGCGCATCGGGAACGTGACCGCCGGTACCCGACCACGTCACGGCCGCGTCATGGGACACGAGGCTCTGTCCGTCTGCCGCAATTCCCAGCAGCCGGTCGCGGCCGGCCCAGTGCAACAGCACGAAGGCGCGTCCTCCGGCGGGCACCCAAGTGCGGCCGCCGTCGACCGAACGTTGCAGGCCCTGCTCGGTTGTGGCCAGAAGGCTGTAAGGCTGTCCTGGTTCGACCGCCAGGTTGTACGCCTCGATCCTTGACCGGGCCTGCCAGGTGACCCGGTCGGTGCTTGCCAGCAGGGAACCAGTGGTGGAGTCGACGCCGTAGGTGATCCCGTCGGCGCTCCGAAGGGCGTGGAAGTCTGCCTTCCCGGCGAGCGACACCGATCGCCAGGTGCGCCCACCATCGGTGCTTTCGATCAGGCCCAGATGCGTCGGCCCGGCTTCGCCTGGCGCGGGATGTCCCGAGGCGAGAAAGTGGTCTAAGGCGTGTTTCATAAGCCGGTCAGAGCCATTCGGTGATGATCGTGATGGTCAGGACGGTTTGGAAGCGGACTGCCAGTTTGTCGTAGCGGGTGGCGACGCCGCGGTGGCGTTTGAGGCGGTTGATGCCGTTCTCGACGGCGTGGCGTAGCCGGTAGAGGTCCTTGTCGAACGCGGGTGGGCGCCCGCCCTTGGAGCCTTTGGCTTTGCGGTGGGCGTCCTGGTCGCTCTTGCTCGGGATGCAGGCCTTGATCCCGCGTGAGCGCAGATATCTGCGGTTGCCGCGACTGGTGTAGGCCTTGTCGGCCAGGACCAGGTCGGGGCAGGTGCGAGGCCGGCCCACGCCGAGACGGGTCACGCGGATACGGCGCAGGACGGGAATGAACTGCGGGCTGTCACCACGATGCCCGGCGGTCACGATCAGGGAGAGGACCTTCTGCCCCTGTTCACAGGCCAGATGCGTCTTGGTGGTCAGCCCGCCGCGCGAGCGGCCCAGCGCGTGATCAGCCGGCTCGTCGTGCACCCCACCAGGCGGTTCCTTCTGCAGATGCCCATCGGTGCGGGCGCCGGCGGCGTGCTGGTGGACGCGGCTGGTCATTGAGTCCACGCTCACCGTCCAGGCGATCCCGCCGGTCGCATCGCCAGCGGCTTGCAACGCGGACAGGATCTTGTCCCAGGTCCCGTCACGCTGCCACCGGCGGAACAGGCCGTAGACGGTGGGCCAGGGCGCGTACTCAGCCGGGACGTCCCGCCATGGGGCGCCGATCCGGATCCGCCACCGGATCCCGTCGATGAGCTGTCGTTTCTCCCACTTCGGCGGACGACCTGTGGTCGGCGCGGCAGGCAGCAGCGGAGCCAGAACAGCCCACTGCCTGTCGGTCAGGTCATGCCGCCTCGTCACCGCTACGCTGGGCACGAGGTCTCCGGTATGAAGTTCTTGCTTGGTCGCAGAACCAGATACCGGAGACCTCTTCAGTTGTCGATCACCGCCACGCCGTGACCTCGACGCTGCCAGCCTGACTTACGAAACACGCCTTAGTCCGATCACCGTGAAGCCCATCGTGTCCTGCCGTCCATCACCCACGTGGGCGGCCCCGCTATCGGAGACGCGAACGACTCCGTGGTGTGTGGCGACGTAGAGCTGTTGGTCCGACGGGTTCACGGCCATGCCGTGCACGTGACTCAGGGCGCTTAACGTAAGCATTGCCCGCGGGGCGTCACCGGGTCGGTCTCGCAGTCACCCCCGACGACCCCGCAGGCGCCACCACCGAGGCACCTGCGGAGCCCGGATATGTGCTCAGCCAGCCAACGTCACGCGCGTGACCGCTGCTTGTCCCGCCCCAGTTCGGGATGAAGGTTCCTACCCCGTGCCTGTTCACACGGCGGACACGCTCACCCCAGCTCGGTCTCGCGTTGCCGGCGAACGCAAAATCAGCGCCAGAGGGTAGAAGCGCCCTGGGGCGGCCGCGCCCGCTCCGTCTTGCCGGGCGGGCGCGGCCGATCCTGCGGTCAGCTCACAAGTTGGTAGCCGGCCTTCTCGACGGCCGCGCGGACGTCGGCGATCGCCAGTGGGGCGTGACTGGTGACCGTAACCCCGCCGGTGGCCACGTCGATCTCGACGCTGGTGACGCCCTCGACGGTGCTCACCTCCTGGCGCACGTTGCTGGCGCAGCCGGTGCAGGTCATCCCCGACACCGTGTAGGTGACCCGCACGCCGTCGACGGTGTCAACGGTGGCCGGTGCGTTGTCGGCGGTCGCGGTGGCGCAGCCGCAACTGGATCCGCTGGTGCACATGGCTCTCTCCTGTCCGAGAACGTGGGGCGCCGGCCTGCCGCCGTTCGATGCGGGCAACTTGCAAACGGTGAGCCGCGAAACGGCGCCCCTGAGGAACAGCGCCAGGTCACCGCTGGTCGGGTGGGTGGCGTGCACGATGAATATACCCATAGGGGGTACAGGGATCAATCGGATGCGTGAGAGGCGACAAAACACGAGTCCGTGGATGGCCGCAGCTTGACACCACATACCCCCTGGGGGTAAACATTCACCACTTACCCATACCCCCCAGGGGCATAAGGAGTGGTGGAGATGGCACACGGATCCAAGCGTTGGTGGGGCCTCGGGCTCATCGCGCTCGCCCAGTTCATGGTCATCATGGACACCTCGATCATCGGCGTTGCCTTACCGCGCATGCAGGACGATCTCGGCTTCTCGCCGGAGAACCTGTCGTGGGTGTTCAACGCCTACGTCGTAGCCTTCGGTGGCCTGCTGCTGCTCGGCGGCCGGCTGTCGGACTTGTTCGGCGCGCGGCGCATGTTCACAGCCGGCTGGCTGATCCTGCTGCTCGGGTCGGCGGCCGCAGGGCTGGCCGACAGCGTCGCAGTGGAACTGGCCGCCCGTGCCACGCAGGGTGTTGGCGCCGCCCTGATCGCACCGTCGGCGCTGACGATGCTGATGATGCTCTTCGGCGCCCAGCCCCGAGAACTCACCAAGGCGCTTGCGCTCTACGGCGCGGCCGCGCCGGCGGGCGGCACCGCGGGCGTCTTCCTCGGCGGGGTCATCACCGAGTACCTCAGCTGGCAGTGGGTGTTCTACATCAAC
Source organism: Micromonospora sp. NPDC005087 (assembly GCF_042872965.1). Taxonomy (NCBI): domain Bacteria; kingdom Bacillati; phylum Actinomycetota; class Actinomycetes; order Micromonosporales; family Micromonosporaceae; genus Micromonospora; species Micromonospora sp. NPDC005087. The sequence continues at coordinate 7,455 of NZ_JBIALB010000035.1, read as the reverse complement.
ATTCCGATCGCCCTGATCGCGGTGCTCGCCACCCCGGCGCTCATGCCCGCCGGCGGCGCCCGCCGCGGCTCGCTTGACATCGCTGGGGCGCTCACCGTCACCGCTGGTCTCGGCGCCACGGTGTATGCGATCGTCCGGGCGCCCGAGGTCGGGTGGACCTCCGGGCAGACCTGGCTGGCCCTCGCCGGCGCGGTCGCCGCGTTGGTGGCGTTCGTGGCCATCCAGGCCGCCCGCCGGCAGCCGCTGATGCGGCTGTCAATCTTCCGTGTCCCGAACCTCGCGGCCGCAAATGTGGCGCAACTCCTGCTGGGCGCGGCGTGGATTCCGATGTGGTTCTATCTCAACCTCTACCTGCAGCAGGTCCTCGGCTACAGCGCCTTCCCCAGCGGTGCGGCGCTGCTTCCCATGACGATCCTCATCATGGTCGGGATGGTCGTTGTGGCACCGCGGGCCATCAACCGGTTCGGCCCGAAGCCGATGGTGATTGCAGGCCTGGCGGTACTGGCCATCGGGCTCGGGTGGCTCGCCCTCGTTCGCGCGGACGGTAGCTATGCGGTGGACGTCCTGCCCGCCTCACTGGTCGCGGCGTTGGGTATGTCGTTGGCGTTCATCCCGTCGCTCGGCACGGCGATCTCCAGCGCGCCGCCGCAGGAGGGTGGCCTCGCCTCAGGGATCGTCAACACCAGTTACCAGGTCGGTTCGGCTCTCGGTCTGGCCGCGATGACGGCGGTCGCCGCGTCCTACGGCGCGGACCGGGTGGGTGACGTGTCGGCTCTCACCGACGGGTACTCGGCCGCTTTCGCCGGCGCCGGTGTCATCGCCCTCGTCGGAGCCGTTGTCGCGGCGGTCACCCTGCGGACCCGCGCTGCTGGTCCCCAGCCTGTCGCCGAGACCGAGACCGTGCAGGTCCGCTGAGCCGAGCGGTGCGGACCCGACATGTCAGAGTCACACCCATCGAGCGGAGATCATCATGAGGACCTGGAGGCCACTATGACGGCAACGAGCGCGGTCGGGCGTGACGAGGCCTGACAAGAGACGCGATCTGGTGCATCTCGCGACAGTGGGCGGCCGGCGGGGCAGCCGGCCGCCCACTGTTCCTCGCGAGCAGCACTGTCAATGCATGGTCGGCCGGCATCTCGTCGTTTGGGCGGTGCCTGGGGGCAGCGTGCTGGTGCATTTGCGCCGGCTGCCTCGGCCGACGGAACGGCGGAGCTTCTCCGGTGGTCTAATGGCCGGCTTGTCGCGCTGATCCGAGAGCTGGGGTTACCGATCGCTGGAGATCAGCCGCGCTTCATGAGCCGGCCAACGGCGGCCATCATCTCGGTGGCCATTTCGTCGGCACGGCCGTCGGCGGCGCCCTCGTGCATGCAGTGCCGGGCGTGCCCGTCCAGCAGGCCGAGGGCGACCTTGTCGAGGGCAGCTTGGATCGCGGAGATCTGCGTGAGCACGTCGATGCAGTAGCGGTCGTCGTCGACCATCTTCTCGATGCCCCGGACCTGCCCCTCGACGCGGCGGAGCCGCGCGAGCAGCTGATCCTTGCTGGCGGTGTATCCGCGGATCGGAGTGGGTGTGGTCATGGAACCCAGGATACCTTACCCCTCGGGGGTATGCTACGGTGCGTAGAGAGCCATACCCCCTCTAGGTATCTCGGCGGTCGGCGCCCCAAGCCCAACTGTGAGGCGCTACTACCCCCCGGGGGTATCGCGTGAGGGTGTTGAGAGGAGCGTTCTGATGACCACCGCCACGTACCAGGTAAACGGCATGACCTGCGGGCACTGCGTCAACTCGGTCAGCACCGAGATCAGCGCCATCGCCGGCGTCCGCGACGTCCAGGTCGACCTCGCCTCCGGGCAGGTCACCGTCGCCAGCGAGGCGCCCCTGGACCCAGCGGCCGTCCGGGCCGCGGTCGACGAGGCCGGCTACGACCTCGTCGACGCCTGACAGTCCCTCACCGAGAGAACCCGAGGTGCCAGTCATGAACACGGCGACGAAGCTGAGCGGTTTCGCGCTCGGTCTCGCGGCGGTGTTCGGCGCGGCGTACGGGGTCGGCCAACTGGCCGATCCCGTCGCCCCGGCCGCCGAAACCCGCCACGACACCACCGCCGAGCACGGCAGTGCGGGCCATGACGAAGCTGGGACCGAAGCCGCCGCGCAAATCCCCGGTGGCCTGCTGGTCTCCGACCGCGGCTACACCCTGACCCCGGTTCCCGCCTCAAGCGGTGAGTTCGCCTTCCGGATCACCGGTCCGGGCGGTCGGACCGTCACGACCTTCGACGAAGCGCACGACAAGCGGATGCACCTCATCGTCACCCGCCGGGACCTGTCCGGCTTCCGGCACGTGCACCCCGACATGGCCCCCGACGGCACCTGGCAGGTGGCCTCACCCTTCGGGGACCCCGGAAGTTGGCGCGCCTTCGCCGATTTCACCCCCACCGGTGGCCAGCCACTCACCCTCGGCGTCGACGTCGCCCTACCCGGCGCGTTCACCCCACGTCCGGTACCCGCACCCGCATGCACCACCACCGTCGACGGTTACACCGTCGCCCTCGACGGTGACCTGCGGCCGGGCAGTACCGCGAAGCTGACCCTGACCATCAACCGGAACGGCGCACCGGTCACCGACCTGCAGCCCTACCTCGGCGCGTACGGCCACCTGGTCGCCCTGCGCCAGGGCGATCTGGCCTACCTGCACGTGCACCCCGACGGAGAACCCGGTGACGGGCGCACCCAGCCCGGCCCGCAGGTCACCTTCTACGCCGAGGTTCCCTCGGCCGGCACGTACCGCCTCTACCTCGACTTCCAGCACACCGGAACCGTGCGGACCGCCGAATTCACCCTCGTCGCCGGCACCTCCGCCGAGCCCGGCCCAGCGACGCCGTCAACGCCGTCGACGCCGAACAGCCCGACCCCAGCCGCCACCGATGGGCACGGCGAACCCGGCCACGGCCACAACTGATTGGCGGATGCGATGACGTCCACTGCGATACCCCTGCAGCTCGCCCCGAACCAGATCGAGCTGTCCATCGGGGGGATGACCTGCGCCTCCTGCGCCGCCCGGATCGAGAAGAAGCTCAACCGGATGGACGGTGTGTCCGCCACGGTCAACTACGCCACCGAGAAGGCCACCGTCCGGTACGCCGGCGAGGTCACCCCGGACGACCTGATCGCCACCGTGGAGAAGACCGGCTACACCGCCGCCCTGCCACCCCCAGCCTCCGCCGCGACAGCCGAGCCGTCAGAGCCAGTCGATGAGCTGCGCAGCCTGCGCACCCGGCTGTGGATCTCGGTCGCATTGAGCGTGCCGGTGGTCCTGCTGGCGATGGTGCCAGCCATGCAGTTCGAGTACTGGCAATGGCTGTCGCTGACCCTCGCCGCCCCGGTCGTGGTCTGGGGTGCCCTGCCGTTCCACCGTGCCGCTTTGATCAACCTGCGGCACGGCGCCGCGACCATGGACACCCTGATCTCGCTGGGCACCCTCGCCGCGTTCGGCTGGTCGCTGTGGGCGCTGTTCCTCGGCGACGCAGGCATGCCGGGCATGACCCACCCGTTCAGCTTCGACATCACCCGCTCCGACGGCGCCGGCAACATTTACCTCGAAGCCGCAGCCGGCGTCACGACATTCCTCCTCACCGGCCGGTACTTCGAGGCCCGCTCCAAGCGCACCGCCGGAGCGGCCCTACGCGCCCTGCTGGAACTCGGCGCGAAGGACGTCGCCGTCCTCCGGGACGGCGCCGAAACTCGCATCCCTATCGACCAGCTCGCGGTCGGGGACCGATTCGTGGTCCGGCCCGGGGAGAAGATCGCCACCGACGGAGTGGTCGACGAGGGCACCTCGGCGGTCGACGCCAGCATGCTGACCGGCGAGTCCGTCCCGGTCGAGGTCAGCCCGGGCGACGCCGTGGTCGGCGCCACCGTCAACGCAGGCGGTCGGCTCGTCGTCACTGCCACACGCATCGGCGGAGACACGCAGCTCGCCCAGATGGCGAAGCTCGTCGAGCAGGCGCAGACCGGTAAGGCCGCGGTGCAGCGGCTGGCCGACCGGATCTCCAGCGTCTTCGTCCCCATCGTGATCGCCCTCGCGGTCGGCACGCTCGGCTTCTGGATCGGCAACGGCAGCGGCCTGGCGGCCGCGTTCACCGCCACGGTCGCCGTACTGATCATCGCCTGCCCCTGCGCCCTCGGGCTGGCCACCCCAACAGCGCTGCTGGTCGGCACCGGCCGCGGCGCCCAGCTCGGCATCCTCATCAAGGGACCCGAGGTGCTCGAGTCCACCCGGCGGGTCGACACGGTCGTGCTGGACAAGACCGGCACCGTGACCACCGGAAAGATGACACTGGTCGACGTGCTGCCAGCCGACGGCCAGGACGCCGATGACCTGCTTCGGCTCGCCGGAGCGCTTGAGCTCGCCAGCGAACACCCGATCGCCCAAGCGATCGCCACCGGCGCCGCCACCGCCGGGACGCTACCGACGGTCAATGACTTCGCCAACGTCGAAGGGCTCGGCGTCACCGGCACCGTCGAGGGCCGCGACCTCATGGTCGGCCGGGCCCGCCTGCTGCGCGAACGTGGCCTGCAGGTATCCGCCGAGGTCGAGCGGGCGGCCAGCGAGGCCGAAACCGCCGGCCGGACGGCCGTGCTGGCCGGCTGGGACGGACAGGCCCGCGGCGTCCTCGCCGTGGCCGACGTGGTCAAACCAACCAGCCGAACCGCAGTCGACCAGCTGCGGGCACTGGGCCTGAACCCGGTGCTGCTCACCGGCGACAACACCACCGTCGCGAACGCCGTCGCCACCGAGGTCGGCATCGACCAGGTGATCGCTGAGGTGCTGCCCGCCGACAAGGTCGACGTGGTCAAGCGCCTGCAGGCCGACGGAAAGGTCGTGGCCATGGTCGGCGACGGGATCAACGACGCCGCCGCGCTCGCCCAAGCCGACCTCGGCCTGGCCATGGGCACCGGCACCGACGTGGCCATCGAGGCCTCAGACCTGACACTCGTCCGCGGCGATCTGACCGCCGCCGTGGACGCCATTCGCCTGTCCCGGCGAACCCTGAGGATCATCAAAAGCAACCTGTTCTGGGCCTTCGCCTACAACCTGGCTGCCCTGCCGCTGGCCGCGGCGGGAATGCTCAATCCGATGATCGCCGGCGCAGCGATGGCGTTCTCCTCGGTGTTCGTGGTCGCTAACAGCCTCCGCCTGCGCCGCTTCCACGCCACCAACGCGTAGCGGTGCGCAGGCCGCACCCGAAGGGACCCCTCACGGTCATGACATACGTCTTACGAGCAGAAACGCCATCGGTCGAGGTCTACCGACACCTGCGGGTCGCCGCCGGTCTGAGCGCCAAGTCAGCCGCAGCAGCGGCCGCGGGTTTGGACGGCACATGGCACGCCGTCGTCGCCTATCAGGGTGACCAACCGATAGGCATGGGCCGCGTCATCGGTGACGGCGGCACCGCCTTCCAGATCATTGACATGTGCGTATTGCCCGAGCATCAGGGCCGAGGAGTCGGCAAGAGGATCATGGCTGCACTGATGGAGAGACTCCTGGATCGCGCGCCTAGCACCGCCTACATCTCACTCATCGCGGACGGTGCCGCGCGCCACCTCTACGCACAGTACGGCTTCGCCGAGACCGCGCCAGAGTCGGTCGGCATGGCTCGCCGACTCTGATGCCTGCATGCTGATCCTCGTGGGGGCCGCGTCTCCACTGCCGTTCGGCAACACGAGAGCGGTGTCGGCCGAGCCGGTTCTGGGCGGATGGTTCGGACGTCAGTCTGCGGCGGTGGGCTTGAGTGCGGTGAGGGTGAGAGTGACCAGGCGCTGGAGCCCGTCGTCCGAGGCCACCGTGCTCGAGGCGGTCAGGGCGTGCAGGCAGAAGGCCACCAGTTCATCGGCGGGAACGTCGACACGAGCCTGACCGACTTCGGCAGCGTCTGTGATCAGCTCCCGCACAAGCGTGTGCAGTCGCGCGTGGGCCTCGGTGGTGTGGTCGCTTTGATGCAGTGCGGCAGCGAGGTCACCACCGTGGCGGTGCTGTGAGAGCCGCGCGTAGGCGACGAGCACGGCGCGCAACCGCGTCGACGGGGTGTCGGCTCGGTCGCGGATGGCGCTGAGGTGATCTAGGTGGTGGGCGAGTTGGCGCTCGTGCCAGGCAAGCAAGATCGCGTCGATGTCCGGGAAGTACTTGTAGAGGGTGGCGCGGCCGATGCCAGTGAGTTCGGCGATCCGGGACATGGTCACGCCGGTCAGCCCGTGACTGGCGACGAGGGTTGCTGCGGCGTCAAGAACTGCCTCGCGCACCGCCGCTCGGTGCGCCTCAATCGTGTCGTTCCACAGCCTCGGCACCGTCATATGATACACACCGCCACACCGCAGACACTTTGACTTGACAGTGACACAGTGTCTCGTAAAAATTTGGCAGTCGTTGCTGGGATCGGTTGGGAGGGTCAGATGGCGGGTCAAGCAGGCGGACCGGGGGCTCCGACGGGTGTGCCGCGGTGGGTGAAGGTCATTGGCCTGGTTGTAGCGGCCCTGCTGGTCGTGTTCGTCGTCATCCAGGTGAGTGGCGTGGCCGGTGAGCATGGTCCTGGCCGGCACCTGCCGGGCGGACGGTAAGCCGTGGTGCGGCAACGCTGGCGTAAGGCGGCGTTGACTGCGCACGTCGTTGCATCCTTGGGGTGGCTCGGCGCGGTCGTCGTCTTCCTGGTCCTGGCCTTGGCGGCGCTGCGCAGTGACGATGCGATGGTGACGGCGGCCGGATATGTGGCAATGGACATGTCAGTCCGGTTCGTCATCGCTCCGCTCGCAGTCGCGTCGCTGCTCAGTGGCGTGGTGTCATCGCTGGCGTCGCCCTGGGGGTTGGTGCGTCACTGGTGGGTGCTGATCAAGTTGGCGTTGGTTGCGGTGGCCACGGTGGTGCTGCTGCTCCAGCTGGAGCCGATTGCTGCGCTTGCCGACGTAGGGATGGCCTCCGCGCCTGTAGCGAGCGGGGAGCAGTGGCGTGAGGCAGTCGTTTCGCTGGTCGTGCATGCGATCGGCGGCCTGGTCATTTTGCTCGCGGCGACGGTGTTGGCCGTCTACAAGCCGAGGGGTCTGACGGGATTCGGCCGGCCACCATCACCGGCAAGGGTCACCGCCCGTCACGGTGAAGAGTCTGGCAGGGCGTGATGGATGTTGTTGCGTCTTCTCTGCGAGCCACCTGAGCTTGATCCACTTCCGCAACGCGCCCTAGGTCATGGCCGTCCCTGGTCAATTAAGGACTGGTCGATGAGCGGTGATGCCAGGTCAGGAGGGGGCGGGGGCTACGCCGGGTGAGGTGGCGTCGCCGGTGGGTTCGAAGCCGATAGCGCGGGCAACGGCGACGCTAAGGGATGTCTCGTAACCCTGGCGTCTGTCTGTTGAGGACGATCGGGCAGGATGCCGGGGGTGCAGGTGATCACGGCAGTTAGCCCGGAGTGG
>NZ_JBIALB010000034.1:0-31611 GCF_042872965.1 Micromonospora sp. NPDC005087 | reverse complement strand
CCCCGCCCCTGCGGGGGCGGGGGTGTGCCGGGGTGGTTCCCGCCGGGCCCGCCCAAAACACCGCCCCCCGCCGCCCCCCCCCCCCGCCCCCCCCCCCCCCCCGGGGGGGGCCCGCCCCCCCCCCCCCCCCCCACGGCCACTTCCGGCCCAACTGGTCGCGGTGACGGCCATGGCGGTCGTCATCCTCGCCGCCTGACCAGCCGGCGCGTCAGCCCGTACCGCGCGGCGTCGAACCGACGCCCGTGGTCAGGCCGGGGCGGGGTCGCGGACCAGGATCCGGACCGCCCGGGCGGCCGCGATCGCGGCGACCAGCACGGCGTGCCGGGGCTCGGGCACGTCCAGCAGCCGCTCCGCGCGCAGCGCCGCCAGCGGGGCGAGCCGCCGGTCGGCCAGCACGGTGTCCACCGCCCGCCGGTCGCCGCCGCAGACCAGCGCGCTCAGCGACGACGCCTCCGGCAACAGCAGCCGTACGGCCAGCTCGGCCGCGTCGCCCAGCGCTGCCTTCGCCTGGTTGTCGCGTCGTCGGGCGAAGCGCTGCTGGGACCACCCTCCGGCCGCGGTGCGGCCCTGCACGTACCGGGTGTCCACCTTGGAGACCGTCAGCTCCTCCCCCGCCGCGACACCGACCGCCACCGCGCCCTTGCGTGCGAGCAGCAGGCCGATCCGGCGGGGCGTGGCCACGGCGGCCACGAAACCGGGTACGTCCGGGGCGGCCGGCGCGCCAGGTGGGGCGTGCAGCTCGGCGGTGGCCCCGTCGGGTGCGGCGAGCAGCAGCCCGTACCCCTGGACGGTCGTGGTGGGCGGGCCGTGCCGGTCGGCGAAGCCCTCGACCCAGCGCCCGACGCGGGCCGGGTCGACCTCGACCCACCGGCCGCCCCCGGCTGCGGGTCGACTGGTCACCGCCCGACCGTACGGCACGGCGGGCCCGGCCGGACCGTCGGGCGGGGAACGCTCAGCCTGGCAGCAACGCGACCACCGCCAGCGCGGCGATGAGCGCGCTGGAGACCAAGCCGGTGACCAGCCGGCCGCGCGGCCCGGCCAGCGCCCGACCGACCACGGTGCCTCCACCGGCGATGAGCAACTGCCAGCTCGCCGACGCCAGGAAAACGCCCGCCACGAAGAGCGCCGCGGAGCCCGCATGCGCATCGGTGGTGGCACGACGGCCGAGCACCAGCGCGGCGAAGTAGAGCACCGTCATCGGGTTCAGCAGGGTCAGCCCGAGCAACGCGGCGTAGGCCCGACCGGGAGTGCTCAGACCTCGACCGGCGGGTGCCGTGGGCGCCTGCCGCGAGCGGTGGGCGCGCCAGGTCCGCCACAGGCCGTGCGCGGCGAGACCCAGCAGGACCACCGCGGCGACCACCCGCAGCGGCCCGGCGACCGGCGCGATGATCCCGACCAGACCGGCACCGCCGAGCACGGCAACCGCCGCGTAGAGCCCGTCGGCCGTCGCCACCGCGAGCGCCGCGGCCGCACCGACCCGCAACGAGGTACGGGCACTGAGCCCCAGGATGAGGATCGCGATCGCGCCGACGGGGATGGCGACCCCGTAGCCGGCCACGAGACCGGCGAGGAACGCCCCGCTCACGACGACGGGCAACGGATCGAGGCGAGCCCAGGCCCGGTGCGCTGTCGGCGCGCGGCGGTGGCCGCGCGGACAGGAACCTGCTTCGGGTACGCCTCAATCACATGCGCATCCTGTGCGCCGAGGTCGCGCACCGCCACCGGATTTCCGCGCCCCGCGCCAAGATCGTGCTCGATCCAGGAAGTAGTGGCCTCATCAACTGGCGGTAGGCACTCTTTCCAAGATCGAGCACGATCATGGGATCCGATTGGGCCGCCAGGCCGATCAGGGCCTTCCGGCGAGCCCCTGGGGGTGGCGACCGAGGTAGGAGAGCAGGACGCTGACGTCGTCGGCCTCCGGCCCGGGGTCGATCGCCGGGGCGTACGCGCCATAGGCTCGCAGCGGCTCGACGATCTGCCGGGCGACCACCAGCAGGGGGCGGGCCAGTTCGTCGCTGAGCGGAGACGGCTGCTCGGTGGCCGCCGCGATGTCCCAGGCGTGCACTGCCGCGTCGAGGGCGCACGCGACGGCACCAACCTGGGCCGACAGTTTGCCCTGGGGCAGCGGCGTGGGCACCTGCGGGTCGTCGTCGGCGACACCTGCCCAGGCTCGTGCGGACGCGTCGAGGGCGGCGCGTAGGCCGACCAGCTTGTCACCGTCGACGCGGCCGGAGGGCGAGAACGGGTCCTCCGCCGGCCCCGGCCCGCCGACGATCGCCGCCGCGAAGGCGATCTGGTCTCCGGTCGCGTGCTGAAGCACCTGGGTGACCGTCCACCGCTCGCACGGGGTGGGCCGATCCCAGGCGTCGGCCGGAACCCTCTCGACAACCGTCCGGAGCGCCTGGTGCGCCTCGTCGAGCACGGTCCGCCACTGCCCAGCTGCCATCTCGCTCATCGTCCTGACCTCTCCGCCGACGCCGTCAAACGAGCGACTCCACTCGCTTGCGGAGCGGAATGTTCCGCTCCGTCGTGCTGAGATCAGCTTAGCAGACCGGAACGATCCGTTCCACTATTGGTTCGCACTGGTTCAGAACGCATCGAGCGCGGCACCCAAACGGGCGCCGCGCTCGACGAAGGTGAGACGAAAACGGGTCAGACGTTGAAGCCGAGGGAACGGAGCTGGTCCCGACCCTCGTCGGTGATCTTGTCCGGACCCCACGGCGGGAGCCACACCCAGTTGATCCGGATGTCGTTGACCAGGCCGCCGCCGGGGCCGGTGGTCAGCGCCTGCCGGGCCTGGTCCTCGATCACGTCGGTCAGCGGGCAGGCCGCCGAGGTGAGCGTCATGTCCAGGGTCGCGACGTTCTCGTCGTCGACGTGCACCCCGTACACCAGGCCCAGGTCGACCACGTTGATGCCGAGCTCCGGGTCGACGACGTCCTTCATCGCCTCCTCGACGTCGGCGATCATGGCCTTGCTGACGCCGGTCGTCGGGGTGGCGGCGTCGCCGGCACCCGCCGTCGCGGCGCCGTCGGTCGTCACGGCGTCGGTCTGCGCCGCCGCGGTGGCGTCACCGGCCTCCGGCGTCGCTGCGGTAGCGGTGTTCTCGCTCATGCCTTCACCTCCGGGCTCACGCCCACACCGGCGCGTGCCGCGGCGTCCTTGAACGCCATCCACGGCAGCAGCGCGCACTTGACCCGGGCGGGGTAGCGGGCCACACCCGCGAAAGCCACCCCGTCACCGAGCACGTCCTCGTCCGGCGTGACCTGACCACGCCCGGACATCAACTCCACGAACGCCTCGTGCACCTCGAAAGCTTCCCCAGCGCCCCGACCGCGCAGCAACTCGTGCAGCACGCTCGCCGACGCCTGGCTGATCGAGCAGCCCATCCCGTCGTACGAGATGTCGTGCAGCACGGCGCCGTCGGTGGCCACCCGGACGGTGACCTCGTCGCCGCAGGTCGGGTTGACGTGGTGCGCCTCGGCGACCTGGTCGCCCGCGTCGTCGGCATCACGCAGGCCACGGCCGTGCGGGTGCTTGTAGTGATCCAGGATGATCTCCTGGTAGAGCTGGTCGAGTTGCATCAGTCGAACACCTTCCGCACCTGCTCCAGACCAGCCACCAGAGCGTCGATCTCCTCGGTGGTGGTGTAGAGGTAGAACGAGGCCCGGGTCATCGCCGGGACACCGAACCGGCTGCACACCGGCTTCGCGCAGTGGTGGCCCACCCGCACCTGCACGCCGAGCGAGTCGAGCACCTGACCCACGTCGTGCGGGTGCACGTCACCCAGCGCGAACGAGATGGTGCCGCCCCGGCCCACCGGCACGGTCGGGCCGAAGATCCGCAGGCCGCGCACCGAACCGAGGGCGTCCAGCGCGTACGCCGTCAGCTCCTTCTCGTGCCACTGGATGGCCTGCATCCCGATCCCGGTGAGGTAGTCCACCGCCGCGCCGAGCGCGACCGCCTCGGCGATCGGCGGGGTGCCGGCCTCGAACCGGGCCGGTGGAGCGGCGAACGTCGACCGGGCCATGGTGACCGTCTCGATCATCGAGCCGCCGCCGAACACCGGCGGCATCGCCGCCAGCAGCTCGGCCCGGCCCCAGAGCACGCCGATGCCGGTCGGGCCGCACATCTTGTGCCCGGTGAAGACGATGTAGTCGGCGTCCAGGTCGACCACGTCGACGGGCAGGTGCGGCACCGACTGCGAGCAGTCCAGCAGCAGCAGCGCCCCCACCTCACGGACCCGCGCGGTGATCCGGGCGGTGGCGTTGATCGTGCCGAGGATGTTCGACATGTGCACCAAAGAGACGATCTTCGTCCGTTCGGTGACCAGGTCGTCGAGGCCCGACTCGTCGAGCCGGCCCTGATCGGTGACCGGGAACCAGCGCAGGGTCGCGCCGGTCCGCTCACAGAGCAGCTGCCACGGGACGATGTTCGAGTGGTGCTCCATCTCGGAGATCACCACCTCGTCGCCAGGCCCGAGCCGGAACCGGGGGTCGGCGTCCGGGCGCAGCGAGGCGTTGGAGAAGGCGTACGCCACGATGTTGATCGCCTCGGTGGAGTTCTTGGTGAACACCACCTCGTCCGAGCTCGACGCGTTGAGGAACGCGGCGACCTTGGCGCGCGCCCCCTCGTACGCCTCGGTGGCCTCGGAGCCCAGGGTGTGCACCGAACGCGACACGTTGGCGTTGTGCCGCGCGTAGTGCTCTCCGAGCACGTCGAGCACCTGCCGTGGCTTGTGCGAGGTGTTGGCGCTGTCGAGGTAGACCAGCGGGTGCCCGTTGATCTCCCGCTCCAGGATCGGGAAGTCGGCGCGCACCCGGGCCACGTCGAAACGCGGCACGTCGTCGTACTGCGGCATCCCCGAAGGGATCGCGATGCTGGTCATCTCGGCAGCGCCTCTCCCGCTCAGGCCCGGGCCGTGCCGGCCCCGGCGGCGTACCGCTCGTAGCCCTCGGCCTCGAGCTTGTCGGCCAGCTCCGGGCCGCCCTGCTCGACGATCCGGCCGGCCACGAAGACGTGCACGAAGTCCGGCTTGATGTAGCGCAGGATCCGCGTGTAGTGGGTGATCAGCAGCACGCCGGTGTCGCCGGTGTCACGGACCCGGTTGACGCCCTCGCTGACGACCCGCAGCGCGTCCACGTCGAGGCCGGAGTCGGTCTCGTCGAGGATCGCGATCTTCGGCTTGAGCAGCTCCAGCTGGACGATCTCGTGCCGCTTCTTCTCACCACCGGAGAAGCCCTCGTTGACGTTGCGCTGGGCGAACGCCGGGTCCATCTGGAGGCGCTCCATGGCACCGCGCAGCTCGCCGCCCCAGGTGCGCAGCTTCGGGGCCTCGCCGTCGATGGCGGTCTTCGCGGTGCGCAGGAAGTTCGCCACCGAGACGCCGGGGACCTCGACCGGGTACTGCATGGCCAGGAAGAGGCCGGCGCGGGCCCGCTCGTCGACGGTCATGGCGAGCACGTCCTCGCCATCGAGGGTCACCGTGCCGCCGGTGATCTCGTACTTGGGGTGGCCGGCGATCGAGTACGCCAGGGTGGACTTGCCGGAGCCGTTCGGGCCCATGATCGCGTGGGTCTCACCGGAGCGGACGGTCAGGTCGACGCCCGACAGGATCGGCTTGAGCTCACCCTCGGGCAGCTTGACCGACACCTTCAGGTCGCGGATCTCCAGGGTGCTCATTATCGGGTCACTCCATTACTCGGCGTCAGGCTGAGGTAGATGTCGCCGTCGCGGACTTCGACGGGGTAGACGGGTACGGGTTCGGTGGCCGGCAACCCGGAGGGCTGCCCGGTGCGCAGGTCGAAACGCGAGCCGTGCAGCCAGCACTCGAGTGTGCAGCCGTCGACCTCACCCTCGGAGAGGGCGACCGAGGCGTGCGAGCACTCGTCGTAGGCGGCGTAGAACTGGCCGTCCTCGCCGTGCACCAGCGCGATCGGGGTGCCGTCGACGTCCGCGCTGATCGCGGTGCCCTTCGGCACATCCTCGGTGGAGCAGATCCGGATCATCAGGCGCCAGCCTTGGTCAGCCGGGCCTCGATCGCGTCGCCAAGACGCTCCCGCAGTGACTCCACCGGGATCTTGTTGATCAGCTCGGCGAAGAAGCCGCGAACCACCAGGCGGCGGGCCTCGCCCTCCGGGATGCCCCGGGCCATCAGGTAGAAGAGCTGCTCGTCGTCGAAGCGGCCGGTCGCGCTGGCGTGGCCGGCGCCGGCGATCTCGCCGGTCTCGATCTCCAGATTGGGTACGGAGTCCGCCCGCGCGCCGTCGGTGAGCAACAGGTTCCGGTTGATCTCGTACGTGTCGGTGCCGGTCGCCTCGGCCCGGATCAGCACGTCGCCCACCCAGACGGTGTGCGCGTCCTCGCCCTGCAGGGCGCCCCGGTAACCGACGTAGCTGCGGCAGTCCGGCACGCTGTGGTCCACCAGTTGCCGGTGCTCGAGGTGCTGGCCGGAGTCGGCGAAGTAGACGCCGTACAGCTCGGCCTCGCCGCCGCGGCCGGTGTACTCCACCGACGTGTACTGCCGGACCAGGTCACCGCCGAGGCTGACCTGGACGTGCGTCACCCGGGCGTCCCGACCCAGCTTGATCTTGAGGTGCTGTGCCTGCACCGCGTCGTCGGCCCAGTCCGCGACGGTGACCAGGGTCAGCTTCGCCCCGTCGGCCACGGAGACCTCGACGTTGTCGGCCAGGGTCACCGAGCCGACGTGCTCCAGCACCAGGGTCATCTCGGCGAACCGGCCCACCTCGACGAAGGTGTGCCCGAAGGCCACGCCCTCGGCGTTGTCGCCGACCACCCGCAGGCTCACCGGCGCACCCACCACGACGTCGCTGGCCACGCTGAGCAGCAGCGCCTGACCGGCACCGCCGTAGGCGAGCGCGCTGACCCGGTCGACCGGGGTGAGCACGCTGCCCACCCGCGGGTCGTCGGTGCCGATCCGCTCGACGGCCACGCCCTCGGGCAGGTCGCCGTACTCGTGCCGGACCGTGCCGGTGGCGGCCAGCGCCTCACCGGCGAGGCCGCGCAGCCGCTTGAGCGGAGTGAAACGCCAGTCCTCCTCCAGGCCGGTGAGGGCCGGGAAGTCGGCGACGTCGTACGAGCGCAGCGCCTGCGACTTGGTGCTGGGCGGCGGCGCGGAAGCCTGGGTAGTCATGTCTTCCTTGGTCTGTTCTGCGGTTAATCGGAGGGTCGGTCGAGCTGGTCCCGGCGCGGCGCGGCGGGTCGGGGCCGCCGCGCGACGGCCGGCCGGGTCAGCCGACCGCGCCCTCCATCTGGAGTTCGATCAGCCGGTTCAGCTCCAGGGCGTACTCCATGGGGAGTTCCTTGGCGATCGGCTCGATGAAGCCACGCACGATCATGGCCATCGCCTCGTCCTCGCTCAGGCCGCGGCTCATCAGGTAGAAGAGCTGGTCGTCACTGATCTTGGAGACGGTCGCCTCGTGCCCCATCGACACGTCGTCCTCGCGGATGTCGACGTACGGGTAGGTGTCCGAGCGGGAGATCGTGTCGACCAGCAGCGCGTCGCACTTGACCGTGCTCCGGCTGTGGTGCGAACCCTCCAGCACCTGCACCAGACCCCGGTACGAGGTGCGGCCGCCGCCCCGGGCGATCGACTTCGACACGATGGTCGAGGAGGTGTGCGGCGCAGCGTGCACCATCTTGGCGCCGGCGTCCTGGTGCTGGCCCTCGCCGGCCATGGCCACCGAGAGCACCTCGCCCTTGGCGTGCTCGCCGGTCATGTAGACCGCCGGGTACTTCATAGTCACCTTGGAGCCGATGTTGCCGTCGACCCACTCCATGGTCGCGCCCTCGTGGCACACGGCGCGCTTGGTGACCAGGTTGTAGACGTTGTTCGACCAGTTCTGGATGGTCGTGTAGCGGCAGCGCGCGTTCTTCTTGACGATGATCTCCACGACCGCGCTGTGCAGCGAGTCGGAGGAGTAGAGCGGCGCGGTGCATCCCTCGACGTAGTGCACGTACGCACCCTCGTCGACGATGATCAGCGTCCGCTCGAACTGGCCCATGTTCTCCGTGTTGATCCGGAAGTAGGCCTGCAGCGGGATCTCCACGTGCACACCCTTCGGCACGTAGATGAACGAGCCACCGGACCATACGGAGGTGTTCAGCGCGGCGAACTTGTTGTCGCCGACCGGAATCACCGTGCCGAAGTACTCCTTGAACACGTCCTCGTGCTCACGCAGCGCGGTGTCGGTGTCCAGGAAGAGGACGCCCTGCTCCTCAAGGTCCTCACGGATCTTGTGGTAGACGACCTCGGACTCGTACTGCGCCGCGACACCGGCGACCAGCCGCTGCTTCTCCGCCTCCGGGATGCCCAGCCGGTCGTAGGTGTTCTTGATGTCCTCGGGCAGGTCCTCCCAGCTGGTGGCCTGCTTCTCGGTGGACCGAACGAAGTACTTGATGTTGTCGAAGTCGATCCCGGTGAGGTCGGCGCCCCAGGCCGGCATCGGCTTGCGGCCGAACAGCCGGAGACCCTTCAGGCGCAGGTCGAGCATCCAGGCCGGCTCGTTCTTCTTCGCCGAGATGTCCCGCACCACCGCCTCGTTGATGCCGCGCTGGGCGACCGCCCCGGCGGCGTCCGGGTCGGACCAGCCGTACTCGTAGCGACCCAGAGCGGCGAGCTGCTCTTCCTGGGTCAGGGGCTGGACGATCTGCTCGGTCATCTATCTGTCCTCACAGTGGTGACGGGATTACCGGATTGGACGCGGCCCGGCTGGGTCGGAATGTGCGTGGTGCACACACCGTCGCCGTGCGCGATGGTGGCCAGGCGCTGTACGTGGGTGCCGACCAGACGGGAGATCACCGCGGTCTCGGCCTCGCACAGCTGAGGAAACTCGGCGGCCACGTGCGCCACCGGGCAGTGGTGCTGGCAGAGCTGGCCGCCGGAGGCGATCGTGGTCGCGTTGGCAGCGTAACCCTCGGCGGTGAGCGCTCCGGCGAGTGCCTCCGCCCGTGCGAGCGGGTCGTCGCCGGCGTCCTCCATGGCGGTCCGACAACGCGCCTCCAGGGCGGCCACCTGCTCGGTGGCGAACGCCTCGACCGCGCCCGAGCCGCCGCTGCGGGCGATCCAGCGCAACGCGGCGGTGGCCATGTTGTCGTAGTGGTGGGTGCCACAGCGGACCCGGGCGGCCTCGGTCAGCAGGAACACCTTGGCCGGACGCCCCCGACCGCGGCTGCCCTGCACGGTCTGCTCGCGGGCGACCACGTCACCGTCGGCGAGCATGGCGTCCAGATGCCGGCGGATCGCGGCGGGGCTGAGCCCGAGCGCCTCCCCGAGCTGCGCGGCGGTGGTGGCCCCCCGCTCCAGCAGCAGCTGGGTGACCCGGTCCCGGGTGGAGACCTCGGTCGGCGCGGTGCCGCTGAGCGCGGCTGACGTGGTCACGACCGGCGCGGACGCGCTCGCACCGACGGCCGGACCGGCCGTCGGCTGCTGCCCGGAGAGCGCCGCCACGTTTTTCACAACGCCAACGTTACGTAATTACCCGGAGGGTCGCAAACCCGGGCCCCGGTGATCCGAACCACCGACCTGGCGGAGTCGGACGAACCTCGATCACTACGGTGCGTAGGATTTGCGCCGTGAACCGATACGTCCGTCCGGTCTCCGGCACCCTGCTGCGCCGCCTCGCGCTCACCTCGATCATCGCGAACGTGGGCATCGTCGTCACCGGCGGGGCCGTCCGGTTGACCGCCTCGGGCCTCGGCTGCCCCACCTGGCCCCGGTGCACGGACGCGTCGTACGTCGCGACGTCGGAAATGGGCGGGCACGGCGTGATCGAGTTCGGCAACCGGATGCTGACCTTCGCGGTGGGCCTGATCGCGCTGGCCACCGTGCTGGCGGTGCTGGCACACCGGCCACGCCGGCCCGGTCTGCTGGCGCTGGCCGTCGCGGTCTTCCTGGGCATTCCCGCCCAGGCGGTGATCGGTGGTATCACCGTGCTCACCAACCTCAACCCGTGGGTGGTCGGGCTGCACTTCCTCGCCTCGATGGGGGTGATCGCCGCCGCGTACGCCCTCTGGCGGCGGATCGCCGACCCGGACGGGCCGACGGTGGCCGTGGTCCCGGCGCCGCTGCGCACCCTGGCCCGGGTCACCACGGGCGTCGGCGTCGCCGTGCTGGTCATCGGCACCTGGGTCACCGGCAGCGGCCCGCACGCCGGCGACCAGGGCGCGGCCCGCAACGGCCTGGACCCGGAGTCGATCTCCCAGGTGCACGCCGACAGCGTCTTCCTGCTGATCGGTCTCTCGGTGGCGCTGATCTTCGCGTTCCGCGCGGTCGGCGCACAGCGGGCCACCCGGGCCGCCGTCGTCCTGCTCGCGGTGGAGCTGGGTCAGGGCCTCATCGGTTTCGTGCAGTACTTCACCCACGTGCCGGCGATCCTGGTCGGCGAACACATGTTCGGCTCCTGCCTGGTGCTGCTGGCCACCCTCTCGGTGCAGTGGTCCACCCGCGAACGCCGCCCGGTCGCCCCCGCACCCCGGGCCACCACCCCCGCCGACACCGAAGCCGTCCCGGCCACCGCCTGAGCGCGCCCCGCGCCCCGCGCCCCGCGCCCCGCGCCAAGATCGTGCTCGTTCCTGGCTGTAGTGGTGTCGGCCGCGCGGGATGCCATGCCACTACATCCAGGATGTTGCGCGATCTTGCGGGCTGTAGGCCCGCCACGCGATCTTGCCGGCCGAAGCCCGCCACGCGTTGTCGGCTGTGGCCCCACCGTCCGGATATCGGACGCCGGGTGTTGCGTCGAGTGAAGCAGAGCAAAGGACGGCCGACCACCGTCGGCGGGTCGGTCCGCCCGACCCGAGATCCGCGCAACCTCAGAAGAGGCGTGGCGCACCGCGGCCACAACTTCATACGCAAGTTGCGCGGATCTCGGAGTGGGGACGCCCTGCGAAGGTCAGCCGCGGCGGGCCAGGTGGGTGGTGACGGCCTCGGCGAGGCGGTCGGGTGCGCCGTCGGCGTAGCCGATGAAGAGCGACGGCTCGGTCAGCTCGAGCTCGACCAGGACCGGCGCGCCGTCCGGGCCGGGGATCAGGTCGACCCGGGCGTAGAGCAGCTGAGCCGTGCCGCCCGGCACCACCGCCAGGGTCTTCTCCGCCACCGCCAGCTGTGCCGGGGCCGCGGTGCGGGCCGTGATCTCCTCGGCCTTGTAGAGCCCGTCCGGGCCGAGGTCCGGCCCGGTCAGCATCGGGCCCTTGCGGATCGCGTGGCTGAACGCGAGCCCGTCCGGACCGGCCAGGAAGAGCAGCGCCGTCTCGCCCTCGGTGTCGACCGCGGTCAGGTACGGCTGGATCATCGTCACCCGACCGGCGTCGGAGAGCCGGCGTACGTGCGCACCAGCGAGTTCCCGGTGTTCCGGGTCGGCCAGGTCGTACCGGCCGGTGTCCTGGCTGCCCGCGCTGACCGCCGGCTTGATCACGTACTCACCGGTGTCGGCCGGCGGCAGCCAGCTCTCCCCCGGCTCGACCCAGGACGTCGGCACGGTCGGCACACCGGCCGCGCTGAGCTCGGCGAGGTAGCGCTTGTCGGTGTTCCACCGCACCACGTCGGCCGGGTTGACCAACGCCGGTACGGAGGCGGCCCAGGCGACGAACTCGTCGCGGCGCAGCGCGTAGTCCCACGGTGAGCGGAGCACGATGAGGTCATAGGAGGACCAGTCGACGTCCGGGTCGTCCCAGACGACCGCCTCGGCGGCGATCCCCCGGGCGGCGAGCGGGGCGAGGACCAGCCGGTCGTCCGGGTCGAGGTCGACGAGGTCTGTGCAGGTCACGAGAGCGACCCGGGGTTCCCCCCGGGTCGACTGATAGTGGTTGGTCAATTCAGGTGTCTATCTCAGCGGGCCATCGTGCGCCGGGCCATCGACCGCCAGAGGTCGTTGCTCGGGCGCATCTGGTCCATCAGTTCACGCTCCCAGGCGTTCTCGACGGTGACTCCCGCCTTGGCGCACGCCTCCCGCGCGGTGACGGTGTCGTCGGCGAACTGGTCGCCCCACTCACCGTCGGTACCCACGAGGACGATTCGCGCGCCACGCTTGCCGACGTACTCGATGACCGCCTTCGCTCCGCCGTGTCCGGCGGCGAACGCCCTGAGGCCCGCGACCAGGCCGTGGGGCGCCTGCTCGCCGGCGGTCTGCTCGGCCGTCAGCGTCGTATCGGAACCATCTGCCATGACGCGAAGCCTAAGCAGAGTTGCACTCGGAAGGGCGAGAACCATGGAGCTTTTGTGATGCCAATTACCTACAAGTTTAAGGAATACCATAGGTTTGCTGTCCGGTTTTATCAGGACTTTTGCGCTCAAAGCACGTGGCTAAATCCGGACTCAAACCCCGCAGGTTGAGCCGATCTGACTCATGCTGAAAGTTACGCTGATGTGACGTTAAACCCGGACAACTCATCCATGGCCGTGATTAGTCGAAGAATGCCACCCTCACCTGCGGCCGAGGCCTGGCATCGGGCGGCGTGGGTCAGATCAGCGCGTCGACCGCGACGGCCACGAAGAGGATGGTCAGGTACGTCGTCGACCAGTGGAACAGCCGCATCGGCTTGACCGCCTCGCCGCGCGTCGCCCGCCGGCAGAGCCGGTGCGCCTCGACCAGGAAGATGGCGCCCACCACCAGGGTCGGTACGCCGTAGATCGCGCTGAGCCCCAGCGGCCAGACGGCGAGGGAGGTGAGCACGGTGAGCCAGGCGAAGATCAGGATCTCGGCGTTCACCCGGCGGGTGGAGGCCACCACCGGCAGCATCGGGATCCCGGCCCGGGCGTAGTCGTCCTTGTACTTCATGGCGAGCGGGTAGAAGTGCGGCATCTGCCAGAAGAAGACCACCGCGAACAGCCCCCAGGCGGCCGGCGCCAGCGAGCCGGTCACCGCCGCCCAACCGATCAGCACCGGCGCGGCCCCGCAGGCCCCGCCCCAGAAGGTGTTCGTCGGGGTGGAGCGCTTGAGCCACAGGGTGTAGACGAGGTCGTAGTACGCGATCGCGGCGAGGGTCAGCCCGGCGGCCAGCAGGTTGGTGAGCGCCGCCATGAGGACGACCGAGACCGCCGCCAGCACCAGACCGAAGATCAACGCGCTCCGCGGCGACACGGTGTGCGCCGGCAGCGGCCGACGCTTCGTACGCCGCATCAACTGGTCGATGTCCCGGTCGATGTAGCAGTTGAGCACGCTGGCCGCGCCCGCGGCGAGCGAGCCGCCGACCAGCACCACGGCCATCAGCCACAGCGACGGCAGACGGCCTTCGGCGAGCATCATCGTCGGAATGGTGGTGACCAGCAGCAACTCCACGATCCGCGGCTTGGTGAGCGCCACGTACGCCGAGAGGATCGCGCGCACGTCCCGCCGCGCCACCGGACCCTCGGCCGCCCGCGCCGGGGGGTGCCCGGCAGGGTTGCTCGCGGGGCGCTCGGTGATCATGCTCACGGATTGCCACCTTCCGGCATCGGCACGGGGAGATCGGATCGGCAGGACCCGCTCGGGTCCGCATCCGACCCACACACTACGCGTTGTCGTTTTGGCTGCCCGGCCGACCCGACAACGGTGCGGGCCGTCACACCACCGGGTCGAACGACGCGACGCGCCGCAACGTACCGAACACCATGCAGAGATCCCCGGGCGGACGTTTAGGAACGCTCGATAGGGTCACCAGTGAGGGTTCCGCCCATCTGCCGAGGAGCACAACCATCGTGGCTGCCAACCGACCCGAGCACTCCGCACTCAACTGGTCCGACCTCGACCGCCGGGCCGTCGACACCGTCCGTGTGCTGGCCATGGATGCCGTGGAGAAATCCGGCAATGGCCACCCGGGCACCGCGATGAGCCTGGCGCCCGCGGCGTACCTGCTCTTCAACCGGGTCATGCGGCACAACCCGGCCGACCCGAACTGGCCCGGCCGGGACCGGTTCGTGCTGTCCGCCGGGCACTCCAGCCTGACGCTCTACATCCAGTTGTTCCTCTCCGGCTACCCGATGAGCCTGTCCGACCTGCAGTCGCTGCGGCAGTGGGGCTCGCTCACCCCGGGTCACCCCGAGCACGGGCACATCCCGGGCGTGGAGACCACCACCGGTCCCCTCGGGCAGGGCCTGGGCAACGCGGTCGGCATGGCCATGGCGGCCCGCCGCGAGCGCGGCCTGTTCGACCCGGAGACCGAGCCCGGCGCGTCCGTCTTCGACCACGACATCTGGTGCATCGTCTCGGACGGTGACATCGAGGAGGGCATCAGCCACGAGGCCAGCGCCCTCGCCGGGCACCAGCAGCTGGGCAACCTCACGGTGATCTACGACGACAACGAGATCTCGATCGAGGACGACACCCGGATCGCCAAGAGCGAGGACGTGGCCGCCCGCTACGAGGCGTACGGCTGGCACGTGCAGACGGTCGACTGGCGCATCGGCGACGCCGACCAGGGCGACTACCACGAGGACGCGGAGGCGCTCTACCAGGCGCTGCTGGCCGCCAAGGCGGAGACCGGGCGTCCCTCCTTCATCGCGCTGCGCACCATCATCGGCTGGCCCGCGCCCAACAAGCAGAACACCGGCAAGATCCACGGTTCGGCGCTCGGCGCCGACGAGGTGAAAGCCACCAAGCGGATCCTCGGCTTCGACCCGGACAAGACCTTCGACGTCGACGAGGAGGTGCTCGGCAACGCCCGGAAGGTGATGGCCCGCGGCTCCGCGGACCAGGAGCAGTGGACCACCGCGTTCGACGCCTGGAAGGCGGCGAACCCGGAGCGCACGGCGCTCTACGAGCGGATGGCCGGCCGGGTGCTGCCCGAGGGCTGGGCCGACGCGCTGCCCACCTTCCCCGCCGACGCCAAGGGCCTGGCCACCCGGGCCGCCTCCGGCAAGGTGCTGGAGGCGCTCGCGCCGGTGCTGCCGGAGCTGTGGGGCGGCTCGGCCGACCTGGCCGAGAGCAACAACACCACCATGAAGGGCGAGCCGTCCTTCATCCCGGCCACGCACGCCACCAAGGACTTCCCGGGCCACGAGTACGGCCGCACGCTGCACTTCGGCATCCGCGAGCACGCCATGGGAGCGATCCTCAACGGCATCGCCCTGCACGGCGGCACCCGCCCGTACGGCGGCACCTTCCTGGTGTTCAGCGACTACATGCGCCCCTCGGTGCGGCTGGCCGCGCTGATGAAGCTGCCGGTGACCTACGTCTGGACGCACGACTCGATCGGTCTCGGCGAGGACGGTCCGACCCACCAGCCGGTGGAGCACATGACCGCCCTGCGCGCCATCCCCGGCCTGGACGTGGTCCGCCCGGCCGACGCCAACGAGACCGCCTGGGCCTGGCGGCTGGCGCTGGAGCACACCGACCGCCCCACCGCGCTGGCGCTGAGCCGCCAGACGCTGCCGACGCTGGACCGCGACGTCCTGGGCGGCGCGGACGGGGTGGCCAAGGGCGGCTACGTGCTGGCCGAGGCGTCCAACGGCAAGCCGCAGGTGATCATCGTCGGCACCGGCTCCGAGGTGCAGCTCTGCCTGACCGCCCGGGAGCGCCTGGAGGCCGACGGCACGCCCACCCGGGTGGTTTCGATGCCCTGCCAGGAGTGGTTCTACGAGCAGGACGAGGCGTACCGGGAGTCGGTGCTCCCACGCGGGGTAAAGGCACGGGTGAGCGTGGAGGCGGGCATCGCGATGTCCTGGCGCGGCGTCGTCGGCGACCTCGGCGAGAGCGTCAGCCTGGAGCACTACGGGGCGAGCGCCCCGCACACCGTGCTCTTCGAGCAGTTCGGGTTCACCGGTGACCGGATCGTGGCGGCGGCACACGCCTCGCTGGCCCGGGTGGGCGACATCACCGGTTTCACTACCGGCAACTGAGGGGAGCGTGGACGGCATGACGGACAGGCTGAGTGAGCTCACCGCCACGGGTGTGGCGGTGTGGCTGGACGATATTTCCCGGGTACGCCTGAGCTCCGGCGGGCTGGACCAGCTGCGGCGGGAGAAGCGCGTCGTCGGTGTCACCACCAACCCGACAATCTTCGCGAAGGCGCTGAGCGACGCAGACGAGTACAACTGGCAGCTGCGCGACCTCGCCGCCCGTGGGGTGGACGTCGAGGAGGCCGTGCGCATGCTCACCACGTACGACGTGCGGTGGGCCTGCGACGTGATGCGCCCGGCGCACGACCAGAGCGCCGGCGTCGACGGCCGGGTCTCCATCGAGGTGGACCCACGGTTGGCGCACGAGAGCGACCGGACGGTCGCCGAGGCCAAGGCGCTGTGGTGGCTGGTCGACCGGCCCAACCTCTTCATCAAGATCCCGGCCACCGAGGCGGGCCTCCCGGCGATCACCGCCACGCTGGCCGAGGGGATCAGCGTCAACGTGACCCTGATCTTCGGTCTGGACCGCTACTCCGCGGTGATGGAGGCGTTCCTGGCCGGCCTGGAGCAGGCCAAGGCGAACGGTCACGACCTTTCCACCATCGGGTCCGTGGCGTCCTTCTTCGTCTCCCGTGTCGACTCCGAGGTCGACAAGAGGCTCGAGAAGATCGGCTCCGATCCGGCGAAGGCGGTCAAGGGCAAGGCGGCCGTCGCCAACGCCCAGCTGGCGTACGAGCGCTACGGCGAGGTGTTCTCCTCCGACCGTTGGCAGGCGCTCGCCGACGCCGGCGCGCACCCCCAGCGCCCCCTGTGGGCCTCCACCTCGACGAAGAACCCGGACTACCGGGACGTCATCTACGTCGAGGAGCTGATCGCGCCCGGAACGGTCAACACCATGCCGGAGGCGGTCATCCACGCGTACGCCGACCACGGTGAGACCCACGGCGACACCATCACCGGCTCCTACGACGCGGCCCGCAAGGTCTTCACCGAGCTGGAGTCGGTCGGGGTGGACATGGCCGACGTGATCGCCACCCTGGAGCGCGAGGGCGTGGAGAAGTTCGCGACCAGCTGGCAGGAGCTGATCGACGGCGTCCGCAAGTCGCTGGACGCGGCGGCTAAGGGCAGGGGTGCGCCGAACAAGGCCGCCAAGGGCAACGCCAAGGCCGCCGAGAAGGCCGGTGGTAACGCATGAGCGACCTGCTGGCCGGGCCTGTGGAGGCCGCAGCCGGGCTCGCCGTGTACGGCGCGGACGCGGTCGACAAGTCCGCGCCCGCCTCGACCCGCGACGCGCTGATCAAGTCCGGCGTCGCGGGCAAGCTGGCGGCCAAGGACCCGAGCCTGTGGGGGCCGGACGCCGAAGCCGAGGCGAAGATCCGGCTGGGCTGGGTGGACACCCACCGGCGTAGCCGGGAGCTGCTGGCACAGCTGGCCGAGTTGACCGCGGAGCTGGCCGACCTGGACCACGTGGTGCTCGCCGGCATGGGCGGCTCGTCGCTGGCCCCCGAGGTGATCGCCCGCACCATGGGTCGGCCGCTGACGGTGCTGGACACGACCGACCCGGGCCAGGTCCGGGCGGCGCTGGGTGACCGGCTGGAGCGCACCGTGGTGGTGGTGGCCAGCAAGTCCGGCTCGACGGTGGAGACGGACAGCCACCGACGCGCCTACTGGCAGGCGTTCCTGGACGCCGGGATGACCGAGGCGGAGGCCGGTCGGCACTTCGTCATCGTCACCGACCCCGGCTCGCCGCTGGAGGCCACCGCCACCGAGATGGGCGCGTTCACCGTGCTGGCCGACCCGAACGTGGGCGGCCGGTACTCGGCGCTGACCGCGTTCGGGCTGGTGCCCTCGGCGCTGGCCGGGGTCGAGGTGGCGGAGCTGATCGACCAGGCCGACGCGTTGGCCGCGTCGCTCGCCGGGGATCGGGACAACCCGGCCCTCGCGCTGGGCGCCGCGCTGGGCGCCGCCGCAACGCTGGCCCAGGACAAGGTCGCACTGATCTCCGACGGCACCGGCATCGAGGGGTTCGGCGACTGGGCCGAGCAGTTGATCGCCGAGTCGACCGGCAAGGCCGGGGTGGGCATCCTGCCGGTGGTCGTCGAGTCTCCACGGAGCGCCGGCGCCACCGGCCCGGACGTGCTGACCGTCAGCTACGGCGGCGCACTGGCCCCCGGTGACACGCCGGGCGGCGGAGCCGACCCGGACGTGGCGGTCAACGGCCCACTCGGCGCGCAGTTCCTGGCCTGGGAGTACGCGACCGCGGTGGCCGGGGTGGTGCTCGGCATCGACCCGTTCAACCAGCCGAACGTCACCGAGTCCAAGGAGAACACCAACAAGATCCTGGCCTCGGGCCTGCCGGCGGAGACGCCGTCGTTCACCGAGGGCGCGATCGAGGTGTACGCGCCGCAGGGCGCCCCCGGTGACCTGTCCGGCGTACTGCGCTGGCTGCTCGACGGGATGGGCGACGACGGCTACCTGGCGGTGATGGCGTACCTGGACCGGTTCGCCGACGCGGACGCGGGCCGGCTGCGTTCGCTGCTGGCCGAAGCGGCCGGCCGGCCGGTCACCTTCGGTTGGGGACCACGGTTCCTGCACTCCACCGGCCAGTACCACAAGGGCGGCCCGCAGGTGGGCAGCTACCTCCAGGTGACCGGCGCGGTCGCCGAGGACCTGCCGGTGCCGGGCAAGCCGTACACCTTCGGCGAGTTGCAGGCGGCGCAGGCCGCCGGTGACCGGCAGGCCCTCGTGGGCCGGGAGCGGCCGCTCCTGCGGCTGCACCTGACCGACCGGGCCGCCGGCGTCGCCCAACTGCTCGACGCGGCCGGTGAGCTGCGGGCGTGAGGATGGACGACGTGACGCAAGCGGAGCGAGGAGGCGGCGTGAACCCGCTGCGCGACCCGCAGGACCGCCGGCTGCCCCGGATCCCCGAGCCGTGCGCTCTGGTGATCTTCGGGGTGACCGGCGACCTGGCCCGCAAGAAGCTGCTCCCGGCGGTCTACGACCTGGCCAACCGGGGGCTGCTCCCGCCTGGTTTCGTGGTGCTCGGCTTCGCCCGCCGCGACTGGGGTGACGGCGACTTCGAGACGCTGGCCTGCGAGGCGGCACGCAAGCACGCGCGTACTCCGTGGCGGGACGAGGTGTGGGCACGGCTGGCCGGCAACATCAAGTTCGTCGGCGGGTCGTTCGACGACGACGCCGCCTTCGACCAGCTCGCCACGACGCTGGACGAGCTGCGGCAGAGCCACGGCATCACCGGCAACGCGGCGTTCTACTTCTCCATCCCCCCGCCCGCTTTCCCGGTCGTGCTCAAGCAACTGGCCCGCACCGGGATGGCCGACAACGAGAAGTCCGGCGGCTGGCGCCGGGTGGTGGTGGAGAAGCCGTTCGGCAACGACCTGCCCTCGGCGAAGGCGCTCAACGACCTGGTCGACGACGTCTTCACCCGCCAGGACGTCTTCCGCATCGACCACTACCTGGGCAAGGAGACGGTCCAGAACATTCTCGCCCTGCGGTTCGCCAACAACCTGTTCGAGCCGCTGTGGAACTCCAAGTACGTCGACTCGGTGCAGATCACCATGGCCGAGGACGTCGGCATCGGCAGCCGCGCGGGCTTCTACGACACCGTCGGCACCGCCCGCGACGTACTCCAGAACCACCTGCTCCAGCTCCTGGCCCTGGTGGCGATGGAGGAGCCGACCAGCTTCGACGCCGACGAGATCCGGACCGAGAAGCTGAAGGTGCTCAGGGCGATCACCCTGCCCAAGGACGTGGCCCGGGACACCGTGCGCGGCCAGTACCTGCCGGGGTGGGTCGGCGGTGAGCGCGCGGTCGGCTACCTGGAGGAGCAGGGCGTTCCCTCCGACTCCACCACCGAGACGTACGTGGCGGTGCGGCTCGGCATCCAGAACCGCCGCTGGGCCGAGGTGCCGTTCTACATCCGGGCCGGCAAGCGGCTGCCCCGGCGGGTCACCGAGGTCGCCATCATGTTCAAGAAGGCGCCGCACCTGCCGTTCAACGACGCCGACATGGAGTCGCTGGGCAACAACCAGCTGGTCATCCGGGTCCAGCCGGACGAGGGCGTGGTGCTCAAGTTCGGCTCGAAGGTGCCGGGCACCACGATGGAGGTCCGCGACATCGCGATGGACTTCCAGTACGGCGAGGCGTTCACCGAGTCCAGCCCGGAGGCGTACGAGCGGCTGGTGCTGGACGTGCTGATCGGCGACCGCACGCTCTTCCCGGACGCGGCGGAGGTCGAGCAGAGCTGGCAGGTGATCGACCCGCTGGAGCACGCCTGGGAGGGCACCACGCCGGAGCCGTACCGCTCCGGCGAGTGGGGGCCGCGGGCAGCCGACGAGATGCTGGCCCACGAGGGCCGCGCCTGGCGGCGAGCGTGAGCGAGCGCGGCGAGCGAACCGGCAGGGACAGCAGCGGGGCGCTCGCGCCGCCGCGAAGCGGTGGTGTGAGCGCGGGCAGCGAGCGAACCAGGAGGCTCCAGTGATCGGGCTGTGGGACACCACCGGCAACGAGGTGGTCAAGGCGCTCGCCGCCGAGCGGCGCAGCGCCGGCGGGGTGGCCAGCGGCATGGCGCTCACCCTCATCGTGGTGGTGGACGAGAAGCGGGTCCGGGAGGCGGAGGCGGCGGCGACGATCGCGGCGGCCGCCCACCCGTGCCGGCTGGTGGTGGTGGTCCGCTCCGAGATCGAGCGGGACCGCAACCGGCTGGACGCGGAGATCGTGGTCGGTGGCCGGCTCGGCCCGTGCGAGGCGGTGGTCACCCGGATGTACGGACGGCTGGCCCTGCACGCCGAGTCGGTCGTGATGCCGCTGCTGGTCCCGGACGTGCCGGTGGTCACCTGGTGGCACGGCGAGCCGCCGGCCGAGGTCGCCACCGACTTCCTCGGCGTGGTCGCCGACCGGCGGATCACCGACACGGCGCAAGCCACCGACCCGGTGGAGGCGCTGCGGCAGCGGGCCCGGGACTACGCCCCGGGCGACACCGATCTGGCGTGGACCCGGATCACCCCGTGGCGGAGCCTGGTCGCCGGGGCGTTCGACACCACCGAGGCGCGGGTCACCGAGGCGACCATCGTGGCGCCGCCCAGCGACCCGACGGCGGAGCTGATGGCCGGTTGGCTTGGCAGCCGGCTCGGCATCACCCCACGCCGGGTGGCCAGCGACGAGTTCCCGCGGATGCGTGAGGTGGAGCTGACCTGCGCCAACGGCGACCACCTGACGTTGACCCGCGAGGACAGCATGGCGGTGTTCCGGCGGACCGGCCAGGAAGACCGGGCCCTGCCGCTGGTGCGTCGGCCGCTCGGTGACGAGCTCGCCGAGGAGCTGCGCCGGCTGGACGCCGACCAGGTGTACGCGGAGGCGTTGGGCGCCACCGCCGGGCTGCGCGGCCTGGAGCAGCGCCCACCGCAGCGGGTGCACGTCTGGAAGGATCCGGCCACCGCCCAGCGCGCCGAGGCCGGGGTCACCGCGCACGCCGGCACGAGCGGCGAGCGCTGAGCCCGCCGGCGTCCGGGGCACCACATCGGGCAGGGTCCGGTGACCCTGAGGTCCCTGCCTCCGGGGCACTCCGCCCCGCCACATCCGGGCACCGGCCCGGGCACGACGCGACAGCGACCGCCCCGCGGTCGGGAAACGAAGGCACAACCAATGAGTGAGGCGACTGTCGCCGTCCACGCCGACGCCGATCTGCTGGCGCAGGCCGTGGCGGCCCGGCTGCTGGTGAAGCTGCTCGACGCCCAGGCCGACCGGGGCGAGGCCTCGGTGGTGCTCACCGGCGGGCGGATCGCCGCGGCCGTGTACCGGGCGGTGGCACACCTGCCGGCCCGCGACGCGGTGGACTGGTCCCGGGTCGACGTGTGGTGGGGCGACGAGCGGTTCCTGCCCGCCGGCGACCCGGAGCGCAACGAGACCCAGGCCCGCGCCGCCCTGCTGGACGTGGTGCCGCTGAACCCGGCCCGGGTGCACCCGATGCCCGCCTCCGACGGCCCGGCCGGCAACGACCCCGAGGCGGCTGCCGCCGCGTACGCGGAGGAGCTGGCGCGCGCCGCCCGACCCGGGCACGCCGTGCTGCCGCACTTCGACGTGCTGATGCTGGGCGTCGGGGAGGACGGACACGTTGCCTCGATCTTCCCCGAGCACCCGGTGCACTACGAGAGCCGGCCGTGCAGCGCGGTGCGGGGCAGCCCGAAGCCGCCGCCGGTGCGGACCACCCTCACCCTGTCGACGATCAACACCGCCGAGGAGGTCTGGCTGGTGGCTGGCGGCGCGGACAAGGCGCGGGCGGTGGGCATGGCGCTGGCCGGGGCCGGACCGGTGCAGTTACCGGCCGCCGGGGTGCACGGCGTGGACCGTACCCGCTGGCTGCTGGACCGGGCGGCGGCCGCCGACGTGCCCGCCCGCCTGCGCAGCCTGCGCTGACCGCTGCGCACCCCGCGCTGAAAGGAAGGGTCCCTTATTAACGCGTAGCGTTAATAAGGGACCCTTCCTTTCATTCGCCCCTGCGGCGGCGCAGCGCGGCGAGCGCCTCGGCCAGCAGCGCCTCGCCCTCCTCGGCGGTACGCCGCTCCTTCACGTACGCCAGGTGGCTCTTGTACGGCTCGGCGCGGGCCCGCCCGGGCGGGTTCTGCGCGTCCTGCCCGGCGGGTAGACCGCAGCGGGGACAGTCCCACAGCGGCGGCGCCACGGCGTCCGCGGCGATCCGGATGCTGGTCCGGTGGTCGTTGCGGCACCAGTAGGTGACGTCCTGTCGGGGGGCGGGAGGGTGTCGCTCGTCCGGACGGACGGGTGCGGACCCGATCCGGGCGCCGCGGATGACATTGCCACTCGGCACGGCTGCTCGCTCCTGTCGTCGGAGGGACCCGCCGTCTTCAGGGGTGGGCGGCGGGCGACGCGGTGCAGCGGAGAAAAGCCTGCGCGCGGCCCGTCTGGTGACGGACCGCGCGCAGATTGTACGACTTACGGGCCTGCTCAGGCGCCGCTGTTCATCTGGAGGCGGAGCCAGAGCCCCAGCCCGATGATGGCGGCGAACCAGACGACACTCACCAGAACGGTGTAGCGGTCCAGGTTCTTCTCCGCCACCGAAGAGCCGGCGAGGCTGGAGCTGACGCCACCGCCGAACATGCTCGACAGACCGCCGCCCTTGCCACGGTGCAGCAGGATGAGCAAGGTGAGCAGGACGCTCGTGATGATCAGCAACACGATCAACGTGTATGCGAACCAGATCGGCATGGCTGGGGTCAGTCCTCTCGTAGCGATCCTCGCCCGGTCTGATCGGGCACGGCGGCACCGACCGGCGGACGGGCGGGGTCAAGGATACCGAGCGATCAGCGGGCGATGTGCTCCGGGAACCGGCAGATCTGCGCGAATTCCTCCGCGTCCAGGCTGGCGCCACCCACCAGGCCCCCGTCCACGTCCGTCTGGGCCATGATCGTGGCGATGTTGGACGCCTTGACCGAGCCGCCGTAGAGGACCCGGACCTGGTCCGCGGTGTCCTGGCCGAAGCGCTCCACCAGCCGCTGGCGGACCGCGCCGCAGACCTCCTGGGCGTCCCCCGGCGTCGCGGTCTTGCCGGTACCGATCGCCCAGACCGGCTCGTACGCGATCACCACCTGCCGCACCTGCTCGGGGGTGAGCCCGGCGAGGCCACCGTCGAGCTGGTCGGAGCAGTGCGCCACGTGCCCGCCCTGCTCGCGAACGTCCAGCCCCTCCCCCACGCAGAGGATCGGGGTCAGGCCGTGCGCCAGCGCCGCCTTCACCTTGGCGTTGACCAGCGCGTCGTCCTCGTGGTGGTAGGCCCGCCGCTCGGAGTGCCCGACGACGACGTACGAGCACCCGAGCTTGGCCAGCATCGCGCCCGAGATCTCCCCGGTGTACGCGCCCGACGCGTGCGGCGAGAGGTCCTGCGCGCCGTACCCGATGAGCAGCTTGTCCCCGTCCACCGCCGTCTGCACGGTGCGCAGATCGGTGAAGGGCGGCAGGACGACCGTCTCGACCTCGGTGAGCTGCTTCTCGGTGAGGCTCGCGGCCAGCTTCTGCACCAGCAGGTTGGCCTCGAGGTGGTTGAGGTTCATCTTCCAGTTGCCGGCCATCAGTGGCCGGCGGGCGGTGCTCGCCATTCAGTTCTCCAGGGCCGCGATGCCGGGGAGGGTCTTGCCCTCGAGGTATTCCAGGGAGGCGCCGCCGCCGGTGGAGATGTGCCCGAAGGACGTCTCGTCGAGGCCCAGCGCACGGACCGCCGCCGCCGAGTCGCCGCCACCGACGACGCTGAACGCGTCGGCCTTGGTGATCGCCTCGGCGACCCCCCGGGTGCCCGCCGCGAACGCCGGCATCTCGAACACGCCCATCGGGCCGTTCCAGAAGACCGTCTTCGCCTGGGACAGCGCGGCGGCGAAGCCGGCCACCGTCTCCGGGCCGATGTCCAGACCCAGCCGGTGGCTCGGGATGCCGTCGACGCGGACCGTGTCGTGCGTGGCGTCCGGGGCGAACGCGTCCGCGACCACCACGTCGACCGGGAGCATGATCTTGCCTGCGGCCCGCTCCAGCAGGTTGCCGCAGGTCTCGACCATGTCCTTCTCCAGCAGCGAGGTGCCCACCTCCAGGCCCTGGGCCTTGAGGAAGGTGAAGCACATGCCGCCGCCGATGAGCAGCCGGTCGACCGTGGGCAGCAGAGCCTCGATCACCGCCAGCTTGTCGGAGACCTTGGACCCGCCGAGCACCACCACGTACGGCCGCGCGGGGTCGCTGGTGAGCGTGGAGAGCACCTCCACCTCGCGCAGCACCAGCCGGCCGGCCACGTGCGGCAGCCGGGCCGGCACGTCGTACACGCTGGCGTGCTTGCGGTGCACGGCGCCGAACGCGTCGTCGACGTACGCGTCGCCGAACGCGGCGAGCTGATCGGCGAAAGCGCCCCGCTCGGCGTCGTCCTTGCTGGTCTCACCCGCGTTGAAGCGCAGGTTCTCCAGAAGGGCGACCTGGCCGTCGGCCAGGCCCGCGACGGTGGAGCGGGCGGAGTCGCCGACCGTGTCGGTGGCGAAGTGCACCGGCGCGCCGAGCAGCTCACCGAGCCGCCCGGCGACCGAGCGGAGGCTGAACTGCTGGTCCGGCGTGCCCTTCGGACGACCCAGGTGCGAGCAGACGACCACCTTGGCACCGGCCTCGACCAGCGCGCCGAGGGTCGGCAGCACCGCGCGGATGCGCCCATCGTCGCTGATGGCGCCGGTCTGCTTGTCGAGCGGGACGTTCAGGTCGGCGCGCACCAGCACGCGCCGACCCGACACCCCCTCGGCGAGCAGGTCGTCGAGGGTACGGATGCTCACAGCGACGAACCCACCAGCTTGACCAGGTCGACCAGGCGGTTGGAGTAGCCCCACTCGTTGTCGTACCAGCCGACGACCTTGACCTGGTTGCCGACCACCTTGGTCAGCGGCGCGTCGAAGATGCACGACGCCGGGTCGGTGACGATGTCGGTGGAGACGATCGGGTCCTCGTTGTAGACCAGGATGCCCTTGAGCGGGCCGTCCGCGGCGGCCTTGAGCGCGGCGTTGACCTCGTCCACGGTGGTCTCGCGACCCACGTTGACGGTGAGGTCGGTGACCGAGCCGGTCGGGATCGGCACCCGCAGGGCGTACCCGTCGAGCTTGCCCTTGAGGTCCGGCAGCACCAGGCCGATCGCCTTGGCGGCGCCGGTGGAGGTCGGCACGATGTTGAGCGCGGCGGCCCGGGCCCGGCGGAGGTCCTTGTGCGGGGCGTCCTGGAGGTTCTGGTCCTGGGTGTACGCGTGGATCGTCGTCATCAGACCGTGCTGGATGCCGAACGTGTCGTGCAGGACCTTCGCCATCGGGGCGAGGCAGTTGGTGGTGCACGAAGCGTTGGAGATGATGGTGTGCTTCGCCGGGTCGTAGGTGTCCTGGTTGACGCCCATGACGACCGTGACGTCCTCGTTCTTCGCCGGGGCGGAGATGATGACCTTCTTGGCCCCGCCGGCGACGTGCGCCTTGGCCTTGGTGGCGTCGGTGAAGAAGCCGGTCGACTCGATGACGACGTCGGCGCCGACCTCGCCCCACGGCAGCGACGCCGGGTCCTTCTCGGCGTACGCCTTGATGGTCTTGCCACCGACGGTGATCTCGTCGGCGGTCGCCTTGACCTCGTACGGCAGGCGACCCAGGATGCTGTCGTACTTGAGCAGGTGGGCGAGCGTGGCGTTGTCGGTCAGGTCGTTCACCGCCACAACCTCGATGTCGGCGTCGGACGCCAGCACTGCCCGGAAGAAGTTACGGCCGATCCGGCCGAAGCCGTTGATGCCAACCCGGATGGTCACAGGTCCCATCTCCTCGCGTTCTGGTCCGCCGGCTTCAGACAACGGGCCGGCGGAGTGGTGTGCGCCGACCGTTGGAGCCGGCCGTTGACGGTTCATCTCGGCCACCCCGCCGCGGTCTGAGGACCTGACCGCCCGAGGCGGTGGGCACGACGAGGAGTGCCTGTGTCGGCCCCCTTGCCGTACGCAGCGACCATATCCGAGCGTGCGCGGCCACGCTGCGCCGGGTGGTGTTCCCGGGCGCACCGTGCGGCCCCACCGTCCTATCAGACCACGAGCATGTCGGGCGTGACGGCCGCTTCGGTATCCGGGATGCCGAGGTCCCGGGCCCGCTTGTCGGCCAGCGCCAGCAGCCGGCGGATCCGCCCGGCGATGGCGTCCTTGGTCAGCGGAGGCTCGGCCAGCGCGCCCAGCTCCTCCAGCGACGCCTGCCGGTGCTCCAGGCGCAGCCGGCCAGCGTCGGTCAGGTGGTTGGGCGCCTCGTCGGCGAGGATCTCCAGCGCCCGGGTCACCCGGGCGGCGGCGGCCACCGCGGCGCGCGCCGAGCGGCGCAGGTTGGCGTCGTCGAAGTTGGCCAGCCGGTTGGCGGTGGCCCGTAC
This sequence comes from Micromonospora sp. NPDC005087, assembly GCF_042872965.1. Lineage (NCBI taxonomy): Bacteria > Bacillati > Actinomycetota > Actinomycetes > Micromonosporales > Micromonosporaceae > Micromonospora > Micromonospora sp. NPDC005087. The sequence goes on along the minus strand of NZ_JBIALB010000034.1, from coordinate 4,853 downwards.
CTCGCGGCGGACCCGGCGCTCCTCCCAGGCCAGCACGCTGGAGTGCGCGCCGATCCGGGTGAGCAGCGCGGCGATGGCGTCACCGTCCTTGACCACCACCCGGTCCACCCCGCGCACCTCGCGGTTCTTGGCGGTGATCCCGATCCGACGGGCCGCGCCGACCAGCGCCAGCGCCGACTCCGGCCCCGGACAGGTGATCTCCAGGGCGCTGGACCGGCCGGGCTCGGTGAGCGAGCCGTGCGCCATGAAGGCGCCCCGCCAGGCGGAGACCGCGCAGCAGACGTTTGCCGCCACCACGTGCGGGGGCAGCCCGCGTACCGGCCGGCCGCGTACGTCCAGCAGGCCGGTCTGCCGGGCCAGGGCCTCGCCGTCCTTGACCACGCGGACGATGAAGTGGCTGCCCTTGCGCAGGCCGCCGGAGGCCAGCACGTGGATCTCACTGGGGTACCCGTAGACCTCAGCGATCTCCCGGCGCAGCCGTCGGGCCACCGCCCCGGTGTCCAGCTCCGCCTCCACCACCACGCGGCCGGAGACGATGTGCAGGCCCCCGGCGAAGCGCAGCAGTGCGGCCATCTCCGCCCGCCGACAGCAGGGCTTGGGCACGTCGACCCGACTCAGCTCGTCCTTGACCGCGGCCGTCATCGCCATTGTGCGTCCCCTCACGGACCGGTTCCGGCGTGTCGCCGGAGATTACGTACGTGTCTAACGATCGGCACCCAGGACAGGCACCAGCGCGGCGCCCAGGGCAGCCGGATCATGGCGGGGAGTGCCGTCGATGACGGCGACGGGGGCGAGGACCAGGCGGGCACCCAGCGATTCTGCCGCACGTTCGACCGGTTCGGGGTCACCCACCGCCTTGGCGTCGGCCAGCACAAGATCCACCTTGAGCTCGGGAAGGTACCAGTGCAGCGCCGCGAGGTGGTCGGCGACGGAGAGCCCGAGGGTCTCCTTCTCCGCGGCGAGGTTCAGGGTGACCAGTCGCCGGGCCGGGCTGGACACGATCGCGTCGGCCAGCTGCGGCACCAGCAGGTGCGGTAGCACGCTGGTGTACCAGCTGCCCGGCCCGAAGATCAGCCAGTCCGCCGCGCCGATCGCGGCCAGCGCCTCGGCGCAGGCCGCCGGGGCGGTCGGGCTGAGCCGCAGCGACTCGACCCGCCCGGTGGTGACCGCCACCTGGTGCTGGCCGCGCACGGTGCGCACCTCGTCCGGCGCGGCCGGGTCGGCGCCCCGCACCCGGGCCTCGATGCCCACCGGTTCGCGGGACATGGGCAGTACCCGGCCGACCGCGCCGAGCATGGCGCCGGCGTGCTCCAGCGCGGCCACCGGGTCACCGAGCAGCTCCATCAGGCCGCAGAGCACCAGGTTGCCGACCGCGTGCCCGGCCAGCCCGTCGGCCCGGGCCGCCGCCCGGCCGGCGCCACCGTCCGGACCGCCCGCCGCCGGGTCCGCGCCGGTCGCCGCGTCGGCGGGCGCGGCGGCGAAGCGGTGCTGGAACAGCCCGGCGCTGCGCCGCGTGGCGGGATGGTCCCCGGCCAGCGCGACCAGCGCCTGCCGCAGGTCACCGGGGGGCAGGCCACCCCGCTCGGCGCGCAGCCGGCCGCTGGAGCCACCGTCGTCGCCGACGGTGACCACGGCGGTGATGTCCAGATCAAGTTCGGGGGCGCAGTGGCGCAGCGCGCGCAGTGAGGCGGAGAGGCCGTGCCCACCGCCGAACGCCACCACCCGGCGGGCCGTCATTCCCGCCCCAGGTCGCGGTGCTGGGCGTTGGCCGCCAACCCGGACTGGCGCAACCGGCCGGCCAGCTCCTCGGCGATGGCGACGCTGCGGTGCTTGCCGCCGGTGCAGCCCACGGCGACCGTCAGATACCGCTTGCCCTCCCGCTCGAAGCCGGCCGTGGTGGCGTTGACCAGGTCGGCGTACGAGGCGACGAAGGCGTCGGCGCCCTCCTGGCCCAGCACGTACGCGCTGACCGCCTCCTCCCGCCCGGTGTGCTCGCGCAGCTCCGGCACCCAGTACGGGTTGGGCAGGAACCGGGCGTCCAGCACGAAATCGGCGTCCGGTGGCAGGCCGTACTTGAAGCCGAACGACAGCACGGTGACCCGCAGCCGGCGGGCGTCCTCGCCGCCGAACAGCTCCTCGATGCGTCGGCGGAGCTGGTTGACGTTCAGGTGGCTGGTGTCGATGATCACGTCGGCCTGGTCGCGAGCCTCCTCGAGCAGCCCACGCTCCACGGCGATGCCGTCGGCCAGCCGCCCGTCGCCCTGCAACGGGTGCGAACGCCGGACGCTCTCGAACCGCCGGATCAGCACCTCGTCGTCGGCGTCGACGAAGACCACCCGGGGTGAGAAGCCGCGCTCCTTGAGCTCCCGGATCGCCCCGGCCAGGTCCGTGGAGAAGGCGCGCGAGCGTACGTCCAGCACCATCGCGGTACGCCGGGCAGCGCCGCCGGCCTTGAACGCCAGCTCGGCCATGTCGAGCATCAGCGCCTGCGGCAGGTTGTCCACCACGTAGTACCCGACGTTCTCCAACGCCCGGGCGACCGTGCTGCGGCCGCCGCCGGACAGCCCGGTGACCACCACGAGTGTGGTCTCCGACTCGGCCGTCGGCGGCCCGTCGATGGCCTCCGGGACGTCGATCCGGTCACTGGCTGTGCGCGCCTCGCTCACCCGTACCCCCAAGCCGTGGCGCCGCGGCCGCCATCGGCCGCGATTGGTCAATCAGCGACTCTATCCCGCCGCCCGGCCCAGGTCGGGCACCCGTCACCGGTCGGCCCGGCCCGGCCCGGTCACCCATCTCTCCGGGTGCGCCGGGCGTGCGCTGTCGGGGTGGGCTCGTAGACTCCGCGGATGGCTTCCCCCACCGACCTGCGTACCGAGGACGCGCTGCCGGTGCTGCGCCGGGTGTTCGGCTACGACGCCTTCCGCGGTTTTCAGCAGGAGGTGATCGACCACGTGGTGGCCGGCGGTGACGCGCTGGTGTTGATGCCCACCGGCGGCGGCAAGTCGCTCTGCTACCAGATCCCGGCGCTGGTCCGTGACGGCGTCGCGGTCGTCGTGTCCCCGCTGATCGCCCTGATGCAGGACCAGGTGGACGCGCTCACCGCGGTCGGTGTGCGGGCCGGCTTCCTCAACTCGACCCAGACTCTCGACGCCCGGCGCCGGGTCGAGGCGGCCTTCCTCGCCGGCGAGCTGGATCTGCTCTACCTGGCGCCGGAGGCGCTCGGCGTGCGGTCCACCCTCGCCCTGCTCGACCGGGGCAGGCTCGGGCTCTTCGCGATCGACGAGGCGCACTGCGTGTCCCAGTGGGGGCACGACTTCCGCCCCGACTACCTGGCGCTGTCGATGCTGCACGAGCGGTGGCCGGAGGTGCCCCGGATCGCGCTCACCGCCACCGCGACCAGCGCCACCCGCACCGAGATCGCCAGCCGGCTCAAGCTCGACGACGCCCGCCACTTCGTGGCCAGCTTCGACCGGCCCAACATCCAGTACCGGATCGTGCCCAAGCGCGAGCCACGCAAGCAGTTGCTGACCCTGCTGCGCGATGAGCACCCCGGCGACGCGGGGATCGTCTACTGCCTGTCCCGGGCCTCGGTGGACAAGACGGCCGAGTTCCTCACCGCCAACGGGATCGCCGCGCTGCCCTACCACGCCGGCCTGGACGCGGCCACCCGCGCCGCCAACCAGCAGCGCTTCCTGCGCGAGGACGGCCTGGTGATGGTGGCCACCATCGCCTTCGGCATGGGCATCGACAAGCCCGACGTCCGGTTCGTCGCGCACCTCGACCTGCCCAAGTCGGTCGAGGGCTACTACCAGGAGACCGGCCGCGCCGGCCGGGACGGGCTGCCGTCCACGGCCTGGCTGGCGTACGGGCTCCAAGACGTGGTCCAGCAGCGCAAGATGATCGAGACGTCCGACGGCGACCTCGCGCACCGCCGCAACCTCGCCGCGCACCTGGACGCGATGCTCGCGCTCTGCGAGACGGTGCGCTGCCGGCGCGTCCAGCTGCTCGAATACTTCGGCGAGCCGGCGACCGCCGCCTGCGGCAACTGCGACACCTGCCTCAGCCCGCCGGAGTCCTGGGACGGCACGGTCGCCGCGCAGAAGTTGCTCTCCACCGTCTTTCGTCTCGACCGCGAGCGCAACCAGCGGTTTGGCGCCGGGCAGTGCATCGACATCCTGCTCGGCAAGCAGACCGACAAGATCAGCCAGCACGGCCACGACGCGCTCACCGTCTTCGGCATCGGCACCGAGCTGAGCGAAGCGGAGTGGCGGGGCGTGGTCCGGCAGCTGCTCGCCGAGGGGCTGCTCGCCGTGGAGGGCGACTACGGCACGTTGGCGCTGACCGAGGCGAGCGCCGAGGTGCTGGGGCGCCGGCGCACCGTCACGATGCGCCGCGAGCCGGAGAAGCCGGCGTCGAGCCGGTCGACGAAGCCGCGCGGCGCGGCCACCGTGGTCGCGGACCTGGGCCCGGCCGCCACGGCGGTCTTCGAGCGGCTGCGCGGCTGGCGGGCGGCCACCGCAAAGGAGCAGGGCGTCCCGGCGTACGTGATCTTCCACGACGCCACGCTGCGACAGATCGCGAGCAACGCGCCTGGCTCGCTGGCCGATCTGTCCCGGGTCAGCGGGGTCGGCGAGAACAAGCTCGCCAAGTACGGCGAGCAGATCCTGGCGGTCCTCGCCGCCGACACCGCCCCGGCCTGACGTCGAGCTGGGCATGACGAAAGGGCCGGACCCTGGTTGGGGTCCGGCCCTTGTCATCGTGGTTGGGTCAGCTGGTGGCGTAGCCGCGGGTGGCGATCCAGTCGGCGAGGTGCTCGACGGTGACCTCGTAGGAGGCGGTGTTCGCATCGGCGG
>NZ_JBIALB010000033.1:0-32032 GCF_042872965.1 Micromonospora sp. NPDC005087 | reverse complement strand
CCGCCGATGCGAACACCGCCTCCTACGAGGTCACCGTCGAGCACCTCGCCGACTGGATCGCCACCCGCGGCTACGCCACCAGCTGACCCAACCACCAACAACGACAAGGGCCGGACCCCAACCAGGGGTCCGGCCCTTCGTCATGCCCGGGTCAGTGTTCGCTGCCCGCGCGGATCGGCTCGGCGTCCGGGGTCGGTTCGGTCGCCTCGAACCGGTGGGCCCGTCGGCGCAGCCACCACGTGCTGGCGAGACCGGCGAGCACCGCGAGGGCCAGCCCGGCCCAGGAGATGTCCTTGAGCCAGTGCTCGGCCGCACGGCCCACGGTGAAGAGCAGGTAGGTGGTGCCGAACGCCCAGACCAGGCCGCCGGCCGCGTTGGCCAGCAGGAACCGCCGGTACGGCACGTGCAGTGCCCCAGCGAGCGGCCCGGCCAGGATCCGCAGCAGTGCCACGAACCGGCCGAAGAAGACCGCCCAGACGCCGTACCGGGCGAAGCTCTGTTCGGCGCGGGCGAGCTGTGCGGGGCCGAGATGTCGGGGGAAGCGCCGGCCCAGCCGGGCCAGCAGCGGACGGCCACCCCGGCGGCCCACCGCATACCCGACGGAGTCCCCGATGATCGCTCCGGCGGCAGCGGCGGTGGCGACCCACTCCGGTTCTACCACACCGGTGGCGGCGAGCAGGGCGGAGCTGACCAGGACGATCTCGCCGGGCAGTGGGACACCCATGCTCTCCACGCCGATGACCCCGCCGACGAGCAGGTAGACCGCGATCGGCGGCAGCGACACGAGCCAGTGCTGAACGTCGAACACCGTCGACCCCCTCCCCGTCCGGCCTCGAACCCTACCGTCGGCCGGTCGCTCGGACCCGACGTCGGGTTGCGCAACTAGCAAGACGGACGTACGGTTTTGTTGAGAGCGGAATCGGCGGTAAGTGTCACCTAACCTCGGCGGCACCCTGGCCGGTGCGACACACTGCTCAGGACTACTCACGGTCGCTGGTGTGAAGGAGTACGACGTGGCGAGCCTCGACACCTTCGGTGCGAAGACCCAGCTACGCGTCGGAGACGCGAGCTACGAGATTTTCAGGATCGACAAGGTGGACGGCCACGACCGGCTGCCGTACAGCCTGAAGATCCTGCTGGAGAACCTGCTGCGGACCGAGGACGGCGCGAACATCACCGCCGACCACATCCGCCAGCTCGGCGGGTGGGACTCCACCGCCGCCCCGAGCGTGGAGATCCAGTTCACCCCGGCGCGGGTGCTGATGCAGGACTTCACCGGCGTGCCCTGCGTGGTCGACCTGGCCACCATGCGCGAGGCGGTGCGCGACCTGGGCGGCGACGCCACCAAGGTCAACCCCCTCGCCCCGGCCGAGCTGGTCATCGACCACTCCGTCATCGCCGACCTGTTCGGCCGCGAGGACGCCTTCGAGCGCAACGTCGAGCTGGAGTACGAGCGCAACAAGGAGCGCTACCAGTTCCTGCGCTGGGGCCAGACCGCGTTCAACGAGTTCAAGGTCGTCCCGCCGGGCACCGGCATCGTGCACCAGGTCAACATCGAGTACCTGGCCCGCACCATCATGGAGCGCAACGGCCAGGCGTACCCCGACACGGTGGTCGGCACCGACTCGCACACCACGATGGTCAACGGCCTGGGCGTGCTCGGCTGGGGCGTCGGCGGCATCGAGGCCGAGGCCGCGATGCTCGGTCAGCCGGTCAGCATGCTGATCCCCCGCGTGGTGGGCTTCAAGCTGCACGGCGAGATGCCGGCCGGCACCACCGCCACCGACCTGGTGCTGACCATCACCGAGATGCTGCGCAAGCACGGCGTGGTCGGCAAGTTCGTCGAGTTCTACGGCCCCGGCGTCAGCGCCGTGCCGCTGGCCAACCGCGCCACCATCGGCAACATGTCCCCCGAATACGGCTCCACCGTGGCGATCTTCCCGATCGACGCCGAGACGGTCCGCTACCTGAAGCTGACCGGTCGCGACGAGCAGCAGGTCGCGCTCGTCGAGGCGTACGCCAAGGAGCAGGGCCTCTGGCACGACCCGGACGCGGAGCCTGAGTACTCCGAGCGCCTGGAGCTCGACCTGAGCACCATCGAGCCTTCGCTGGCCGGCCCGAAGCGCCCGCAGGACCGGGTGCCGCTGGGCAGCGCCAAGACGCTGTTCCGCTCGGCGCTGACCGACTACGTCGCCGACGACTCCGTCGGTGAGCGTGACCTCAAGCCGGGCGTGCCCCGTGAGGAACTGCCGCGCGGTGCCAACGGCCCGGCCGACGAGGCCAGCGCCGAGTCCTTCCCGGCCAGCGACCCGCCGGCCAACGAGTTCAGCGACCCGGCCGACGAGCCGCGCGACCTGGAGACCGCGGCCGTCGGCTCCGGCGGTCGGGCCACCGACCCGATCCGGGTCACCGGCGCCGACGGCGTCGAGTACGAGTTGGACCACGGCGCCGTCGTGATCGCCGCGATCACCTCCTGCACCAACACCTCCAACCCCCAGGTGATGATCGGCGCCGCACTGCTGGCCCGCAACGCGGTCGAGAAGGGCCTGACCCGCAAGCCGTGGGTCAAGACCACCCTGGCGCCCGGTTCCAAGGTCGTCATGGACTACTACGAGCGGGCCGGCCTCACGCCGTACCTGGACAAGCTCGGCTTCAACCTGGTCGGGTACGGCTGCACCACCTGCATCGGCAACTCGGGCCCGCTGCCCGAGGAGGTCTCGGCGGCGGTCAACGAGAAGGACCTCGCCGTCGTCTCGGTGCTCTCCGGCAACCGCAACTTCGAGGGCCGGATCAACCCGGACGTCAAGATGAACTACCTGGCGTCCCCGCCTCTTGTGGTCGCGTACGCGCTCGCCGGCACGATGGACATCGACCTGGCCAACGAGCCGATCGGCGAGGACAGCGACGGCAACCCGGTCTTCCTGCGTGAGATCTGGCCGAACAGCGCCGAGATCCAGGACGTCATCGCCCAGGCGATCGGCGCCACCGGGTTCAGCGCCGCGTACGCCGACGTCTTCGCCGGCGACGAGCGCTGGCAGTCGCTGCCCACCCCGACCGGCGACACCTTCGCCTGGGCGGGCGACTCCACCTACGTGCGCAAGCCCCCCTACTTCGAGGGCATGCAGCAGGAGCCGAGCCCGGTCACCGACATCGCCGACGCCCGGGTGCTGGCCAAGCTGGGTGACTCGGTGACCACCGACCACATCTCGCCGGCCGGCTCGATCAAGGCCGACTCCCCCGCCGGTCAGTACCTCGCCGAGCACGGCGTGCCGCGGCACGAGTTCAACTCGTACGGCTCCCGCCGGGGCAACCACGAGGTGATGATCCGGGGCACCTTCGCCAACATCCGGCTGCGCAACCAGCTGGTCCCCGGGGTGGAGGGCGGCTTCACCGTCAACCACCTCACCGGCGAGCAGACCTCGATCTACGACGCCTCGGTCGCCTATCAGGAGGCCGGCATCCCGCTGGTCGTGCTGGCCGGCAAGGAGTACGGCTCGGGCTCGTCGCGGGACTGGGCGGCCAAGGGCACGATGCTGCTGGGCGTCCGGGCGGTCATCGCCGAGTCCTACGAGCGGATCCACCGCTCCAACCTGATCGGCATGGGCGTGCTGCCGCTGCAGTTCCCGGTGGACACCACCGCCGAGTCGCTCGGCCTCACCGGCACCGAGACGTTCACCTTCACCGGGGTGACCGCGCTCAACGACGGCGAGACCCCGCGCACGGTGAAGGTCACCACCGACACCGGCGTCGAGTTCGACGCGGTGGTCCGGATCGACACCCCGGGCGAGGCGGACTACTACCGGCACGGCGGCATCCTGCAGTACGTGCTGCGCCGCATGATCGCCAACTGACGTACCGCGTCCACCAGGGCCTCTTCCCGCCTCGGCGGAGAGGGGCCCTGCGGCGTCCTGGCCGGCCATGCTGCCCGTTGTCGGGGTGACCCCCTATGGTGTCGGGGTGGTCGACCGGCGTCAGGTGATGAGGTTCCGCGTCCAGGCACAGCAGCTCGCCCGGGCGCACGGCACGCTGGCGGACACCGCCGTGCTCGACGCCGGCGTGCAGGACACCGGCCCCGACGGCGGCCGCTGGGCGCTGGCGCTGCGCGGGGTCGACCGGGCGGCGTCGTCCGGGGCCGACCTGGTGCTGCTGTGGACCGTGCGCGGCGCGCCCCACCTCTACCGCCGCGCTGACGCGGGGGAGGTGGCGTCCGCGGTCGCACCCTGGTCCGACGCCGACGCGGGCAAGCGCATCTACGACGCCGCCAAGCCGTTGAGGGCGGCCGGCATCGCCAACCTGGAGGCTCTCGACACAGTGGCCGCCGAGCTGCGGGCCACCGTCACCGAGCCGATGGTCAAGGGCGACGTGTCGGGCCGCCTGAGCGCGGTGCTGCCCGGGCCGTACCTGCGGTTCTGCCGCCCCTGCGACGCCACGCACATCTTCGAGATGCCGTTGCGGCTGGCCGCGGTGCGCGCCGGGTTGGAATTGCAGCGCGACACGTCGCCGCCGGTGCTGCGGCGCATCCCCGGGTTCCGTGCGGCGGCCGGCGCGGGCGACCGGTTCGACCTCGTGCGCGCGTACCTGCGGCTGCTGGGTCCGGCCACCCCCGGCCACGTGGCCACCTACCTCGATGCCCCGGTCCGGGAAGTCAAGGCACGATGGCCCGAGGACGTGATCGAGGTGACGGTCGACGGCGAGAGGCGCTCGCTCCTGGCCGCCGACGAGCAGTCGCTGGCGTCGGCCGCAGCGGCGGTGACCCGCCTGCTCGGTCCCTTCGACCTCTTCCTTCAGGCCAGAGACCGGGCGACGCTGGTGCCCGATGCCGCGCGCGCCAAGGAGCTGTGGCCGGTGCTGGGTCGCCCCGGCGCCGTCCTGGTCGACGGTGAGCTGGTCGGCACCTGGCGGCCCCGCAAGTCGGGCGCCAGGATGACAGTCGCCGTCCAGCCCTGGCAGAAGCTGCCCGAGAGCAGGCGCAGGGCCGTCATCGAGCAGGCCGAGCGCCTCGCGGCGCACCGCGCCGCCACTCTCGCCGGCGTCGAGTTCCTGGACTGACGACGGACCGGACGCGTCGCGAGCGGCGCGGCCAGTTGCAGCCCACGGACGCAGCGTCATCCACCTGCGCGAGGATCACCCACCTCGGTCGCCGCTTCCGCGTCCGGCTCCTGCCGGGTCGACGTGCGGAGGTTCTTGCGCATCTGCTGGGTCGTCACCCGGTACCCCGACGAGTCGTACAGGTTGAGCGCCGTCGTGTTGTATCCGAACACGTTGAGTTCGAGAGCGTGGGCGCCCTCCTCGCGAGCCGTCCGCTCGGCGGCCGTGAGCAGTGCCCGCCCCAGACCCTGCCCGCGGCGCTCGGCGACCACCTCGATGTCGTAGAGGTAGGCGCAGTGCGCGACGCCGCGCGGATGCGTCAGCCCGATCCACAGGCGTCCGACCGGTGTGCCGTCGGCCAGCACGCCGAGCAGGAAGATCATGCCGGGCGTGGCCATCCCCTGTGGCAGCAGGGCTCTGTTGGCTTCCTCGGAGCGGCGCAGAGCCTCGTCGGCCGTCCAGGTGCCGGCCTCGACGTGGTCCTGCGCGTAGGCGGCGACGACGTCGGTCTGCCACCGGTCGAATTCCGCGCGGGACATCGGCCGCACATTCAGGTCGATCATGCGCGGGATCCTCTCACGAATCCCCTCGGCGAGGAGGACCTGCCGATCCCGCCGGCCCGGGGTGCGCGTACCACCCGGCTACGAGGCGAGGTCGGCGGCGCGGTCGAGCAGGGCGCGGCGCTCGGCGGCGGATGTCACCTCGGCCGCGGCCCTCCGGAACAGGGTGGCGGCGCGGACCCGGTCGCCCTGCCGGGCCACCAGGTCCGCCTCCACCGCGACGGCGAGCGGGTAGCCGTCCAACGCGCCCCCGGCGCGGGCCGCGCCGAGCAGCGCCAACCCGGCCGCCGGCCCGTACGCGTAGCCGTGCGCCACGGCCCGGTTCAACCCGACCACCGGCGAGGGCCGATCGCCGGCCAGGCTGTCGTAGGCCCGGGCGATCGCCGGCCAGTCGGTGGCCTCGGCGGACGCGGCGGTGGCGTGGCAGGCCGCGATCCGGGCCTGCCACGCGTACGGCCCGTCGTGGTGTACCCGCGCCAGCGCGTCCAGTCCCTCGGTGATGGCGGCCCGGTCCCACCGGCCGCGGTCCTGCCGCTCCAGGGTCAGCAGGTAGCCGGCGGCGTCGCGGCGGGCGTCGGCGCGCGAGTGCTGGAACAGGAACAACGCGAGCAGGGCGGCCACCTCGGACTGCCCCGGCATCAGCCGGTCGAGCAGCCGGGCCAGCCGGATCGCCTCGTCGGCGAAGGCCGGTTCGCCGTCGGCGACGTAGCCGCGGGTGAAGAGCAGGTACAGCACGGCCAGCACACCGGGCAGCCGTTCGGCGAGCGCCGGCCCGGCCGGCACCCGGTACGGGATGCCGGCCTCCTTGATCCGGGTCCGGGCCCGGGTCAACCGCCGGGTCATCGTCGACTCGGTGACCAGGAAGAGCCGGGCGATGTCGGCGGTCGACACCCCGCAGACGGTACGCAGCGTCAACGCCACCCGCGCCTCCGGCGCCAGCGCCGGGTGGCAGCAGGTGAAGATCAGCCGTAGTCGGTCGTCCACCACGTCCTCCCCCGCCCCGGGCGCGGGCTCCGCGTCCGCCGGCGCGAGCACCGCCAGGTCGTGCAGCTTGCGGCGCTCCACGGCGGCCCGGCGCAGCACGTCGATCGCCCGGTTGCGGGCCACCGTCATCAGCCAGCCGCCCGGGTTGGCCGGCACACCGTCACCGGGCCAGCGCTCCAGGGCGACGGTCAGCGCCTCCTGGGCGCAGTCCTCTGCCAACGCCCAGTCCCCGGTCACCCGGATCAGGGTCGCGACGATCCGTGGGTACGCCTCGGCGCCGGCGGCCGCGACGGCCTCCGCCGCCGCAGCCGCACCCGTGCCGATCGCCCGGCCGGCGTTTTCGTGCCGCTCACCGGCCGGCGTTTCGGTGCGGGTCACCCGATCAGCCGGGCAGGCCCGCGAAGGGGCGCAGTTCCAGTCGGCCGTGCCGGGCCATCGGGTGGGCCCGCGCCACCTCGATCGCCTCGTCAAGGTCGGCGCAGTCGAGCAGGTCGAAGCCCACGATCACCTCCGTGGTCTCGGCGAACGGCCCGTCGGAGATGAGCAGTTCGCCGCCGCGCACCCGGACCGTGGTGGCCGCGGTGCTCGGCGCCAGCTCGTCGCCCTGGAGGCGGCGGCCACGGGCGTCGTTCTCGGCCACCCACGCGTGGATGTCGGGTACGTCGGTCGGGTCGGTGTCCGGCTCGGCGTCGGTGCAGACAAACATCATGTACTTCATCTGGCGCTCCCTGGTGTGTCCGGGTATCGCCAGCATGACGATCGGCCGCGGCCGTTCCGGACACCGGGTGCCGGAAAACCTCGCGGGTTGTCGGTCAGTTCGCGCCGGCGGCGCGGCGTCGGGCCTCCCGGGTCTTCATGGCGTGCTCCATCAACGTGACGAGCACCTCCTTGCTGGACGCGCGCTGACGGGCGTCGCAGAGCAGCACCGGGACCCCCGGGTCCAGGTTCAGCGCGGACTGCACTTCGTCGAGCCGGTACTGCCGGGACCCCTCGAAGCAGTTCACCGCGACCACGAACGGGGTGCCCCGGCCCTCGAAGTAGTCGATCGACGGGAAGCAGTCGGCCAGCCGGCGGGTGTCCGCCAGCACCACCGCGCCGATCGCGCCCAGCGCCAGCTCGTCCCAGACGAACCAGAACCGGTCCTGCCCCGGCGTGCCGAACAGGTAGAGCACCAGGTCGTCACTGATGGTGATCCGACCGAAGTCCATCGCCACGGTGGTGGTGGTCTTCTCCTCCACCCCGGACAGGTCGTCGATGCCGACCCCGGACTCGGTCAGCACCTCCTCGGTGCGCAACGGCCGGGTCTCGCTCACCGCGCCGACCATGGTGGTCTTGCCGACGCCGAAGCCACCGGCGACCAGGATCTTGATCGCGGTGGGCAGTGGGGTCGCTCCCGCCGGCCGGTCAGAGTGCCCGTAGTCCATTGATTACCGCCTCGAAGATGCTGTTGTCGGGAAGACCGGCCGTGGTCTGTGGTTCGCGGACCTGCACCAGGCTGCGGGCCGCCAGGTCGCCGAGGAGCACCCGGATGGTGCCCACCGGCAGGTCGAGATGGGCAGCGATCTCGGCGACGGACTGTATTCGTTGGCACAGTCCGACGATCGCCAGGTGCTCCGGACCGAGGCCGACCTCCGGTGTGACGTCGCCTCGGGTCGCGGTGACCAGGGAGATCAGGTCGAACGTGCCGGTGACCGGGCGGGCGCGCCCGCGCGTCACCGCGTACGGGCGGACCACCGGGCCCGCATGGTCATCCACCCACTGATGGTCCGCGGACTCTCCCTGCACCGTCATGGCCGCTACTTCTCGCCGGCCGGCTGGTCGGCGCCGCGGGATGGGGAGGCAACGTACTTGCCGACCCTGGTGACCAGCATCGCCATCTCGTAGGCGATCAGGCCGACGTCGGTGTCCTCGCTGGCCAGCACCGCCAGGCAGGCGTTGCGCCCGGCCGCGGTGACGAACAGGAACGACGATTGCATCTCGATGATGGTCTGCTGCACCTGCCCGCCACCGAAGCGCTTGCCGGCGCCCCGGGCCAGGCTCTGGATGCCGGCCGCCATCGCCGCGAGGTGCTCACCGTCGTCCCGGCTCAGCCCCTGCGAGGAGGCCATCAACAGCCCGTCGGTGGAGAGCGCGACCGCATGCTCGGCCTGCTTCACCCGGCCCACAAGATCATCCAGCAACCACGTCAGGTCGGCACTCGAAGCCGTCTTCTGGGCCACTCGTCGTCCTCTTCTCCCCCGGCTGTTGTCGCCGTGCTCGTCTGGGGCTGACCATCACGCCGCGCGGAAACCCGCATTGCCGGCGTCCGATCAGGTGGTGCGCGGGTCCTCGTCGGTCGGCTCGGACGTCTCCGCTGGCGGGGCGCCGGAAGCGCCGTCGAGCAGTCGTGCCGCGTCGGTCCGACCTCGCCGCGTGCCGCTCTGGTAGGAGCTCATCATCCGGCGCACCTGCTCGGGCGGGCGCGCCACGTCCTCCTCGTCGGTCTCCGTCGCCGCCGGGTCGTCGCGCAGCTCGGGCACGATGCTCGCCTGCCGGACCCGCACCGGCAGGCCCGAGTCCGTCCGGTCCGCCTCGGCCTGGGCGGGCAGTGGCCCGCCGTCCGCGCCCGGCTCGCCGACGCTGGTGCTGTCCGCTGGTCCGGCACGGTCGAAGGCGGGCAGGCCGGTGGGCACCGTCGGGCCCTCCAGGGCCGGCTGGCCCAGCGTGCGCCGGGCCCGGCTGGGCAGCTCCGACAACCCGGTAGCGGGCGTCGTCCGCTGGCGGGTGGGCAGAGCGGCGTCCACATCGGTCGCGTCGGTCTGCGCCGTCGGGCTGGTGGTGTCGGTCGTCGCCGGTGCGTCGGCCGGAACCGCCGCCGGGGCGGTCGGGGTCACCAGATCCGGTACGTCCGGCGCCGTCGTACCCGCTGCCGCCGGTGGCGCGGCCAGCGCGAGGAGGCTCGGGCGACCGCTGTCGGCGGGACCTCCGGTCGACGACGGGGCCAGCGGGATGGCCGGTGACCCGGCCCGCATCGCGCCGGAGTCCTCCGGGGCAGCGCCGTTCTCGGTGACCAGCTCCAGTGGGATCAGCACGACGGCGGTGGTGCCGCCGTACGCCGACTCCTTGAGCCGGACCCGCACGCCGTGCCGCTCGGTCAGCCGGCTCACCACGTAGAGGCCGAGGCGGGCGGCGTTGGCGAGGTTCAGCTCGGACTGGTCGACGATCCGGTGGTTCGCCGCGGCCAGGTCCTCCTCGCTCATGCCGAGGCCCCGGTCCTCGATCTCGATGGCGAACCCGTTGGCCACCAGTTGGCCACGAACCTCCACCGTGGTGTGCGGCGGGGAGAACGACAGGCCGTTCTCGATCAGCTCGGCGAGCAGGTGGATGATGTCGCCGACCGCGCGGCCGGCCAGCGAGACCGGCCCGAGCGGCAGCACGTTGACCCGGGTGTAGTCCTCCACCTCGGCCACCGCGCCGCGCACCACGTCGACCATCGGCACGTTGCGCCGCCAGGCCCGGCCCGGGGTGGAGCCGGAGAGCACGATCAGGTTTTCCGCGTTGCGCCGCATCCGGGTGGCCAGGTGGTCGACCCGGAACAGGTCCTCGAGTTCCTCCGCGTCCTGTTCGCGCCGCTCCATCGCGTCCAGCAGGGTGAGCTGGCGGTGCACCAGCGCCTGGGTACGCCGGGCCAGGCTGAGGAAGACCTCGCGGACGTTGCGGCGCAGGTCGGCCTGCTCGACGGCGGTGCGCAAAGCGGTCTCCTGGACCGCGTTGAACGCCTTGCCGACCTGGCCGATCTCGTCGGTGCCGAACTCCAGGGGTGGCGCCTCGGTGGCCACGTCGACCTCCTCGCCGCGACCGAGCCGTTCGACCACGCTGGGCAGCCGCTCGTTGGCCAGGCGGAAGGCCGCGCCACGCAACCGTTCCAGCTGCCGTACCAGGGAGCGGGCGGTGGTGATGGACACGACGATCGAGGCGATGACGGCGAGCAGACCGAGGCCGGTGGCCAGCGCCAACCGGACGACGACGCCGATGGCGACCGGGGTCGCCCGGTCGACCACGCCGTCGCCACCGGCCAGCACGACGTCACTGATCTCGGTCAGCGCCGGAGCAATGGTGTCGGTCCACTCCGTCGCGGTCACGGACGGCCGGCCGGCACCACCGCCCTGCATCACCTGGGTCTCCAGGGCGGTCAGCCGGCTGAAGGTGTCGCCCGTCGACATCGTCTCGTAGCGGCGCTGGTCGGTGCCGGGGAGCCGGACCAGTGCCGAGGCGGCGACGAACTGTCGGGCGCCGACGATCCGGGTGAACTCCGCCCGCTCGGCCGTAGTGATGCGCCCGGCGGCCAGCACGCCGGCCAGCAGCGCGTCCTCCTGGGACAGCAGCTCCCGGGACCGGTTGAGGCCGATCAGCGCGGCGGTGTCCTCGGCGACCTGCTCGTCGTCGAGGTTGCCGAGCGCGTCGTACACCCGGTAGATCGACTCGATCACTCCGGTGAAGGTCGCGATGGCCCCGGCCCGGTCGATGCTCCGGTCGTCGACCGCCGTACGGGTCTTGTCCAGGTCGTTCAGCCCGGTGATGAGAGCCTTGATCCGCTGGTCGAGGGTGTCGCTGCCCAGCGCGTCGACCTGCCAGTTCTCGGTGGACTTCGTAAACTTCGCCGCCAACTGGTCGGTGCGCTGCCGCATCTGCGCCAGCGTGGCGCGCTGCGCGTCGTCGGGTCGACCGAGGTAGGTCAGCGACGTCCGACGCTCCAACTGCAACTGCAACAGCAGCGGCTCGGTGGGATCGAAGACCTTCGTGTCCAGGGTCTGCACGCCGAGCAGGTTGACCCCGTCCCGGACGGTGACCCAGGCCGTAAAGCCCCAGAGCGCCACGAGTGAGACCAGTAGAGCAACGACCTTGGTACGCAGATTCGTACTGCGGGAACCCATTACACCGTCCCTGGCGCGACCTGTGTGATTGATCAGTCAGAAGTGCGGAGTGCACGCATCGACCCGGCGCACGCTAGCAGCGTCCGGGGCCGCGCTCAAGCGCTGCTGATCATGAGACCACCGTACGTGGCCGGAGCGGGGCCCTGTCCATCTCGTTGACCAGGTCGGATCTGGTCAGGGCCAAGTGCCGGACCGCGAGAATGGCCGCACGGACGATCAGCACAGGTGTGTAGAGATCTTTGTCATGCCACAATGGAGGATGATCGTGGTGATCGTCTACCTCGGTCAGGTGACGCAACCCGCGACCGATCGCCTCCCGTACGCCCGGCCGGGCCGGTCGATGGACCCCCAGCAGCACGTGCAGGGCGTACGCGGTCTCCTCCACGGTGCCCGCCCAGCGTCCCCACGCCCCGTCCGCCCGTTGGGTGGCGACCAACCAGTCGACGGCGCGATCCACCGCCGATCCGGCGATCCCGGCCGGGGCGTACCGGTCGAGGGCTGCCACGACGCACGAGGTGGCGTAGTAGGGCGAAGCGTGCCAGCGGTCCACCCAGGAGCCGTCGGGCTGCTGCTCGTCGCCCAGCCACCCGGCCAGCGCCGCCGCACGGCCGCCGTAGCGGCTCGCGGCCGCCGACGTGTGACGGGCGTGCCAGCCGAGCGCCTCCAGCACGTGCGCGTTCGTGGTGACCGACCGCCCGTCCTCCCCCCGCCAGGTGCAGAAGTGGCTGCCGAGGTCGAAGTGGAGCAGGCTCGCCGGATCCACCGGGTGACCGAGGCGGGCGAGAGCATAGAGAGCGACCGAGGTGGTGTCCGCGTCGGCCGGTAGTCCTGGCCCGGTCGGCGTGCCATGCGGCCCGAGCGCGGCGGCCAACTCGGCGATGAGCTTCGGCGCGGGCCGGACCGGCACCCCCACTCGGGCCAGACTGCTCAGCGCCCAAGCCCGCTCGAACACCGTGATCGGCGTACAGCAGGGCACCGGTCCGTCGAGGAGACCGACAGCCGCCCCCAGGTAGGCCAGCGCCTCCGGGTCCGCGCCGGGCGTCGCCGGGTCGCCGATCCAGGCGGCGGTGGCCGCCGGCGAGGCACCGACGGCCCCGGCGACCGGGGACACGCCGCCGTGCCGGCGCGCGACCGGTCCGAGCACCTCGAAGGCGTGCAGCAGCTTCTGCGGCACCGGATGTCCGGCGCCCACCAGCGCGTGTACCGCGTCGAGCCGCCGTCGGTCCACGCCGGGCAGGGCGCGGACCCCGTCGACAAACCCCCGACCGGGGCGTGCGGCAAAGAAGGTGAGGTGGTCGTTGATCCGCTGCACCAGGGCCGCCACGATGAGGTCGGCCGCCGGCGTGTCTGGGAGCGGCGTGCCCCTTCCGAGCCAGTCGGCGAGCACGCCCAGCCCGCGGCTCGCCGCGGCGGCCAGCTCGGGCCGAGAGGAGCCCTGGGTGCCCCGCAGCGTGCCGAGCAGCGCCTCCACCGCGCTCACCGTCGGCACCACGGCGTAGCCGCTGGCGCCACCCCACCCGCCATCGGAACGCTGTTCGCCCAGCAGATACCGCAGCCGCCGGTCATGCCCGGTGAGCCACGGCGCGTCCGCGACGACCCGGCCGGTCTCGTACACCGACGGGGTGACCCGGCCCGCCGGCTCGAGCACCATGGCGGCGAGCAACTCCCGGGCCGATGCGGCCACGTCGGACTCGTCCCCGGCATCGGCGGCGGCTGGTGAGGTGGTCACAGCACGCCCCAGAAGTCGGTCGACCGGTAGAAGCCGGTGCTGAAGCCGATCTGGCGGGCGAGGTAGTCGGCCTGCACCGGGCAGCTTGTGCGCAGCGGGTCGAGCAGCTCGCGGGCGTACGCCACCAGGCCGGTGATCTGGCGCTCGATGTCGGCCCGCTCCGGCACCAACATCAACGCGTTGAGGTCGCCCCACCGCTGGTCGCGTTCGTAGGTCGCGAGGTCGTTGACGAGTCGGAGGATCCGCTGCACCTGGTCACTGGCCGCGACGAGCGCGTCGAGGTGGGTCAGCGTCGCGGGATCGCCGGAGTGGATCCAGTGCACGACGTTGACCACCGTGCAGGCCAGGTTCGCCGCGTTGGCCAGGTACTCGTCCAGGGTGGGCAGCACGCCGGTGCTGGCGGTCTGCTTCCAGTCCCACTCTCGCGCCATGGCGTCGAGCATCGTCCGCAACTCGTTCCGCCATACCGCCCCGTGGGTCGCGTACGCCGGCACGGCGGCCAGTTCGTCGTGCAATTCGGCGAGAAAACGGCCGAGAGAGTCGTCCTCCGCCGGTTTCCCGCCCTCCGCCACGGCGAGGCAGCCCGCCGCCAATCGGTCGATCTCGTCACGGGTACGCGCCTCGTGGTCGACGAGCCAGTCGACCGCGAAGCCCCACAGCACGGCCCGGTTCGTGACGCGCAACTGGGCAAGGTCACACCAGGGCGCCCCGAATGCGATCGCCATCGCGACGTTGCCGAACAGCGCCGGGTCGAACGGTCGCGCCGGGAAGAGATCGGGGTACGCCGCAGCACGTTCGGCCAGGTCACGTTGGCCCTTTGCGGCGAGGGCACAGATCCGGCCCTGCTCCGCGGCCAGCGCCATCTGGTCGCCACCGGTACCCGGCAGCGACGCGAGCCCAGCGGTCATGCGGAGACACTCCGTACCGGCTGTAGGGTCACCTCGACACGCTCGAGGGGCCGCAGCGCGGCGGCCACCTTGATACCGGGCAGAGCCTGCCGCTCCAGGCGGAACCGGAACCGGCTCAGGACGGTGGCCACGATCAGCATCGCCTCCAGGTAGAACAGGTGCATGCCGATGCACTGGTGTGGGCCGCCGCCGAACGGGAAGTGCGCGTACCGGTGCCGGTTGCGGACCTGCTCGGGGTCGAAGCGGTCGGGGTCGAAGACCTCGGGCCGGTCCCAGAACGCGGACATCCGGTGGGTGATCAGCGGGCTGACCACGAGAGTGGCGCCGGCCTCGATGCGTACGCCGCCGATCACGTCGGCTTCCAAGGCGCGGCGCGGGAAGAGCCAGCCGATCGGATAGAGTCGCAGCAGTTCGTCGAGCACCTGCCGGGTGTAACGCAGCTCGCGCAGGTGCTCGCGCCGGACCGGCGCGTCGCCGACCACCCGGTCGATCTCCTCGTACAGTCGCTCGGCGATCTGTTCGTCCTGAGCGATGTGCGGCCAGAGCCAGGTCAGTACGCTGATCGTGGTCTCGGTGGTGGTGGCGACCATGGAGACGGTGTCGTCACGGACCTGCCGCTCGTCGAGCCGGCCGCCAGCCTCCGTGCGGCCCCGCCACAGCGTGGCGATGATGTCGTCGCCATCGGTCTCGGCCGTTCCCCGGGCGGCGCGGACGATCGGGAGCACAGTGTCGTCGATGAGTCGAACTGCCCGACGGAACGCGCGGTCGCCGGGCATCGGCATGGCCAACGGCGCCCACGGCACCATCAGCCGCGGCATCACCGACCAGGCGATCGCGTCCTGCGCCTCCATGATGCGCATCGCCTGCGGCACCGAGATCTTGTCGGCGAAGAAGACCCGCATGATCGCCGAGCAGACGATCCGGGCCTGCACGGTGCCCATGTCGACGGGTTGGCCGGCGCGGGCCGGCTCGTCCAGTTCGTCGACCACTTCCTCGATCGCCTCGGCCAGCCGGTCGACCAGCGAGTCGACCCGCCGAGCGGTGAACAGCGGCTGGAGCACGTGGCGGCTGTTCTTCCAGTAATCGCCGTCACTGAGGATGCCGTCGCCGAACAACCGCTTCAGCGGACGCCACTGGAGACCGTCGCCGGCGCGGACGTAGTTGTCGGACTTCTCGCGCAGAACCCGCTGCAGGTGCTCCGGTCGCGTTATCAGGTAGGGCCGGAACGCGCCGAGGCTGAGCTTTACCACCTCGCCCTGCGACCGCTCGCCCAACTCGACCAGGGTGCGGGCCGGATCGCGGAACAGATTGGGCACCACATGGCGCAGCGGGACCGAGCCCGCCCGTCGCGGCTGAACCGGCACTGTCCGAGGTGCTGCCACGAGAACCGACACTCCCTTGTGGATGCTCTGCGTCGCGGAACGACTATGCGGAGTTAGGTGTTCGTGGAGCATGCCATCGCTCGGTCACCTTTCTCTAGGCGCAGTACGTGAAATTTTCATGCGCAAGGATCGCGCCTCCGCAGGATTCAATCCGCGGGAAGTGCGCGTGCCACAGATCCCGCAGGTAGCGGTGGTCGCGACGACCAGCCGGCATCCGAGGCGCTCGATAGTGACGAACATCACTCACTCGCCGCCCCTGAAGCGGGCCTGCCCAGGGACGCGCCGGCTCGGCCCGGGACCGCGTCACTCGTCACCCGCGCCATGCGCGCCGACCCGGCGGAACGACCGAATCCGGGCGACACCCGGCACCCTGTGCCAGGCTCTTCTCATGGACGACAAGACCATCCTGAACCGGATCTCCGAACTGGTCGACGAGGAACACAAGCTGCGCGCGGCGGCTCAGGCCCACGAGTCGGGCACCGAAGGCGAGGCCAGCGAGCGGCTGCGCAACCTGGAGGAGTCCCTCGACCAGTGCTGGGACCTGCTGCGCCGCCGGCGGGCCGCCCGGCAGACCCACGGCGACCCGGATTCCCAGGGCGAACGCCCCAAGCCCGAGGTGGAGCGCTACCTGCAGTGACCGGCGCGGAGGGTCGGGCGGCCGGTGGGGCCGCCCGACCCGTCCCGGTCAGCGAACGCCCGCCTCACGCAGCAGCTCCCCGGTCAGCGCGGCGGGATCGACCTGCTCGGCGGCCAACCCCCGGGCCACGAACCAGGTGCCGACCACGCGCACGTCCCGGGCCAGGAACTCGGGCCCCTGCGGGTTCGCCACCACGTCGACCACCTGCGGCAGGTCGATCACGACCAGCCGGCCGTCGTGCACGAGCAGGTTGTACGGCGACAGGTCGCCGTGCGCGTAGCCGGCCCGGGCCAGCACCCGCAGCGCCTCCACCAGCTGGCCCCACAGGTCGCGGAGCTCGGCCGGACCGGGCCGCAGCTGGGCCAGCCGGGGCGCGGCCTGCCCCGACTCGGCGTCGCCGACGAACTCCAACATCAACTCGGTGCCCCGCAGCTGCACCGGGTACGGCACGGCGATCCGGTCGTGGCCGGCGCCGATCTCCCAGAGCCGGGCCAGGGCGGTGAACTCGGCCGCTGCCCACTGCCCGGCGATCATCTGCCGGCCGAAGGCCGTCCGGCCGGCCATCGCCCGGTTCTCGCGGGACCGGCGCACCCGCCGGCCCTCCAGGTAGCCGGCGTCCCGATGGAACAGCCGGTGCTCGGCGTCCCGGTAGCGCTTGACCGCCAGCAGGCAGGACCGGTCCGTGTCGGGCACCGCCCGACGGACCAGGTGCACGTCCGCCTCCTTGCCGGTCTTGAGAACACCCAGCTCGGTGTCCTTGGCGGCCAGCTCGGTGACCAGCCAGTCCGGGTACGGCTGCGGGCCGTGCACGGCGTCGTCCCAGGTCGACCAGTGGTCGCCGGTGTCCGGGTCAGGTTCGCCGTCCGGGTCGGCGGGCGGCTCAGTGGGCCGCCCGCGCTTCAGAAACTGCGGCTCGTCGTCGTCGAAACGACTCTTGCCGCGGGTCCGGCGCTCCAGCGCCGGAAGGTCATGATCGCGCACTGTGGTGAGGTTCCCTTGGTCGAGGCTGATGAAGGCAGCTGGAAGCGACCTGCGAAGACGGCCATGACCGACCCCCTCTCCTCGACCGGGCGCACGCCCGGGTGCACGATGCGTCGACCATGCTCGCCGTCGCCACGGCAGCCGGTCAATCGAATTACCGAAACCCCACCGCGAGCGGCACGGGCGGCGACGCGCGGGCGGCCCGTCAGCCGCCGAGCACGATGGCGACCGCGGCGATCAGCCCGTCCACGGATCGGCTCGGCGCGAACCGGGTGTCCGACCAGGTACGCCCCCGGTGCAGCCAGACGCTGGGCAGTCCGACCGCGGCGGCGCCGCCGATGTCCGCCTCCGGGCCGTCGCCGATCACCCAGGCGCCGCGCAGCGGCATCCGGACCCGCTGCGCGGCGAGCGCGAAGATCCGCGGGTTCGGCTTACTGACCCCGGCCTCCTCGGAAATCACCCAGTCGGCGACGTAGCGGTCCAGGCCGGTCTGGCGGATCTTGGCGTCCTCCACGCGTACCGTGCCGTTGCAGACCACCACCGGCACCCAGCCGGCGTCGTCGGCGATCCGCAGGGCGCATGCGGTCAGCGGATCGAGCCGGGTCTGCGCCACCACCCCGTCGTGCAGCTCCTCCACCAGATCGATCGAGGGAATGCGCAGCTCGTAGCGGTCCCGGATGGCGTCGGCCAGATCCCAGCGGTCGGTCAACCCGTCGGCGTCGATCGAGACCAGCCAGTCGATGTCGGCGGGGGGCGCTCCGATGCCGTCCAGGAAGCGCTCACCCCAGCGGCGGAACGGCCCAGCCCGATCCAACAGGGTGTTGTCCAGGTCCAGCAGGAGCAGTGGCACTCGGGCACCCTACGGGACCGACGTGTCCGCCAACAGGGCCGGCGGGTGTCGACCTGACGGTGGGCTCAACCGGACATCGACACCCGCTGGCCGCCCTGGTCCGGCAGTCGATCGGCGAGCATCGAATGGGCCGCGCGGGTGGCGGCGAGCGTGGCCGGATCCAGCGTGGCCACCAGCACCGCCGTGCCCTCGTCGGCGCCCCGGGCCAACGCCCGCCCCTGCGGGTCGTAGATCGCCGCGCCTCCGTTGAAGCGCCACGGGTCGACGCCCCCGACCGCGTTGGCGAAGACCACGAACATCGTGTTGTCCAGAGCGCGCGCGGCGTAGTACAGGTCCCGGCGGTGCTCGGAGCCGGCCAGGTAGCCGCTGGGGCACAGGTAACCGTGCGCGCCGTCGAGGGCGGCGGCGCGGCCGTGCTCGGGGAAGCAGCCGTCGTAGCAGATGCCCAGCCCGAGCCGCCAGTCGTCGACGAGCAGCGTGGCGCCCCGCCCACCGGGGCTGAAGAGGTCGCGTTCACCGCCCCACAGCTGCTGCTTGTCGTACCCGACGCGGACCACGCCGACCCGGTCGATCACCAGCGCGGCGATGGTCCGCCGGCCGTCCGGGTGCCGGGCCGCGGCGCCGACGACGGCGGTGACGCCGGCCTCGCGCGCCGCCGCGCGCAGCGGATCGAGCCGGGGGTCGGCGACCGCCCCGGCCGCATCGACCGTGACGTCGGTGCCGGCCGGGTCGGCGGCGAGGGTCGGCGGGTGGTACGCGCAGAGGTACAGCTCCGGCAGGACGGCCACCCGGGCGCCCTGCCCACCGGCCCGGCGGACCAAATCGGCGGCGGCGACCGCGTTGCCGGCGACGTCGCCGGGAGTCGGTGTGGCCTGGACGGTGGCGACGGTCAGCGGGGCAGCGGGGGTGCGGGGCGGGGTCACCGGGCGATGGTAGCGGTGCCGACTCGGGGCGATATACCAAGCCGTACGTACGGTTTGCGTGACGCGGGGTGACCTGCGACGATCGACGCGTGCCCAGAGTAAGCCAGGACCAGCTCGACGCGCGCCGGCAGGAAATCCTCGCCGCCGCGCGGGCTTGTTTCGCCCGGCACGGTTACGAGGGGGCGACCGTACGCCGCCTCGAGGAGGCCACTCGGCTCTCCCGGGGTGCCATCTTCCACCACTTCCGGGACAAGGACTCCCTCTTCCTCGCCGTCGCCGAGGACGACGCCGCGGCGATGGTCGAGACGGTGGCCCGCAACGGTCTGGTGCAGGTGATGCGCGACCTGCTGGCCGGCGCCGTGTCACCCGACACCACCGGCTGGCTCGGCAGCCAGCTGGAGGTCTCCCGCCGGCTGCGCACCGACCCGGCGTTCGCCCGGCGCTGGGCGGAGCGGTCCGCGGCGATCGCCGAGGCGACCCGGGACCGGCTGGCCCGCCAGCGCGACGCCGGGGTGCTGCGCGAGGACGTGCCGATCGACGTGCTGGCCCAGTTCCTCGAGCTGGCCTACGACGGCCTGGTTTTGCACCTGGCGATGGGCCGACCGGCCGGCGACCTGGGCCCCGTGCTCGACCTGGTCGAGGAGGCGGTCCGCCGCCGCTGAGCGGACCGCCGCCGCTGAGCGTCCAGCTCGGACGCCGGGTCCCCGACCGTGGCGGCGCTGCTCCACAATGAGGCCGCCGATCCCTCCGGCGACAGGAGCAGCCAATGACCGACCTCGCCGCGTCGGGCGACACCTGGGGCATCCCCGGCCCGACCTTCCTCCGGCTCTACCTCGTGGCGACCGCCGTGATGGTCGCGCTCGCGGTGTGGCACCGGTTCCGCCGGCCGGCCAGCGCCTCGGTCAGCGTGTCGGAGCCGCTCAGTCCGCAGCAGGCCGCGTACCTCAACGGCGGTCCCCGCCTCGCCGTGCACGCCGCGGTCGGCGGCCTGCGCGGCGCTGGCGCGATCGGCGTCGGCCCGGACCGCCGGCTGCTCACCACCGGCCCGGCGCCGACCGGGCTCACCCCACTGGACCAGGCGGTGCACTGGGCCGCCCACCAGCGCGCCCGAGCCGGCGACCTGCCTGGGGACCAACGGGTCCGCACCGCGCTCGACCAGCTCCGCGCCGGTCTGGAACAGCGTGGACTGCTGCTGAGCCACGAGCGGCGCGCCGCAGCCCGGCACTGGACCCTGGGCCTCGTCGGCCTGCTGGCCATCGGCGGATACCGGCTCTTCGCCGGGCTCTCCAACGGACGCCCGGTCGGCTACCTGCTGCTCGCCATGGTCGCGGTGCTGGCGGCGGCGCTGGTGCTGTGGCGGGTGCCGAACCTTACCCGGGCCGGTCGGGCCGCACTGCGCGACCTGCGAGGTCAGCACGCCCACCTGTCCCCCGCCTCGTCCCCCGCGTTCGCCACCTACGGTGCGGCGGGCGCGGCGATGGGCGTGGCGTTGTACGGCACCGTGTCGCTGTGGGCCCTCGACCCGGGCTTCGCCGAGCAGGCCGAGATCCAGCGCCAGGCGGCGGCGTCCAGCAGCGGCTGGTCGTCGGGCTCCAGCGGCGGCACGTCGGGCGACGGCGGGGGCAGCTCGTGCAATGGTGGCAGCTCGTGCGGCGGTGGCGGTGGCGGTGGATGCGGCGGCGGGGGGTGCGGCGGATGACCGGTCCGTACGGCGTCGGCATCGGCTGGCGCCCGGAGATCGCCGGCTTCGTGGCCGAGCTGCCCGGCCTGCGCTTCGTCGAGGTGGTGGCCGAGTCGGTGTCCGCGACCGGGCCACTGCCACCGGGCCTGGCGCAGTTGCGCGAGCGCGCGGTGACCGTCGTACCGCACGGGGTGCGGCTCTCCCTCGGCGGCGCTGAGCCGGTCGATCCGGCCCGGGTCGCCCACCTGGCCGCGGTGGCGCAGCGGGTCGACGCCCCGCTGGTCAGCGAGCACATCGCCTTCGTCCGGGCCGGCGGCCTGGAGGCCGGGCACCTGCTGCCGCTGCCGCGCAGCCGGGAGGCGGTCGACGCGGTCTGCGCCAACGTCGCCCGTGCACAGGCCGACCTGCCGGTGCCCATCGCGCTGGAGCCGATCGCCGCACTGGTCGACTGGCCCGACGACGAGCTGGACGAGGCGGACTTCCTCACCGAGATCCTGGACCGGACCGGGGCGCTGCTGCTGCTGGACGTGGCGAACGTGTACGCCAACGCCCGCAACCGGGGCACCGACCCGCTGGCTCTGCTGGATCGGCTGCCGCTGGACCGGGTCGGATACGTGCATGTGGCCGGGGGCGCGGAGCGTGGCGGCTTTTACCACGACACGCACACCGACCCGGTGCCGCCGGCGGTGCTGGAGCTGGTCGGCGCGCTCTGCGCCCGGCGACGACCGCCGGCGCTGCTGCTGGAGCGCGACGGTGACTACCCGCCCGCGGCCCGGCTCCGCACCGAGCTGGACGCCCTGTCCGCCGCCGCGAGCTT
The DNA here is from genome assembly GCF_042872965.1 of Micromonospora sp. NPDC005087. Lineage (NCBI taxonomy): Bacteria > Bacillati > Actinomycetota > Actinomycetes > Micromonosporales > Micromonosporaceae > Micromonospora > Micromonospora sp. NPDC005087. The sequence continues at coordinate 10,579 of NZ_JBIALB010000033.1, read as the reverse complement.
CCCGGTCGTGACTTAACGCTTCCCCAAGGATGAATCCGGGGGATTTCCGGCTCGGACCGCATTCGACCCCTCATCCCGTAGGGAGGTGATCGCATGTCTCACGTCGTCAGCACCGGCACGGTCGCGCTCTACCGTGGCGAGGATCGTCCTTGCGGCGTTGAGGTCACGGCAGGCGGTGAAACCGCAGGCCGCGCACTCGAACACTCTGACATTCAACCCGATGCGCTGCTTGGCTCTCGCCGCGCACGAGGAACACGTCATGGTCGTGTAGGCGGGCGGAACCAGCACCACCTTCCGGCCCGCCCGCATGCCCTGCTGGATCAGTTCCCGCTTGGCCGCGCCGATCGCGGCGTCAGCGGCCTTACGTGCCATCGTGGACCTGGCCAGGAACGTCGGTTTGAAATCCTCCACGGCGATCACCTGATGGTGGTCGACGATCCGTTTCGCCCACTGCCGGGAGTCGTGGCTGTTCTGCCGGGCGGATTTCTTGTGCAGCTTCGCCGCCGCACGCTTGGCCCTGCGGTAGCCGTTGGACTGTCCATGCCCGTTGGGTCGGCGGCGACGGGACATCTTTCGCTGCACTTTGGCCAGTTCGGCGGCGCACCGCTTGCGATGCCCGAGGTGCGGCAGGTCGAATCGGGCGTCGGTGGTTGTGGCGGTGGTCTTCACACCCCAGTCAATACCGATCGCCCCGGACACCGCGGGCGTGGCGGCCACCTCGCGGCGCACGACGAACGACGCGTACCAGTGCCCGAGGCTGTCTTGGTAGACGCGCACGCTGGTCGGCGGGGACGGCAGATCCCGCGACCACACGACGGGCACGAGGATGCCACCGGCAAGACGCAGCCGCCCGTCGGCGACGGTGAAGCCACGCAGGGTGTATTCCATGCTGGGCAGCGACCGTTTGCGGGTTTTCACCGTCGGCCGCCCACGGCCTTTCACGGTGAACGAGTGGCGCAGCGCGCCCGCGTAGGTGCGCAGCGCTTGTTGCTGGACGACTTGCGAGCCGTCACGCAACCACACGTTTCGGGCACGGGCTTCGGTGAGCATCTTGGACAGGCCGCCGAAGGTGGGCTTCGCACCGATCTTCTGCTGGTGCACAGCCTCGTTCCACAGGAACCGGCAGCGACCCCATTCGGCGAGCAGTGCGGCCGTCGCGGTCGCGCCGGGGCGCAGCCGGTAGGTGTAGCGCACTGTCTCCATCACAACAATCACTATAAAGCACAGCGCTATATAGTGCCGGGATGGATGAGGTCAGATCCAACAACAACGTCGTCTACCGCTGCAAATACCACGTCGTGTGGTGCCCGAAGTACCGCCGCCCCGTCCTCACCGGGGCAGTGGACGACCGGCTCAGACAGATCATTCGCGAGGTGTGCGCCGAACGAGACGCTCCCATCGAGGCAATCGAGACCATGCCCGATCAGGTCAACCTGCTGGTCGTCTGCGACCCGCAGTACGGCATCCACCGACTCGTCAAGCAGATCAAGGCCAGGTCGTCGCGACTTCTGCGGCAAGAATTTCCGCACCTCAAATCCAGGCTTCCGACCTTGTGGACCAACAGCTACTTCGTCGCCACAACCGGCGGCGCGACCTCAGAGGTGGTCAAACGCTATGTCGAAAACCAGCGCGACGTGTGAAACGGTCTCTTACCTCTCACGGCAAAAGCCGGGTTTCTCGGGACCGACCCGATGACCGACGCACGCGACGGCACCGGCACGCGGCCACCCGTCGATCTCACAAGGCTCGCCGACCGGCAGGCGGAGCTGGTGGCGACCCTGGTCGGCGGAGGGCCGCCACCGCCGGGGTTCGCACCGACCCAGCTCGCCGCCACGCGGGCGGCCCTGCTGCGCAAACGTGCCGGCGAGGTGGCCCGGCACTGGCCACTGCTCGCCGCCGGCCTCGGCGCCGGGTGGTCGACGACATTCGCCGGCTGGGCCGACCGGCGACCTACCGCCGGGTCGCTGTGCGACGGTTGGGACCTGGCCCGTGCGCTGGACGAGCAGCGTGCGCTGCCCCCGGCGGCCGCCGAGGAGCTGGCCGTCCGGGAGTCGCGCCTGCGCTACGACGGGCATCAGGCGCCGCGTCCCCGTCGGCTGCCGGCGGTCGCCCGCGCCGGCGGCGCCGTCGCGGTGCAGATCGCCGGCCGGGTACGCCTGCTGCGGCCTGCCCCGCGTCCCCCGGCGCCGCAGCCCGCCGGTGGCGACGGCGTACCGGATGCGGCAGGATCGGCGGCATGGATCTCGGACTGACCGACCGGGTGTACGTGCTCACCGGCGCCTCCCGCGGCCTGGGTTACGCGACGGCGCAGTGCCTGGTCGCCGACGGGGCCCGGGTGGTGCTCTCGGCCCGGGACGCCGACGCGGTGGCCGCCGCCGCCGAGCGGTTGGGCGGCCCGGAGCGGGCGGTCGGCTTGGCCGCGGACCTGGCCGACCCACAGACCCCCGGTCAGCTCGTCGCGGCGGCCCGGGAACACTTCGGTCGGCTCGACGGCGCACTCATCTCGGTCGGCGGCCCGCCCGCGGGCAACGCCGCGTCGGTCACCGACGAGCAGTGGCGGCAGTCCTTCGAGACCGTCTTCCTGGGCACCGTCCGCGCGGTACGCACGGTCGCTGACGCGCTGCCCGAGGGCGGCGCGATCGGGCTGGTGCTCTCCACCTCGGCCCGCGGCCCGGTGCCCGGCCTGGGCATCTCGAACGGCCTGCGGCCCGGTCTGGTGGGGGTCGCCAAGGACGTTGCCGACGACTACGGCCCGCGTGGAGTGCGGGTGGTCGGGCTGCTGCCCGGCCGTATCCTGACCGACCGCAACCGGGAGCTGTTCGCCTTGACGGGCGACCCGGAGCGGGCCCGAACGGAGGCGGAGGCCGGCATCCCGCTGCGGCGCATCGGCGACCCGGCCGAGTTCGGTCGCGTGGCCGCGTTCGTGCTCTCCCCCGCCGCGAGCTACCTGACCGGCCTCACCGTGCCGGTCGACGGTGGCGCGCTGCGCGGGCTGTGACGCCCGACGCGCTCCGGCGAGCCAGCGACGCGGCCGGGCACCCCCGGCCGACCCGGGCGGAGCTGGCCGCCGCCGCGGACCGGACCATCCCCGACGTTCTCGCGCCGGGGATGGCGGTGCTTTTCGTCGGCATCAACCCCGGTCTCTGGTCGGCCTCGACCGGCTGGCACTTCGCCCGGCCCGGTAACCGGTTCTGGCCGGCGCTGCACCGGGGAGGGTTCACCCCTCGACTGCTGCACCCGAGCGAGCAGGACGAGCTGCGCGCTCTCGGCCTCGGCATCACCAACATGGCCGCCCGGGCCAGTGCCCGCGCCGACGAGCTGACCACCGAGGAACTGCTCGACGGTGCCCGGCTGCTCACCGCCACGGTGGACCGGTACCGGCCGCGCTGGGTGGCGGTGGTGGGTGTGACGGCGTACCGGATCGGGTTCGGCCGGCCGAAGGCCACCTTCGGGCCGCAGCCGGAGTCGCTGGCCGGGGCACGGCTGTGGGTACTGCCCAACCCGAGCGGGCTGAACGCACATTTCACGCCGGTGACCCTGGGCGTCGCGTTCGCCGAGTTGCGCCTGGCGACCGGGCTGCCGGACCGCCGCCCGGGCTGAGCCGGCGCGCCGCCGGGGCCGGTGGGTCAGTTCGCCGCCGCGGGCGGCAGCGCCTCGTCGGCGACGTAGGTGCCCAGCGGCATGATCACCGGCTCGGGGCCGGTCGCGTCCACGTACGGGGTGGGCGAGTCGGCGATCGCGAACTGGGTCCGGTACAGCTCGGCGTAGAGCCCGCCGACCGCGACCAACTCCTCGTGCCGCCCGCGCTCCACGATCCGCCCGCCGTCCAGAACCAGGATCTGGTCGGCGTCGCGGACGGTGGAGAGCCGGTGCGCGATCACCAGCGCGGTTCGCCCGGCCAGCGCCACCGACAGCGCCCGCTGCACCGCCGCCTCGCTCTCCGAATCCAGGTGTGCCGTCGCCTCGTCGAGGATCACGATCGACGGGGCCTTGAGCAGCAGCCGGGCGATGGCGATGCGCTGCTTCTCGCCGCCGGAGAACCGGTAGCCGCGCTCCCCCACGGTGGTGTCGAGCCCGTCGGGCAGCGACCGGACCAGGTCGGCGACCTGGGCGCCGGCCAGCGCGGCCCAGATCTCGTCGTCGGTGGCGTCCGGCTTGGCGTAGCGCAGGTTCTCGGCGATCGTCTCGTGGAACAGGTGCGAATCCTGGGTGACGACGCCGATCTCGTCGCGCAGGGAGGCGAGCGTCGCGTCCCGCACGTCCACCCCGCCGACCAGCACCTGCCCGTCGGTGACGTCGTAGATCCGGGAGATCAGCATGGACAGCGTCGACTTGCCGGCGCCGGACGGGCCGACCAGGGCGACCATCTGCCCCGGCTCGACGCTGAACGAGACACCCTTGAGCACCGGCTCGTTGACGGTGCGGTCGAGCGTCGCGACCTCCTCCAGTGATGCGAGGGAGATCTCGGCGGCGCTCGGGTAGCGGAACCGCACGTCGCGGAAGTCGACCCGGCCGGTGCCTCGGGGCACCGGCACCGCGTCGGGCTTCTCCACGATGCCCGGCTTCAGGTCCAGCACCTCGAAGACCCGGTCGAAGGAGACCAGCGCGCTCATCACGTCCACCCGGACGTTGGAGAGCGCGGTGAGCGGGCCGTACAGGCGGGTGAGGAGCAGCGCGAGGGTCACCACCGTGCCCGCGCTGACACCGCCGGTCACCGCGAGCCAGCCGCCGAGGCCGTAGGTGAGCGCCTGGGCCAGCGAGGCGACCAGCAGCATCGCCACGAAGAACGTCCGCGAGTACATGGCGGACTGGATGCCGATGTCGCGCACCCGCTCGGCCCGGCCGGCGAACCGGCGGGCCTCGATCTCAGGCTGGCCGAAGAGTTTCACCAGCAGCGCGCCGGCCACCCCGAACCGCTCGGTCATCGTCGCGTTCATCTTGGCGTCGAGGTTGTACGCCTCGCGGGTGATGTCGGCCAGCCGCCGGCCCACCCGGCGGGCCGGAATGATGAAGATCGGCAGCAGCACCAGCGACAGCGCGGTGATCTGCCAGGAGAGCGTGAACATCACCGCGGCGGTGAGCACCAGCTGGATGACGTTGCTGACAACCCCGGACAGGGTGGACGTGAACGCCCGCTGGGCGCCGAGCACGTCGTTGTTGAGCCGGCTCACCAGCGCGCCGGTCTGGGTGCGGGTGAAGAACTGTAGCGGCATCCGCTGCACGTGGTCGTAGACCCGGGTGCGCAGGTCGAGGATGATGCCCTCGCCGATCCGGGCGGAATACCAGCGCTGGGCCAGCGAGAGCAGCGCGTCGGCGACCGCCAGCGCGGCGATGAACAGGGCCAGCTTGACCACCAGCCGACCGGCCTCGGTGCCGCCCCGGTTGATCGCGTTGATCACGTCGCCGGCGAGCACCGGGGTGGCCACGCCGATGATGGCGGCCAGCACCACGGTGGCCAGGAAGACCACGATGTCGCGCCGGTAGGGCTGGGCGAAGGCGACGATCCGCCTGGCCACCCCGTGCTTCAGCCGGTGGGTGGAGACCTCGTCCCGGTTACGCATCGACCGGAGCATGCTCCAGCCCGCCATGCCACCGCCGGACATCGGGTTGGACACCGTTCACCTCCGGGTTGTCGGGCAGACCGCATCGTCAGGTCAATTCTCCCGACGACTGTGACAACCTCGGTCGTAACCCGGATCTTCCCGTACGGTCCTTACTATTCTCCCTGGCCGGCGAGATCACGCAGCCGGCGGGTCTGTGCCTCCCGCTCGGCGCGCTGCTGGTCGGCGTGCGACCGCCCGGCGGCCCCGGCGAGCAACGCCTTGATCTCCACCACCGCGTCCCGGGCGCCCGCGAGCAGGCCGGCGGTCAGGTCACGGACCGCGCCGTCCAAGTCGATCGGCGGCACGACGAGGGTGGCCAGCCCGATCCGGTCCGCCTCGGCGGCGTCCAGCCGACGGCCGGTCGCGCAGATCTCCAGCGCCCGGGCATAGCCGACCAGCTCGACGAGCCGCTTCGTGCCGGCCAGGTCGGGCACCAGACCGAGGGTCACCTCGGCCATCGACAGCTTCGCGTCGGTGGTCAGGACCCGCAGGTCACAGGCGAGCGCGAGCTGGAACCCGGCGCCGATCGCGTGCCCCTGCACGGCCGCGACAGAGATGACATCCGGGCGGTGCAGCCACGTGAAACCGGCCTGGAACTCGGCGATCCGGTCCGCGCACTCCTGCTCGGGCAGCGTGGCCAGCTCGGCGAAGGACCCCGGGCCGGAAGCGCCAGCGACGGAGAGGTCGAGACCGGCGGAGAAGGCACGCCCCTCGCCCCGGACGACGACCACCCGCACGTCACCGGGCAGGTCGCGGGAGAAGTCGCTCATCGCCCGCCACATGGCGGGAGTCTGGGCGTTGAGTACGTCGGGCCGGCACAACGTCACCGTGGCGACCGGCCCGTCGCAGGTCAGCCGGACCCCGGTCGCCTCGGCGGTCACCGGGCGGCCCGGGGAGCGGAGCTGTCGGACGACGCTGGGGGGCGGGTCACGCCTTCTTGCGGCGCCGGGCACCGCCGCGCTGGCGCAGCTGCACCCCGGACTCAGTGAGCACTCGGTGGATGAACCCGTAGGAACGGCCGGTCGAGGCCGCCAGCGCGCGGATGCTCTCCCCCGAGGTGTACCGCTTTACCAGGTCCTTGGCGAGCGTCTGACGCTCGGCTCCGACGATCCGGCGACCCTTCTCAGTGCTGGTGGCTGTGCCAGTGGCTGCCATGCTGTGTCCTCACGTCCCAGACTGTGCGGTTCGGATACGGTCCCACCTATTAGACCGCCTCGAACGATCATGCGCCAGATATCAACTCTTCGCCAACCGACACGCTATGCAATGTCAGCTTCCCGATAGAGTGATCCTGGCGATCGGTCCCGCCGCACCGGCCGGGCGTACCACCATCGCCGCGCGACGATGCCCGTCGACGACCCGTACCCTGCGGTCGTGACCGACCTGTTGGGCACCGCGGCCGGGGCGGCCGTGGTCTTCGCGGCCACCGACATCGACGACATCGTCATCCTGACGCTGTTCTTCGTCACCGCCCGCCGCACCGGCCGACTGCGGGTCCGGCAGATCGTGGCCGGGCAGTACCTCGGCATCGGGACGCTGGCGTTGGCCAGCGTGGTGGTCGCCGCGGGCCTGCTGGTGGTGCCGGACCCGTGGACCGGGCTGCTCGGGCTGCTGCCGATCGCGCTCGGGGTCCGCGCTCTCGTTCAGCGCGACGGCGACGAGGAACCCGTCGTGGTGTCCTCCACACTCGGGGTGGCCGGAGTGACGATCGCGAACGGCGCCGACAACGTGGCCGTCTACGTACCCGTGTTCCGGGCCCTCGGCCCCGCCGACAGCGCGGTCTTCCTGCTGGTCTTCGTGCTGCTCATCGCGCTGTGGTGCGCCGTCGCGGCCTGGCTGGGCGGGCATCCCAGGATCGTCCGGCTGGTCGAGCGCGCCGGCCACTGGCTGGTGCCGGCGATCTTCGTCGGCATCGGGGTGGTGATCCTGGTCAGCTCCGGCGTGCTCGGCCGGCTGGTCGACCTGCTCGGCTGAGGGCGGCCCCGGATGTTAGGAAGGGCCCCTTCTTATCGCCTCGCGATAAGAAGGGGCCCTTCCTAACAGGCAGCGACCGGGAGCGGTCAGGCCAGCTCGACCAACTCGAGCAGGTCGTCGCTCCAGGCGTCCTCGTCGCCGTCCGGCAGCAGGATGGCCCGGTCCGGCTTGAGCGCCAGCACCGCGCCCGGGTCGTGCGTGACCAGCACGATCGCGCCCGGATAGTTGGCGATCGCGTCCAGCACCTGCTCCCGGCTGACCGGGTCGAGGTTGTTCGTCGGCTCGTCGAGCAGCAGCACGTTGGCGCCGGAACAGACCAGGGTCGACAGGGCCAGCCGGGTCTTCTCGCCGCCGGAGAGCACCCCGGCCGGCTTGTTCACGTCGTCGCCGGAGAAGAGGAACGCGCCGAGAATCTTGCGCAGGTCGGTGTCGGACTGCTCGACGGCAGCGGCGCGCATGTTCTCCAGCACCGTCCGCTCCACGTCCAGCGTCTCGTGCTCCTGGGCGTAGTAGCCCAACCGCAGCCCGTGCCCGGCGTGCACCTCGCCGGTGTCCGGGGTGAGCAGGCCGCCGAGCATTCGCAGCAGCGTCGTCTTGCCGGCGCCGTTGAGCCCCAGGATGGCCACCCGCGAGCCGCGGTCCACCGCCACGTTGACGTCGGTGAAGATCTCCAGCGAGCCGTACGACTTGGACAGGCCGGTCGCGGTGAGCGGGGTCTTGCCGCAGGGCGCGGGGCTGGGGAAGCGCACCTTGGCCACCCGGTCGGCGACCCGCACCTCCTCCAGGCCGGAGATGAGCTTCTCGGCCCGGCGGGCCATGTTCTGCGCGGCGACGGTCTTGGTGGCCTTGGCCCGCATCTTGTCGGCCTGCGCCATCAGGGCGCCGGCCTTCTTCTCCGCGTTGGCCCGCTCCCGGCGGCGGCGCCGCTCGTCGGTCTCGCGCGCCTCCAGGTAGGCCTTCCAGCCCAGGTTGTACACGTCGACCACGGACCGGGTGGCGTCGAGGAACCAGACCTTGTTGACCACCGACTCCAGCAGCGCGCCGTCGTGGGAGATCACGATCAGGCCGCCCTTGTGGTTGGCGAGGAAGCCGCGCAGCCAGGTGATCGAGTCGGCGTCGAGGTGGTTGGTCGGCTCGTCCAGCAGCAGGATGCCGCCGCCGTTCTCGCCGGCGTCCCGGAACAGGATCCGGGCCAGCTCGATGCGCCGCCGCTGACCGCCGGAGAGGGTGCCGATGGTCTGCGCCAGCGCGCGGTCCGGCAGGCCGAGGTTGGCGCAAATCCGGGCGGCCTCGGCCTCGGCCGCGTACCCGCCCAGGGCGGCGAACTGGTCCTCCAGCGCGCCGTAGCGGCGAACCAGCTTGTCGTCGGCGTCCTCGGCGAGCCGGGCCTCGACCTCCTGCATCTGGGACATCAGCACGTCCAGGCCGCGCGCGGAGAGGACCCGGTCGCGGCCGGTCACCTCCAGGTCGCCGGTGCGCGGGTCCTGCGGCAGGTAGCCGATGGCGCTGCGCTGGTCGATCTGCCCGGCGTACGGCTGACCCTCGCCGGCGAGCACCTTCAGCGTGGTCGTCTTCCCGGCGCCGTTGCGGCCCACCAGGCCGATCCGGTCACCGGGCTGCACACGCAGGGTGGTGTCGGACAGCAGGATCCGGGAGCCGGCACGCAGTTCCAGGCCGGTGGCAGTGATCATCTGTTCGGGGCTCGCTCTCGGGGTCTGGAAGGCTGACTCGGGGCACGCGAAACGGCCGGCGGGCTCGGTGGCCCGACGGCGCGGGGCGGTTCAGCCTTCGCAGCGCAGCACCCAACCAGTGTACCGGGCGCTCCTGGACGTCCCGCCCGGATTACCAGCCAAGATCATCGGGTACGGGTAACGGCTATCCGGACCAGTCCGGCACTGAGGCGACACAACGACATTCACACGACAATCACCGGCATACGGCGATCGGGGTCAGCATGGAACTCAACGAGCGGGCCGAACTCGACACCTCCCAGGTCAACGACCTCGGTCGGGGCGGCGGATCCGGCGGCGGCATCGGCATCCCGATCCCCGGCGGCGGCGGTCGGGGCGGGATCATCGGCATCGTGGTGGCCGTGCTGGTCGCGCTGCTCGGCGGCGGGTTCGGCCTGAACGCGATGACCAACGGCGACGACGGCGGGCAGGCCGGCGGCACCAAGCTGGAGGGGTGCGACACGAGCAACGCCCAGCGCTTCGAGGACGTGCGCTGCCGCAACCTGCTCTACGTCAACAGCATCCAGGACTACTGGGAGAAGGCGTACCCGGAGCTGGGCAAGGGGACGTACGAGCCGACCACCACCAACTACTTCGAGGCCGCGGTCAACACCGGCTGCGGCCAGGCAGACTCCGGCGTCGGCCCGTTCTACTGCCCGGCCGACCGGAAGGTGTACATCGACCTGAGCTTCTACAACGAGCTGGCCTCCCGGTTCGGCGCCAAGGGCGAGTTCGCCGCGCCGTACGTGCTCGCCCACGAGTACGGCCACCACGTCCAGAACCTGCTCGGCACCAACGAGCGGGCCGGCCAGGGCGACCAGAGCGGGCCCCGCTCCACCTCCGTACGTCTGGAACTGCAGGCCGACTGCTACGCCGGCGCCTGGGCGAAACACGCCACCGAGAGTAAGGACAAGACGGGCCAGGAACCGCTGTTCAAATCGGTCACCGAGACCGACATCAGCGAGGCGGTCCAGACCGCCGAGGCGATCGGTGACGACACCATCCAGCAGCGCTCCGGCGGTCGGATCAACCCCGACCAGTTCACCCACGGCACCTCCGAGCAGCGGCAGCGCTGGTTCCGGCAGGGTTACGACCGCGGCGACCCGAACACCTGCGACACCTTCGGCACCAACCAGCTCTGACACCGCACACCTGTCGTGGGGGGGCCGCCAAAGCGCGGCCCCCGCCCCCAGCGGCCCCCCGCCGCGGGGGCGGGGCGCCCGGGGGCGCGGGGGGCGGGTACCCACCGGGGGCGGCGGGCGGGGCGGGCGC
>NZ_JBIALB010000032.1:0-32719 GCF_042872965.1 Micromonospora sp. NPDC005087 | reverse complement strand
CTTGGCCTGCATCTCCGATACCCTGGCGAACGGATACCACTGCTCACCAGGACCGCCGGGATTCCCCAGTGGATCTTTCGGCATTGCAGTCTCCTTCCCTTCCACAACCGCTGCCGTCCTTCCCCATGTGACCGGCTCTCCCGGCCTCGGAGTACTACGACGGCTCCGCCCCACCCCGATCCGATCGGTCGACAGTGGACCCAGCCCTTCCCACGCACAGGCTGCACGCAGAATAGGCAGCATCGAGACGGTTCCCGTGTTCACTGCTGTTCGCTCGACGAAGTAGGAGCCCTGCTATGTCCCAGCGGCATCGCCATGGCTACCCCGCAGCACTTCACCATGGCCTCCCGGCAGCCGAATCCAGGACCACCTAGGAGTTCACTTCAACCTCAAAGTTGAAGGTGCGCACCGCATCCGACCCGCATCCGCCAGGTTCAGGGTCGGTCACATCTTGAGGGACGTAAGAACACAGGTTTCTCGCGTACTCCTCTCCATCACGCTCACCGGACCCGCACCATCTGGCAGTACTGGCGCGTCCCGGCTTTGTCCGGGCTGCTCCCGCCCTCCCCGGCACTCCCCGGATCAGGCTGCCCTCAGCTCCACCGCCCTGCTGCGACAGGGTCAGCGGTGAAGGTCTCCCACCTCCACTCGAAACAGCAGCGCCTCACGGCGCACGGATTCGCGACGTCACCTACGACGAAGACCGGTCCCAGATCCGCACCGGCACCGGACCCCAAGTCATGGCGGCCCTACGCAACGCCGCCATCGGCGCACTCCGCACCGCCGGCGTCACCAACATCGCCGCCGCTAACCGACGTCACGCCCGCGACAGCACCCGCCCGCTGGCACTGCTCGGTATCACCTGACGACTTTGCCGGGGCCCTGGGGCCCGACCGCCTCGACGCCGGCGGCACCACGGAGGTGTATCTGGACGACCCGATCGACAAGTGGGATCGGTTCGAAGCGTGGTTCGACGGCGAGTGTTCGTGTGACGAGGCTGAGTGTAACGAGGGGCACTGGCGGCGGGAGTTCCCCATTCCGCGGCCTAGTACTCCAGCCGGGGATTGTGATCATGGCCTTTCGTCGACCCGTCATCCAGTCGACGCACCAACTCGTGCGCGCGTGCTACTGGCCGCCTGATACCGCTCGTACGCTTCCGTCAGTGGCGGCGCAGGGGCGGACGCTCCTCTGTTGTGGAAATTGCGGCCAACGCGTGATTGACCCGCAGCGCTCTGCCTGGCCGCCTGCTTCGCGCACTACGGCGTCCGCTTCCCGCTGTTCAAAAGTGGCTATCCCCAACAAAGTCAGCCCAATCTGCATGGCTTTCGTACTGGTATTCCCGCCAACGCCGGATCTTGTCGCCCTCCACATGCACGATGGCCATGCCATGGAACTGTCGCCGGCCGCGGAAGGTGTATTCGCCAGCTCCGACCTGTTGCACTGGGTCGAAAACCAAGTTGTGCCAGGTCATGGACATAGGCGACGGGTCATTGCCGCCCGACAGCTCGAACAACTCGTGCCGGCCGGCGTAACGCTGCCGATCAGGCGGCTCGACATACACCGCATCTTCGGTGAAGCAGGCCGCTGCCGCGGCGGCGTCGCCAGTACTCCACGCCCGCTCAATCGCCCTCATCAGATCCGTGAATTCACTACTGTCCATTTCGACCTCCAAACGAGAAGTAAGCACGTTGCCGCGCTTGCTACTACCAGGCATCCGAGCCACAGCGGCCCAGCCCCGAACCGTTGCCACGTCCAGGTCCCGGCTACCGGCGCGGCGAGCATGGCCAGCCCTCACGATGTGCCCCACACACCCTGATATCGGCCGCGCATTTGCGGAGGCGCGATCATCGCGAGGATGGCGGGAGCTGAGATGTTCAAGGCGATCTCGCCCAGTGTCCACACCGCGACTGTTGCCGCGTAACCAGCGGTGGTATCGGCCGCCAGCGTGAGCCCAAACCCGACGCCCGACAGAACCCCGCTGCTTGCATAGACGTAAATCAAGGGACGTTTGGCCAGCAGCCGCATGAGTAAGGGCTGGCAGATCAGGATCACCGCCGGGTTGACCGCCACCGCCAGACCGTAGGCGCCCGCATCGAGCCCATCCGCGTACATCGCAAGCGGCAGCGTGACGAAACCTTGTAAGTAGACAACCGCCACCGCGAACGTGCTTGCCGTCAGCCCGGCAAGCCGCGAATCGAGGACTGTCGAACTCGAGGTCCGCGGCCCGGCCGGCTTCGTCTCGGGAACGGCGAACACCACGATCGCGGCGAACCCGATGCACGTGATCGCATCAATCACGAACAGCAACCCAAAGTCGCGCTCAGCGACCACCCCGCCCAGTACCGATGCCACCCCGACACCCAGGTTGATCGACCAATAAAGCAGGCCAAACGCACGCCGCTGGTGCTCTGGCGCTACCAGGTCGGCAACGATCGCGGCAACCGCTGGGCGATACAAGTCAGTGGCGAGCCCGGCCGCAACGGCGCACCCGGCCAAGACCACCGGCGATGCGGCCGCTCCCAACGCAAGATACGCCACAGCGGTGGCGAGCATTCCCACCACCAGTGTCGGAACCACCACACCCGCGGTCGCGGGATCAAATCCTTGATGGCGCACGAGGAACAACGTCAGGAAAGGTATGACGAAGTAGCCGAACCGGTTGATCAGCGTCCCAATCCAGAGAAACCAGAACGGCCGGGGCAGGTACATGGGCCACACCCTAGAAGCTCAACCCGGCTTTAGCTCAAGCTCGCGCTGCCCGACCAAATCCCTCATGGCCGAGCCCGCAAAGCTGTCCGCCAGAACTCGGTGTTCGGCACCGGCCAGGGCCGCCAATTGAGCGGGACGATGCACTCCACGTCGCCATAACCCCTTCCGCGCACAAAAATCGCTGCCGGCTCATCGACGATGTTGCGCAAAATTACGAGAGCGGTTGAGCTGCGGCCGATGCGGCGCGGAGAACAAAGGACAGCCACCGTCGGTCATGGACGGTTATGTGGACTGACAACGACGCAGTGGTGGCTGCCGGATATAGGGTGGACGCCCGACGGTGGCGGGTGTTGTTCGACGAGCTGATGTTGACGGTCGGGCAGCGTTTCCGCAGGCCTGAGCCGCGTCGCCGGGTGCGCGAGTTCGTCCGTGGTTTGCTGGCGCCGTTGCCGAGGAAGAACTGCTGGACGATCGCGGAGCATGTCGGGGACGCCGGCCCGGACGGGATGCACGATCTGCTGTCCAGGGTGAAGTGCGACGACACCGAGGTTCGTGCTGATGTCCGCGAGTTCGTCGGTGAGCACCTCGGTGATGCCGAGGCCGTGCTGGTGCGTTGAACTGGCCGCGGGGCCGGAGACCGCCACGTCAGGCGGCGGTGTCCGCACGCGCCGCCCGCGACCGGACCAGTGACCTACTCATTCGAGGGGTGTTCTCCCGTTGGGGGCGGGACCTGCCCGCGATGACGGTGTAGTCGATGTCCAGTCGGCGTCGACACCGAGGGTGTCGTCGGGGAGGGCAGCGTAGTCCGAGGCTGATGAATGAGTGCGGGCTCGTCGGGTACGCGGGCTGCGATGCGAAGGATCACGCCACATGATGCCCCGCGCCGCAGTCACACCGAGGGCCACCCGCCCCATTGTTCGGCGCGGAACCGCCCTGGCTGATCTGACGTTCGCGAGAAGGGAGACTGGCGATGAGGGTCAGAGCGCCGGCGACGGGATCCTGCTCAACGCCAACAACCAGTGGCAGTACATCACCCTGGCGCTGGGCTCGGCCCTCGCGCTGTTCCTCTACCCGCACAGCCTGACCGGCGTGCTGGCCAGCAAGAACCGCAACGTAATCAAGCGCAACATGTCGGCGCTGCCGGCGTACACCCTGCTCCTGGGGCTGATCGCGCTGCTCGGCTACATGGCGATCGCGGCCGGGGTGACCCCGTTGCCGGGGGCCAAGGAGGGCTCGGTGGACAACAACACCGTCGTGCCGCTCCTGTTCGACCAGCAGTTCCCGAGCTGGTTCGCCGGCATCGCGTTCGCCGCAATCGGGATCGGCGCCCTCGTCCCCGCGGCGATCATGTCGATCGCGGCGGCGAACCTGTTCACCCGCAACATCTACAAGGAATACCTGCGGCGCGACGCCACCCCGGCGCAGGAGGCGAACGTCTCGAAGATCACCTCGCTGGTGGTGAAGGTCGGCGCCGTCGCCTGCATCGTCTTCCTCGACCCGCAGTTCTCCATCGACCTGCAACTGATCGGTGGCGTGATCATCCTGCAGACGTTGCCCGCGGTGGCGCTGGGCCTCTACACCCGCTGGTTCCACCGGGGCGCGCTGATCGCCGGCTGGGTCGCCGGGATGGGTCTGGGGATGTGGATGCTCTATCAGATCCCGGGGGCCGGCGGCCGGCAGCACTTCGGTGGTTCGGCCTTCTCACTCGGCGAATTCGGCTTCGACACCACCAGGACGGTCTACGTCGGCCTGGTGGCCGTACTGGTCAACCTGCTGGTGGCGGTGCTCGGCACGCTGATCCTACGGGCCACGAAGGTGACCGACGGCGCCGACGGCACCACCACCGACGACTACCACGCCGACGAGGGCGACGCCCAGTTCGTCCCCGCGCCGCGTAGGGAGGCCGGCGTGGACGCGCCCGAACCGGTGGCCTAAACCGATCGCAGGCCCCCCTCCCGACCGCCGCCGGTCGGGAGGGGGCTCACTGATCGCCGCGGGACGGGCCCGACGCTCATCAAACTCGTTGAGCCGGGACCTCGACACCGAGGGCGTCGAGGTCCCGGCGGCCTTCGGCGGCACGGTCCGGCAGCAGCAGGAGCGTGGATGCCCGTTCGAACCGGGCGCCGATGTGCTCCCACCCCGCCGGCGGCGGTGAGGGCTGCGGTGTCGCCGTAAAGGCGGCTTCGGGCCCGGGCGGTGCAGGCGGCGGCCCACGCGCTCTCGTGCCCCTCGGCGGCCGACAGCAGCTCCGGCGCGTCGGGAAGCCCGGCGACGACGGCCAGCTCGGCGCCCACCGCTCAACGCAAGGAGCCACCAGAACTGCATACGTCAACAGGATCAGATGTGCCGGGCGGGCGAATCGGCGTCGGGCGCGAATTGTCGAGGCTAAGCCCGTCCACCTGTCCGGTCGGCCTGGTCGTGGTTAGGACGTCGGCTGCCTGGGCTGGACGGTTGCGCTTTGCTGGCTGGCAGATCACCAGGATCACTGCCATCGGGCCCGGGCTCGTCGCGCCACCGTTCGATGGTCTGCACCATCCAGAACACGGCAAAGAACGCGGCGACGACGATCTCGAGCAGGAAGAGGCTGATCCAGTCGACAAGCCACAACAGAGTGCCCACGGCGGCAGCCCCTAGCAGGATCCGCGCGAACCATGCGTAGAAATCCCTGGATCGGGCTAGCGCGCCGGGAACGGCGTTCAGAGTCTCCTGCCGTCCCTGGTCGCGTCGAAGTGCGTTGGCCACCGCCACGACGATGATGCATGCAAGCAGACCAACGGCGGCGATGTAGTGGGCGTTATCAATGAACCACGCCCTGGACGCCGCGAAAGCACCGGCAGATCCGCCGTACACCACCAACGCCGCTGCGTATGCCCACCGAGGGAACTTTGCCCCAGGCGTCCTCCGGTCTTTCAACGAGTAGAAGAGTATGGCGGCGAGGAGAGCCAGCGCGCCCACAAACAGCAGAGCAACGGTGCTGTTCTCGACGTTCGCTTTGGTGGCCTCGGCCAACGTCCGGACCGTGGGGCAGTCCAGCTCTTCGAGCGCCGGACTGTCCGCCTGCTCGCAGGCGCGAACCGCCGTCCTATAGTCAGAGCCGCGCGACGTGGGAACGATTGCGACCACGGCCGCAAACATCCCGCCGAGGTTGAGAAATACGTCTTCGACCTCGTTCGTCCCTTTCAAGGCGATCATGCAGGCCCCGAGGGCGATGAGGGCGCCCACGAAGATCGCCTGCGCAGGCGTGTAGTAGTAGGCACTAACGGATGCCAGGAAAGCGCCCGCTTGTAGGCTGTGGTACATCACCGCTGCTCCAAGGCCGAGCAGCAAGGCGACCATCGCCGTTCGCAGGTACCGGTAGGATTTCACCTCGACGTCGGACATTTTGATGCTCCTCGACCGCGGTGAGCGCGCCTTTGTATACGCATCGTGCACTTGTGAAAGTGCGCCTGGTGGGCACCGGCGTCCAGCGTGGTGTCGTCAAGCCGACAGCCAACGAAATGCGAGTGGATACTAGCGGGATCGGTGTTGCCGGCCCGGCTGGCGGTTGGTGGGTGAGTCAGGCGGCCAGCGGTCCACGCCGTCGGGGGCATCGCATGCTGTTCCGCGTCGCGGAGTTGCTGGCCGGTGGCGTCGATGAAGTGGTGAAAGTTGCCAGATCGACGGCGAGGCGGAGTGCAGCTGCGCCAGCTGTCGCCGTCGAAAATCTCGCGCAGCTTGCGCGCGGACACACCGCCGAGCTTGATCAGTGCCGGGCCAAGCTCGCCGCACTGGAGCGCAAGCAGCCGGCAATCGATGCGCTTCTGCACACGTTGTGTGCCCATGGCCACCGGGCCCACGGCGGGCGGTAGGTGGCGCGGGCCACCCGGGTCAGTCGCCGGCCAGAGTGAGCAGCCCGTCGGCGGCGACCTCGAAACGGGTGCCGAGGCGGCTGAGCAGATCGGCGAGCCAGCGCGCCTCGTCGGGGCTCGCGGTCTCCAGACGCATCCGGCGGATCCGCACGGGGGCGGCCCGCAGGCCGCGCAGCCGGCCGGTGTCCGGGTCGAGGGCGGGCAGCCAGAGCAGCCGCAGTTCAGGCCGGTACACCTCCTGCCCGCTGATGCCCTCGTAGTCGTCGACCAGGTCCCCGCAGCCGTAGAGGATCAGCCGGTCCCGGTAGACCTCGACCGGTCGGAGGTGGTGCGACGAGTGCCCCTGCACCACGTCCACGCCAGCGTCGAGCAGGCGGTGCGCGAACTCGACGTGCTCGGCCGGCACCTCGTACCCCCAGTTGGTGCCCCAGTGCACGGAGACCAGCACCCGGTCGGCGAGCTCGGCCTCGGCGGCGATCCGCCGCGCCATCTGCTCGGCGGTGGCGGCGGAGGTCTCCGGCAGGTACGCCACCCCGGGCCCGTCGGCAGTGGCCGCCCAGTACGGGGGCACCCCGCTGGACGGGGCGGCCACCGAGAAGACCAGCATCCGGCGACCTCGGCCGAGGTCCACCCGGGCCGGCTCCCACGCCGCCGCGGCGTCCCGGCCGGCGCCGGCGGCGGCGATCCCGGCCCCGGCCAGCGCGTCGAGGGTGTCGGTGAGGCCCACCGGGCCGAAGTCGAGCACGTGGTTGTTGGCCAACGCGCAGACGTCGAGCCGGGCGGCGGCCAGGCAGGACACGTTGTCCGGGTGCATCCGGTAGTGCACCGACTTGGCCGGCGCGTGCTCGCCCCGGCCGGTCACCGCGGTCTCCAGGTTCACGATCCGCGCGTCCGGCCGCAGCTGGTCCAGCAGTGACAGGGCGACGCCCCAGGGCCACCGCGGTGGCACCGGCCGGGGAATCGGCCCGCTGACCGACTCGGCCAGCCTGACGTAGGTCTCCGCGTCGCGGACCGCGCCTTCGCGCAGGTCGGACGGGCCCGGCCGGGGCAGGATCCGGTCCACCCCACGGCCGGTCATCACGTCGCCCGCGAGGAAGAGGGTCAGCGCATCGTCGGCCATCCGGCCGCTTTCCCCGCTGCGCCCGACCCTCACCTGCCAACGAGCGGCGACGCGCGGCGAGCCGGTTGGGCCGCTTCGCGGCGGTGGTGTCTGCGGCGATCCGGCCCAGCGCGGCGCCCGGATCGCTACTGTGGGCGCCCGAGCGCCCGAGTCAACGGGCGCTGCCCAGTCAGCGACACCCCGCCCCGAAGGCGTCAGCGTGTCTCAGTAGGCAAGCTGGCGGCCGGCTGTCCCAGTTACGAGACATCCCTTATGACCTCGTGCACAGTTGCGAATCCTTGAGTATCGATGATCGTGCCATGGTTGGTGCTGCGATCATGATGGATCGTCGGATGACGGGGCTGTCCGGGCAGGTGATTGAGGGCTTGGTCGCGGAGCTGGCGCCGCGGTGGCAAGCCCGGCACCGTGACCGGCTCGCCGGCCGTGCGCGTCGTCGCCGCATCGGCGCCGGCGCGAGGTACCGGTTCGGGTTCCCGGATCGGCTGATGGCCACGCTGCGGGCCGACGCCGTGGGTGCGGTCAGTTCGACGAGCACGGACAGTTGGTCGTCGGTCTCGAGTGCCAGCAGGTCGACATCCAGATGTGCGGAGATGTGCATGTTGTCTCCTTGGTGGCACGGCAGGGGTACCGAGCAGGGCTTGCCTTGCGGGACGGTAGTGAATCATCGCGGTGCGACATTCCGGCGGCCGCTGCTAGCCTCCGCTTCGCCAGGCGAACGATCGGCGGCGTGAGCGTGATAACCGCGCAGTGCCGATCCGGCGGGCGGCAAACCCGGCCGGGGTGAGGATGTTTCCAGCCGCGCTGCCGCAGTATGGTCGCCGGACTGGCCCAGGCCGATGAGGGTGTGAGGAGTTGGTGAGGGTGGGGGAGTTGATGGCAGCGGCGGTGCCGCTGGACGCGATCCAGAGCGACCGGGCTGCGGGTGTTCTCCTCGGGGCGGCGTGCGGTGACGCGCTGGGCGTGCCGTACGAGTTCCGGCTGCCGCTCGCGGTCGGCGAGCAGCCGGTGATGCGCGGTGGGGGGCTCGGCCCGTACGCGCCTGGTGAGTACAGCGAGCGATGACACCCAGATGGCGAGGTGCATCGCAGAGGTATCCGCCACTGGGGCGGACCTGCGCACCAGCGACTCCCTCGACCGGATCGCCGGCAACTTTCTGCGATGGAGACGGGAGGGCGCCAGCGACATCGGGGTGCAGACCCGGCAGGTCCTCGACGCGGTCTCCCACCTGAGCGGAGCGGGCATCGCCGCCGCGATGCGAGACGCAGCTGCGGACCTGCACCGGAGAACCGGCCGCAGCGCGGGTAACGGGTCCCTGATGCGCACCGCACCGGTTGCGCTGGCCTATCTCGGCGAGCCGGAGGCGCTCGCCGAGGCCGCCCGCGCGGTCAGTGAGCTGACCCATCACGATCCCCTGGCCGCGGACGCGTGTGTGCTGTGGTGTGCGGGGATTCGCCGGGCGGTTCTCGACGGGACGTTCGACGGCGTACGCGAGGGTCTGGACCTGCTGCCCGCAGGGCGGCGTGACCAGTGGTCGGGCTGGTTGGCTGAGGCGGAGTCCAAGCCGCCGGAGCAGTTCCGTCCCAACGGGTTCGTGGTCGCGGCGTTGCAGGCCGCCTGGTCGGCGATCACCCACACCGACGTGCCGGAGCACAATCCGGGCCACGGGAGTTTTCCCTGCCAGCATCTCGAACGCGCTCTGGCGGCGGCGGTGCGTGTCGGCGACGACACCGACACGGTCGCGGCGATCGCCGGGGCGCTGCTGGGCGCACGGTGGGGCTCTTCCGCGGTGCCCCAGGCCTGGCAGCGCGTCGTTCACGGCTGGCCGAACAAGCGTGCGGCGGACCTGATCCGCCTGGCCTTGTTGACGGCCCACGGCGGCCAGGCCGGCCAGGGCGGTTGGCCGGGCTGCGCTCACGCGCCGCGACCTGCGGTTGCACCGTTGATGCTGGCGCATCCGCACGATCCCGGGGTGATCCTTGGCAACCTTCACACCGATGCGGCCTCGGCGGGCGCCAGCGCGGTGGTCTCCCTGTGCCGCGTCGGCTGCGACGACTTCGACGACGTGGCTGACGGCAACTGGGTGTCGGTGTGGCTTGTCGACCAGCCCGGCGCCAATGCGCAGCCGCACTTCGTGGTCGATCAGGCCGCCCGGATGGTGCTCGAGTTGCGTAAGGAGGGGCATGTGGTGCTGCTGCACTGCGCCGCCGGTCAGAGTCGCACGCCGGCGGTCGCCGCCCGCTACACGACCTTGACCACCGGCATACCGGCGCGCTCCGCGCTGGCCGAGCTGCGCGGGCTGCTCGACACGCATGGCTGGACACTCAACCCGGAACTGCGGCAGGTCGTCGAACAGCTGTAACCGGCACGCCGCGGCTGCGCTTGCCGGACCCGGTGCCGTCGCGGCACCGTGCATGCAATGGGTGAGTTAACGCTCCAGTGGGAAGCGGCCAAATGTGCGGGGCGCACCGGGATACAGCTCGTGGCGCGTGGCCTACTTGGTACATTGCCAGCAGAGAAGCAGGATCAGCGCGTGGCAGCGCGGTCTACGGCGACTGACGGGCGTTCAGTGCGCTGGTGACCGGTTCAGGTGGTTCAGCCTGCTGGTGTCGTCGGTGAGAACGGAAGCTTGACCACGGCTCAGGGCTGGAAGCTGGTTCAGCCTGAGCAGTCCGATCTGCGCGAGGACCGATGCCTGGTCCGTCTCCGCGCCAGGAACGTCAACGGCAGTGGAAGGGCCGGGTTGCCCAGGAGAACACTGTCACCAGTTGGCAAGGGGGTCGCAGAGTGTACATGGATCCCGAGCTGGCAGCAGCCCTGCCCACGCTGCCGGACCTGCACATCCACGACCTCGCCGGGGCCCGCGCCCGGATGCGGGAGCTCGCTGCGGGCGCGCAACGACCCTCACGGGGCGAGGTCATCGTTGCCGACCACGAGGTGCTTGGTATGGATGGCAACTGCGTGCCAGTCAGGGTCTGCACGCCGCCCAACGTCACTTGCCCACTTCCCGCTCTGCTCCTGCTGCACGGCGGCGGATTCGTTATGGGCGACCTGGAGACGGCCACCGCACAGGCCATGGACTTGTGCACCCAAGTGCACGCAGTCGTCGTGGGGGTCGGCTACCGGCTGGCCCCCGAGCATCCGTACCCGGCTGCCCTGCATGACTGCGAGGCCGTGTTGCGCTGGATCGCCTCCGAATACGATGGACTCGGCGTCGATGCCGCACGGATCGGCGTGTACGGCATGAGCGCCGGCGGCGGCCTCGCCGCAGCACTGACGCTGCTCACCCGCGACCGCGGCGGACCACCTCTGTGCTTCCAGCTGCTCGACGCCCCCGAGGTTGATGACCGGCTGGGCACAACCTCGATGCGTACGTTCGGCGACACCCCGCTGTGGAACCAAGGTGACGCGGTGCTGAGCTGGCGGCACTACCTGGGGGGGCGTGACGGGGTCGTTCCTCCCTACGCGGCACCGGCCCGCGCCGACGATCTCTCCGGCCTCCCCCCGGCGTACGTATCGGTTTACGAGAATGACCCGCTGCGTGACGAGGGCTTGGCCTACGCATCTAGCCTGCTGAATGCCGGCGTGTCGGTTGAGTTGCACCTGTTCCCCGGCACCTTCCACCGATCGGCCACCATCACGGGCGCGGCCGTATCTCGGCGCCAGGCCGCCGAAACAGTCGATGCGCTCCGACGCGGCCTCAACCCAGTCAGGTAACCGACGCCAACCGCCTGTGCCCCGGCCCCAGTATCGCGCGAGTTGCCCCGCTGGCTGCTCCTCTCGATGGGGGGTGTCGGACTGGTGCTGATGGTGGCCTACCTGCGCCGGGCCGGGCCCATCACCCGGGGTAGATTCACGGAGGCGTGGACCCGCGGCTACATCGGGCGGGGAGCCTAGCGGCTGCGCGAGCAGCCAGGAAAGCAGCCAAGCCAGCGATAACCGGCGGACGATCGCGGACTGGAACGGCGCGTGGAGCACGAGAACCAGGCGGCGGACCAGGAGCCTCGTGATCTCGAAGGTCAGGTCGGTGATGGTCTTGCACTCGCTGTGCAACCGGGCGTACTCGTCGCGTCAGAGCCATCCGGTTGGCTTACGCCGGCAGCGACGGGCCATCGGCGTGCGGCTCAGCAGGGCGAGCTGGCTCCGCCGCTGACATGAACGGCGCGAATGCGGGAAGAAGCGGTGTTCGGTGCAGGTGGTGGCCGCGTGCCCTTGACGGTCGCGCTCGAGCGGCTGCCGCCTCAGGGCTACGTATCCGCTCGTCCGCGCGGTCGCGAACGCGGGCGGCCATACACGCTTTCCCATTTGTCGTTCACTCCAGCTCCGTAGGCACCGCCTTCGGGCGGCAGCGATCGTGGTCTCTCGTTCGATTAGAGGCCCTCCCGCCGGTGTACGGATCTGACAAGGCGTGCTGGCTGCTCGCGCTACCGTCACAGTCCGTTCGCCGTCACTGCCCGTCCGACGCGCGCGCATGCCGAGGACCCGGCCGGCCCGGTCAGAGGAACTTGAGGCCCGTCGGCGTGTTCCGGTAGCGGGGCTTGTGGCGGAGGTTGTCGGCTTCGGCTCTGTTGCATTGAACGTCGGCAAGATCGAGGCAGGCTTGAGCAGTGAAGTCATCGACCCGACCTGGACCGTGGCTGCCTCCGACGTCCGCGTTCGCCGGGTTCCGGTTCCCACCGGAGGTGATCGTGGTCGCGGTTCGTTGGTATCTACGCTTCAACCTGTCGTATCGCGACGTTGAGGAACTGCTGGTCGAACGTGGCGTGGAGGTCGATCACGTCACCGCCTACCGGTGGGTGCAGCGGTTCACCCCACTGCTGGCCGGCGCCGCCAGCTTCAGCCGCCACTCGCCAGGTGACCGCTGGTTCGTCGATGAGACGTTCGTGAAGGTCAACGGCGTGTGGCGGTACGTGTACCGAGCGGTCGACCAGGACGGGCATGTCATCGACGTGCTGGTCTCGGCCCGCCGGGACGCCGAAGCGGCCCGCAGGTTCTTTCGCCGGGCGCTGTCGACATTGAAGGTGACACACAGCGAGGTCGTCACCGACGCCGCGCCGGTCTACCCCGGGGTGCTGGATGAGCTGGTCCCGTCCGCGTGGCACCATGTCGAGCCGTACGCCAATAACCCGATCGAGGCTGATCACAGCCAGCTCAACACCGGTTGAGACCGATGGGCGGGCTACGAACAGACAAGACAGCACAGGTGATCATCGCCGGCCACGCGTTCATGCAGAACCTGCGCCGCGGACACTACGAACTCGCCATCGACACCCCGCCCGCTCTGCGGGTCGCCGCCGCGTTCACCGAACTCGCCCAAGCGATCTGACCACGGGGGCCGACACGGGTTCAACGCGTCCACCGATCCGACAATGCAACAGCGCCAGTCCGACCATGACCGAGCCGTTGATCGGTTCGGGCGGTTAAGCCCTCGGCGATGCGCCCACGCCGCGTTGGCGGGAATGAGCAGCGCCACCAGAGTGGCGAGCACCGCGGCGCCGAACTGGACGGCGGTCGGACGGGACGGCGTTACGGGCATGGGGAGGCTCCGGTGAGGTGATTCTCCGAGTACCTGCTCGCCGACCCAACCGTCGGGCTGGCAGCCGGGCGGAATGGCGAAGACGGCGGACCCGATCGGGGTGGTCCATTCGTTGAGCAGGTCTCGGTCGGCCAGCCGACGTTGGATGGGCAGGAACTGTCGGGCGATGTCGGCCTGGTACGAGGCGAAGATCAATCCGCTGTCGGCGTGGCCTTCCGCCGTCGGAGCGCCGTCGTAGTTGTAGGGCCGGCGCAGGATGCTCTGCCGGTCGTCGGTGACGTGCGCGCGGGTGAGGTGGGAGAAGTCGGGGATGACGGTGAGCCCGTCGGGGCCGGTTGCGGCGAAGTCGGGTTCGTCGTGCTCGGCGGTGCCGGTGAGTGGGGCACCGGTGTCGAGGCGACGGCCGCTGGCGAGTTCCCGGTCGGCGCGGCCGAGCAGGTCCCAGGTCTCCAGGTTCATGCTGATCCGCCGTACGACCAGGGTGGTGCTGTCGCGCAGCCATGCGGGCCCGTCGGGTACCCAGACGGCGGTGTCCAATGGTGTCCCGGGTCGGGGATTGGCGGTGCCGTCGAGTTGGCCGAAGAGGTTGCGTTGGGTGCGGCCATCCGGCTCGACGCCGGGGCTGCGACGGAAGCCCTGCTGGACCCAGCGCACGGTGGCGAAGGGCCGGCTGTCCTTGATCAGGACGCGTTGGACGTGAGCGACCGTGATCGGGTCGTCGGCGCAGATCTGCAGCAGCAGGTCATCGCCGGACCAGGCCGGCTGGAGCCGGTCGATGCGAAACGAGGGCAGGTCGGCCACCGACGCCGGTCGCCGCTCGTCAACGCCGGCAGCCCGGTACAGCCCGGGCCCGAAACCGAAGGTCACGGTCAGCCGCGCGGGCAGTAGCCCGAGTTCGGCCTCGGTGTCAGCCAGCGCGGGCCGACCCTCGGTGAGGCGGGCGGCGTCGTCGGTCAACAGCCGCAGCAGACCCAACGCGGCCCGGTCGGTACCGGCGCGCAGGGTGAGCGCCATGAACGCCGCGTGCGCCTGCGGTTCGGTGGCGACGCCGGCCTGTCGGGGCCCGTGGAACGGCTCGACAGCGGCGCCGACAGCGGCGACCGGCGCAGGCCCGGACAGGTTGTCGTCCCGGCCTCGGGACTGTTCGTCGTGGATCGCGGTGGCACCGGCGAGTGCACCCCCGGCGGCGACGGCCCCGCCGGTGAGCAGGCCACGCCTGCTCACCGGCCGGGATGCCGGTTTTGGGATCATGACGCCGAGCTCATGCTCATCTCCGGCGTCGGGCTCGCCCCGTGGCCGGGCGCGTAGCTCTCCTGGGCGCCGGTGAACGGCTTGGCCACTGCGGAGAACGTCTGGGTCCTGCCGTCGGCGAAGGTGAGCGTGAAGGCCAGTTCGTCGCCGGCCCGCACCGGCTTCTTCACACTCATCAGCATCAGGTGGTCGCCGCCAGGCTCCGGCTGCTCTTCGCCTTGATGACGATGCCGCCTGGCTTGGCCTGCATGACCATCTTCCCGTCCTTCATGGTCATTTCGTGCAGCTCCATGGGCGAGACGTCGGTAGTGGCACCGGTGATGGTGACGTCGGTATCGGCGTCGTTGACCAGCGTGCCGAACGCCGCGGTCATGCCCTGGTCGGCGGGCTTCACCCACGGGTCGCGGACGCCGACCACACCTGCGGCGGCGGTCGCCGACGTCGACGGCGTCGGCGCGGCGGACGACGGGGTGTCCGCCGACCCGCAGCCGGCGAGACCGGTCGCCAGGAGTGCGGCAGCGAGAAGAGCGGCCGGGCGGCGACGCGGGCGGCGAGGGTCGTGCTGGGCATGAACTGTCCCTTCGATGACGGGTCTGGCGTCTGATTGGTCGGTTCTACCGCACGAAAAGTTCCAGAATCAGCCGTAATAAATGCTTATGACGGCGTCGTAGAGGATCAGCCGGACGGCTCAGGCCGCCCAGCGGTCCGCGGCCCGCGCGGAGCCCAGGTGGAGCGGGATCAGGCGCAACGTGGGCGCGGTGGGTTGCGGGGCGTCATCGACGTCCAGCCGCCAACCGGGCCGATCGGAACCTCCGCGCGCCGGTGGCCCATCGGGACGCAGGCGGGATCGCGACAACGCGACCACGATCGTGTACCCGGTGAGCAGGAAGCCGTGGCTGATCAGCCGCGTCGGGTCGACCCGGCCGGTCAGCAGGTCGTTGACCGACAGCAGCACCAGCGTGCCGACGAAAGCGCTCAGGGTGGGCAGCAGCCCCGTGGTGGGCGTGCGCCGCACCGCGACGAACAGGAAGCCCGCACCGATGGCGACGTTCCACGCCGCGGACTCATGCCACAGATGTCCCGACCCGATGGCACTGGCATGGTCGTGACCGCCGGACGGGCCTCTACCGATCTGCGCCAGGCCCAGCACCAGTTGCAGCGCGCCGACGAGTCCCAGCACGGCACGCAGGGTGAGGGCGAGTCGCTCCCGGAACCGCGTCAGGGAGGGTGCGGGTGACGGCAGTACGGCGAGGATGCTGTCGGTGAGGTCGCCCGCCGGGGCGCTGAGGGTAAGCCGGGACCGGCGGGTCACCGCCGCAGCCTGCTCGAACCAGCGTCGACAGCCCGCGCACCCACCCAGGTGGGCGTCGGCGTCGTCCTGCTCGGCGGACGTAGCCTTGCCATCCAACTGCGCCGACAACCCCTCACGCCACTGCTCGCACCCCATGTACCGGTAGTCGGCCGTCAGGGCTTCCTGGTTCCCGCGATGGTCCGCGACGTCGCGTCTGCGTCCCTGGTCACGCTGTCGTAGCCGTCAGGTGGCGGTGCCACCCCGCTTGCGCCGCGTGGACAGATCACCACCGTTGACTGCGGCGACGAGGTCTTCCCGGGCCCGGACCACCCGGGACCGGATGGTGCCGATCGGGCAGGCACAGACCTCGGCCGCCTCGGCATAGGGCAGGCCGAGAATCTGGGTGGCGACGAACGCCTCCCGGCGATCCGGTGCCAACGTGCGCAGGAGTTCGGTGAGCACGATCTCCCCGTCGAAGGTGCCGCCTTGTGCGTCCGGGGCGTCGTGCCACTGCGACAGCGGCACCGTACGCGGACGCGCCGTCGCGGCCCGCACATGGTCGACGGCGACCCGCCGGGCGATACCGAGCAGCCACGTCTGGGCGGACGAGCGCGCGGCGAACGACGGCAGCGACCGCATCGCGCGGAGGTACGTCTCCTGCGCCAGGTCGTCCGCCTCGCCGGGTGAGATCAGCGCGGCGAGGAAACGCCGGACCTGCTGCTGCGTGGCGCGGATGAACCGAGCTGCCGCGTCCTGGTCGCCCCGACCCGCCGCGAGGGCCCACGCGGTAATTTCGTCACCATCCGTCACCTGGTACCTCCGTGTCCGGTGCCGCCGGCGTCAAGGGCTACGACATCCCGGCCAAACAATACGACGGGTTGTAGTAGGTGGCGGCGTACGCGCCAGGTACGTGGTGGTCGACGCCCAGGACGAGGGCAGTTGCGTGCGGTCAAAGAAGACGACGAATTTGAATATCTTCATCATGTGGATGACGACGCCCGCTCTGCCTCGCGGTCGCGTTGGCTGGGCTGCGTCGCGGACCCGCTATGCTCCTGACGGCGCTGGTTCGCCCGGTCGTGACTGGCTGGGCGTCGTAAGAGGGAACCTGGTGTGAGTCCGGGACTGCCCCGCAGCGGTGAGTGGGAACGACCGCCGTCATCAGCACTGGGCCAGAGGCCTGGGAAGCGACGGCCAGTAGGAGACCGGCGCAGCCGGCCATGCCCGCGAGTCCGAAGACCTGCCCGTGCCGCGTACACAACCGTGTGCGCTGCCGTCGGCCTCGCGGGTGGGCTGAGCGGGTGACGTGCCGCGCGCGCTGTGCGTGGGTGCGTGCTCGTCAGCGTGTGTCCGCGTTCCGACGGTGTGGTTTCCCGAGGGACGGACTACCGCTGTGCACGACACCGCCACGATCGCCGGCCGAGCGCCGTCGGCCTCACACCTGACCCTGTCGCAGATCATGGATCAGCACCACACCAACCTCATGGGTACGGTGCACGGTGGCCGGATCCTCAACCTCATCGACTCCGTCGCCGGGGTGGTCGCCGCCCGCCATTCCGACGGACCGGCCGTCACCGCCGCCATCGACGAGACCGCGTTTCTCCGGGCGGTCCGGGTTGGCGACGTGGTCCATGTGGACGCTCGCATCACGTGGGCCGGGCGCAGCTCGATGGAGGTTGCGGTCAAGGTGACCGCTGACCGGTGGGACCGGGCGGTGCCGCCCACCGACGTGGCCACCGCGCACCTGGTGATGGTCGCCATCGATGACAACGGCCAGCCGCGTACGGTGCCGCCGCTCCTGCCGGAAACCGATGGTGACCGGCGCCGGTACCGAGAGGCGGAGATCCGCCGGGAGCACCGGTTGACCCTGCGGCGGGCGCTGCTTGACGGCGCCGGGGAGGGCTGAGACGTGCTCGGCCTCTCCGTGCCGGCGCTGGCCGGCTACCTGGCCGCGATCGTCGTCCTCATGGTGACTCCCGGCCCGGACATGATGTTCGTGCTGGCCAACGCCACCCGCTACGGCACTCGCGCCGGGGTGGTGGCCGCGCTCGGCGTCGCCGCGGGGGAGGCGGTGCACGTGGCGGCAGTCGTCTTCGGTCTCGCCGCGGTGATCTCAGCCTCGCCGGTGCTGTTCACGGCAATCCGCTGGCTTGGCGCGGCATACCTGATCATCCTCGCGGTGCAGGCCCTGCGTGGCGCCGGCACTTCGGCTTCCGGTGCGTCGCAGCCGGGTGGTCGTGCCGGGCGCGCCTTCCTGCGTGGACTGGTCACCAACCTGCTCAACCCCAAGATGATTTTGTTCAGCGTGGCGTTCCTGCCCCAGTTCGTCGATCCGGCGGCGGGCAACACCACCGCCCAGCTGGTGCTCCTTGGCGCGCTGTTCGTCACGGTGCAGCTCACCGTCGACATCGCCTTGGGCGCGGGCGCCGGGCGACTCGCCGGCCGGCTCGCCGACGGCCGCTGGTCGCGGCGGATCAACCGAGTCTGCGCGGTCGCGTTCGTCGCGCTCGGACTACGACTGGCGGTCGGCTCGTAGCGGCGGCAGCGATGCGGCCGGCGGATTCGGCTCGTCCCCCCCGGGGTCGCCGTCGGACGATGTCATCGGGCAGCAGCACGCGGCTGACGAGCCGGTCGAGACGGCGTTGCGCGAGCCGGACGACGCAGGTACCACTCGGCCACGGCAAGGTTGATCAACCAACCGGCGAGCACCAGGCCGGCGCGAACGTTCCCATCGGGCTGTTCGCCGGTCGCGACAAGGTACGGCGCGTGCGTGAACGCCTGGGTGCCGGCCCCGAGGCCGATCGCGTAGCCGCGCACCATCCAGCGGCGGTGCAGTGCGAAGTGCCGGCGTAGCGCGGCGGCGAGGCCGAGCAGGATCGAGCCGGCCATGGCCGAGCCGAAGACGAGCCGCATGCCGGCGAGCACGTCGTTGTCATGGGCCGGAAGGTCGTACGCGAACGCCATCCAGACGCCGGAGAGCGCGACCGTCAGTCCGCAGGGGACAAGCACCCGGCCGGCGAAACGGTGCCAGCGGCGACGGCGCAGGCCGGGTACGAACTGGAAGGCGCCGAGAGTCGTGTAGACCACCGCGCCGACGATGTGCAGCACCACCGGCAGCGGGTCGGCGACGAAGCGAGCGTTCGCCGGGGTGACCTCCGGTCCGGTGCCCAGCTCGGTGAGCCGTCCCGCACCAGCGATCATCGGTATCAGGCCCAGCAGGATCAACGCGGCCGGTAGCCGCCACTCGCGCATCGTCATGCCATCGATGGTGGACGCGGCACCCGCCCCGGCTCATCAGCACATGGGCCGCAATCGGGCCGGCCCATGGTCGTACGCCGTCGTCGTACTTGTGCCGGTCACCAACGCGTCCGACAGCGGTTGGTCTCGTACGCCCACATCGCCACCTCGACCCGGTTACGCACACCGAGCTTGGTCATCAGGCTGGTGATGTGCGACTTGACCGTGCTCAACGTGATGTAGAGCTCGTCGGCGATCTCCTTGTTGGTGCGTCCCCGCGCGACGGCGACCAGTACCTGCTCCTCCCGGTCGGTGAGCGCCTCGATGGGCTGCTTCGGCGGCGCGGCTGGACCCGCGTCGGCGAACGCCTTCAGCAGCCGCGTGGTGACGCTCGGCGCGATCAGCGCATCCCCGTTGGCGGCCGCGTGCACGGCCTGGCTGAGCAGGTCGGGGCCAGCCTCCTTGAGCAGGAAGCCGCGGGCGCCGGCACGCAGTGCCGCGTACACGTACTCGTCGAGGTCGAAGGTCGTGATGACGACCACCGCGAGCGGCTCCGGGACCGATGGCCCGGCGAGCGCCCGGGTGGCCTCGATGCCGTCCATGCCGGGCATGCGAATGTCGAAGAGACACACGTCGGGGCGGAGTCGCTGGGCGAGCTCGACCGCCTGACGGCCGTCGCCAGCCCCACCGACGACCTCGATGCCGGGCTGCGTGTTCAGGATGATGGTGAGGCCGGTACGGACGATCTCCTGGTCGTCCGCGACGAGCACGCGTACCGTCACGCGCCGGCCCCCTCGCGCGGGAGCACGGCCGTGACGGTCCACCCACGGTCGCGATTGGGGCCGGCCTCGCAGGTGCCGCCGAGCAGGTCGGCGCGCTCCATCATGCCCACCAGGCCGAAACCGGGCGAGCCGGTCGGGCGGGCGGCGCCGGCCTCGCCGTCGTCGCTGACCCGCAGGCGTACGGAGGTGTCGTCGGCCGCGACGCTGACCTCGATGCGGGTAGCGTGGCGGGCGTGGCGACGGGCATTGGTGACCGACTCCTGAGCCAGGCGGTAGAGCGCGGAGCCGACCGTGGGCGGAAGGTCGCCGAGATCGCCGCGGAAATCCACGTCGACGGCCGGCCCGGTGCGGAAGCGGCCGGCGAGCCGCTCGATGTCGGCGACCTGCGGGCTGGGTCCCAGGTCGGCGGGCTGGTTGCGGCGCAGGACGCGGACCATCGCGCGCATCTCGGCAAGCGCACGGGACGCCTCGGCCTCGATGACGCGGAGCGCCTCGACGGCGGCGCCGGGCTGGCTCGCCGAGGCGGCGATGCCGGCCTGGGCGCGGATCGCCATCGCCGACACGTGGTGGGCCACCGTGTCGTGCAGGTCACGGGCGAGCCGCTCGCGCTCCAACAGCTTCACCTGATCGAGCTCGCGCAGCAGGGCGGCGGCGCGGAAGCGGATCGCGGTGCCCAGCGTGGCGGCGGCGAACATCACCGCGAAGCCGGCGACCAGTTCGCCGCCATTGATAGAGCCGGCCAGGCCAGCGGCGACCACCTTGGCGACCACGAAGAACGAACCGATCACGGCATCCCGGCCGGAGCCCCAGCGGAACATTGCGGAGACCAGCAGGACCAGGAAGCTCGCCGTGAACATCTGGCAGGCATCGCCGGGCAGCACGAATGGGCCGACCGTCGTGAAGCCGAACGCGATCGCCACCATCGCGAGCGGCTCCGTACGCCGCCACAGGAGTGTGGGCAGCAGCGCGAGCGCGACGACGACGCAGCCCACCCGCCACGGCAGATCAGGCCGGAAGACCCCTTCCACCACGATCGCCGGAGCCAGGACGGCGATCAACGCCCAGTCGCGCCACACACGGGACGGAGCATGTGGCACACGTGGCTCGGCCAACACAGCGTGCAGGCGAGAGTGCATAGGACCATCGTACGAACGGTGGTGCGACTCCAGATCGGTCCAAAGTACGACTGATTTGTGACTTCTCATCGGAGGCCGGCTCGTCTCTCGCGGCCAGCTACACCGGCCACGGTGGCCGCGGGCCTGCACGGGCCGGTCAGCCCGGGTTGCCGCGCGGGATGACCAGCCCGGTCTCGTAGGCGACGACGATCGCCTGCGCCCGGTCCCGCAGGCCCAGCTTGCCCAGCAGCCGGCTCACGTGCGTCTTGACGGTCTCGTCGCCCACCACGAGCCGCTCCGCGATCTCCGGGTTGGACAGGCCTTCGGCGAGCAGTCGCAGCACCTCGGTCTCCCGTGGGGTGAGCACGCCGAGCGGGGTGAGGGGCCGGGGCGGTCGCGGGCGTATCCGCGCGAACTCGCCGATCAGCCGCCGGGTCACCGTCGGCGCGAGGAGCGCCTCGCCGGCCGCGACGACCCGGACGGCGTCGAACAGTCGCTCGGCGGTGACGTCCTTGAGCAGGAAACCGCTCGCCCCGGCGCCGAGGGCGTCGTAGACGTGCTCGTCGAGGTCGAACGTGGTCAGGATGAGGACACGGGGTCCGCCGGCGGCGGCGAGGTGCCGGGTGGCCTCGATGCCGTCCATCACCGGCATCCGCACGTCCATGAGAACCACGTCGGGCCGCCGCTCCCGGCAGATCCGCACCGCCTCCGCGCCGTCGGCGGCGCTGCCGACCACCGTGAAGTCCGGCTGTGTGTCGAGGAGTGCGGCGAAGCCGGCCCGGACGACCTCCTGGTCGTCGGCGACGACGACCCGCACCGGCCCGCTCATCCGTCCGCCCCGGCCGACTCGACGACGGTTGCGGCGCGTCGGTGATCCGCACCCGGGACCGCGGTCGCCTCCTTGGGCAACGGCAGTACCGCGTCGACCAGGAAGCCGCCGCCGGTCGGCGTCGGACCGGTCCACAGCTCGCCGTTGACGGTGGCGACCCGCTCGCGCATGCCGAGCAGGCCGTGTCCGACCTTGGCGGCCCGTCCGGGGGCCGGCCCGGGGCCGTTGTCACGGACGCGCACGCGCAGCGCATCGCTCGTGTACGCCAGTTCGACGTCGACGGCGGCGCCAGGCGCATGCCGGCGGACGTTGGTCAACGCCTCCTGCACGATCCGGTACGTGGTGAGCTGCACCCCCGGATCGAGCGGGATGACCCGGCCGCGCACGAGCAGTCGCGCGCCCGCCCCGGTCGAGTTGCGTGCCTCGTCGAGCAGTTCGGTCAGCTGCCGCAGGCCGGGCTGAGGGGTGCGGGGCTGGCCGGTCACCCCGGGCTCCTCGGTATCGTCGCGCAGGACCCCGAGGAGCCGACGCATCTCGGTGAGCGCCGCCCGCGCCGTGTCGCCGATCGCGAGGAGGCGTTTCGCTCCGTCGGGCGGCAGGCCCGGTGTGGTCAGCCGAGCCGTCTCCGCCTGCACCGCGATCATCGATATGTGGTGAGCCACGACGTCGTGCAGCTCGCGGGCGATGCGGGCGCGTTCGCCCCGCGCCGCGTACGCGAGCAGGGCCTTTTCCGTCGCCTGGCTGGACTCGTCGCGGACCGCGGCCTCAGCCCGGGCCCGCACGGCGGCACCCGCGCCGGCCGCCCCGACTGTCGCCGCCGCGACGGCGAAGGCGAACATCCGCCCGTCGACGCCGCCGCCCGGCGGGCCGAGGAGCGCGTAGACGGCGAACGGCGGTAGGAACCAGCCGGACACGGTGGCCCGACGGCGCCGCCCTACCAGGTACAGCGCGGCGACCTCGGCGACGAGCACCGCGATCGGCGGCCGCGGGTACAACGCGAGCGTGAGCGTTGCCGCCGCCGTTGTGATCACGCCGGCCGACACCGGCCGACTCCGCAGTAGTGCCACCGGCGCGGTGGCGCAGACGGCGAGGAGTAGCGCGGCCGGCAGCAGGGCACTGGAAACCGCGTCGCGCAGGACGGTCTCGACCATCGCGGCGAAGCCGAGCAGCGCCGCGGCGGCCGCCGGCAACTCGGGCAGGCTGGTGACCCGTCCGACGAACCACCCGACGGCGGCAGCCGTCCGCCCGTGCGTTTCGCCCCGCATGCCACCATTCTCGCCGCCCAGCCGATCCACCGCGTCCCCCGGTGTCCGTCCCCCGCGCGGGGGAGCCGCCGCCGCGATGTCACCCGGGCCCGGTCCCGGAAGACGGCTCCGTACGGGGACGACCGGGCCGCGCCGGCCGCCTAGCGTTACTGCCATGACCGAGTCTCCCCCGTGCAGCCCCGGCGTGACGATCGAGGTGCGTGGGCTGCGCAAACGGTACGGCTCGACGGTGGCCGTCGACGACCTGTCGTTCACCGTCGAGCCCGGCATGGTGACCGGGTTCGTCGGGCCGAACGGCGCGGGCAAGTCCACCACGATGCGGATCATCCTCGGCCTCGACACGGCCGACGAGGGCACTGCGCTGGTCGGTGGCCGGCCGTACCGAACGCTGACCAGGCCGCTGCGCACGGTCGGCGCGCTGCTCGACGCGTCCGCAGCGCACCCGGGGCGTAGCGCCCGCAACCACCTGCTCTGGCTCGCCCGGTCCAACGCCATCCCGGCTCGGCGCGTCGACGAGGTACTCGACCTGGCCGGGCTCGCGACGGTCGCGAAGCGGACGGTCGGCGGGTTCTCCCTCGGCATGCGGCAGCGTCTCGGCATCGCCGCCGCGTTGCTCGGTGACCCGGCCGTGGTCATCTTCGACGAGCCGATCAACGGCCTCGACCTCGAGGGCATCCAGTGGATCCGCGGCCTGCTGCGGTCGCTGGCCAACCAGGGCCGCGCGGTCCTGATCTCCAGCCACCTGATGAGCGAACTGGAGGACACCGCCGATCACCTGTTGGTGGTCGGCCGCGGCCGTCTGCTGGCGGACACGACCGTTCGGGAGATGGTCTCTACGGCGTCCGGGGACCGGGTCGCGGTCCGGACGGGCATGCGCACCGAGGCCATGACGACGCTCGCCGACGCGGGCGCGCTCGCCGCCATCACCGACGGGGAGACGGTGATCGTTTCCGGGCTGCCGGTCGAACGCGTCGTCGAGTTGCTCACCCGCCGCGGGGTGACGTTCACCGGCGTGTCCGCGCACCGGGCGTCCCTTGAAGAGGCGTACATGGAACTGACCCGCGACGCGGTCGAGTTCGGGGCCGCCACCGGCGGACGTGACGGGCGGGATGCCCGATGACCACTGTGCACCACGGCGCGGACCCGATACCGGGCCCCGGGCACCCCGGCTTCGGACGGCTCCTGCTGTCCGAGTGGACGAAGCTGCGCTCGGTCCGTCGCTGGACGCTCGCCCTGCTGGCCGCGCCGGTGTTGACCGTTCTCGTCAGCCTGCTGGCCGCCGCGGGCAGCGGACCCGGCAACCCGGACTCGATCGTCGCGGGCCCTGACGGCACCTGGGTGCAGGACCGGTTTCACTTCGTGCACCGCCCGCTCACCGGCGACGGCAGCGTGACCACCCGGGTCAGCGAGACATCCCTCGACTTCCAGGCTTCTCAGGATGACGCACAGGACAAGCAGATCGAGCTGCCCACGTGGACCAAGGCAGGGCTCATGATCAAGGACGGCGTGCGGCCCGGCGCGCGCTACGCCGCGGTGATGGTGACCGCCGGGCACGGTGTCCGGCTGCAGTCGAACTTCACGACCGACGTCGCCGGCCCCGCCGTCGGCGCGCCGACCTGGCTCCGGCTCACCCGGGTCGGCGCGACGATCGGCGCGTTCCAGTCGGCGGACGGCGTTTCCTGGACGCCGGTCGGGACGGTGACCGTGGCCGGCCTGCCGCAGACCGTCGAGGTCGGGCCATTCGTCACCTCACCGCCCGCGTTCCTGGTGCAGCGGCAGTTCGGCAGCGGCAGCGTCGTCCAACTCCCGACCTTCACCCGAGCGATGTTCGAGCGGCCCACCCTGGAGCCCGTCGGCGCACCAGGCGCCGAGCCCGGCGAGCCGGGGCGCGGCTGGCAGGACGACGAAATCAACGACGCCCCCGTACCGGACATCAAGGAGTCAACGGCCACGTCGCCCGGCGCCGCATGGGTCGGCGACCGGTTGACGCTCACCGGTACCGGCGACGTCGCGCCGCGAACGACGTCGGAGGACACCGTCGCGCAGGGCCTCACCGGCATTCCCGTCGGTCTGGTCGCGACCGTCGCGGTGGCGGTCCTGTTCGTCACCGCCGAGCACCGGCACGGCATGCTGCGCACAACGTTCATGGCAACTCCGGGACGAAGGCGGGTCCTGGCAGCCAAGGCGCTGGTCGTCGGCGCGGTCGCGTTCGTCCTCGGACTGGTGGCCGCGGTCACCGCGCTGCTCGTCGTCGGACCGATCCAGCGGCGGAACGGTTACCTGCCCCCCAGGTATCCGGACTGGTCACTGACCGATCCAGCGGTGCTGCGGGCGGTCATCGGCACCGCCGTCGTGCTGACCGCGATCGCGGTCTTCGGCCTGGCGCTCGGCACCGTGCTGCGTCGTGCCGCGGGCGCGGTCGCCACCGTCATCGTGCTTCTCCTCCTGCCGCAGCTGCTCGCCACCGGCCTGCCGGGAGCGGTTGGAACATGGCTGATGCGACTGACACCGGCCGCCGGGTTCACGATTCAACAGACGACCCCGCACTACGACCACGTGTCGCGCATCTGCCTGCCGCAGGACGGCTGCGCCTACGACCAACCCTGGGCCGGGCTCGCCGTCGTTTGCGCGTACGCGGTGGCGATGCTGGTCGTGGCGCTGTGGCTGGTCCGCCGGAGGGACGCATGAGCACGCTGGACGCGGTCCGCGCGGAATGGACGAAACTGCGGACGGTGACGAGCACGGTCTGGCTGGTACTCGCCGCCGTCGGAGGTACCGTCGGCATCGGCGCGGTGGTCACGGCCGCGGCCAGCATCACCAGGTGCCCGACGCCGTCGACCTGCTTCGAGGACCTGCCCGAGCTCAGCCTCACCGGTGCCGGGTACGGCCAAATCGCTGTGGTCGTGCTGGCCGTCCTCATGATGAGCGAGGAGTACGGCACGCGCACGATCGGCGCTACCCTGGCTGCGGTGCCACGCCGGTGGCGGGTGTACCTGAGCAAGGCGGCCGTCCTCACCGGCGTGGTGGTCGTCCTTGGCGGGCTCGGCGTCCTCGGCGCGCTGCTCGTCGCCCGGCAGGTCCTGCCCGGCAACGGCTTCAACGCCGCCAACGGCTACCGTTCGCTTTCGCTGGCCGATGAGCCGACGCTGCGGGCGGTGTACGGCAGCATGCTGTACCTCGCTCTGGTGGCGCTGCTGAGCTACGGCGTCGCCGCAGTGTTACGCGACACCGCCGGGTCCATCGCCACGATGCTCATCCTGCTGTACACCGGGCCGATCCTGAGCGCAGTGGTCACGGACGCCCAGTGGCTGAAGCGCATCGACCGGATCTCACCGATGTCCGCCGGCCTGAAAATCCAGGCGACGAGGGCACTGGAGTCGCTGACGATCGGACCTTGGCAGGGCCTGGGCGTCCTGGCCCTGTGGGCGGCGGGCGCACTGCTGATCGGCCTGCTGTCGCTGCAGCTGCGCGACGCGTGATCCGACGGGTGGTCGCCCGCTCGGCGCTCATCCGCCCTCGAGTCGGGTGACCAGGATCCGGCCGCCCTCGTACACGCCGCCATCGATGGCGAGGACGCGGCCGTCGGCGTACCGCAGGGCCTCGCGCACCTCGTCGGGGGCCACCCCGAAGTGCTTGGTGAGCGTGCTGTGTCCGTGCACCAGCACCTCGCCACCGTACGTGCCGAGCATGGTGGCCACCGGGTCGTCGGGCTTGGCCGGCTCGCTGTCCCGGAACGCGCCACGGTCGCTGATCTGCCGGCAGAACGCCCGCCAGCCGGCGGCGTCCCGGTTGGCGAGCGCCTCCGCGATCCCGGTGTTGACGGCGGCGACGCTGTCGCCGAACTCCAGGTAGCGGGTGGTGTCGGAATGCACCAGCAGGTAGTTGTCGACCACCGCCATGGCCGGCCGGGAGACGATCCACGAGATGTGCTCGTCGCCGAGCCGGCGCAGGTCGTCGTCTCGACCGCCGAATCGCGCCCAGCCACCCCGGAAGCCGTCCCGCTGCGGCCAGCCGGGCACGGTGGTGGTGTCGAAAAGGTACGCCGCGAGCAACTGCACCTCGTGGTTGCCCAGCAGTGCCTGCACCTGGCCGCCGGCCGCGGCGGCCTGCCCGGTCAGCCGCCGTACGTCGTCGATGACCCCGATGCCGTCGGGTCCGCGGTCGACGTAGTCACCGAGCAGCCACAGCCGCGCGTCTGCGCCGGACCAGTGCCCGGCCGCGTCGGTGAGGCCGGCATCGTGCAGCGCGTTCCGCAGTTCGGCACGGTGGCCGTGCACGTCGGCGACCACGAAGAGCGGCGTCCGGTCGACAGTCACCCGCCGAACCCTACCCGCGACCGACCGACGGGCGAGGTCGGTGAGCGGGAGGGCCGCGCCGCACCGGGTGACGCTAGGTTGTGCGGATGACACGCATCGGGTTTATTGGCCTTGGCCGGATGGGCTCCCTGATGGCCGGTCGGCTGGTCGCTGCCGATCACGAGGTGACGGTCTGGAACCGTACCGCCGACAAGGCGGCGGCGCTGGTGCAGGCGGGGGCCCGGGCGGCCGCGACTCCCGCCGAGGCGGTCGCCGGCGCCGAAGTGGTGATCACCATGCTGACCGGCCCGGCCGCCGTGGACGCGGTGCTCTTCGGCGACCACGGTGCCGCCGCGGCGCTTGACCCGGCCGCGACGCTGGTCGACATGTCGACCGTGGGCCCCGACCACATCGCCTCGCTGCACGATCGACTGCCCAACGTGGACCTCGCGGACGCCCCGGTCAAGGGCAGTCTGCCGGCCGCCGCAGCCGGCGAGTTGGCGATCCTCTTCGGTGGCAGCGACAAGACCCTGGCCCGGGTGAGCGAGGTGCTGGAGGTGCTCGGCAAGGTCCAGCATGTCGGGCCACTGGGTGCGGGCGCGGCCGTCAAACTGGTGGTCAACGTGGCGCTGTGCGGCTCCTTCGTGCTTGTCGGTGAGGCGCTGGCGCTGGGCGATCGGCTCGGGCTGTCCACCGAGACCACCTTGGCGGCGCTGAGCGGCACCGCCCTCGGTTCACTCGTGCCGCGGGTGCGCGCCCGGGTGGACAGCCCCGAGGCGCCCACGCAGTTCTCGTACGGATTGGCCGCGAAGGATCTGAAGCTGGCGCTCGAAGCCGGCGCGCCGACGCAGGGAGTGATCGCCGCCGCGCACCAGCAGTTCGCCACCGAACTGCCCCGGCTCTCCGAGAGCGACATCGGGGAGATCGTCGCCGTGCTGAGGCGGGCCGCGACCCGCTGAATGGAGGGCAGCAGGACACGTTGGTGCGCTCGGGTACGCCCTGCGCCGCGCGTTGTCCCGTTGCGGGGTCGTCAATCGGTCCGGGCGCGGAGGCTCCGCGCCAGGGTCGGGATCATCACCGTCGCGGGGACGAGGTGTAGCCCGAGGAGAGCGGTGGTGGTGGCGGCGTTCGCCCCGGCGAGGAGAGGCGGGACCAACGAGATCGCGGTCAGCGACACTGCCGTCCACACGAATCGCTCGGCAGGACGAGCGCTCCAACGAAGAAGAGCGACGGCAATGACGACGCCCACGACCGAGAAGAAGCCGGTCACCACGGCGAGCCCGGCCAACGGGATCGTCTCGCCGCCATCAGGGATCTCGAAGTCGACGCCAACGGCCTGGGCGAGCGCAGCGGCGAGGGTGGTGGTCACCATCGCCGCGAGCGTGGCAAGGAAGCCGGTGACGGCGAGCCCGCGGAGTCGGCGGGTGCGGCTGGTCCGGCCCGATGCCGGGCCTGCGACGACGCTGGTGTCATCCATGCTGTTCATGTCGTTCCTCATCAGGACTACTCCGTGCCGTCCGCCGGCAGGCGCTCCGGCAGCCCTAGCCGCGGGAACTGGTCGTCGTGGAAGGTGATGATCTCGGTGATCGCCCCGCCGGTGACGCGCAGCACGTCGACCGTCAGCGGCAGGTACGCGCCCTCTCGCTTGCGCCAGAGGTAGAAGGCGATGGCGGGCTGCCGGTTCACGGAGGTGGGGACGCCGCGCAGGCCCTTCATGCCCACGAAGCCGTCCTCGACCCAGTCGTTCACCACCGCGTCGCGGCCGACGAACAGGCCCGGCGTGGGCGGCATCGAGCAGCGGACGTCGTCCCGCAGCAGTGCGGCGAGTCTGTCGATGTCCGTGGCCACGCTGGCGTCGGTGAAGCGACGCACCAGCTCGCGCGTCCCGGCGTCCATCTCGTCGCCGGTCCAGTCCTGCCGCTCGGAGGGCAGGTGCTCCCGCATGCCGGCGCGGGCCCGCTGCAGCGCGCTGTTCACCGAGTTGACGGAGTCCCCGAGCAGCTCCGCGACGTCCTTCGCCGGCCAGCCGAGCACGTCCCGCAGAATCAGCACGGCCCGCGGGCGCGGCGCGAGGTGCTGGACTGCGACCAGGTACGCCAGCTCGATCGTCTCCCGCGCGACGGCGACGGTTTCCGGCTCGTCCGCGTCGCCCGCGGGCAGCTCGTCGAGCAGCCGGTCCGGGTAGGGCTGCAGCCACAGCACCTCGCCGCCGGTCGCGGGCTCCGGGCGGCACTTGGCGAGCAGGTCCAGGCAGGCGTTGGTGGCGATCCGGTACAGCCAGGCCCGGAACGTCGACCGCCCCTCGAAGGTCTCCCGCCGCCGCCAGGCACGCAGGAACGTCTCCTGCACGGTGTCCTCGGCGTCCTCGAACGACCCGAGCATGCGGTAGCAGTGCACGTGCAGCTCCCGCCGGTGCCGCTCCGCCAGCCCCGAGAA
Source organism: Micromonospora sp. NPDC005087 (assembly GCF_042872965.1). Classification (NCBI taxonomy): domain Bacteria; kingdom Bacillati; phylum Actinomycetota; class Actinomycetes; order Micromonosporales; family Micromonosporaceae; genus Micromonospora; species Micromonospora sp. NPDC005087. The sequence continues at coordinate 3,011 of NZ_JBIALB010000032.1, read as the reverse complement.
CGCCCGCTCATCGACCTCGCCCAGCCCGCTAACGCCCAGCCCGCTCACGCCCAGCTCCTCCAGCCGCGTGTCCGCACTCATCACGTCATCCTTCCGCCTCGTCGTGTCCCGTCATAGGTGTGACGGGTACGGGCGCGACAACTCATCACCAGGGTCGGTCGGCATGGCTGACCCCGAATGTTTCTCATCCTTGAGCGTTGTCATGGGTGGACGCTGACGCCGTACGAACTGGTACAGGTCAGCGCCCACTGAATCGGCGAGGCACGCAAGCCCTCCTGATCGTTGAGCCAGTGCCCCCGAAGCTGAACTGGAGGACATCGTGCCGGACTACCCGAAGGCGATCGGCCCGGACGACCGCGTTGAGCCGGTGCCCCGCCGCATCCGCGCCTACCTCGCCGGCGAACTGGTGCTGGACACCAGACAGGCGCGGTACGTGTGGGAGTGGCCCCTTTACCCCCACTACTACATCCCGGCCGCCGACGTGAACCGCAACCTCCTGATCGATGAGCACCGCACGGAGCAGGTCCGCTGTGGGACCGGACAGGTGCATGGGCTGCGGAGCGGCGAGACGATCCGTCCTTCGTCCGCCCGGTGGTACGGGGACGACGCGCTACCCGGGTTGGCGGACACCGTTCGGTTCGACTGGGCCGCCATGGACAGCTGGTTTGAAGAGGACGAAGAGATCTTCGTACACCCTCGGAACCCGTATGCCCGGGTGGACGCGATACGGTCCACCCGCCGCGTACGGGTGGAACTCGACGGGGTCGTGCTGGCCGAGTCGGCGTCGCCGGTGCTGGTCTTCGAGACCGGTCTGCCGACTCGCTACTACCTCAACCAGACCGAGGTGAACTTCGAGCACCTCGTGCCGTCAGAGACGACGAGCTCCTGCCCGTACAAGGGCCGGACCAGCCGCTACTGGTCCGTGCGTGTCGCGGGCACGGTCCACCCGGACCTGGCCTGGTCGTACACCTTCCCCACAAGCGCGCTCCTGCCGATCGCCGGGCTGATCGCCTTCTACAACGAGAAGGTCGACCTGATCATCGATGGGGAGCGAATGACCCGGCCGAAGACGCACTTCTCCTGATCGGGTCTGTCGACCACCGCCGACGGCCCCGACTCGCCACGTTCGCCTGATGGATCCCGCAGGTCTCCGTACGCTTGCTGTGAACTCAGAGCTGTACTCCTGAAGGGCCGTGGAAGGGGGATTGGCATGACCGACGACCAGGTCACCCGCAATCTGAAGGGCATGGATGAACTCGACTTCGTGGGATGGAACTCGGCCGACTGGCACGGAGTGTTCGCCCACCACCACACGGATGACGTTCTCGTGGACCTGAAAGGGCAACCGAAGACCCACGGCATCCAGGAGCACATCGACGCCATGGAGGCGTTCGCCGAGAGCACCGGTGGCACGCCAATCCAGATCAAGTCGCACCCCATCGGTTTCGGGTCGGGAGAGTGGACCTGCGTGGTGGGCGAGTTGGAAGACGGCAGCCGGATGGTGACGGTGGCGAAATGGCGCGACGGCGCCATCGCTGAGGAGTACATCTGGATGTAGCGGCCCCGTCACCAAGCTGCATTCCTGGTGACGCTCAACGTTCGGCGGTCCGCACCCACCACGAACTCACACTCTTTGTTGCGAGGTCAGCGGGTCTCGCCGGAACTGCGACTCACCATCAGTCCGGTGGCGTCGACAACCTCGAAGTCGCTGCCGCGCAGAGTGCCCAGCGTGTGCAGCGCGTCATTGTCCCATCGCCTGTCGGGCGTGCCGGAGATGAACCACGCCGAGCCGTGATCGGCGACGATGACGCCGTACCGCCGCATCGCCTCGGCGACGATCCTGGCCTGCCGGGGTAGCCGGGAGACGTCGACAGAGCGCTTGAGTCGCAGTCGCTGACCCAGCTGAGGCAACGAGGGCTCCTTGTTGACGGATGCGGAGTGCGACGCTGGCCAGGTCCAACCGCTGCGGGTGCGTGGCACGGTGACCCGGATCGCGTGGTCGATCCGTCCGGCGGCCACCTCGTCGTAGCGGACCAGACCGGCGAGGATCGAGAGTCCGGCGGCGTCGGCGGACGTCCAACCGGCCGGCCGCATGCGGTTGGAGCGCAGGTCGAAGACCGCCCCGGACCCTGCTCGCCAGCCTTCTCCGGCCGGGTGGGCGTCGAAGAGCTCGTAAACGCGGCACGCGTCGCGGTCCCAGACGATGACGTGCCGGTCACCGGCGCCGCGCGGCCCGCCCTCGACCGCTGCGTTCGGCGGGATCGGATAGGGCCCGGCGTCGCTCTCGTCGCCGTAGGAGAAGGTGACCGGCACCCGTCGCTGCCCGGCGCCGACGACGGTGACCGGGATGCCGATCGGTGCGCCCTGCCACGTGCCGGCGCCGAAGTCGGCGTGCACGGCGGCGGCCGGGCCGATGCTGCCGACGATGGCCGCGGAGCGGGAGTGCACGGGCAGCCGGGAGACGTCGGCGTGCCACACGTTGTCGGCGGGGAACACGGGGCACGCCGAGGCGGGCGGGCGCGGGCGGGCGCCGATGCCGGTCCGTGCGGACGGGCTCGCCGACGGTACGGTCGGCGCGGCGCTCTGCGCCGCCGCGGTGCCCGGGTCGGGAACGCTGGAGGTGGGTGCGGCGGTGGTCGTCCGCTGCGGGGTCCCACAACCAGCCATCAGGACGACGGACAGCGTTGCGACGACGCCGGCGCAGCGCGGGATCGGTGCGAGCATCTCGCGCATCCTGCCTCAACGGTGGTGACAGCGTCCATCGCGGTGCTCTCCGCGCCGCTGCCGTGGTACGACTGCTTCAGCGACATGCCGACGAAGCGGACGGGCCGGTGACGACGAACAGGGTGGCCAATCTGCTGCGTAGGCGTGAGAGTCCGCAGCGGCCGACGTTCCTGGAACTGTTCTTCGATCTGGTGAGGTGATCTCAGCAAGGATCCGGGCGCGGTTCGGCATGACACGGGCATAGCGTCCATAGCGGACAGCGTGGGATAAGGACGTGGAGCCATCGG
>NZ_JBIALB010000031.1:0-35295 GCF_042872965.1 Micromonospora sp. NPDC005087 | reverse complement strand
CCATCCGTCGACGCCGCCACCAAGCCCGCGCCAAGGCCAGCCACTACACCCGACAAGCCCTCATCGAACCATGATCACGATCCCCGGCTGGAGTATTAGGTGCCAGCCCGAAAGGATCTACGTGTCCCCGATCCCGCTCAGCTATACCGACATCGCCGCCGACATCGCGGCAAGGATCAAGGCCGGCGAGTACGAACCCGGAGCCAAGTTGCCTTCGTACTCACAGCTCGCCGACCTTTACTCCGTCTCCTTCTCGACGGCGGCTCGGGCGATAGCCCTCCTGCGCGACCGCAGCATCGTCGTCGGCGCACCCGGCCGCGGCGTCTTCGTCGCCGATCGAGCCGGCAGATAATCCGGAAGGTTGCGCGAGAGCGCCTCCGCGCTCTTGGCTGCTCCGCTCAGCTACCTCGAACGGCGGCCGCTTGGCCCACGTCCCGTGACCAGACTTCACGCTTTACGCAGGCCCCCCAGTCAGGACCTCCGGCGCCACACCATTGCCGCCCGACCAGCCAGGCGGGGTAATCGAGTTCGCCCGGTCACCGAGGGTGCAGACGTCGGCCCACATCCACGATGTGGTCCAGGTCGGCGTACTCGGCAAGGTGCGTCCGCAGGAACACCCGACGCACGTGTACGTCGCAGGCGATGTCACTGCCGGACAGGTCGGCGATCGGCACCCCCAGGTCGCGGGCGAGATTCTCCACTGCCATGGCGGCCTTCGTCTGCCCGATGCCAGGGAATCGGCGGAAGCGCGCGCGAGTTCGGCGGCCCTGGGCCCGACCAGCTCAGATCGAGCGGCCTGACCGGCGTACTCCTAAAGAACCTTGGGAGCGGTTTCCACTAGCCAGCCGGGGAGGCTTCTCACGTAGCGGTGCAGCGCCAGCGCCTGTGCCACGGCGCCCCGGACCCGCCCGGGCTCTGCGGCCATCCGCCCGGACCCAGATGTCCCAGACGAAGCTTGAGGTCGTATGGCCGCCAAGCGCGATCGGAGGGGATGGCCTGGTCGAAGACGACGGCGAGCAGAACGCGACCGGGTCCTCGACGACGAGGCGGTTGGCCTCGTCGTGCGGGGTGAACTGAGGCGCCCTCCGACGCGCTCGTTGACATGCTCACGCCCGTTCGCAAAGGGCGCCCATGATGGCGTAAGCCGGCGTCCACAGTGACTGCTGTCCCTGCGGCCGGCGGTCGCACGCCTACCGCGCTGGCAGACCCTTGACATGGCCCGTGAACATTGAACGCCATGGCTCGGTTGTTCTGTAGACCACCGCGCGAAGCATCGGCGCAATGCATCTCAGCGCGCGGCAGGCACGCTCCGACCTCTCGGAACCTTACGCACAGCGCCCTTGGCCGCTCTTACGTGCTCGACAATTGCCTCTCCCACCGCCGCAGCGAGCCGGGGCGGTACCGCGTTGCCGATGAGCCGGCCGAGTGGCGCAAACTGCACCGGTTCGCCCGGTGCCACGAACTCGTAGTCCGAGGGGAAGCTCTGCAGGTTCGCGGCTTCTCGGAGGGTCATGGCTCGATCCTGCTCGGGGTGCCCGAACCGGCCCGCGCCGAAGCTGTAGGCCAGGGTAGTGATCGTCGGGGACGGGTCGTCCCAGACCATGCGGGCGTACACGTTGCGGAAGGTCGCACCCGACGCCTTGCGGTGGCAGGGCGCCCTCAGCTCCTCGGGCCATTCCTCCCAGGTACCCCCAGGTGTGGACCGCTTGATACGTTCGAGGTTGATCTCGGTCAAGGTCCGGCTCTTGTGGAGACGATCGCCCGGATGGGTCTCTCCATGGCCCACCGGGGGCAGTGCGCCGATGGCCTGGCGGACGGTGGCGTAGTCGGCGGGCGCGGTCGCACCCTTGGGCACGGTGATGTCACCTAGTAGTGAGGCGACCAGGACCATTCGTCGACGGTGCTGCGGCACCCCATACGCGGGGCAGTAGCACGACCCGAAGTTCACTCGGTATCCGAGCGTCCCGAGGCGCGCAACGAAGTCCCTAAAGACGGGAGTGCTCCCGATGCGAGGGACGTTCTCCATCGTGACGATCTCGGGGAGCGCGCCTTCGACCAGTCGGCGAACCTCGTCGACCAGGGGCCACTGGGCTTCCTGGGAAGTGTCGACACCTCGGCGGTACGACGAAAACGGCTGACAGGGCGCACATCCTGCGAGAACGCGGACGGCGCCGGCGGGCCACATGGCGGCCAGCTCATCGACCGCTAGGTTGCGAACGTCGCGCCTGTGGAACGGCGCCCGGACGTTGGCGCGGTACGGATAGTCGCAGGTGCCGTCGAGGTCGACGCCGGCGGCGACGTGGATACCTGCGTCCTGCAACCCGTGGGAGAGCCCGCCGACGCCGCAGAAAAGATCAACGGCAGAGATCGTGACGGGTCGGGGGGCCATGCTGGAACTCTAATGGATCAACCCTCGTCGACGCCGTCCGACGCTCGGCCACGCGATCTCGGCGCACCGGCCCCGACCCGTCAGCTCACTGTCCTGATCATGGAACCGAACGGGGGCTGCAGGCGTGTCCGGTTACCTGCGACGATCCGACAGGACCGTCACCCCTGCGACAGTGCTTGACCTGTGGACCCACCCTTAGGGGAAGCGCCAGACGGCATGGGAGGCAGGAAGGCGGCCGATTGACGACTTGCATGAGGCTATACAACATTTGTTCCATTAGTGAACTTCTGTCGGACTCAGTCCCTACGATGGCCTCCCACCAAGGAGGAGGAGGCGGCGATCATGGCGACGCTGGCACGACTGTCGGTGCAGCGCTCCACACGCACGCCGACGCGCATCACGCGCGCCCTCGTGGACGAGCTGCGCACGATCCTCGACCGCCGCGGCGAACGTCTGAGCCAGTCCCTCGTGACCGACTTCGTCGTCCGCCACCGCCTGACCCACCGCGACGTCGACGCATTGCTGGTTGCCCTGACACGGGGCGACGTCACTGACGTTCCTACTACTCCCATGGCCATACAGATCGCCGATGGCTCCGCCGACGACGATCCCACCGCAGATGAGCTCGTCGCCGCCCTGCTCGCTCCCGCCGGCGCGGCAGAGACGCGCGCCGTGCCGTACGGCACGGCGGAGGATGCTGAGACGGACGCGCCGGGCGACGACCTCGCGTGGATGTTCGGGCAGGAGCCCGAGTCTCCGGCACCGCGGGCCGCCGACGACGTCGTGGGCCAGTCGCTCGACGACCTCCTGGGCGACTGGTCCCGTACGGGAGGGCAGCTCACCCGCGCCGAGGTGGCGCTGCTGGCCACGAAGCGGAAGCTTTCCCCCGCTGAGCACGGCGAGCTGTTGGAGCTCCTAGAGGAAGCGGGGGTCGACCTGCCCGACTCCACGGACCTCCGGCCGAGGCGAGCCGCCCCCAAGGGCTACGAGCTCCAGGAGGACTCGGTCGGCCAGTACCTGCGGACTATCGCCCGATACCCCCTGATCGATGGGTCGCGGGAGGTTGAGCTGTGGTCCTTGATCTCGCAGGGCGTCGCCGCCCAGGAGGAGCTAGACGCGGCGGGCGAGGACGGGCTCGCGCGGAGCGCACGGCGGAGCCTCCAAACGCGGGTCCAGGCTGGGCGCCGTGCACACGCCGAGTTGGTTTGCGCGAACTTGCGGCTTGTGGTCTCGATTGCTAAGGCTCCCCACTACCAGTTCAGCGGCGTCGAGTTCGCCGACCGGATCCAGGACGGCAACCTGGGCCTGATGCGTGCGGCCGACAAGTTCGATGGATCGAAGGGCTTCAAGTTCTCCACCTACGCGACGTGGTGGATCAAGCAGGCGATCGAGCGCGGCATCGGCGACCGCGGCAGACTCATCCGGATCCCCATCCATGCCCACGAGCAGGTGGTGAAGGTCAAACGAGCGGTCTCAAAACTCACCGGGCGGCTCGACAGGGAGCCCACGCTGACAGAGATCTCTGCGTTCACGGGCATGGAGCCAGGAAAGGTGCAGTGGGCACTAGATCTTGACCGACCGATTCGCAGTATCGACGTGCTTCTCGGCGAAGAGGGAGACCTCCGCCTGTCGGACATCCTGGTCTCCGAGGAGGACCGCGATGGACGAACCGACCCGGCGGAGATCGTCCTCCACGCGATGTTCCACAGGGACCTGGCTACCCTCCTCGGGGCACTCCTGCCGGAGCGGGCTGTTCGCGTCCTGAAACGCAGGTATGGCCTTGGCACAGGTGACGAGGAAACGTTGGAGAGCATCGCCGCCGACCATGGCATCACTCGCGAACGCATCCGGCAGATCCAGAACAAGTCACTCGCGACGCTCCGGGAGAGCCGAGAGGCAGCTGAGCTGTGGTCGTACCTGGGCGACAACCAGAAGGCCGGCTGGTCCGGCGTTTCCGTGGGGAGGAAGGCGTCATGAGCGGCGTGGGGGTCCAGTCGGAGGAGCAGGCGTGCGAGGCGTTCGTCGCCTGGCTCGACCGTCGGGTGGTGGCGGCGGGCCGGGGTGACGGGCTGACGCGGTTGGAGGTCGCGCCGTCGGGGACGTTCTGGCTGGGCCGGATCGCCTGCGAGGACGAGGTCCGAAAGGGTGCCGCCGACGAGCGGTCGGAGCGGCTGGACCCTTGCGCCATCGGCATTCGGCTGCGGCCAGCGGAGGCGCCGTCGTGGTCGATGACGGTGAAGGTGCGGGCGCGGGCGTGGGTGAAGGACCCGAAGGACGGGCCGGACCCTAAGCGGCGCTGGTGGCGCAGCGATCTCGTCGAGGAGGTCGTGTCGGTGCTGGTCGACGCGGGGGGTGGCTCCTTCGGAGGTAAACAGCTGGAGGATGCGTTTGCGGCGGTGGGTGCGCCGGGCCTGGCAGCCGAGGTGCGGGTCGACGTCGAGGAGTGGCACAGGGAGACCGAGCTGGTCGTGCAGTTGGTCAACACCAGTCCGGAGAAGGCGCCGGGACTGACCGACTCGCACCTGTACGAGACGCAGCTCGAGGTCTCGGGTCTTCCGACGGTGCCGTTCCAGTTGGAGGCGCTGCCGGACAGCTTCCGCTACGACCGTGACGTGCCGGTGTACGGAATCAACGTCGGCGTCGAGGTGCTCGGGCCGGGGATGTTCCGCACGTCGGACAGTGTGGACGTGCAGACTTACCGCCCGACGTACTGGAACGGCGCGTACGACGAGCCAGACCTGTCGTTCATGACCCTGGCGAGCGACCCGCTCCCCAATCTCACCGCGCTGGTGGACGCGCTCGCCGCATACGACGACGCGCACTGGACGCCGGCAGTCCTGGACGCGCGGCAGGCGGCCGAGGGCTGGACGGTGATGATGCGCGCCAAGGCGGATCGGTCGGCGGCGGACGTCTTCGATGAACTGGGCCGCCTCCGGACCGGACTCGAGCTGCTGCGGACCCGCCCGGATATTCGGCGCTCGTTCCAGTTGATGAACAACGCGATCGCCCGCAGCGCTCAGGGACGTGGATACACCACGTGGCGGCCGTTCCAGGTCGGCTTCCTACTGTCGGCCATCCGGTTCCTCGTCGAGCCGGACGACGAGGCGAACTACGTCGACACGGTGTGGTTCGCCACCGGTGGCGGCAAGACGGAGACGTACCTCGGGCTGTTGTTGACGGCGGCGTTCTTCGACCGGATAACCGGCAAGACCATGGGTGTGACGGCGTGGTCTCGGTTCCCGCTGCGGCTGTTGAGCCTGCAGCAGACCCAGCGGTTCGCCGACGCGCTCGCCGGCGCCGAACTGGTACGCAGGGACGAGGGCATCGGGGGAAGTGTGTTCAGCCTCGGCTTTCTCGTAGGTCGAGCCGGCACGCCCAACAAGATCGTGCCCAAGCCGGAGAACGACGAGGACGTCACCCCAGACAGCCCGGGGATGCCGGACAAGTACCGGGTGCTGCTGCACTGCCCGTTCTGCCGGGACGAGAACCTTCAGATGCGGTTCGACCGCGAGCGGTGGAAGCTCGAACATCGCTGCACCAGCCCGACCTGTCCCATGAAGGGGCAGGCGCTGCCGATGTACGTCGTCGACCAGGAGGTGTTCCGGTTCCTGCCGACGGTGGTGGTCGGCACCCTGGACAAGGCTGCGTCGATCGGTCTGCAGCAGGCGATGCGTGGTCTCGTCGGTCCGCCACAGAAGCTGTGCCCCGTGCCCTGGCACGGCTTTACCTACGCTGAGCGGTCGAAGACGCCCAACGGCTGCTTGGTTCCGAACTGCCAGGGTGGGAAGGTCCTCAAGCCGCTGCCGATGGACCTGAAGCGGTTCGGGCCGTCGTTGCGGCTGCAGGACGAGCTGCACCTGCTGCGCGACAGCCTCGGTGCGGTCGACTCCCACTACGAGAGCCTGCTCGACCATCTGCAGCATGAGCTGTGCGGCACGCGGGCGAAGATCGTGGCGAGCAGCGCGACGCTGACCGGGTACGAACGGCAGGTGGACGTGCTCTACCAGCGGGAGGGGCGGGTGTTCCCGCAGCCGGGCCCCTGGGCGGGCGAGTCGTTCTGGACGACGCCGACGACCAAGCCGCTGCGTCGGTTCGTGGCCGTCGCGCCCCGCGGCGTGACGTTGGAGCACGTCAGCGACCGCACCCTCGACGCGTTGCAGCGCTGCGTGCGGGAGCTGAAGGACGACCCGGCGGCGGTGTGCGCGGAGGCCGGCGTCAACCCGAAGCACGTGGACATGCTGGTCAGCCTGTACGGCACCGACGTGGTCTACGGGACGACGCTCTACGACGTGGAGGCCGCGGGGCGGAGCCTCGGCAGCAACAACACCGTCGAAGGCATCAACGTCGAGCAGCTCACCGGCCAGACCGACTTCGACGAGGTCCGCGCGATCCTCGAGCGGCTGGAGGACCCGGAGGACGACTTCGCCGAGCGCATCCACGTCGTCGCCGCCAGCTCGATGCTCTCCCATGGCGTCGACGTGAACCGGCTCAACACGATGGTGATGCTGGGCCTGCCGCTGACGACGGCGGAGTTCATCCAGACCACGGCCCGGGTAGGGCGTAAGTTCCCCGGTCTGGTGTACGTGCTGCACAAGATTGGCCGGGAACGGGACGCACAGACGTTTCGGCACTTCGAGCAGTACGTGCGACAGGGCGATCGGTTCGTCGACCCGATCCCGATCACGCGCCGCAGCCGCCGCGTCCTGGACCTCACGATCGCTGGGGTCGTCGGCGCCCGGACGTTGATGATCCGCGAACCGGCGAGCCGGCAGCGGTTGAGCACACCGGCGAAGCTGCGTGACTACGCCCGCAGCTCCGGCATGACCCCCGCAGCTGAGGCGGCAGCCGTCGCGACGGTGCTCGGTCTGGATGGAGCTGAGGACTCGGTGCACCGCGCGCAGATCGCCGAGTGGGTGCAGGCATGGTTCGCCGACCTCGAGGACCCCACCATCAAGGCCACGTTCGTCAGCGAACTCGGCCCCCGTTCCCCGATGATGAGCCTCCGCGACGTCGAGGCCAGCGCACCCATCCACGACTGACAGGCGGACGACATGACGGTCCTCGGGTCCCGTAGCGGCAGCCAGATCCTGCGTACGTTCCTGCCCGACCAGACGGTCGACCTGCGGGGCGACGTCTACCGTGTCGCCGAGTGGTCGGCACCAAGCGCCATTCAGGTCGACACCGATCTCGTGCGCAGGCACCTGCTGCGTGAGGTGGGTGCGTGGATCGCCCACGACACCGACGGCGGCATGGGCGAGGACCTGCTGCGCAACACCCCCGTCGAGGTCGTCGAACTCGATGAGCGGCGGGGGGTTACGGTCGAGCGCTACCCCCAGGTGTGGCTGTGCAAGGTGTGCAAGCGCATCGGAAAGTCCCTCGATCGGCCGTGCAAGTGCGGGCAGCACAAGTGGGGCCAGCTGCACTTCGTCGGCGTCCACGACTGCGGCGCGATCACCGAGCCGTGGATCCGGCGGTGCGCAACGCACGACGACGTGAAGGTCGTCACCCCCAAGAGCGCCAAGGCCGCGGACATCACCTTCGTCTGCCCCGTCTGTGACACCCAGACGATGCAGGGGTTGGGCTTCAACAAGCCGTGTGCGTGCGGCAACGGCTCCGTGCGGTGGAACGTGCACAAGGCCCGCGCGGTGTACACGCCGCGGGGCATGGTGCTGATCAACCCGCCGCGGCCGGAGCACCGCGAGGGCCTCAAGCTCGCCGGCGGCGCCCGCAAGGCACTGGTCTGGGTGGTCGAGGGCCTGACAGCCGCGCAACCCGCGGACGTGACGGCGAAGCAGACGAAGGAGGAGTTCCTCGCGAAGTTGATCGCCGACGGCATGGACCCCACGTTCGCCGAGACGATGGCGGACATGGCCGAGCAGGGCGGGCAGCTCGCGAAGACCGGGGACCACCCGATCGACGGACTGTCGGCGGAGCGGCGGAAGGAGGCCGAGCGGGAGGCGGTCGATGTCGCGATGGCGCTCGCGGAGAGCAGGACGCCGACGACGGCGCTGCGTGGCGCCACTCCGGGCGACGCGCTGGGGGTGCGCTACCGGAACAGCTACCCGGCGGCGCTCGCCCGCGCAGGGATCGACGGCCTGGACCTAGTCGACCGGTTCCCGGTGCTGAACGCGATGTACGGCTACACCCGCGGTGACGACGACCCGACGAAGTGCCGGCTGGTGCCGTTCCGACGAAAGAAGGGCGGCTACCGGCTGTACGGCAACCTGGCCGAGACGGAGGCGTTCCTGGTCCGCCTGGATCCGGTGCGGGTCGCGACGTGGCTGATGGGGCGGGGTCACCGGCTGCCGGGGTGGACGTCCGGGGACGGCGATCCGGTCGCGGCCCGGGTCGCCATCCTGCAGTCGGCGGTGGTGCCGTCCAAGCGCGACGACCCGTCGGTGGAGTCGGTGGGCACCGACGTGCTCAAGCTGCTGCACACGTACGCGCACAGGTTCATCCGGCAGGCCGCCGTGTTCTGTGGCATCGAGCGGGACGCGCTGAGCGAGTACCTCGTGCCGGGGCACCTGGGGTTCTTCGTGTACGCCGCCGCCCGCGGCGATTTCGTCCTCGGCGGCATGCAGGCGGTCTTCGAGTCGAACCTCGATGACCTGCTGAACGCGTTCGTCGACGCGGAGCACCGCTGTCCGCTGGATCCGGGCTGTAGCCGGGGCAGCGGAGCGTGCAGCGCCTGCGTACACCTGGGCGAGCCGTCGTGCCGATTCTTCAACCGGTTCTTGGACCGTAAGGTGCTGTTCGGCAAGGGCGGCTACCTACGTACGCCGGTCAGCGCGTAGCGGAAGGCACCCGCCGCCGCCACTCGGCTTCGACCCGGTCGGTGGCGGCGTCGGTGGCCTCATGCTCCCAGACGTGCAACACGGTCCAACCCAAGTCGGCCAGGGCAGCGTCCTTGGTGCGGTCGCGGGCGACGTTGCGGTCGAGCTTCTGCTGCCACCAGTCACGGTTGTTACGGGGGAGGGTGCCGTGTTCCGGGCAGCGGTGCCAGAAGCAGCCGTCGACGAAGACAGCCAGCTTCGCCCGGGTAAACGCCACGTCCGGGCGGCCGGGCAGCACCGGATGGTTGACCCGAAACCGTAGTCCACGGCGGTGCAGCTCACGGCGCAGTGCCAGCTCGGGCTTGGTGGAACTCCGAGGCATCCGCCGCAACCGGGCCGACGTCTGGGCGTCGAGCGGAGCTGGCAGGGTGGCCTTTCGGTCCATGGCTCCAACCTAACCGAGGAACTCGCGGAAGATCATCCAGAGCTAGGCTACGGCCGGGTAGCAACATAACCTGTAGTAACGCTTCGAAGACGGAGAATGCGCCTGTGACGGCAACCAAGCCCGACGTCCGTGGGGCGTTCGCGCCGGGATCGGTCGTCGTGGTCCGCGACGAAGAGTGGCTCGTCTGCGCGACCGAGGAGACGGCCGACGGCACCCTGGTGCACGCCCAGGGCCTGAGTGAGCTGGTCCGCGACACGAGGGCGTCGTTCTACGAGCAGCTCGACAGGGTCACGCCACTCGAGCCAGCGCAAGCCCGGGTGGTGGCCGACAGCAGTCCGCGGTATCGCACGACGCGGCTGTGGCTGGAATCGACGTTCCGCAAGACGGCAGTACCCCTCGGGGAGCGCTCGCTGTCGGTGGCGACCCGCGGGCTCGCCGACGCGCTGAGCTACCAGCAGTCGGCGGTAAGCAAGGCGCTGGATCCGGAGAACCTGCGACCGCGGATCTTGCTCGCCGACGCGGTAGGCCTCGGCAAGACCCTCGAAATCGGCATGATCCTCTCGGAGCTGGTGCGTCGTGGACGCGGCGAGCGCATCCTCGTGGTGACGCCGCGGCACGTGCTGGAGCAAATGCAGCTCGAGCTGTGGACGCGTTTCGCGCTGCCTTTCGTACGGCTGGACTCGGCAGGAATCCAGCGGGTGCGCCAAAAGCTGCCCGCGACGCGCAACCCGTTCACGTACTACAAGCGCGCCATCATCTCCATCGACACACTCAAGTCCGACCGGTACGTCGCGAGCCTACGCAAGCAGCGCTGGGACGCCGTCGTCATTGACGAGTCACACAACCTCTCCAACAGCGCGACGCTCAACAACCGGCTAGCGCGACTGCTGGCGCGCAACACCGAGGCACTGATCCTCGCCTCGGCGACCCCGCACAACGGCCGAGCCGATTCGTTTGCGGAGCTGATCCGGCTGTTGGACCCGTCGGCCGTGCCCCCTAGTGGCACGCTCGACCCACATGAGGTGCGGCGGCTGGTCGTACGCCGGCACCGGCACAGCCCGGAGGTCGCGCAGGTGGTCGGCGCCGACTGGGCGGAGCGGCAGGAGCCGAACAACGTGCTCGTGCCCGCCACCCCTGCCGAGGACGCCGTCGCCCGCGAGCTCGAGGAGACGTGGCTGTGGCCCGGCCGAAGCGGCAGCCCCTACTCTGGGCCGAACGCGTCGCTGTTCCCATGGACGCTCGCGAAGGCATTCCTGTCGTCGCCCGCCGCGCTCAAGGAGACGATCAAGGGCCGGCTGGGGCGACTCGGGCAGGACGACCGGGCAGACGTCGAGCGGAAGGCACTCGAACGGCTGGCCGCACTCAACGAGGAGACGTTGCGGCGGCCGTCGGCAAAGTACACCCGGCTCGTCGAGCACCTGAAGGAGATCGGCGTCGGCCGCAGCTCGCCAGCCCGGGTCGTGGTGTTCGCAGAGCGGCTGAAGACCCTGCAATGGCTGCACGACAACCTGCCGAATGACCTCGGCCTGCCCGCCGATGCCGTGAAGATGATGGATGGTTCCCTCAGCGACGAGCAGCAGCAGGACCTCGTGGAGGACTTCAAGCAGGAGCGGGCACCGGTACGTGTTCTCGTCACCGGTGACGTGGCCTCCGAGGGCGTTAACCTGCACGCGCAGTGCCACGAACTGGTCCACTACGACATCCCGTGGAGCCTCATCCGCATCGAGCAGCGCAACGGCCGCATCGACCGGTACGGGCAGAAGCATCCACCGCGGTTGACGGCGCTGCTACTCGACCCGTCGAGCGAGCGGTTCGCCGGGGACGTACGGATCCTCGCGAAGCTGGTGGAGAAGGAGGACGAGGCGCACACCGCGCTCGGAGACGTCGCGTCCCTGATGGGCCGCTACGACGTCAAGGGCGAGGAAGACGAGATTCGCGCCGTCCTCGCCGGCGACAAGAAGCTCGACGACGTCGTCCGCCCGGTCACCGCCGTAGCTGCGGGCAACGACCTGGCGGCGCTGTTCGCCCAACTCTTCGACGCGCCGACCGAGCCGGCTGCCGAGCCGACCAAGGATCCGGCGAAGCAGGGCACCGACCTCAACTCGGGCCTGTACGACGACGACGTCTCGTACCTGGAGGACGCCCTTGGGGAGGCGTTCATCGACCCGACGGCACCACCGGCGCGCGGCGGCGTCGGATGGCGGCGCAACGCGGCGTTCGGCACGGTCGAGCTCACACCGCCGCCCGATCTCGTGCAACGTCTCGAGGTGCTGCCCCAGTCGTACCTCGCCGACCGGAAGGTCACCGAAAGGCTCGTGCTCGCCACCACCCTGGCGCGCGGCAAGGACCGGCTCGCGGCGGCGCTGAGCGACGACAAGGCCTCCTCGTGGCCGGACGCGCACTACCTCAGTCCGCTGCATCCGGTCCTCGACTGGGCAGCGGACCGGGCGCTGGCTTCCCTCGGCCGCAACGAAGTGTTCGCCGTTCGCGGCGCCGTCACCGTGCCAACGGTGCTTCTGCTCGGGACGCTGACAAACCGGCGCGGCCAGGTCGTCTCGACCGCCTGGCTGACTGCGGGCTTCCCCGCGCCGAACGACCCGTCGTTCGCGCTGGTCACCCCACACGACTCGGCGCGAGCGGCGCTGCGTGAGCTCGGCTGGGACGCCGTACGAAACAACCACGGGCCCGTCGCGGAGGTCAACGCGCTGCAGCGACTCGTGGCGCCTGCGGTCCATGCAGCCGAGAAGCACCTTCTCACCGTCTTCGAGGCAGCAGAGCAGGACGTGGCGGACCGGGTCGAACAGTGGTCCCGACGTCTGGAGCACTGGGACGAGGAGGCGGAGGCGCTCATCCAGCGCAGCGAGGTCAAGCAACGGAGGACGAGCGTCGACCAGGAGCGGAAGCTGGTGCAGACGATGGCGCCCGACCGGCAGCTCGTACGGCCGCTTCTGGTGGTCGTGCCCGACACGGAGGGTGGCAACCGGTGAGCGGGTCTGACGCGATCATCGTCGGCGAGGGCTGGATCTCGGAGCACTACTTCACCACCGGCGAAAAGGGCGAGACGTTCAACTCCGAGGTCAAGAAGCGCCGTGACGAGTGGGACGTCCAGGCCAAGGAGGGACGGAAGACGCCGCGGTCCCGGTTCATCGAGGCCCGGCAAGGGCTGGAGACGGCCCTGACCACGCTGGCCGAGCTCCTCGACCCGGCGGCCGACGCCGAGCTGGGCGACGGGCGCACGGCCAGCGTTGACACGCGCGACGGGCGTATGCCCGACGACCTAGCCGCCGAGGTGCACGAGCGCCTGCTCGACGTACTCGAGATCACGGGTCATGGCCTCGTCCTCGACCGGCGGGGCCCGCTGGTGCGGGTGTCGTCGCCGGGCGTCACCGACCAGGCGCCGCTGGTCCTCCTGTTCGCCCGGCCGGCGGCCGCCGTCGAGGATCTGCTGAGCCGCGACGCACTGACGCTGCGCGAACCGGTGCAGCTCAACGAGGACGCCGAGGAGCTGAAGTCGGCCGCCCGGCTGGTGTCGGCTCTGTTCGTCGACGACGACGCCCCGGACCTCGTCCTCGTGCTCGCCGGGCGTTGGGCGCTGCTGGCCGAGCGGGAGCGCTGGGCGGAGGGCCGCTACCTCGCGGTCGACGTGCAGCTCGTCTGCGAGCGCAACGACACCAAGAAGGGTGGGGAGATCGACCGGGTCCTGACCTGCCTCTCCGCCCAGTCGATCGCTCCCGACGCGGACGGGAAGCTGTGGTGGCACCGGATCCTCGATGCCTCGGTCAAGCACACGGTCGGCGTCTCAAAGGACCTGCGCGAGGGTGTCCGCCTTTCCATCGAGATCATCGCCAACGAGGTCGTCCGGCGTCGCCGCGACCAGGGACGCGACCCGCTGCCCGCCAGTGAGGCCCAGCCGCTGGCGAAGCAGTCGCTGCGGTTCCTCTACCGCATCCTGTTCCTGCTGTACGCCGAGGCATCGCCCGAGCTGGGCGTGCTGCCCGTCGGCGCCCCAGAATACGACCAGGGGTACAGCCTCGACCGGCTGCGCGAACTGGTACAGGTGGAGCTGGCTACGCCACGGGCCCGCAGCGGCACCCACCTGTACGAGTCGCTCGGCGTGCTGTTCCGGCTCGTCGACCGAGGCCATGCCCCCAATACCGTGGAAGACGACAGCGAGGAGCAGGGGTCGGCGTTCGGGCAGGGGTCGGCGTTCGGGCAGGGGTTGACGTTCAACGCGCTGCGCGCCGACCTGTTCCGCCCGGAGGCGACCGCGCACATCGACGCCGTGGGTCTGGGTAACGCCGCGGTGCAGCAGGTGCTTGCTCACCTGCTGCTCAGTAAGGAGTCGCGGGGGAAGGACAGAGGCTTCATCTCGTACGCGGAGCTGGGCATCAACCAGCTCGGTGCGGTCTACGAGGGCCTCATGTCGTACACCGGCTTCTTCGCAGAGACGGACCTGTACGAGGTCGCCAAGAACGGCGACGCGTCGAAGGGTTCGTGGGTCGTCCCCGACGATCGGGCAGAAGGGATCGCCGCCGCCGACTTCGTGAAGAGCGTTGACTCGGTGACCGGCGAGCTGCAGCCGGTGTTGCATCGACAGGGGTCGTTCGTATTCCGCCTCGCGGGGCGAGAGCGTCAGCAGTCGGCCTCGTACTACACCCCCGAGGTGCTGACCCGCTTCACCGTCGGTCAGGCCCTTGAGGAGCTACTCGACCAGGACGGCCACACCACGACCGCCGCCGAGATCCTCGAGCTGACCGTCTGCGAGCCCGCGCTCGGCTCGGGCGCGTTCGCCATCGAGGCGGTCCGGCAGCTCGCCGAGCAGTACCTCAAGCGTCGCCAGGCCGAGCTGGCCATCCGAATCGACCCCGACGAGTACCCACGCCGCCTCCAGGAGGTCAAGGCCCACCTGGCGCTGCACAACGTGTACGGCGTGGACCTCAACGCGACGGCCGTCGAGCTGGCCGAGATCTCTCTGTGGCTCGACACCATGGTGGAAGGCCTGTCGGCCCCGTGGTTCGGCTTGCACCTGCGGCGCGGTAACTCCCTCGTCGGCGCCCGCCGGGCGGTGTACCGGCGCAACCAGGTCAGCGACAAGTCGTGGATGGGCGCGGTGCCGCGCGACGTGCCGCTGACGTCGCTGGTGGAGGACATCGCCGCCGGACAAGTCGCCGCCGACGGAATCCACCACTTCTTGCTGCCCGCTGAAGGGTGGGGCGCCGCCGCCGACGCCAAGGAGGCCGCCGCCCTCGCACCCCATGCGGCGAAGCGCCTCAAGGCGTGGCGCAGCAGTGTGAAGTCGAAGCCGACGCAGCAGCACGTCAACGCGCTCGTCGAGTTGGCGCACCGGGTCGAGGTGCTGTGGCAGATCGCCTACCGGCGGCTGCGCATCGCTGAGGAGCAGATCCGCCGCGCCATCCCCGTCTGGGAGGCCGGCGAGCTGCCGATCGGCGGTGTTGTGCAGCGTGAGCAGATCGAGGTTGCGCTCGCCGACGCGGACGGCGCGTACCGGCGGCTAGGCAGGGTCATGGACGCCTGGACGGCCCTGTGGTTCTGGCCGCTCACCGACGAGGTCACCACCGTCGATGGGGTACGGGTGCAGCCGCCGACGATGGCGCAGTGGATCGCCGGGTTGCAGGCGCTGCTGGGTCGCAGTCCCGAACTGCGCAAGACCTCTCTGCCCCGCGAGACCCTCTCCGCCGGGGCGGCCTGGGAGGAGCTCAACCAAGCCGAGCAGCTCGAACTCGGCTTCGCCAACACGAAGCCCGTGGCCGACGTACTGCGGGAGCACCCGTGGCTGGTGGTCTGCGAACGGGTTGCGGAACAGCAGGGGTTCTTCCACTGGAACCTGGACTTCGTGACAGTGTTCGCGCGGGGTGGGTTCGACCTGCAGGTAGGTAACCCGCCGTGGGTCCGGCCCAGGTCGGACGTGAATGCGTTGCTGGCAGAGGGCGATCCGTGGTGGCAGCTCGCCGTCAAACCGACACAGGTACAGCTCGCAGCTCGGCGCGAGGCGACCCTCGCCCTGCACGGCATCCGGGAGCTCGTCCTCGACGGCACCACAGATGTCGCCTGCATGGCCGAGTTCGTTGGGTCGATGGCACAGTACCCGCATCTGCAAGGACTCCAGCCCGACCTCTACCGGTGCTTCATGGAGCAGACCTGGCGCAACGAATCCGATCGCGGGACGACCGGGCTTATTCACCTCGAGTCTCACTTGACTGACGAGAAGGCGGGACTCCTCCGAGAAGAAACCTACAAGAGGTTGAGGCGGCACTGGGTCTTCATCAATGAGCTTAAGCTATTTGAGATCCAAGATCAGAAGGCCTATGGGGTCAACGTCTACGGTCGAGCGCTACCCAAACCGACGTTCGTATTGGCCACATCGCTCTACCATCCCGATACTGCAACTCGATCGCTCGATCATGACGGCTCCGGGCCGGAGCCGGGCCTAAAGGACCCGAACGGCGACTGGGACCTACGCCCGCATCGCAACCGCATCACCGCCGTGACCGACGAAACGTTGGCAACCTGGCACGCGATCCTCGAGTCGCCCGACGTGCCCGTAAACCGGTCTCGCATGGTTTACGCCGTTAACCGCTCAACTGCGACCGTCCTCGACAAGCTGTCACATACCCAACGAATCAGTGAAGTAGGACTTCATTTCTCTCGTGGCTGGGATGAGAGCATCGACCGTAGGAAGGGCTATTTCGAGTCGGGCTGGGGGGTGCCCGCATCATGGAAAGACGTGATCCTTCAAGGTCCGCATCTGTTCGTGGCAACGCCCATGTACAAGACGCCCAACAAGACGATGCTGCACCAGCAGGACTGGTCAGCGACGGACTTCGAAGCGCTTCCGCTCGACGCCGTCCCGGTCACCGCTTACAAGCCTGCGGGCGACAGGCGCCGGTACGACCGTGACTACACGCACTGGGGAGACGACGAGCAGCGTTCGGCGCGCGACTTCTACCGCATCGCCTGGCGCCGTATGGCCGCCAACACGGGTGAACGGACGTTAATCACCGCGGTCGTGCCACCCGGGAGCGCCCACGTGAACCCGGTTCACACGATGGCCACTCGCGACGGCGACCCGACGAAGCTCATGGCTATCAGCGCGTTCACGTCGTCACTTGTACTCGATTTCTTCGTCCGCAGTGCGCCAAAGTCGGAGATCCTCTACGGGACCATCGGCAACCTTCCCATCAACATTCATCATCCGCTTGTCAGTTCGCTCGTCGTGCGCGCCTTGAGGCTGAACTGCGTCACCTCCGCCTATGCCGACCTCTGGCGTGACTGCCTCTCCTCCTCCTTCCGTGAAGACAGCTGGGCAGGCGGCTTCGAACACGTCCGTCGCCTGCCCCTCGGCAGCGTTGGCCCGGACTGGAATGGAATTACCCCGCTCCACATCGCCGCTGACCGCCGCCAGGCCCTCGTGGAGATCGACGCACTAGTCGCGCTCATGCTCGGGCTGACCGCTGACGAGCTGTGCACGATCTACCGCACGCAGTTCGCCGTCCTCTACGGTTACGACCGCAACGTCTACTTCTACGACATCAACGGACGGCTCGTACCCAATTCGGTGTTGAGTGTGTGGCGCAAGAAGGGTGACCGGATCACGCAGCAGGAGTGCACCGCAACCAACCAGGCGGGCAACATCTACACCTACGAGCTTCCGTTCGTAACGTTGGACCGGGAGACGGACATGCGGCAGGCATACGCCCATTTCGAGCGGCTGCTCAAGGAGCGTTCGTGAGCGAACTACTTCCCACGCTCCAAGCTAGCCGCGTTAGTCACAGCCTCGTCGACTACCTGACGACCACGTTTGGGCTGACCGACGGGGACGCCCGCGACGGGCTGGACCGGTTCCTGTCGGATTCGGCATCCGGCATGTTCAAGGGCCCGTACGTGCGCCTGCGGTTACCGTTCCGCCCCGCCGACGAGGGCTGGCGGGAGTCGTTGGACTGGTACGAGGGTTTTCCGCCCTACGGCCACCAGGCGGCCGCGTTCGCCCGCCTCTCCTCGTCGGTGGGCGGGATGCCGCGCCGACCGTTGCCGACGCTGGTCACGACGGGCACGGGCTCGGGCAAGACCGAGGCGTTCCTGTATCCGATCCTCAACCACGTGCTACGCGCCCGCCGAGAGGGTGTGACGGGCACGAAGGCGCTGATCCTGTACCCGATGAACGCGCTCGCCAACGACCAGGCCGCGCGACTGACGAAGCTGCTCACGACGCACGCCGCACTGGCGGACGTGACGGCCGCCCTTTACACCGGACAGACCGCCGCGACACGCACCACGGTTACCCCCGACGGGCTGATCACCGACCGGGGCATCATCCGAGACACGGCGCCGGACATCCTGCTCACCAACTACAAGATGCTCGACCAGCTGCTGTTGCGTTCCGAGGACCAGGAGCTGTGGCGGCAGTCGGCGACGAGCCTGCGCTACCTCGTACTCGACGAGTTCCACACCTACGACGGCGCGCAGGGCACGGACGTGGCGATGCTGCTGCGCCGCCTCGGCCTAGCGCTCAGGAGTCACTGGTCTGACGACGACCCACAGGTCGACGATGCGGCCCGGGCCCGACCGCTGGGGCTTGTCACGCCGGTGGCGACGTCGGCAACGCTCGGCGACAAGGGCGACCCGAGGGTGATGCTCGACTTCGCCCGCACGGTCTTCGGAGAACGCTTCGACGCCGACGCGGTCGTCACCGAGACCCGGCTCGGCCTCGACGAGTGGACCGTCGAAGCGGCGGAGACCGTCGCCGCGTCCGGGTTCACGCCGGTCGAGGTCGACGCATTCGACGTGACGGCCGCGGTCGAGACGGTCGCGGCGCTGGGCCACGACCAGACGGGCGAGCAGGTCGGCCACACGGTCCTCGGCCTGCTGTACGGGGTCAACGCCGATCGGTTCGTCGGCGCGCAGCCGGAGCTGCTGTCGGCGCTGTGCCGCGCGCACCCGCTCGTCCGGGACCTCGCGCGCGAGGCGGAGCACGCGGTCGCACTCGACACAGTCGCGGGCCGCGTCCTAGGCAACACGAGACTTGCCGGTGACGCACGCGCGGAGACGCTGCTGTCGCACGTCCTGGCGATGCTCGGCCACGTGCGTGCCGTCGCCGGGCGCGGGGCGCTTTCGGTGGACGTCCACCTGTGGGTCCGCGAGCTGACCCGCATCGACCGTGCCGCCGCCGCGACCACGCGGTTCCGATGGGGCGACGACGGCCCGCCGATCGCCGGCGCCGACGCCGAGGACGTGGGTCCTTCTTTCCCGGCGATCTTCTGCCGCCACTGCGGCCGCTCCGGCTGGGGCATCGGACTCGCCCCCGTCGGCAACAGCCTCGCCGCGGACGACGACGGGATTCGCCGCGACCACGCAGCCAAGGAGGGCCGGTTCCGGCCGCTGCTCTACGCGCCCGCCGAGGCCGCGACGCGCCTTGAGGGCGAGCGCGTCGAAGGGCTCATGTGGTTCTCGGTTCGCAACCGGGAACTGCTCGCCGACGTGACCGAGGACGACCCGGACCTGCGCGACGGCTGGATCCTGCCGGTCCTCACCAACGTCGGCGCCGACGCCGACGAGCAGAGCCGCAAGGACACCTGCCCGTCGTGCGGGCAGGAGGACGGCATCCGGTTCCTCGGCAGCGCGGTCGCCACGCTGCTGTCGGTGTCGCTGTCGACACTGTTCGGGTCGCCGACGCTCGACGCCCGCGAGAAGAAGGCCCTGGTCTTCACCGACTCGGTGCAGGACGCCGCGCACCGCGCGGGGTTCGTGCAGGCGCGGTCGCACACGTTGACCCTGCGGTCCGCGCTGCGTGACGCCGTGGCGGAGGGCGCGCTCACCCTCGACGCGCTCGTCGACGAGGTGATACGGCAGGCGGGCGACGACCGGTTCGCGCGGTACCGCATCCTCGCCCCCGACTGCGCCGACCGGGAATCCTTCATGGAGTTCTGGCACGCGAAGACCCTGCGGTCAGTCCCCTCCTCGGTTCGTTCGCGGGTGCGCAAGCGGCTGGCACTCGACGCGGCGCTGGAGTTCGGGCTCAACTCGCGTATCGGCCGCACCCTCGAACTCACCGGCTCGGTGGCCGTCGAGGTCGAGGCGGGCCTGCGCGAGCGCATGATCGGGATGGCCCGCGCAGCCCTCAAGGGCACGTCTTGGCAGGCCACGCTCGGGTCGGCGGGCCCCGACGAAGCGGCGCTCGTGCAGTGGGTGCGCGGCCTCCTGGACCGGCTGCGCGCCCAGGGCGCGATCGACCACCCGTGGTTCGATCGGTACCGGCTTGAGGACGGCCGCCGCTGGTCGATCTGGGGCGGGCGGCCCCGCGGCGAGGGCATGCCCCCGTTCCCGCGGGACCGGCCCGCGCCCGCGTACCCGAAGGTGGGCGGCTCGACCGAGACGTCCCGCGACGGCGGCCTAGACCCGGTCGCCTCTCCGCAGTCGTGGTACGCCCGCTGGACCTCGCGAGTGCTCGACGTCTCCCCGCTCGACGGCGGCCGCCTCGCACGGCTGCTGTTCGATCGGCTCGCCCGCGACGGCGTGCTCACGACGACGACCAGCGAGTCCGGTGCGACGGTGTACGCGATCCCCGCCTCCGGGATCGTCGTCGTTCCGACCGAGGAGGCCGACCTCGCCGCGAACCGTCACCTGCTCGTCTGCGATACCTGCCGGGCCACCACACCGGGCACGACGACGGTCGTCGAGCAGCTCACCGGCGCGCCCTGCCTGCACGTACGCTGCCGCGGCCACCTCCAGCCCGAAGCGCTGACCGACAACTTCTACCGACGCCTGTACGCCTCTCCCGACATGCGCCGGGTCGTCGCCCGCGAGCACACCAGCCTCCTCGACGACGAGACGCGCCTCAAGTACGAGGACGGGTTCCGCGAGGCGGCCACCAGCCCCCAGGCGCCCAACGTCCTCGTCGCCACGCCCACCCTGGAGATGGGCATCGACATCGGCGACCTGTCGGCGGTGTTCCTCGCATCGCTGCCGCGCACCGTCGCGTCGTACCTGCAACGCGTCGGCCGCGCCGGGCGCCTCACCGGCAACGCTCTCAACCTCGCCTTCGTCACCGGACGCGGCGAGCACCTGCCCAAGCTCGGCGACCCCCTGTCGGTGGTCGACGGCGAGGTGCGGCCTCCAGCGACGTACCTGGCCGCGGAGGAGATCCTGCGCCGGCAGTACACCGCGTACCTCGTGGACGGCTTCGCCCGAGACACCGCGCACCGCCACCCGAGGAACGCGGTCGGCGCCATCGCTTCCAGCGCACCAGGCACGTTCCTCGGGGATCTGGTGATCCACGCCGAGCAAGGCGCCGACGAGCACCTGCCCCAGTTCGTCGCCACCTTCGACGGCCTGCCCACCGAGGTCGTGGCCGGGCTGTACGACTGGCTGCGACCCACCGCCGGGCCGCGGACCAGCGGCTTCGCCGCCCACGTGCACGCGGCGAGCCGCCGGTGGCAGGACACCGTCGAGACGCTTAAGCAGCGGCAGACGAAGATCGTCGCCCTCCTTCCCGAGCTCGAATCGCGCGTCGCATCACCGGCCGTGACCGACGACGACCGGCAGGCACTGCGTTCTGCGGAGGCAACCCGCAAGCTCACCGCCAGCCAGCTCGCCCATCTGCGCAGCACGTACTGGATCAGCGTCCTGGAGGAGTACGGCCTGCTGCCCAACTACACCCTCCTCGACGACACCGTGACCCTCGATGTCGGCCTGTCCTGGACCGACCCAGACACCGGGGCGTACGAGTACGGCAGCGCGCGGTTCGAGCGCGGCTCCGCGCAGGCCCTGCGCGAGTTCGCGCCCGGAGCGACGTTCTACGCCCGTGGTTGGGAGATCGGGGTCGACGCGGTCGACCTGGGCCTGGACGGCGCATCCATCCGCACGTGGGCCTTTTGCCCCACGTGCGGTTACGCAGTCGACGTCGTGGAGTCCGGCCGCGAACTTCCCGTTACGTCCTGTCCGCGCTGCGGCAGCACCGGCATCGCCGACACCGGCCAACGCCTCGACGTCGTGGAACTGACCCGCGTCTCCGCCGAGGTACGCCGCGACGAGGTGGCGATCTCCGATCGCAAGGACGAACGCGGCCATGTGGCATTCCAGATTGTCGCCACCGCCGACGTCGACCCCGCCCACGTCGCCCGTCGCTGGTTCGTCGAGGGCACCGGCCTCGGATGCACCTACCTGCGCATGGTCGACCTGCGCTGGATCAACATGGGTCCGTCGGGGCACGGCGCGACACGCACCATCGCCGGCACCGAACGCCAGGGCACGCTGTTCCGCGTCTGCTCCGGCTGCGGCAAGAAGGACACCGAAACGGGACGCAACCGGCCCCACGAGCACCGGCCGTGGTGTCCGCACCGGACCTCTGCCACCGAAGTGACGAGCACCGTCGCGCTGTCCCGGGCACTGCGTACCCAGGGTCTAGTGATCCGGCTGCCCCGCGCGGTGAGCCTCGGGGACGACTTCGCCGTGCCCAGTCTCTCCGCCGCCCTGCTGCTCGGCCTACGCGAGCAAATGGGCGGCCACCCCGATCACATCCGCGTCGAGCACGTTGTCGATCCGACGCTGTCCGACGGCACGGACAACCACGACGCGATCCTGCTGCACGACGCCGTACCCGGCGGCACTGGCTACCTCGGCGAGACTGCCACCCCCGAGCGCTTGCGCGAGCTGCTCGTCCTCGCGTGGAATCGGGTCCGTGACTGCGAGTGCCGCCACGAGGAACGCCTCGCCTGCCACCGGTGCCTGCTACCGTTCACCGCTCCCGGCGCCATTCGACGGGTCTCGCGGGCGTCAGCCGACCGGCACCTGCGGGCCCTCCTCGGGCTGCCCCCCGAGGCCGAAACCGCCGAAGGGACGACCTGGACCGTGACCGAGGTGCCACCTCACGAGGAGCCCGAGTCGCACCTGGAACGAGCCTTCCACCGGCTGTTCGTCGGCCGCCTGCGCCGGAGCGGCGCCGCCGTCACCGAGGTACCGGGCCCGAGCGGCAACGCTGTGCGCTTCACCCTGCCTGGGGCGCACCGGCAGTGGACGCTGACCCCGCAGGCAAACGTGGGAGACTCCCGCCCCGACTTCCTGCTCGAGACCAACGACATGAACGTCCCCGCCGTCGCGATCTTCACCGACGGGCGGGCCTACCATGCCACCGCCGGCGTCAACCGGCTCGCGGACGACGCAGCCAAGCGGACGAACCTGCGCGACGCCGGTCTCGTCGTCCTCGGTGTCACCATCCACGACGTCACCGCCGACGAGGATGGCATCGGCACGCCCCCGCCTTGGTATAACCCGGACCTAGCGGGCAGCCTGATGAACCTCCCGCAGTTCCAGGCGCCGCCGGAGGCGTACAAGTCTCTTGGCAGGGGGCCCGTCAACTGGCTCGTCGCGTGGGTCTCGAACCCGAGCCCCCAGGCCATCCAGGCCGTCGCCCGGGCCGTACCGATGTTCCTGTCGACCAAGGCGCAGCTTGTCCAGATTGCCGACACGGTGAGCCTGGAGGAGGTGGGTCGGGCGGCCCTGCTCGACCTACACCTGCCGACCGGTACCCGCCGCGTTCACCTGTACCGGACCGGGGCACTCGCCGTGGCCGTCGAGATGCTTTCTGCCATGGTCGTGCAGGTCGCGGCCGTCCTCGACGATCGTGACGAGGTCCTCAATGACGCCCACGCTGACGCCTGGCGGGCCTGGTTGCGCCTGTCGAACGCCTTCGCTCTGCGCGACTGGCCGACGGCCGTGACGACGACCAGCTTGGTCGGACCGCCGAGCGCCGTCGCTGTCGACGAAACCTCTGGGCACGGCCGGCCCCTCGGTGCGTGGGCCGACGTGTACGACGCCGCCGCCCCGGGCGCCGAGCGGAAGCTCGTCACGGCCCTCGCCGCCCACGACGGGCTCGCCCCGCCCGTGGTCGGTGCCGAGGGCCCGGACGGCATCCCGCTCGACCTGTCCTGGCCGGACTTGCGGGTCGCGGTCGCGTTCCCGCACATGCCGCGCCAGGACCGCGAGGACCTCGCCGCCGCAGGTTGGCGGGTCGTCGATGCATCGCCCGACCTCGTCACCGCCGCCGTGGACAGCTCCACCCCTCACACCACCGGAGAGCGCTGATGCCAACGATCATCATGGGCAAGCTCGCCAGCAAGATCGACGGCTCCGTCCGTGGCAAGGCGATGGCGTTCCTGCAAAAGCTCGGCAACGACGACACCACGCCCGGCCTGCACGTCGAACCGATCAACGACTGCGCCGACCCCCGGGTACGCACTGGGCGCGTCGACGAATTCTGGCGAGCGGTCATGTTCCGCCTCGACGGCGGCGGCGAGACCCACTACGTCATCCACGGCATTTGGCCGCACGACGACGCGATCGCCGTCGCCCAACGCGTACAGCTGAAAGTCAACCCCATCAACGGCCTGCCGCAGATCGAGGAGATCGCTCCGTCGACCGTGATCCTGCCAATCGCCCCGTCCCCGGCAGTGGAGCCGTCCACGAAACCGCTGTTCGTGCGTCTCGGGCACAACCGCATGGACATTGTCGACACCCTTGGCCTGCCGGATGACGTCGTTGACCACGCCATGGTTGCCACTGACGAGGACGCCGTGCTCGACCTCGCCCAACGACACGAAGGCTGGGTCGGCACGATCCTCGTCGACCTGGCTGCCGGCGACACCGTCGAGGCGATCGTCGCCCGCATGCAGCTCGAGAAGACCGACCCGTCCGGCGACACGGACGCGGACGTCCTGCAGTCCCTCAAGCGGCCGGCTGCTGCACTGCAATACGCCTTCATCGACGACCAGGACGAGCTCCGCCGCGTCATTGAGGAAGGCGACTTCGGCGCGTGGCGGATCTTCCTGCACCCCGAGCAGCGCCGCTACGTCGACCGCAGCTACAACGGCCCCTTCCGCCTCTCCGGCGGGGCAGGCACGGGCAAGACCGTCGTGCTCGTCCACCGCGCCCGCGCGCTCGCCCGTCGCGATCCCAACGCGCGGATCGTGCTGACCACGTTCACCACCAACCTCGCCGAGGCCCTCGGCGACGGGCTCACCCAGCTCGACCCGCGCGTGTCCCAAGCCAAGGCGCTCGGCCAGCCGGGGGTCTATGTGACCGGCGTCGACGCCCTCGCCGCCGCCGTGCTGCGTAGCGCCGGCAGCGGCCTCGCCAGCGCGATGCGTGACGTCCTCGGCGAGGAGCGCTCCGCGCCCCTGGCCCGCACCGCAGGTACGAGGTGGCGGGAGACCGTCGAGTCGACCGGCACCACCCTGCCGCACGAACTCGCCAACGAGACGTTCCTCGCCACCGAGTACGCCCACGTCGTGCTGCCCAACAGGGTCCACGACGAGGCCGCCTACCTGCGAGTACGCCGCCCCGGACGCGGCGTCGCCCTCGACCGTGCAAAACGCTCCGCGATGTGGGCACTGATCGCCGCGTACCGTGCGCAGAGCCGCATCGACGGCAGCCTGGACTTCACTGAGGCCGCCGCCGTCGCAGCCGCTCACCTCGGTAGGCAAACCGTCCGACCCGCCGATCACGTGCTGGTGGACGAGGGTCAGGACCTCTCGCCCACCCACTGGCAGCTCCTGCGCGCTCTCGTGCAGGAGCACCCCGATGACCTTTTCATCGCCGAGGACTCCCACCAGCGGATCTACGGCGCACGCGCCGTCCTCGGCCGGTACGGCGTCGCCATCGTCGGCCGCTCCCAGCGCCTCACCCTCAACTACCGCACCACCGCCCAGAACCTGCACTACGCGATGACCATCCTCGACGGTGGCGAATACGTCGACCTCGAGGAGGAACACGAGGGCACCGGCTACCGCTCCGCCCGGACGGGCCCCGCCCCCACCGTCGAGTCCGTCGACTCCCTCACCGGGGGGCTCGAGGCCATCGTCCGCTACGTCAGTGCCTGGCTGGACGATGGAGACGCCCTCGAGACCGTCGCCGTCCTGGTCCAGGACAGGTTCCACCGCGACCGCGTCGTCACTGCCCTGACCGAAAAGGGCATCGACGCCCGCGCCGTCGATCGTGACCGGCCCCCCGCCGAACGCGTACCAGTCCTGACCATGCACCGCGCCAAGGGCACGGAGTTCTCCAAGGTCGTCCTCGCGATCGGCAAGCCGTCACCCGCCGAACTGGCGCGCCTCGAGTCGTTGGATCCGTCGGAACGGGCTGATGCGGATCTACGCGCCCGTTCGTTGCGTTACGTGGCCGCGACCCGGGCGCGGGACGAACTGGTGGTAGTGAACAGGAAGTGAAGGGCTACGACGCGACGATGCAGGAGGCAGCACCTCTTCGCGCAGGAAAGGCGATCAGCTTGGTCCCGAGATCTCACCCTGGCGGATGAGTAGGCGGATTGGGCACCTGCCTCCGGGGCGGCGCTCAGGATATGACGGTCAGCTTGAGCGAGAGCACGAGCGAGTGGATCAAGGACTTAACGCGAAGGCTTCCCGTGTATAGGGTGACGGCTCCGGCATTCACCTGATCGATGCCGGGTGACGTACGGGGAGCCATCGATGCCGTCCATTAGGGACTATCTCGACCTAAGTACCGTGGAGGCCACTAGCCAGTGGCAGGCCATCCGGCACAGGACTCCTCGCCCCAACGGCAGGCAGGAACCGTTCACACCGGTCGAGACGCTGATATGCCTCGCCGCCAGCCTCGTCTTCAACCACCGGCGCTACGGCGGCTCGACGAGCCACCTGGCCGAGGAACCCATCCCTACGCTCGCGCGACTCTTCCGGCGGCCGAATGGCAGCCTGATCGCCAAGATGGGCAACCTCGACGGAGGCCTCGCCCATGGCGCCAAGCACGAAGTCCACGTCGCTGCAACGCTCCTCTCCACTCCAGCTCAGCTAGATGCGACCTATCGCCTCATCCTCGGCGCCGCACGTCAGGTAGGGATCGGACCGGTCGAGCTTCCCGACTTCCTTAACCTGGAAGATGACGACGAGCTTCAGCTTCTCGGCCAGGAAGAGCTGACTCACTCGGACCTTGAAGCAGCCGTCCAGGACAAGGTTGCCGACTTGGCCCGCAAGGCGCCCGACCTCCCCGAGCGGGTCACCGAACGACTCCTCATGGCCGCTGCCCGGGTCGGGCAGCACAGGTTCGCGCGCAATGTCCTCCAGAACCATGGCCACCGCTGCACCTTCTGCGGGCTCCGCGTCAAGACCGGCGGCCTCAGGGCACAGCGGATGCTCGTTGCGAGCCACATCAAGCCATGGAGAGTCAGCAACTCCGCGGAGAGACTCGACCCACGCAACGGAGTCGCGGCCTGTCCCACCCACGACGTCGCCTTCGACACCGGACTCCTAACCGTGGACCAAGAGCTATGCATCCTTATCCAGCCCGAAGTGCAGGAGGCCGTGCTGGCCGACCCTGCCGTACGTTCATCTTTCGGGCGTCCGCCGCTGCCGCAACGCCTGCTGCTGCCCGAAGGGGCTGCGCCTCCCGGTAGGCGTTATCTCGACTGGCACTACGCGCACGTTTACCAGCGGGTGCAGGCCAGCACTACCGATCATTCCTAGGCCGCTGCCGCTGCTCTAGGCGGTAAGTGGCTGAGGTGGCTGAAGTCGGAGCTCGTGACCAACGTGAAGTGTTCAAGGCGAAGCCGCTCGCCGGATAGTGGCCGAGCGCGGCGGTGGCGAGCTTCAGTCGCGCCAGAATGGCAGCCCCACTGGTCTTCGGATGTCCACCGATCGACCCGTCTCGTCACCTCATACCGGCCCGAATGGTTCCCGATCAACCTCGATGGGGCATTCCCTGCACGCTTCCATTGAACGAGGATGGCCGCCATGACGAGCGCACCGACCGATGCGATGACCGGAAACGGCGCCTCACGACCGCTCGTCGAGGGGCCGGACTGGTGCGAGCCGGGTCTGCTTGCCCGCGCCGGCCGATACCCGCTCGCCGTGGAGGCGCCGGTGATGGCCGCCGTCAACATGCTCGTCCCAGGCGTTTCGACGGTGACCCGCTACGCCCGCTACTACAGCCTCTACTGGGCCCTCGCCGCCCACGCCGAGGATGTCGGCTTGGACCGCGACGCCTGCCGGCAGCTGATCCGCCGGGCCGAGGTCGGCATGGCGCGGATCTCCCAGGCGTACGACGAGTCCGACCACCCGCTCGGCCTGGCGCACGGGGTGGACGCACTGGCGCGGCTCGGCCCCGACGCGGGTGCCGAATTCTCGGTGGCCGACGCCACCGGCTCCCGCTCCTACTCGCCGCGCGTTTGGGGCTTCTGGTCGCAGTACAACGGACCCAGCGGGGCGCTCGGCACGGTGACGATGGACGGCGGCGCGCTGCGCCCCGGACGGCACCCCTGCCCGCTGCGAATCACCGAGATGTACGCCCCGCTGATCGCCGCGGCCGAACGTGGCGCCGGCCTCGCCCTCCCGTCGGCGGCGCTCGGCCGGCTGAGCCTTCAGCAAGACGAGGACACCCCGGACCTGGAACCGCTGGGCGCGGTGCTCAGCGCGACCGTCGGCGGCCGGCACGACCCGGAGGCGTGGACCGGCGACGACCGGACCAGACGCGCTACGCTACGCATTCTGGCCCGATCCTGGCAGCTCAATCCCGATGCGGACACCTGGATGGCGGCATTCGCGGCCGGCGTGGCCTACGGGTCGGCGACCCGCGAGGACCCGCTGCTCGCTGGCGAGGAACGCACCGCCGCATGGCGGGGCGTCGTGCTCCGGCACCACTCCGTCGGCGCGTGGCGGCACCTCTGGGCAGCGCTGGTCAACGAGGTCCGCGATGCGGAGAACCCCTCCCGGGGCCACCTGCACGAATGGATTGCCGGGCAGCTGCCCGGCGGCACCGTTGCCGACTTCGAGGCCGGCCTACCCCCGGTCGTCGACGGACAGGGCGATCCAATGCCGGCCGAGGAAGCACTACTCGGTGACGACGCTGGCGTAGTCACCGACGTGGCGTTGCTGCTGCTGGGAGCCCGCCGACTCGACTCGCTGACCGGCCTAACCCTGCGCACATTCAAGGGGCGGCGCCCCACCTATCTCGACCCCACCTGGGTGGCGCAGCTGCGACGGGAGTTCGCCCAGCGCCCAGTCGCCGAGTTGGGCCGACGGCTCGTCGACGACATGCTCGCGCAGTCGCGGCGGGTGGCGCTGCGCAAGGTGGTGATCAACTCGGACGGCACCATCTCGCTGTTCAGTCGACTGCACGAGCGCAACGGGCTGTACTTTGCCGACTCCTCCGAGGGCAGCGGCAACATCGGCCTACGCGTCCACCAGCTCGCCGAGATCGCGGTACAGGTAGGTCTACTCACGCCCGACCCGGAAGAACCGGTGACTCCGTTGGGGCGGCAACTGCTGGAGGTGCCGGCATGAGCGATGTGTCCCGGTCCTTCCGCTCGCCCCTGACCCTGCTGGAGCAGTGGCGCGACCGGGCCGACGGCGCCCGGCTGCGCGAGGTGGTCATCACCGGCTACACGGTCGACCTCGGGTTCCTGGAGAAGTTCGCCATCCCGACGGCGCGGGCGCTCGGCGCGCGGATCACCGTGCTCGGCGACGCCGGGCAGGCCGTGCACGACCCGGTGGACGTGCGGCGGGCCGGGGTGGCCTACCAGCATGGCCACGCGTTCTGCCCGCGCGCCTTCCACCCGAAGCTGGTCGTGCTGCTCGGCGACGACGACGTCTGGCTGGCGCTCGGGTCGGGCAACCCGACCCTGTCAGGCTGGGGCTACAACCGTGAGCTGTGGGTGACCGCCCGCGGCACCCGGCAGTACGGGCCCCAGCTCAATGCAGACGTGGCGGACTGGCTGCACGACCTGCCCGACGCGGTCGGGATGGCGAGTTGGATCGCGGCGACGCTCCGACAGGTGGCAGAACGGATGCGGCCGGCCATTATCGACGAGCACTGGTCGCCCGTACGCGCATACGGCAACCTGCGGCGACCGCTGCTGGAACGGCTGCCTACCGATCCCATCGACGAGCTGCGCCTTGCCGCCCCGTTCTACGATCCGCCCGCGCGCGCGGTGAGCGCCCTGGTCAACCGGACCAAACCACGCTCGGTGCGCGTGGCCGTGCAGCCCTCGACCGCCATGTTCGACGGCGCCGCACTGGTCCGGGCCACCGAGTCGACCGTTGATCGGGAGTTCCGGCTGCTGGGCCCGGGACCGGCACGGCACGGCAAGCTGATCGAGTGGGACGCCGACGGCAAGACCGCCGGAATGACCGGCAGCGCGAACATCACCACGTCCGCTCTGCTGCTCAGCACCGCGCAGGGCGGCAACTGCGAGCTCGCCGTGATCGCGTCGCACACCAACCCGCTGTTTCCAGAGGGCGACCCGCAGCCCGATACGACTTTCCGGCAGCTGGCGTCCGCCCCGCCCACGGCGACCGATCCCGTCGGCGCCGCGCCTGTGCTCCTCGGCTGCGCGCTGAGCGACGGCACGTTCGTCGTTGAGCTGGCCGCTCCGGCGGCGCAGCGGGTGGTCGTGGAGACCTCGCCGTCGGCAGTGCCCGGCAGCTGGCTCGCCGTGGGCACCGTGCCCGTCGGGCAGCAGACAGCACGCTTCTTGGTCCCGGAGCTCACCGGGGGCGCGGTCCGCGGTGTCATCGAGATCGACGGTGTGCGCCGGGAGTCGGCTGCCGTCTTCATCACCGACCCGTCCCGCTGCCGGGCCCGCCGGGACGTCTCCGACGAACCGCGGCTATCACGGGCGTACGCGCCGGACGAAATTTTCACCGATCCGCTGATCGCCCAGCGTTTTACCGCGGACCTGGCTCGACTGGTGGAGCTGGCCGGCACGACCGGCGGGTCCGTGCCCGCATCCTCGACCTCGACAGTGAGCAGCGAGGTCGCACCGGGTGACCGGTGGGCGGACTACCTCGAAGACTGCGACCGGCTGCTCGGGCCGGGGCTGTCCGGGCTCATCTTCCCGCGCACGTCGGCCACGAATCACACCACCGCAGCCGGCTGGTCCATTGACGACACCGACGAGAGCGAGCTCACGGAGGACGAGGACGAGGGTGTGCTCGACGGCCTGGTGGAGGAGCCGTATACCGCCTCCGCCAGGTCCGTGCCCGACATCCGTCCAGACGAGCGCGTCCGGTACCGCCGCTTCGCAGCCCGCTGGGTCGCCTCCGCAGCCGAGCCGGCGGTCGAGGAGGATTGGTCCACCCTGCCGCCGGCGCACCTCCGGATGACGGTCACCGCGCTGTACCTGACGCTGCTCGCTGCCGGGGTGTGGCAGGAAGACGAGGACTGGCGTACCGACCTCCGGTGGCTGGTCTGGGCGCTGGTCCCCGACGACGCCATGCTCGACGAGCTACCGGCCGAGGCCTTCGACCACCTCTACTCACTGATGGCGGTCGCCATGGCGACGCTCCGCCAGGGCGCGCACCTCCAGGGCGGCCGGGAGGCGGACGTGCTCGCTACCGACGCCTGGCGGGACGCGTCCGAGTGGGTCGCGGAGGCCGACGCCGAGCTGGCCGAGCAGCAACTCCTTCCCGCCAGCCAGCCCTTCGCCCGCGTCGTCAGCGCCCGGGAGCTCTGGGACACCATCGTGCTGGCCCAGGAAACCAGGCAGGATCCTTACGCCGAGGCCCGGGCGACGCTCGCGGAAGCCGGTTTGGCCGTCCGTCTCGACGAGGGCGCCTGGTGGGTAGAGGGAGAGTTCGGTAACGCGTACCGGGCGGCTGCTCGGGTGGCGACGGAACTCGGGCGGACAACCGGCCGCGTCGTCGCGGTGGCCCGTAACCCGCGGTGCACCGTGCTCATCGCGCGCGTCGATCGGGCGATGGTGCTGGTCGACTCACGGATGCCCGTGTGGCGGCTCTATCAGCTGTCCGGTACCCGGACACCGCTCTCGATGACCGCCGAGTGCCCTGGACCGCCACCGGGCGCTCGCACCACCCCACTTACATCGCCTCTGGCCGAGGTGCGGGGTCTGAGTGAACAGGTAGGCGTTGACCTGGCGGTACTGGCGAGGCGGATCAGAAGTAGCCGGTGAGCCATCGCTGGCTAGGGAGCGGATGGAACTGAGCTGGAAGGACCGGCCTCGCGACTGGCATTTACGAGGCCGGCCCTTGGTCGCAGTTCTCGTCACCAGCGCGAGCTGCAACTCCTTGTCGTACGTAGGGATTCGCTGAATATCGCTGAACCGCTCCGTCCGGAGACGGCGGCGGATCGGCAACGGTGGACGGCCGCCGACTGCAACCTCGGTGGCCGCGGAGGAGAAGACGTGCGCCGGTCACAGGGACTCACAGCGCGAGTTGCTAGATGTGAGTGCGCGGTTGGTCTCGGGGTCTGTCTGTCGTCGGCGACCGCCGCCGGCAGACCTGGACCGGCGGCGACGCGTCTGCCTCGCCTCCGCCGCGCGGTCCGGACCGTCGCCTCGGTGCGGCCGCACGGCGGGCGGGGCCGTCGCCCCGGGGATTGCGCGGGTGTGGGCGGGTTCGGCGGCGTGTGGGGCCACCAGGCCACCGCACGCGCCGCCTGATCCGCCCGCTGATCAGGCGGTCCTACCTTCTTGATCGGACACGGCGTGGGTGGGGAACTCGTCGTCGTGGTCGGTGTCGGTGTAGGGCAGGTCGATGAGGCGGTGACGGCCGCTGCTGTCGGCCCGTTGCCAGACCTGGTCAGCGGGGCTGGCATCGAGTGCGGCACGCAGCTCGGTGGTGGTGGTGGTGGCGATGACCGTCTTCAGGTTGATGCCGGCGACGCGGTGGTGCAGGTTCGCCTCGCGGCGGGCCGAGGGTAGATGGAACAGCACCGGCCACGCCCAGTTGCTGAGGCAGACCAGCCGCTCGTACTTGGCGATTTTCTCGGTGAGGATGTCGAGGCGTTCGCGGCCGGTGTCGTACTCGAGAAAGAACGGCACGGACCGTCCGTGCTCGGTCCACACCCCGGCGCCGTCCGGGCGGGGCAGTCCGCTCGGACCGTGGACCATCATCTGCGGGTTGCCGCCTCGGCGGTAGAACACGCCGGGCTCGTGGAAGGCGGACGCGGGCTGCCACCGGTCCAGGGCCGTGTCGGGGTGGGTGCGGGCATGGGCGGCGAGGTCGATGAAGAACTGGTTGCCGCCGAGCAGGTGCGGCAGGTCCGGCCGGGCGGTCAGGGACTGCTTTCGGCGGCGGGCCTGGTCCCGGCGTGGTCGTCCAAGCCCGCGTTGGGCGTGGACGTGGTCGTAGCCGAGCTGGTCCAGGACGTAGTGGTACGGGTAGGAGCCGCCGTAGGCCCGGTTGGGTCGAAACCGGTCTGTCGCACACAGGACGGTGAGGCGACGTAGCCGGCGTTGAGCGAAGTCCACGGACGGGAACAGTGCGGCCCCGATCTGATCGGTGGTGAGCACGCCGTGGTCGTAGAGCCAGCCGAGGAGGCGGTCGTCGCGGGCGGTGATGCTGGCCTGTAGACGCAGCAGCGGGTCCGGAGCCAGTAGCGGTTTACGCATGCGCTGCCCCTGGGGGGACACCCCACACATGAGGGTGTGTCTGGAGCCGGCCCGCACTCCTGAAAGGGGGCCTGACCTGGGCTGTAGGCGGGATCGGCGGGTCGGTTTGGGGGTCAGGATCAAGGCGGACGGTGCAACGGAGACCGACACCGACGTCGACACGGCCGGCCACACCGGTTCCGCCTTGACGGTGGCTTGAAAGCGAGTACGCCGCAGATCGGTGACGACTCTGGTGGCGCGGGTGAGGGTCGCTGAGCTGGGTCAGCATGCTTGTTGCTCCTTCGAGGATCCGAACAGGGCGATGGAGAGCAAGATGTGCACTGGTCGCCCTACCGTGACGGGCGGGCCGGTGTTCGCTCTGCCAGGTCGGGTCAGGTTTTGTCAGGAGACGGGCTTCCTGACAGACCCGTGTGCTGGTCTCACGGCGACGGCTATGGCTGACAGAGGTCGCAGATTGTGGTTCTGTCACGCGGCCTCCCGGTGTGACAGGTCCGGCGCGGGTGCGGTGCTCTCGCCGCGCAGAACGCGCACGAGTGCTGAGGCGGTGGCGTTGGACAGTTGGTGCCCGTCCGCGCGCAGCTGTCCGGCGAGGGCCTTGCGGGACAGGGGTGTTCCGTGGGCGTCGAGGGTGCGGGCGGCGGTCCGGGCGGCCGGGACCAGCGCGGCGGTCCCCGGGCCTCGGTCCCGGACCGGCGTGTCCTCGGCCCGTCGGTCCGGGACCGCCGGGTCCTGGTCCGCCGGCGCGGGGACCGCGGCGGTGCAGTCCCGGACCGCTTCAGTGCTCGCGGGGACCGGCAGTGGCGGTGCGGGGACCGGCTCGCGGGTGTCCGGGACCGCGGCGTCCGCGACCAGCGGCGGTCCTGGGGCGACCCGCGTGGGGCGGGCGGTGCGCTCGGGTGGGGCAGGGTCGGCGCGGCCGAGGGCGATCTTCACCATCGTCAGGAAGCCGAGCGCCGGCAGCGCGGCGGCGATCCAGCCGATCGCCGACGCCTCCGCCTCCACCACCTGGGCGGCGAGGGACAGGAACACCGCCACTGTCAGGACAGTCGCCGGGAAGGCGACGCTGGTGCCCACGCGCCGGTTGCGGCGCAGTTCCAGACCGGCGGCGATCGAGGTCAACTCCAGCACGACCGCATCGGCCCAGGCGAGCCAGCCCGGCTGGCCGTGTGCCGCCGCGACGTCATGCACGTGCCGGAAGGAGGCCGCGCCGGCCGCGCCGCCGATCAACAACATGATCAGCACCTGGATGCGGTTTTCCAGCCGCTCCCGCCCCGACCGCTGATCGGTGGGGACGTCGTGGGATCGCTGTTCAGTTGTCGCCAACGGCCCACCTCCCATGGTGAGGTAGCACGTGTGCAATCTTGACTACCGTCGTCGTACAGGGGCGGACCGACCTGGCAGTCGGCTTCGTGTGATTGATGTGGGTTGATGTCATGTTCGTGCTCCAGTTGAATGATGTTCAAGGTGCGGGCGATGTGGGGTGCAGTCCAGGCCCGCTCGGATCAGGGCTTGGGCAGGCGCGACCTGCCGACTGACGCCCGTCCGGGCGGAACCCCTCCTGTCATACGCAGGGGCAGGCACCAGGGCAGCAGGCGTCGCCACAACCGGCACAGCAGGCTGCGGTCAACAGGCGGACACGGGGGGCGGACGGCCAAGCCGAGCCACAAGGGGTCAGGACTCTCGCCACCGGCAGCGCTCGACAAGCGCCATGGTGGTGCGGCGGCTCAACTCGCCGACGAACGATCCTTCATGTGGGGCCTCCTTCTCTCGACGGTCCCAGCACCGTCGGCGCGAACAAGAGCAGGCAACCCGACTCTGGGAGTGCCTGCCCGCCTCTTTCTGGCCGACCGCGCCAGCCGGCAGTGCGGGAACGTGTATCCAGTACGCCCCGCGAACACCGTCGAGTCAACCCCCAATTTCACGCGGATCGGCCACGGAGCCTTGACGTCAGTCCGGTGGAGTGTTAGCCAGTCCGTTCCTATTGCTCGCAGTCCGCCTGGTCCGCCCAGTCATGGGCGAAAAACCTAGATCTGGCCACCTGGCGGGACGGGGATCTCATCGAATGGACGAGCGTGAGTCGGGGACGAGTGGATCTGTCGCCATCGCGGGCGTGGGTGGTGGGTCTCAGTCCTCGCTCAGCCTCAGCCGCCGTCGTTGTTCGGATCGCTATGCGGCGGCACAACGGCCAAGTGATCCACTCCCACCAAACTTAGAGGTCGCGCGGAATGGTGGGGTTGCTCGGCGCGTCTGAACGGGTGCAGGCACAGAACCGGTGATCATGAAGGTGCTTACGCCTCGTGAT
>NZ_JBIALB010000030.1:0-35954 GCF_042872965.1 Micromonospora sp. NPDC005087 | reverse complement strand
CGTCATGTATAGATGATCACGGCTCGGACAGGCAGGGGCCGGCAGGGCATCAACAGCGTGTATCAGATCAAAGTCGCACGAGATGCCCTCTTAGAGGCCGATGCCCGTGACCCAGCCGGAGTCGGTGATGCCCATGGCGTGACAGGATCCATCCTGAGTCGGTCGGGAGCAGCGACGTGAGAGCCACGAGGTGGTCGTCTGCCATCCACAGCACCGCCCGGTCGCCGGGGTCGAGAACACTCTCCTTGATCGGCGGTCAGCCGAGCGGCGAACCGTCGAAGGAGTAACTGAAGTCGTAGAGCTTCCTGCCGCCGCCGACTCGGCTGAGGGCGGCGGCGTGCCGGGCCTCCTGGTGGTCGACGTACGACACGACCCTGCCGACCGCGGGTCGACCTTGTGCCCGGGGGCGGGCTTGGGCACGGCAAGGCCGGCAACTCCGCCCTCGTAGGCCACGACCGGGTCGAGTGCCATCTGCACCACGTAGGTCTCGGTCGGCTGTGGGCTGGCACTCGCGGTGCTGGTCCCCGGCACGATGGTGAGTCCCATGGGCACTACGCCCAGCGCAACCGGCGCGGTTGTCCGCTGCTGCCACGTACTAGCGGTTTGGTCGTTCGGGCCACGCGGTCCTTCCCTGCCGGCGGGCCGCTTCCGAGCATCCAACGACCGGAGTCGATATCTGCTGTGCGTGCAGCCTCGTGACTTACTCATCGGTCGCCCCTGTCGGAGTCATGCCATGTCGGAGAACCCGCCATCTCGTGGGTTTGGGACGAGGACCCGGAAACGCCGCACGGATATGACGCGCTGACCATCAGTTAGCCGCGAGTTGACCGGAGTGCTCCCGAGTTGCCCATGCCGCCGGGTAGACCCACCTGTGCCGCATCATCCATGTTGGTCTATAGCCCACGACCGTGGGGTGTCGTGCGCGTCCTGTCTCTGCGGCGCGCTAGTACATGGAGGTTCCGTGCACACACGAACCAGACATGCGAGACGCGCGTCAGTCGTGACAGCGGCTTTCGCGGTTCTCGCGACAGCGATGGCGAGCGCAGTACCCGCGTTCGCCGCGCCGTCGACCACAGCACCGTCAGCCAACCCGGCCGACAAGCTCACCTCGGCCGTCGAGAAGACGCTCACCACGCACGACTCGGCGGACTTCTGGGTGAAGCTGTCGGCGAAGGCCAACCTGGACGCGGCGTCGAACAACGCCGACTGGGGCAAGCGCGGCCAGCACGTCTACGACGCGCTCACCAGCACGGCCAAGACGTCCCAGGCCGACGTGATCCAGCAGCTCGAGGCGAACAACGCCGACTACGAGAGCTTCTGGATCAGCAACCGCATCCTCGTCGAGGACGGCACGCTGGAGCTCGCCAAGGAGCTCGCCGCGCAGTCCGAGGTCAGCCAGATCACCGAGACCACGAAGTTTGACCTCGTCGAACCGGTCAAGCGCGAGAAGGCGCCGGCGAACGCCCCGGCCACGGTCGAGTGGGGCCTCGACTTCATCAACGCCCCTGAGGTCTGGGCCCAGGGCTTCACGGGCGAGGGCATCGTCGTGTCGAGCGTCGACACCGGCGTCCAGTTCGACCACCCGGCGCTCGCCGACGGTTACCGCGGTCGGCAGCCCGACGGGACAATCGTCAACAACTACAACTTCTTCGACTCCTCCGGGCGGTGCGGCGCCGGCAATCCGTGCGACGTGAACGGGCACGGCACCCACACCATGGGCACCATGATGGGCGACGACGGCCAGGGCAACCAGATCGGTGTCGCGCCCGACGCGCAGTGGATCGAGGCCAACGGCTGCGACACCTGCTCGGACGCCGACCTGCTCGAGTCCGGTCAGTGGATCACCGCGCCGACCCGCACGGACGGCACCGACGCCGACCCGGCGATGCGGCCGCACGTCGTCAACAACTCGTGGGGCGCGGTCGCCGCCGGGGCCATCGACGACTGGTACCAGGACATCACCGACGCGTGGGCTGCCGCCGGCATCTTCGGCGCCTGGTCGGCGGGCAACAGCGGTCCCGGTTGCCAGACGACCTCCTCGCCGGGCGCGAACACTACGAACTACTCGACGGGCGCGGTCGACTCCTCGGGCCGCATCGCGTCCTTCTCCTCGCGCGGTCCGGGTGAGGGCGGCGGGATCAAGCCGAACATCTCGGCCCCGGGCGTGGCCGTTCGCTCCTCGGTCCCCGGTGATGGGTACGCGCTCTACAACGGCACCTCGATGGCCGCCCCGCACCTCGCGGGCGCCGTCGCCGTACTGTGGAGCGCCGCACCGGCACTGATCGGCGACATTCCGGGCACCTGGGAACTGCTGAACCAGACCGCCCACAACGTCGACGACACCTCCTGCGGCGGCACCGCCGAGAACAACAACGTCTACGGCGAGGGCACGCTCGACCTGGCCGCGCTGATCGACGCTGCGCCGATCGGTGACATGGGCACCGTTGACGGCACCGTCACCGAGACCGACGGCGACCCGATCAGCGGGGCGCGCGTGACGGTCGACGGCGAGCACGACCGTACCGTCACCACCGGCACGGACGGCACGTACTCCGTCCGCGTCGCCGTGGGCGACTACCAGGTCTCGGCCTCGGCGTTCGGCTACCTGCCGTCTGCCCCGACCGGCGCCACGGTCACCGTCGACGCGACCACCACGGTGGACATCGACCTCGAGGCCACGCCACGCCACACCGTGACCGGCACCGTCACGGACGTCGCCACGGGCAACCCGTTCGTCGGTACCACGGTGAGCATCTCCGCACCGATCGACCCGGTCACCACCGACGCCAACGGCGCGTTCGCGTTCGCCGACGTGCCCGAGGGCACCTACACGATCTCGATCGAGGGCGGCACCTGCACGAGCGCGTTCTCGGAGGAGGTCGTCGTCGACGGTGACGAGACGGTCACCGCCGAGATCGCCCGTCGGTACGACGACTTCGGGTACTTCTGCACGGTCGGCAGCGACGGGGCCGCCACGGGTGACACCCTTGTGAACCTGACCGGTGACGACGCGGCGACCACGGTCCCGCTGCCGTTCTCGTTCCCAAACTACGAGGGCGACTACACGACGGCGTACGTGACCACCAACGGCCACGTGAACTTCGCCGGGCTCTCGACCGCATACAGCAACACCGCGATCCCGAACAGTGCCGCACCTAACGCCGCGATCTACCCGCTGTGGGACGACCTGTACTTCGACGCCTCGTCGGGTCTCTACACCGCGACCACCCAGGTCGACGGCGTGGACGCGTTCGTCCTCGAGTTCCGGAACGTCACGTTCTACGCCAACCGCGCCGACCGGACGAACTTCTCCGTGACCCTCCTAGAAAACGGTGAGATCGAGCTCGGCTACGGGGCGAACTCGGGCGGAGCGGCGGCCGGCAGCTCGGCCACGGTGGGTATCGAGAACGAGAACGGCACCATCGCCCATCAGTTCTCCTACAACACCCCGGCGATCAACGCCGGAATGTCGATCCACTACGACTCCGCGCCACGAGGCACGGTGGCCGGCACGGTGACCGACCGGAACACGGGTGCGCCGATCTCCGGCGCGACCGTGGCGGTCTCTTCCGAGGCCCAGAGCAAGACCGTGACCACTGGAGCGGACGGCACGTACTCGACGTCGGTCCTCACCGGTGGCTACTCGGTCGAGATCACGGCGCCGAAGTATGAGGCTGCCACCGGCTCGGTCATGGTTACCGAGGACAGCACCGTGAGGTTCGACG
The DNA here is from genome assembly GCF_042872965.1 of Micromonospora sp. NPDC005087. Classification (NCBI taxonomy): domain Bacteria; kingdom Bacillati; phylum Actinomycetota; class Actinomycetes; order Micromonosporales; family Micromonosporaceae; genus Micromonospora; species Micromonospora sp. NPDC005087. The sequence goes on along the minus strand of NZ_JBIALB010000030.1, from coordinate 32,229 downwards.
CCGCGCTGGCCGCGGGCATGGTGACCATCGCTTCGGACGGCGACACGCACGCCGAACTGCCGATGGGCGGTTCGCACACCGAGGAGCTCACGATCACCAACGAGGGCACCGCCCCGGCGTCGGTCGAGCTGGAAGCCCGCAGCGGCGAGTTCGCGCCGCTCGCCACGGGTGCTCTCACGGCGGTGAAGGGTAAGGCGACCGTCCCGGCGTCGGTGGCCCCGAAGGGGAAGCTGTCGGCGGCCGGCTCGTCGATGTCGCGTTCGAACGTCAAGGGCGAGTCGGTGACGCCTCAGGCGGCGCCGATCCCGGCCGACGAGAACACCATCACGCACTCCGCGTCGCAGGCGATCATGACCGGCAACTCGGCGTCGTGCAACAACGGCCTCACCACCCGGAACAACTCGTACCTGCGGACGTTCACGCTGGCCGACTTCGGGCTCAACGGCCTGGACGTGTCGAGCGTGTCGTTCGGGGTGGAGACGAACCAGGGGAGCCAGCCGCTCTCGGTCAACCTCTACACGCTCGAGGGCGAGCTGCGGTACGCCAACATGACGCTCATCGGCTCGGCCGACGCCACGGTCCCGGCCGGTAACGGCACTCTGGTGACGGTCCCGGTCGAGGGCGCGGTTCCGTCCGGTGGCACCCTGGTGGTCGAGGTGAGCGTCCCTGCGGATGGCTACTTCTTCATCGGCTCGAACAACGCCGGCCAGACGGCTCCGTCGTACATCGCCTCGGTGGACTGCGGCATTTCCGAACCGGCCGACACGTCGTCGATCGGCTTCCCGGGCATGCACATCGTGATGAACGTGACGGGTAGCACGGGCGGCGCTCCGGCGGACTGGGTGTCCTTCGACAACCCGTCCGTCACGCTCGAGCCGGGCGAGTCGGTCACGGTGGAGGCGACCATGTCGGCCGACGTCGACCAGCCGGGCGCGTACTCCGCCGCGATCGGTGCCAGCACCAACACGCCGTATAACGTGGGTGAGGTGCCGGTGTCGATGAACGTCACCGCCCCGAAGTCGTGGGGCAAGGTCACCGGCACCGTCACCTCGGCGGCCACCGGCGAGCCGTTGGGTGGCGCCATCGTCCAGGTGACCGGCGGCAAGGGATACCGCCAGACGCTGGTCACCGAGGACGACGGTACGTACGCGTACTGGATCAACTCGACGGTGAGCCCGCTCACGCTGGTCGTCGCGGTCCAGGGCTACGCGCCTGAAACGGCGAAGGTCACGCTCAAGGCGGGCAAGACGGTCACGGCGGACTTCTCGCTCGACCCGCTCCGGTAGCGCGTACACGGGGCGCCGTAGCGCGCGTCCCGTAGCGTGCGTCCTGTACGACGGCGGCCCGGTCACCATCCAGGTGGCCGGGTCGCCGTCGGTCATCGAACGGACCTGAGCGGCCTGCTCCGCCGGCATCAGGATCAGGGAGACCCCCGACTCGGTGGCCCCGGTCGACGTGACGATGACCGTCTCGTCGGTGACTAGCACCGCGTCGGGGGTGGCCGAGCTGCTCGACCAGCCAGTCACGCACGTCATCGCGGACGGCGTCCGGGTCCCACACGGCGTACGCAGCAGCCGCTGCATCGCCTGCGGATCGGCGTGACCAGCCCGTTCGGCCAACGACCAGCAGGTCTTGCGTTCTGTTTTCGACAGCAGCCCTTCCACAAACTGCGCCGCTGTCGCACGTGGCTCCGCCCGAGCGAACCGGGCAGCGACACGCGTCACCGCTTCGTCCAGAATGACCCGCCATCGGTCAAGGTCTAGGCTGTGGCTCACGGCCACCGCACGATGCTCGGTGTCCTCGCAAACCATCGATGATCCGAAGGTTCGTTGGCTTCTGGTGGCTGTCGCGTCACCGTGCGACAAGAATGACGAGCGTGATCAGCGATCTTCTTGCTGAAGTGGCCGAGACCTTGGACAGCACGACTCGCGTCCAGGTCATCGACTCAACCGGGCCGGGTGAACCAACTCGCAAGCGGCGCAACCGTCGTCCGGTCCTCGCTGACCAATATGACCCAGAGGCGCTGATGCAACTGCGAGCAGCGCTGGCACTGTCGCCTGGCTGTGCCAAGGGACTGACATCGTCGTGGGGCATACTCAATATGCTTGCTGCCCACCATGCGACCTGATCGTCGACCATTGGCGCTCACCGCCGTGGTGGGAGGTTTCCTGCTCCTCGGCTTCCTCGACTTCTTGTGAATGAAGTTGGTGCCGTACCCCTTTGCCTAACTCGGCAACTCCACGGCCACGTGGGCAGTTGCCGCCTTCGCCTTCGGGTGCCGGGTCCGATCGGGCTGGGTGCGCCCGGCTCTGGGCGCCGCCGTCCTGCTCGTCGTAGCGGTGACCAGCTACTACCTGGCGGCAACGCTCACTCAGGGAGACGACCTGTTGGTCCACCTGACGGCTCGTGCGCGACGAGCGGCATCGTCAGCCCTCGAAGGAGGCGATCTGTGGCTGCTCGCCCGGTCCGAGGATGAAATAGCCGAGCATCGTGGTTCATAGTCACGGTCATGGGCGGCGGACGATCTGCCCGGCGTACGGTTTCGTCGCCGTCCTCGACGGCCCGCAGGACTCCGACCTAAGGTGACGATGCCCCTCAGGCGAACGGGACGGTGGTCGCGATGAAGCGGTCGGGGCGCACGATCGTCGCTTGCCCTTTTGCAAACCTATCCACGTCGGCGAAGACGGCGCCGTGCGTGGTGAGCCACGCCCTGGTGCCGGGGTCGAGGCTGCCTGCCTTGCCGCAGATAACGCCCCACCGGTTGCCCAGCAGCGCGTCGAGGTTGGTGCGCCGGCCGTCAACGACGAGCGGGGCATCGGGCAGCTGCCGGGTGCCGTCGGGGAGGCGCTCAGGCGCTGCGGCTGCCCTGGCTACGCGCGCGTCGAGGCCTGGGAGCATCCCTGCGGTCCGCACCAACCCGCGCAGCGCGGCTGCCGTGAAACGGTTGCGGCCGAGCATGACCCGGCCGGTGAGTAACGCCGTGCGGGTCATCCGCGCCACGGCCGGCCGCCGCTCGCGCTCGTAGCGGTCCACGTCGCCGGGCGCGTCGGCCAGCAGCCAGGACAGGGTCGCGACATCGCGTAGGCCGGCGCCGAGGCCCTGACCGGTGAACGGCGGCATCGAGTGCGCGGCGTCGCCGGCGAGCAGCACGCGGCCGCGGCGCCATGCCGAGGCCGTACGGGCATGGAACGTGAACACCGCGGCCCGCTCGACCCGCAGCGCCGCAGGATCCGCCCATGGCTGGATTAGCTCGTCAATCCGCGCCACCATGCCGACCGGGTCCTCGTCGGGCAGCAGCATCCACTCCCACCTCCGAACGCCCGGTCGCTCGAACGTCACCATCGGCCGGGCCGGGTCGAGCACGTGGGAGAACGTCGGCTCGCCAGTGTTGGGCTCATCGGTGCGGGCGTCGACCACCAGCCACGGCTCCGGGTAGCTGACGCCGTCATAGGAGGCCCCGATGAGGCCCCGCACGGTGCTCGACGCCCCGTCGCAGCCGACGAGCCACGAGGCGGTCAGCGTCGAGCCGTCGTCGAGCGTGACGGCGACGATGTCGCCCGACTGCTCGAGCGCCGTCACCGACCGACCGGTGTGGAGGTGCACCGTGGGCATCCGCGCCAGTCGGTCGCGTAGTGCCCGCTCCAGGCGGGGCTGGTCGAGCATGACGCCAGCCGGGACGCCATCCGCCAGGCGAAGCGTCAGCAGCGGGCGGCGATCGGGGCCGAGCAGTTGCGAACGGCGCAACGGCGTCGCCCACTCGTCCCAGTCGTCTAGGCCGTCAATGCGGCGGAGGATCCGCTGCACGTGCGAGTCGAGGACCGCCGCCCGCGGGTGGGCGTGCGGCCCAGACCGGGCGTCGGACGCCGGGTCCACGACGACGACGCGGATGCCACGGTCGCCGAGCAGTGCGGCGAGCACCGCTCCGACCGGTCCACATCCGGCAATCACCACATCCGCGTCCATGGGTCGATGTTCTTTGCCAACGCTCATGTTTGGCAAGGCTTGGGGGGTGTAGTAGTCACTTGCCGATCCGTTTGCACAAGCCGGCGGGCCACCCACGAGCCATAGGCTGGTGTGACCTCAGAGTGAACCAGGCCAACCGGGGCTGTGCCGACCCGGCGAAACGCGGTACCTGAGCCCGATCTGTGCGATTCCCAAATTGACAGCCTAGGAGCCACACGTGGGAGCCACCGGGGCGAACTGGGCGGGACGGACCGGAACGGATCGAGTTGCCGAGTGTCTGAGGACCAGGACGAGGCGGACCGGACCGGACGGCCTGGACATGGTCTTGGGGATCTACGGATCAGAAGGTTAGGGGTTCGAGTCCCTTCGGGCGCACAGCAGGTCAAGGGCCGGTTTCCCGTCACGGGCGACCGGCCCTTGATCTTTGTGACCCCCACGGCTGACCCCTACGCCTACGCGTCGAAGAGGAACCCGAGGCGGTCCACCGCGTCTTGCTGTACCCGCCGAGTCTCCTCTACGTAGATCGACTTCGTGACCGTTGGGGAGCTGTGCCCGAGCACGTCCTGAATCCGTTCGAGCGGCACTGCCTGGTCGTAGAGCAGCGTCGCGCACGAGTGGCGTTGGTCTGTGACGGGCGGTACAGCCGGCGCAACCCGGACGGGCGGGCTGCGTTTAGCACCTGGCGACCTGCTGGAGATCTCATCGGCGCTGCGGGTCTCTGAATCTACCGACGATGGCTCAGGCGCCCGCGTCGCTGACTTGGGAGCATGAATGCCCGGACAAGGTCGCCTAGCCGGACTTGTAACCCCCGTCCCGAGACTGATCTGTCATGGAGGTCCTGGGATCGGGCAGACCGTGCGGGCGTACAAATCCGGCGCATGAACGTCGAGGGTGCTTGCGAGTTACTGGCGGCGGACGTATATGACGAGGCCGACGGCGAGGCCGACGGCGATGAGGCCGGCCAAGGCGACGAGGCCCACCCCGATCAGCAGAAGCGGTGAGAAGACGGCGTTCCTCACGACCGCCGCGGTGTTGGCGTCAGTGTCGTTGGCGGAGGTGTTGCCGCTGCCGACGGCGGTGGCGCTGGGCCTGCTGCTCGGCGTGGCGCTGGGCCTGCTGCTCGGCGTGGCGCTGGGCCTGCTGCTCGGCGTGGGGCTGGGCCTGCTGCTTGGCGTGGCGTCGGGCCTGGTGGTCGCGGCGTGCGGCCTGGTGGTAGCGGCGGGCTTGGGCGCCACCTCGGGTGGCGGTGGCCGGTTCGAGATGTGGATCTCACCACGCGCCGCCGGGTCCCCTCCCTCACAGTGCTGCTCGAACGTAGCGTCGAAGGTCTGCACATAGCCTCGGGGACCGAAAACCGCTTTGATGATGGTGACGGAGCCGGTCAGCTCGTTGCATCCCCGCCCTTCGCCACTCAGTTCCAGGCCTGGGCCGGTCCCGTTGAACGGGTGCCGGTGCGCGGCGGTATAGGTGCGCGGGACGAGAACCTGCGTGCCCGGTGCGTCGAAGGTGAGGGTCCACCAGTCGCCGTTGTAGGCGTTGACCGAGATGCTGACCGTGCTACCGGTCGAGCTGGAGACGGTCAACGCGTCGCCGTTGCTGGTGGAGTACGAGTACGACTTACCTTGGCTGATGTAGTCACCGCTGTCTCCGCTGAAGCTTAGAGACCCGGTGGCCACTGTCTGTGCATGGGCCGTGCCGGCCACGAGTAGGCCACCAACGGCCGCCGTGAGCGACAGGGCAGCGGCCAGGACGCGCCGCCGCCATAGCATCTTCATGCTCTGCCTCCCCACGTGGATGACCGTGTCTCGTCGCGGGGTGCATGGCGTCGGCCAGTAGCCCGGCCTCGACCGGCACGGTCGGTGCGAGCGGCCTGGTCCCAGCTAGGGCTACGGAACCAACAATCTCTCGCCACCAGCACTTCCTCACCTACCGACTAAACCGGCGCTACGTACAGTCCAGCCGTCCGAATATGATCAAAACCAGCACTAGATCAGACACTCCGTCAAGACCTGGTGTCAAGGATCGTGTGAACCGCCCCGCGTCTGGTGGAGTCCTCAGACTGTGACCAGGGCTTGCTGGTCGGGGTGGTGGTGAGCGTAGAACATCGATTCGTACTCGGTCCGCGGCAGGTAGCCCAGGGCGGAGTGCAGCCGGTGGTGGTTGTACCAGTCGACCCATTCGGCGGTGGCCAGTTCGACCTGGGCGAGGCCGCGCCATGGTCGCCGGGGCTTGATCAGCTCGGTCTTGTAGAGACCGATCGTGGATTCCATCAGCGCGTTGTCGAGGGCGTCGCCGGACGCTGCCGATGGACGCGTCGATGCCGGCGTCGACGAGGTGGGTGGTGAAGCGGAACGACGTGTATCCGGCATCCGAATGGTGGATCAGCCCCGTCTCGACGGCTACCAGCGCCAGTAGCCGGGTCCGGCAAACGCGAACGCCCCCACCACCTCACGGCAGCGGGGGCGTTCCGGTGAAGGTCAGGCGTCGAAGCGGACCCGGCGGCGGCGCGCCACCACCAGCGCCACGCCAGCCAGCACCGCGATCACACCGACGGCGCCGAGCGCAGTGGCGTTGACACCGGTGACGGGAAGGCCGCCGCCCGCGCCCGGCGCGGGGCTGGTGGTCGGCGGGGCGGTGTTCGGCTTGAGGGGGTTGGACTCGCAGCCAATCCCCGGCGTGCCCCTGTTGCCGTCCAGGCCCCACGGGTCGTTGTTCACGTCCACCAACGTGACCCGGTACTTCACGTCGGAGCAGTTAACCGTGCCGGGAGGGTTGGGGAAGTCGGCGCACAGGTTCTGCTCAGTGCCGGTGTAGACGTACGCCTCGCAGTCGCGCGGCTGCTCGGGCTGGCTGGTCGGCGGGGTGGTCGGCGTCTTCGTTGGTTCGGCGCCCGGCTCGACCGCCTGGAAGTCGACCAGCTCGTCGGAGATCCGCAGGTCCGACACCACAACCGTGCCGGGGGCGGCGACGTTGTCGTACACCACGCCGGCCTGCCCGATGGTCCCGGCCGCCGGAATCTTGAACGTGATCGTGCCTTCCTCGCCGCACTGTGTGCCGGCGGTGATGTTCTGGTCCCACGAGTTGGTGTTGGTGCCGTTCACGACCACGAAGACACGGGGCGCGCCGCCGCTGCACGCCGCCCCGTCGGACAGCGCGATGGAGAAGCGGACCTCGTCGCCGGCCTCGACGTCAACGCCGAGGTTCGCGGCCTCGACCGACGTGTTGTTGCCGACCAGGGTGATGGAGTGCTTGCTGGTGATCGACGAGTCACCGTTGGCCGTCCACACCGCATCACCGGGCGCGGCCTGAGCGGGACCGGCCAGAGCCAGGGACGAGAGAACGAACGCGCCGACCGCGGCGCCGATAATCTTGAGCGTGCGCATAGAACTCCTTGGCTGAGTGTCGGTTCCCGCTCGCCGGCGGGACCTGGGCAGTCCGACTGGATCAACGACCGCCCAGACCAGGCACAACGCGAGGATCACTACTATCAGTCGTCAATCCGCGACGGTCACCTGTTTGGCCGGGGACGGTCGGTCGCGCGGCCCGCAGCATGCACGCTGGACGACAGAGCGGATCGGCTGTTCGGCCCATGCCCGGCTCCTGCACGCCTACCTCGCAGCGAAGTTCCGGGCACGGGCGACCCTGAGGGAATGCCTGCTGCACCACCCTCAACGCCAACCCGGGAACGGCGACCAGTGGAGATTGACATCCAGTACGCGTTGATGCAGGCGGCCTACGAGGCCTGGGACACCAACGAAGCGCAGCGGGTCGAGGGCTTCGACAACATCATCGTCATCCCCGATACCGTCCTGAACGAGGTTCACGCCCTCGCGGCCGCCGAGGGCGGACACCTGGACCAAGGGCCTCTGCCGAAGTTCTGGATCGAGCATGAAGGCCGGCGCGCCCAGATCGCATGGATCGTCGGCCCGCAGAACCCGCCCACCGAGAGGTGACCAGTATCGGCGATCGCGTGGGGCGGGCGTGCTCCCCGGTGCGGTCGCGGGGGCCGCACGGCGGGGATAGAACGCGGCTGAGGCCCGGACCGCCAACGGTCCGGGACCCAGCGTGCGTCTGTCAGCTCTGGTCGCCGTACTCCTCGCTGTGCCGCCGCGACCACTCATCCAGCTCTGCGCGCGACATCTTCCGCGACAGAGTCTTCTCCGGCCACGATCCGTCCTCCGCCTTCTTCCAGGGCAGGGTCTGAACCGCCACATGCCCGGCCCGGCTTGAGCCCGGGCCCCCTGGGCCAGAGCGGCCGCGGGCCGGTGCGCATTTGCAGCATTTCTCCAACGAGGCTGCTGCGTTGCCGGCAAACGGTGAGCCGGACGCGACGAAGGACCAGCGGGCGACGCGCGAAAGCTTGTCATCGCGCATCCCTCAGGGCACACCGACACGGCATGGGTCGCGGTCATTAGCGGCGGTCCGATCCTGTTCCTCGTAGGACGCGCCCTTTTCGAGTACGCCGTACTCGCGGCGCGCTCTCGGCTGATCGGGGTGCCGGCGCTCGTAGTCACTTCGCCAGCGATGATCCTGCTACCGCCACTGGCGTTCGCGATCACCGCACCTGTCGTCCTCACCGGCATCGCCACCTCCGACGCGATCCGCGTCAAGAAACGTCCACCCGAGCCGCCGTCACCACCCCGATGAGGAGCAGGCCCGACGGCATCAGCAACGCGGGTAGCTCGCGGCCTGGCCGCCGTAGAGTCCTGCAACGGAGCCTCAGACCAGCCAGGCGGAATTTGCGGATTGGCCGGTTCACCCGCTGGCTATGGCCGCCTCGACGACATGGTCGGTGGCGGCCACCCAGCTCGACCAGATCAACATCGATGCCGGACAGGGCCATCAGCACGTACATCTCGACATCGGCGAGGGGGATGGGCACATGGCTCCGGGCGGAGAACCCGTTGCAGTTCGTCTACCGCCTGGCCGATGCTCCTGAGCATGAGTAGGGCCAAGAGGAAGGGCCGCGCGTTGCACGAGCAGGCCGATCGCCTCACGCTGATTGATCGTTGGGGCTACCTCGTACCGGATCAACCGGTTCTCGTACATCCGGGTGAGACGATCTGGCGTGCAGGCGACCGCCTCCTGGTGCAGCGGCTCGATGGGCGAGTCGACGCGTACCCCTGCTTCGTAAACCGCTGAGTCTCGGGGACCGGGCGCAATCGTTGACAGCAACGGTCTCGGATCAGGAGGTACGGACAGACACCGGCAGGAGCAGGGCCAGGCGCGGACGCCGGGGACGGACCGTTTCGGACAGCCCGGCCGAGGCTTGGGATCAGAGCAACCGGCCTTTGCCCATCAGCGCAGTTCGAGTGTGAGCAGCGGCTCAGCGAACACGGGCGCTGGTGCGTCGGGGTGTGCGGCAACCGCCTGCTCCAGCCGGCGGAAGCCGGTCTCCAGGTCGTCGGGGCTGAGCTGCGCGAAGAACGAGAGGGTACGCAGGCGTAGCCGTTCGAGCACGTCGTCGTAGGTGCCCGAGGACGGCTCGGTGACCGTGCCAAAGCTGGCAACGCGCCAGCCCACCGACGTGAACATCGCGATGGCCTCGTGCAGCGGCTGAAACAGCGAGGCGTCCACCGCGTAACCGTTGGGGAAGTGCTCCAGCCACCACGGCCGCGGATGGTGGTCGCTGAAATTCGCGCGCAGGAGCAGCCGCCCGCCGGGCCTGAGCACCCTGGCCAGTTCCCGGGCTGCCCGGGGCTTGTCCTGAACGTGGTGCCAGGACAGGAACATGAGTGCGTAGTCGGCACTGTTGGACGGCAACGGCATGTCCTCGGCGGCGCCTGCCAGATATCGCACTCCGGGATGCTGGGACTGCGTCTGCGCGACCTCGCGCATGCGGACCGACGGCTCGATGCCGGTGACTGGCCCGAACTCTTCTGCCAGCGCGGGGGTGTACCTGCCGGTCCCCGAGCCGATGTCCAGCCCCGCCAGCGGACGCCGCTCGGGCAGTACCGCTGCAAAGGCGTTGATCCACACCCGCAGTTGCTGCTGGGTGAGCGCGCGCCCGCGCGCGTAGTTCTGGTGCTGCTCCGTGTCGTAGTCGATCGACCTCATCGCACCTCCCGCTTGGGCGGCGACCGTGAGCGTCGCCTCGATATATCACCCCGATACATCGGCACGATATTCGTCGTCGCGCCACCCCACAAGGTGGCTGCGCGACGGAGCTTCACCCACGACCCACTCGCCCGGACCGGCGCACAAGATGAGAGGCGTCTGACCTGCCAGAAGGCGGTCAGACGCCTCTTGCCGTCCGTCGTTGGTCGCTACCGGCGGGGCGCGGACGGATCTGCGGTGCGGCGACCGCTGGCCAGCCGCCACAGCGCCAGTGCGCCGACGAGTAGGCCGAAGTCGCGCAGGGCCACGTCGTAGTACTCACCGAGCAGCAGAAGGTTCACGATGATCCCGGCCAGCCAGGCGGCCACCACGACAGCGCCGTACTTGGGCCGCGCCGCCACGAGGAGGCCGGCCACGATCTCGATCACGCCGACGGCGTACATCGCCTGCTGCCCGGTGCCCGGGACGAGCCGGTCGACGAAGGGCGCCAGGTAGCCCGGCCATTCGGTCAACAGGTTGAAGAACTTGTCCAGGCCGAACGCGATCGGCGCCACCGTGAAGACGGTGCGCAGCAAGAGGAACGCTTGCTGGGCAGGGCCTCCTGTGCGTGCAGTCAGTCCAGCGATCGTTGATGAGCTCGATGCGGTGGTGGCCACGAGAGTCCCCAATCTTCTAGAAACGCATTGTCTGTCTTTTAGAGACGCTAGGGGCGCTCCCTTCTAAAGTCAACAAGCGCGTGTTTTACACTTCGGTCATGGCTCCTCGCCCCCGGCCCGACCGCATCGCCGCCCTGGCCGCCCTCGACGACCCGACACGCCGAGCCGTGTTCGACTTCGTCGCCCGCAGCGCGGACGCGATCAGCCGTGACGCTGCGGCCAACGCTCTGGGGGTCAGCCGGCGGATCGCCGCATTCCATCTCGACCGGCTGGCGGACCAGGGCCTGCTGGCCGTCGAGTACCGCCGGCCAGCAGGCCGCACGGGGCCCGGCGCGGGTCGTCCCGCGAAGCTGTACCGACGGATGGCGGGCGAGGTGGCGGTGTCAGTGCCCGAGCGGCACTACGACCTCGTCGGCGGGTTGCTCGCGGCGGCCGTGGCAGAGTCGATCGACACCGGGACGCCCGTCAAGGAGGTGCTTGATCGAACGGCGTACGAGGCCGGGAGATCGATCGGCGCGGCGGCGGACGATGTCGTGGCGGCGCTCGAGGAGGCCGGCTACGAGCCGCGGCGCCAGGATCAGAACGGAGGCGCCCTGGCGTTGGGGAACTGTCCGTTCCATCGGCTCGCCCAGCAGTTCACGGCACTCGTGTGCGGGGTCAACCTTCAGCTGCTGCGGGGCGTCGCCGACGGTGCGGAGGAACCGCACCTTGTGGTGCTCGATCCGAGCCCGGGGCAGTGCTGTGTGCGGCTGACGCCGGCAGCACGCTGAGCCGGCGCCTCAGGCGGCTGCCGCCCGTCGTCGCGGCCTCGGCCGGCGCGCGGGGTTGTCAGGCTGCGGCGATGTCGGCGGCCGGAGCGTGGGTGACCGGAGCCGCGGGGATCGTCAGGGAGGCGAGTAGGGCCATCTTCTCGGCGCTGCTCGTGCCCGGTTGAGCGTGGTAGACAACGAGCAGTTGACCTTTGGCGCCGCCGACGCTGAGCTTCTCGCGGTTGAGAATGAGTTCGCCGACCTGAGGGTGCTGCATGCGGGTGGGCATGCCCTCGCAGGTCCGGACGTCGTGCCGGGCCCAGAGCTGTCGGAATCGTGGGCTGGCCAGCGACAGTTCGCCGACGAGTTGGACGAATCGCGGGTCGTCGGTGTCGGTGCCCACGGCCCTGCGGAAGCTGCCGACCAGGTTGGCCGTGGCCACGTCCCAGTCGGGGTACATCGCGCGTTCGGCTGGGTCGAGGAACATGGCGGTGAGTCGGTTCTGGCCGGCCTGCAGGTTGGGCGACAGCGCGCGGGCGAGGCTGTTGGCGGCGAGCACGTCGAAATAGCGGTCCTCGACGAACGCGGGTATGCCCACGACGTCGAGCAGTTGACGGATGCTGGCCGGTACGGTTTCTCGCCGTGGACGGCGTCGCCGGTGCCGGGGCTGTGGTGTGGCCAGGCTCAGCAGGTAGTCGGTCGCCGCGTCGTCGAGGCGCAGGACGCGGGCGAGTGCCTCGAGGACCTGCATCGACGGATTGCGGTCGCGGCCCTGCTCGAGTCGCAGGTAGTAGTCGGCGCTGATGCCGGCGAGCATGGCGACCTCTTCACGCCGTAGCCCGGCTACGCGCCGCACCCCGTCGGCGGGCAGGCCGACGCTGTCGGGCTGGACGAGCTCGCGGCGTGCCCGCAGGTAGCCGCCGAGCAGATTGTTGTCGCGCACCCTCCCCAGGTTAACCGCGTGGGTCGCGGTCTGCCTGTCCCTGCCACTCCCAGGATCACCGGGGCTCATCCTGTTTCACCCCGGTGGGCGGAGTGTGGAGCCGTCACCGCTGGCGCCGTCGTCTGGCGCCCGATCCGGCGGGAAGCTCGTCCGATTTACGGCAACAGTGAGAGGAATTCGGCATGACGTCAAGCACACCTTCCGGCGGAGCATTCACCATGGGGGACCTTGTGGTCGCCCGGATGGGGTACGGCGCGATGCAGTTGGCCGGCCCGCACGCCTTCGGTCCGCCGGCCGACCGCGACGCCGCGGTGGCCGTGCTGCGTGAGGCCGTCGACCTGGGAATCAACCACATCGACACGGCCGACTTCTACGGCCCGTACGTCACCAACGAGATCATCAAGGAGGCTCTGCGCCCGTATCCGAACGACCTGCATGTCGTGACGAAGGTCGGGTCGCTGCGGGATGACGAGGGGAACTGGGTGAAGGCGCCGGCTCCCGAGCAGCTGCGCCAGGCCGTGTACGACAACCTGGATCACCTCGGGCTCGACGTGCTCGACGTGGTCAACCTGCGCGTCGGCGGCTTCGACCGGCCCATCCCCGGCTCCATCTCCGAGCCGTTCGCCGTGCTCGCGCAGTTGCAGCAGGAGGGGTTGATCAAGCACCTCGGCCTCAGCACGGTCAACGCCGAACAGATCGCCGAGGCGCAGGCCATCGCCCCGATCGTGTGCGTGCAGAACTTCTACAACATCGCGAACCGGGACGACGACGACATGGTCGACGCCCTCGCCGCACAGGGCATCGCCTACGTGCCCTACTTTCCGCTCGGCGGCTTCTCCCCGCTTCAGTCCGACGTGCTGAACGGCGTCGCCACGCGTCTCGGCAACACACCGATGGCGGTCGCGCTGGCGTGGCTGCTCCAGCGCTCCCCGAACATTCTGCTCATCCCCGGCACCTCATCCGTCGCGCACCTGCGCCAGAACTTCTCCGCCACCGCGCTGACCCTTCCCGGCGACGCGCTGGCAGAGCTGAACGCCATCAGCGCCGGGTGAGGCGGGTGGGTCCGGCATGTTCTGCCCTCCTCCGCGTGGCCCGGCACACCCGGCTGGGTTCAGTCCGCCAGTTCGATGATGGGCCGGTCGCTGACGACCGCCGTCAGGATCATCGGGGCGTCTCCGTCGCACTGGTTGACGGAGACCGCGATCCATCGCCCGCTTACCGTCAGCGGCCCCCAGACGGCCAGGTCGCCGTAACAGTCCACATCGCACAAAGCCTGGAACACTGCCGGCATGGGTTCGCCCGCCTGATTCCGAAAGAGCGGCACGCGCATGGAAACCCGCCGGTGCGGTCCCCACCGGCTGTCCAGTTCGCGTACGACGAGGGCCAGGTTCTCCGCCGCGGCCTCCTCCGCCTTGTTCCACTCCGTCCCGTACACCCCAACGAGGTCGTCGCTCTCCCAGAGCGGGCCGATGTGGAAGCCCTCGCCCCTGGTGGCGGTCCACTCCCCGGTGACCGGGTCCCCCTCGCTGACCGTCGCGCCACCGGTGGGTAGGTCCGCGGCGAGCAGCACCTCGATGTCGGACACGGCACGGTCGGTCTCGAACGCTTCACCGGCCCGGCTGGTCACCGCGCGACCCCTTCCCCCTGATGCTCGACCAGCGCCAGCAGGGCGGCGTGCGTCTGCTGATCTGCCGCCACGATGAGCCCGCCCGCGCCGCTGTGCAGCGGTTGCCCCTGGATGTCGGTCACCACGCATCCCGCTGCCCGGCACAGGCCGATTCCAGCGGCGAAGTGCACGCTGTCCCGCATGTCGCCGTCGGTCACGTACGCCGCTCGCCGGCCGGCTGCCACCCATGCCACCGCCAGGCTGGTGGAGACCACGCGTGGGCGGAACCGCTCGACGAACCCCGCGTCGGCGAGCAGCCGCACAGCCCGGAACTCTGGAGCGTTCGGGAACGGCGGATCGAGGTTGACGTCCACCAACGCCGACTCGGCCGACGGCCTGAGCTGCTCGTCCACTTCGTCGCGGCGCACGTACGCACGGGTGCCGTCAGTCCAGAACACCTCATCGGCGAACGGGTCGGCTGAGGCGGCCGCAGTGACTGTCGAACCCGTCCACAGCGCGACGTTCACTCCGACCAGCATGGTGCGCGCGGCGTAGTTCAGCGTGCCGCACAGGGGGTCGACCAGCCACATCCGCTCGGCGGCGCTGTCGCCCGTGCGTCCGCTCTCCTCACCTGTGACGGCATCCTGCGGGCGGGTGGAACGAAGGACGTCGAGGATGACCTTCTCCGCTTCGAGGTCCGCGGCAGTGGCGAAGTCTCCGCCGGATTTGTCGAAGCGTGCCAGCGAGGCCCCGTACATGGCCCGCACAACAGCGGCTCCCGCCTGCGCTGCCCTGATCGCCACGTCTTCGTCTTTGATCACCATGCGAGCAGGATGACACGGATGCTGACCGTGGACGAGAGACCTCAGGGTGGGCATCTCCGGGACCGATACAGGAACATCCCGATGGAGGGTCGGTCGGCGCCCTGCCAGGCTGAGGCGATGACCGACACCGATGTACGGGTCTCCCGTCAGCCGTTCCACCTGGTGCGGACGGCGGCCGTCGGCGCCCCCGTGCTCCTGCTGCTCTACGGCATCCTGCGGATCATCGACGGCCTGGACGGCGACCACGGCCCGGGCTGGGCGTGGGACCTGGGCCACGCCCTGTTCCTGGTCGCGTTCGTACTCTTCGCGGGTCTGGTCGTCGGTCTGCGGCGGTTGCTCGGGTCCGCCGGTGCCGCTGGTTCGAGCACCACGCCGGGCACCGGGCTCCGGGTGCTTCTGCATGTGGCGACGGCCGCCGGGCTGGTCGGCGTGGCCGCGTTCCTCTGGGTGATCCTCGGTGACCTCTTTCCCCGGCTGGGCGATGTCGCGCCACTTCCGGATCCGGTGCTGGCGGTGGGCCCGCTGCTGTTTCAGTTCGGGCTACTCACCCTGCTGGTGCGGGCCGCTGTCGGCCGTCCGCGACTCATTCCAGGCTGGGGCCCGCCGCTGGTACTGCTCGGCTTCGTGTCCATCGCCGTCAACCTGGACCTGCTGCCGATCGGCGCCGCGCTGATCCTCGCCGGGCTCCTCCCCCTCTGGCACCGGGCCTACTGACGGTCGGGCCGAACGGGGGCGTCGGGGGCTGGCACCCATCTGTTTCGAAAACTTTCGATATCTGGGAGTGTCCGGCCGGCTCCATCCGCAGCGATTAACGACTTCCGGGGTGTGGTGGCGTCCTGGTTGGTGGCACCAGGGGTGGCCGAAAGTTTCGGAAAGAACATTGACACCTTCCGATAACCCGGCCAACACTTAGCGAGGCTCGACATTCGCGACCATCGATCACGACTGTCGCTCCGCCACCCACCACCACACCCGGAAGGGAGAGCCTGGTGATCATCAGCTCGGGCCGTTCCAGGACCCGTTCCGTGGTCGTCGCGCTGGCGATAACAGCGCTCACGGTCGCTGGAGCGGTGACGGTAGTTGCGAGAATCCCCACGGCGTAGGCCGTCGCCGGCAGTCTCGTCGCCGCGGCGTCAGTGGAGGACGAGGGCGCCGACTGCGCGGTGTCGGGCCTGCCTGACCTGGGCTCCCTGCCCACCAACGCCAAGCTTCCCGACCCGTTCAGGAAGGTGAACGGTACGACCATCTCCACCAAGGCCGACTGGCGGTGCCGCCGAGCGGAGATCAGGGAACTGGCCGAGAAGTTCGTCTACGGCGAGAAGCCCGCGAAGCCGGAGACCGTCACGGGGACGGTCTCGAACACCACCATCACGGTGAATGTGAATCACAACGGCAGGAGCGCCAGCTTCTCGGCGAGGGTCGAGCTGCCGAGTGGTTCCGGACCCTTCCCGGCCGTCGTGGTCGTGGGCGGGTTCGGCGCGGACACGGCCACCATCAAGGCCGCCGGCGCCGCCGTCATCAGCTACGACCCCCTGGCGGTCGGGCGAGAGGGTACGCCCCGGAACAACAAGCAGGGCGCCTTCTACAGAATCTACGGCTCCTCGAGCAGCACCGGGCTGCTCGCCGCCTGGGGCTGGGGCGTGAGCCGGATCATCGACGTCATCGAGCAGTCGGACGGCAGAATTCTCAAGGCCGACGCGATGGGCGTCACGGGTTGCTCGCGGTACGGCAAGGGCGCGTTCGCGATCGGTGTGTTCGACCAGCGCATCGCTCTGACCATGCCGATCGAGTCGGGTAGCGCCGGTGTGACCATCTTCCGAGGGATCCCCGGTGAGGGCGCCCCAGAGTCTGAGCAGCGCGTACGGCGAGCAGCCGTGGCTCGGGGACGCGTTCGGCTCGTTCACGGGCAGCCCGACCAGGCTTCCGGTGGACACGCACGAGATGGTGGCCATGGTGGCGCCGCGAGGGCTGTTCATCATGGACAACCCGCACATCGCCAACCTTGGTCCCCGGTCCGCGAGTGTGGCGGCCCTGGGCGGCGCGGAGGTCTACCGGGCGCTCGGTGCGGGCGACAACATCACCTACTGGTCCGACGTCCAGGACGGCAGCCACTGCGCCAACCGGCCCGAGTGGCGCGACCCGTTGCAGAAGAACATCAGGAAGTTCCTGCTGAAGACGGGGACCGATCCGGGTGTGATCAGGATTTCGAGCAGGGCGCTGGGCAGGTTGGCCGACTGGCGGGACTGGCAGACGCCGACCCTCACCGACGGCCCGACCACCCCGCCCACCACCACGCCGCCGCCGACCACCCCTCCGCCGACCACGCCGCCTCCGACCGGCGCCGGCTGCTCGGCGACGGTGTCGATCAACCAGTGGACGGGCGGTTTCGTCGCCACGGTTCGGGTGACCGCGGGATCATCGCCGGTCAACGGCTGGACGGTCGCCATGACCCTGCCGCCGGGCGCCGGCGTCACCAACGCCTGGAACGCCAACCGGAGCGGGGACACCGGAGCGGTGCGGTTCACCAACGTCGGTCACAACGGCTCGATCGCCCCCGGCCAGTTCACCGAGTTCGGCTACCAGGGCACCGGAACCGGTGGGGGAATGACCCCCACCTGCTCCGCGACCTAGATCCGCTCGGCGATCTCCCGGGCCCGGTGTGGAGGCATCAGTCTCCACACCGGGCCCCTGGACGTCGCTTACCCCGATCACTCGGGCTGGTCGAGCCAGACCACGATCCCGGTCAGGTCGTTGAGCACGGCCGCCACGCCCGCCCGGATGGCCGCCGCGCAGCGCTCGGCCGTGAACGAGGCGGGGTCGTAGGTCGACGACGCGCCGAGCCCCTCACCACGGAACGACGCGCCGGCCCAGTCGACCGCCGTCACGTTGTGGGTGGGCTCGGCCAGCTCCGCCGCGACCACGAGGAACTGCTGGTCCAGGTGGTTCGGGGTGACCAGCGCAAGGGCGTCGATGAGGTCGTTGCCCGCGCTGACGATGAGGTCGGGGTGCATCCCCATGGCCTTGGTGATGCTCGGAACGGCATCGTGGGTGTCACCCACGACGACCTTCCTTAGATCGAGGTGTTCGTCGTCGGCCCAGCCCTCGACGGCCGTCACGAGAGTCTTGGTCGGCTGGTCGTCGCCGGCGGTGAGCAGCACCACCCGGTATTCCCGGGACGGGTGGACTCCGGTCCACGAACCGGGCCGCGGCCGGACCGTCCCCTCCGGAGCGGGCGTGGTGGAAGGGTCGACGAACCCCGGGCCGAGGGAGCCGATGGCGGTGGGTCTTGGGTGCGGCTCTGACCAGTCGTCGCCGGAGCTGCATCCGGTGACCAGCGCGGCGGCGGCGGCCAGCATGGCAACCGCCCGAAGCGGGGGGCGCAAGGCGATCGTCCTCCGAGTGGTGGTGGAAAAGGTGCTCGTACTTCTGCATATTCCTATCCCAATTCCGGCCACCGCCGATGCGTGCGTCGTCGCTCCAGGATTTTGTTTTCCATCGGTTCGTCGGCGGGCGGGCTCCTGTTCACCCACGGCATGCAGCGTGCACTGGCCAACCGAGGGAGTCGCATGTTCGGGCGCGTTCGCCGCACCGTTATCGTCATTGTTGTCGGGATCGCTGCGGCGGTTATCCCCTTTTTAGGAACCGGGCCGGCCTCCGCGCACGGCTTCTCGTCGACCGTCTACGCAAAAATCACGCCGGGAGACGAGGGTCACATTCGCACTGCGGTGGAGCTCGAATACGACCTCCTGGTCGTGTCCGCCGCCGATGCCGGTCACAACGATCCGCTCTTCCAGGAGGGCACCGCCGCGTTCGACGCGGGTGACTCCGAGGCGCAGGCCGCAGCGTTGAACAAGCATGCCGAGACGACGCTCAGATATGTCGCCGATCGCTTCGCGGTGACCGCACAGGGTGCGGCGTGCCAGCCCACGCGGGTGGGCGACGCGACGATCGGTGAGCGTGAGGGCGTGCCGTACGCGGACCTGCTGCTCGACTGGGCGTGTCCCCAGCGGACCGGCGAGCACGAGGTGCGCAGCGGCCTGTTCCCGGACGACGAGGGCTACGTCAAGGGCACGAAGACGATCGTCACCTACGAGATCGACGGCCGTTCGGGCAGCGCTGCGCTCGACGCCGGCAACCCCTCCTTCTCGACCGGCCAGTCCTGGCACGAGCGGTTCGGGGAGTTCTTCCTACTGGGCGCCGAGCACCTGCTGTCCGGGATCGACCACATCCTGTTCCTGCTGGCGCTCATCGCCGGGTCGCGGCGCCTGCGGGAGATCGTGCTCGCGGCGACGAGCTTCACCCTGGCGCACTCGGTCACGTTCATGCTGGCCGCCCTCGGTCTGGTCGACGTACCGGCGAGGATCGTGGAACCGATCATCGCGCTGTCGATCGCCGTGGTCGCCGGCTGGCACCTGTGGGGCATCTGGCGGCGCGGCGACCACGCCACCGACCTCGATCCGGCGGGCCGCGGCCACTTCAGCCTGGACCGCTCCGGCTGGATCCGCCTCGGTGTCGTGTTCTGCTTCGGCCTCGTGCACGGCCTGGGATTCGCGGGCGCGCTGGGCATCGACGAGGCGTGGTCGTGGACCCTGTTGTGGTCCCTGCTGGTGTTCAACGTCGGCATCGAGGTCGTGCAGTTGGCGATCATCGCGATCGTCTTCCCGTTGCTGATCGTGCTGCGGCGACGAGCGCCGAAAACGGGACTCTGGGCGACCGGAGCCATTTCCGCATGCGTGTCCATTATGGGGATCGTTTGGTTCGCGCAACGTGTGTCGGGATCCTGAGCACGGCTAAGTAATGCGCGAAGTGCAGCCATCCGCAAGATCACGTTCACGGTTGGTTCATCACGCGACGAAAGCTTGGATTCGCTTCCCCAACGTCGGGGGAAGACCATCCATTTCTCTATTCGAAAAGGGAACAATGTCAATGACATTGAGCACCTCGACACGAGCCCCCGGGCTCGTGCGGCGGCGTGTGGTCGCCGGGGTCGCAGCGGGACTCCTCGGAATGACCGCAGCCATCGGCAGCGGCCTGACGGCCATCGCCAGCGCGGCCGAGTCCACCACGATCACGGGCGTCATCCTCGGCGTCGGCGCCAACGAGACCCAGCGCGTGGTGACCTGGTACTCCTCCGCCGACACCGCGCAGAAGATCCAGCTCGCCCCGACCACCGAGATCGTCAACGGCGAGTTCCCGGCCAGCGCGCTCAGCTTCGACGCCGTCGGCGCGGCGAACACCTCCACCACCGGCTTCAACCGGCACGCCACGATCACCAACCTGCGTGAGAACACGGCGTACTCGTACCGGGCCGGTGCCGAGGGCAGCTGGTCCCCGGCGTACGCCTTCAAGACGCAGGACTTCGAGGGCGACTACGACTTCCTGTTCTTCGGCGACCCGCAGATCGGCTCCTCCGGCGACCGGCTGAAGGACCAGGCCGGCTGGGAGGAGACCCTGAAGGTCGCCACCGCGGCCAACCCGAACGCCGAGCTGCTGGTGTCCGCCGGCGACCACGTCGAGAGCGCCAACGACGAGGGGCAGTGGACCTCGTTCCTGGCCCCTGAGCAGCTGCGCCAGTACCCCCTCGTCGCCACCATCGGTAACCACGACGTCGGCGGCAAGTCCTACGAGCAGCACCACTTCACCCCGAACACCGACCGCTCGTCCCAGTACTACAGCGGGGACCAGGCGACCCGGTCCGGCGGTGACTACTGGTTCATCCACAAGGATGTGCTGTTCATCGACCTCAACAGCAACAGCTACGCCAACCCGGCGGACGGCTCCGCCGGTGGCGACGCGGCGCACGTCGCGTACGTCACCGACGTGATCAACAAGCACGGCTCCGAGGCCAAGTGGAAGGTGCTGGTCTACCACCACTCCATCTACTCGCCGGCCAGCCACGCGACCGACAACGACAACAAGCAGCGGCGGGAAGACTTCACCACGGCCTTCTCGAACCTGGGCGTCGACATGGTGCTGCAGGGTCACGACCACAGCTACTCCCGCAGCTACTCCATCAAGAACGGCCAGAAGGAGAACCCGGCCGAGCAGCCCGGTGCTGCCGACGTCTTCCCCGGCCCGGGTGGCGTCATCTACGTGACGGCGAACTCGGCCTCCGGCTCGAAGTACTACGACATCAAGAAGCCGGACGACACCGGCACCGGCATCCGCGGCAACGGCCCGGACCCGCTGGACCCGGCCAAGTACTGGTACAACTCGACGCAGAACCAGGAGCACGTCCGCAGCTACGTCAAGGTGCAGGTGCGCGGCGACAAGCTGGTTCTGGCGAACGTCCGCAGCGGCACCTGCGCGGCGCCGAACGCGGCTGTCGAGAACGGCCTCTCCTGCGTCAACACCCCGGACGGTCAGCCGATCGGCTCGGTCACCGACAAGGTGACGGTGCACCCGTACCACGGCGACGGTCAGGCCATCCAGGTCAACGTGCCGAACCCGGCCCCGGGTGAGTTCGGCTGGACGATCGACGGCTACAACGGCCTGGTGGACCTCGGTGTCGCGCAGGAGCGCAACGGCACCTACTTCGAAGCGACCGGCAAGATCAACCCGATCCTCGTGTCGGACAGCCGCCGCTCGCTCGCTCCGTGGTCGATCTCGGCCAACGTGGGTGACTTCCAGGACGGCGACAAGACGTTCTCCGGCTCCTACCTGGGCTGGACCCCGTACGTGCTCGACGGCGGCGCTGGCGCCGAGGCCGGTGCTCCCGTCCTGTCGTCCCTCGACGACCAGGGCAAGGGCCTCTCGGTTTCCAGCGGCCTCGGTGCTGCCGCGCAGGGTCACCCCCGGGGTGGCGCCAAGCTCGGCGCTGACCTGGACCTGAAGATCCCGGACAGCATCGCCAAGGGTAGCTACCGCACCACCCTCACGATCACTGCGCTGAGCAGCTGATCAGACCTGCCTGAGCTGGCGGGGTAGGCACCTTCGGGCGTTTACCCCGCCGCTCGTTCCGGAAAACCCAGACCGCCTGAGGACCCCGAGATGTCTACGACCCCAACACGCCGGAAATCGACCGTCGCCGCCCTCCTCCGTACCGCCGCCGTGGCTCTGCTCGCCACCTCCGCCGTCGCCGGCCTGGCTTCAGGCCCCGCGCTGGCGGCGGAAGGTGACGTCGCCTGGACGGTCCGGACGGCCTCCAACAGCTACGGCGCAGCCCGGTCCAGCTTCAGCTACGCCGTGAACCCCGGTGGACGGGTCGAGGACGCGATGGTCGTCGCCAACCGCGGCCCGGTCCCGCTCAACCTGGCCGTGTACACCGCCGACGGCTTCACCACCGGCGCGGGCCAGCTCGACCTGCTCGCCAGGGACGGGAAGTCCGTGGCGGTCGGCGCCTGGGTCCACGCCGATCGCGGCAGCGTCACGATCCAGCCGGGGAAGACCGCCCAGGTCCCCTTCAAGATCAGCGTTCCCGACAACGCCACGCCCGGCGACTACGTCGGCGGCATCCTCACCTCGCTGACACAGGCGGACCAGGCCGAGGGCATCAACGTGGATCGGCGCCTCGGTATCCGGATCAAGTTGCGGGTCGGCGGCGAACTGAAGCCGAACCTCGCGATCGAGGATCTGCACGTGACGTACGGCGGAACGCTCAACCCGTTCCGCAGGGGCGACGCCACGGTCACCTACAAGATCCACAACTCCGGCAACGCGGCCCTTTCCGGCCAGCAGGCGGTGTCGGTCTCGGGCCCGTTCGGTTCGCTGCGGGTCGGGGCGGGCGATGTCGCGGCTCCGCCGGAGCTGCTTCCCGGTGAGAGCTGGACCGTGACGGTGCCCGTACGTGGCGTGGCGCCCGCCGTGTGGTTGGCGGCAACCGCGACCCTCACGCCCCGGCTCACCGACGCGTCGGGTTCCACCACCTCCCTCAAGCCGGTCCAGGCCACGACGCACGGCTGGGCCCTGCCGTGGATGCTGGCGCTGGTGCTCCTCGTACTGGTCGCCGCACTCGTCGCGGCGCTGCGGTACCGACGCCGCAACCGGGTCCGGCGCAGCACGCGTGAGGAGGTCCGGGTGCGCGACGCCGTCGAGCAGGCGCTCCGCGGCCAGGAGCCCCAGACGTCCTGAGCGTCACCGGCCGTCCCGTGCAGGCGCGGCGCCAGGGCGCCGAGGTGACCGAGCGCCGTCGGTCGCCCTTGTGGGTGAACGCGGCTCAGCCCCGGACCTGGCCCGTCCCGGAGCCGGCATGCTGCGACGGTGACGCCGGCACGGAGAGGGAATCCACATGGTTGACGGGGATGTGCCCGAGCAGATGCAGGCCGCGGCCTTCGACGAGTTCGGCGGGCCGGAGGTGATCACCCTGCGGATCCTGCCGGTGCCGGAGGTCGCCGCCGACGAGGTGCTGATCAAAGTGTGGAACGCCGGCGTCGGGGTGTGGGACGTGTACGAGCGGGAGGGCGTGCTGGTGCCCGAGGGCGCGGCGTTCCCGATCGTGCCCGGCTCCGACGGTGCCGGAACCGTCGCCGCGATCGGCAGCAAGGTGACCAACGTGGCGGTCGGTGACCTGGTCTACGTCGCCGCCACCACCCGGCCGAAGGGCGGTTTCTACGCCGAGTACGCGGTGACGAAGGCGCAGTACGCCGCGAAGCTGCCCGAGGGTGTGTCGGCGCAGCACGCGGGCGCCATGCCCACCGACGCGCTGACCGCGTTGGCCGGGCTGGACGCCCTCAGCCTGTCGGCGGGCGCCTGGCTGTTGATCTTCGGCGCGAGCGGCGGTCAGGGCCACCTGGCCGTGCAGTTGGCCAAGCGGCAGGGTCTGAACGTGGTCGCCGTGGCCTCCGGACCGGAGGGAGTGGCGCTGGTGACCCGACTCGGCGCCGACGTGTCCCTCGAAGGTCACGGCGACCCGACCGAGGTGATCGCGCGGATCAGGGAAGCGGCCCCCGCTGGCGTGAACGGGATCCTGGCGATGGCCGGCGGCGGGACGCTCGACCGGCTCACCGAAACGCTGTCCGACGGTGGCGTGGTCGCGTACCCCCATGGCGTGCAGCCGGAGCCGCGCGAGCGGCCGGGCGCGCCGGTTCGGGCGTACGACGGCGTCGCCAACCCCGAGCAGTTGCAGCGCCTCAACGAGCTCATCGAGGCGGGACCGTTCGAGGTGCACGTCGCCGAGACGTTTCCGCTGGGCAAGGTGGTGGAGGCGCACCGGCGGCTCAAGACGTCCTTTTCCGGCAAGCTGCTGCTGACGGTTCGCTAGGGCGATCTCGGCTCGGTCGTCGCCAGGTAGCTCGCGAGGTGACCGGCGGCCACCAGCATCGCGTGTCCGCGCGTGGCCAGGCGCTGCCGCCAGGTGTGCAGGGACGCCGCCAGCGGCCCCGGGCCGTCGGCCGCGCGTACCTGCCGCATCACGGTCGCGATGTGGTCCAACCGGTAACCGCCCCGGCGCAGGAGATGGGCCAGCTCGGCGTCGCGGACGTCCTCGGGGCCGTACTGCCGCTGCCCGGAGGGGTGGTCGCGCGCCGGGGACAGGACGCCGGCCCGTTCCCACTTCCGTAGCGTCGCCGGTGTCATGCCGAGCCGGTGGGCGAGGTCGCCGACGGCCAGCGGCCGGCCCGGCGGTGTCGGCGTCGGTGCGGCGGTGAGCACCCCGATGGTCGTCTCGACGGCGTCGAGCGTTTCGCGGTCGCGCAGCAGTTGCGCGTGGCTGGTGTCGACGGCGCGCAGGGCGGTGTCCAGGTCGCTGCGAACGGCGGCCCGCATGATCTCGCCGCCCGTCGCGTATCCGTGCGCCGCGACGACGGTCAGGTAGGCGCGCAGCGCCGCGGCGTGCACCTCGGTGTACGCGCGATAGCCGCTCGGCGTGCGCCGGGCGGACGGGATGACGCCGTCGCGCTCGTAGTTGCGGACGGCCTGGCTGGAGATACCATGCGCACGAGCCAGGTCCACCGGCCGGTAGGCGCGTCCTGCGGTTTGAGGGTTCAGCTGTCACTCCTCAGTCGATCGACGCAGAAGTCTCAACGGGTGGTTCAACGATACGGTGAAGGTCATGGCTTCTTCATCACTGCCCGCCGCCTGGTCGTTCGACCTCGGCCCCGACGACGTCGCCGAGCTCATCCTCGCGCTGCCCGAGGTGGCCGTCGTGCAGGCCGACGAGGCGTCCGGCGCCCCGCGGTCCAGCTGGGGCGATCGGTTCTTCTTCGTCGGGCCGGACCGTCGCCGGCCGTTCGCCACCCTCGTCGGCCAGGACACCGCCGGCTTCGACGAGGACTCGAAACTCGACCGGCCCGGCGTCTTCCGGCTCAGCCTGGACCTCGGCCGCGAGGAGTTCGAGCGCCGGTTCGGCTACCCGCCGGCGCAGTCCGCCGAGCATCGTTCCGCAGTCGACTTCACCGCCCTCGACCAGGTCGTCCCCCATCCCGCGTACGGCACCCACGGGTGGGCCTGCGTGCTCAACCCGGGTCCGCGCAGCCTGGCCGAGGTCGACCGGTTGCTCGCGCACGCGCATCACCGGGCGCTGCGGCGGCACCGACGCTCGCTCGACCGCCAGCACCGCCCGGACTGATCCCGGCGCCGGCCGGCCGCGTCACCTCTCGGATCGGTCCCGGGGTCGCGGGACGCGTACCGATGCCATGCCCGCCGCGGTGGCGGCCTGGATGCCCAGGTCGGTGTCCTCGAAGACCAGGCAGGCGCCCGGGGGTACGCCGAGCTGCTCCGCCGCGAGCAGGAAGGCTTCCGGGTCGGGCTTGGCCCGCGTGTAGTCGTCGGCGCAGACCAGCACGTCGAACCGGTCGAGCAGGTCGAGCGCGCCGAGCGAGGCGGTGACCGAGGCCCGGGTGCCGCCGGAGACGACAGCGAACGGAACCCGCCGGTGCGCGTCGTGGATGTGCGCCAGCACCTCGGGCACGGCGGCGAGCTGCGGCAGCAACTCCTGGTAGTAGCTCTCCCGGCGCTCGTCGACGGTCGCCACCGGCATGGCCAGGCCGTACTGCTCGTTCAGCGTGACGATGATGTCGACGGCCGGCCGGCCGCCCCACGCGTAGAAGAGGTCCTCGGGGAACTCGCAGCCCCACTCGTCCAGAGCCCGCTGCCAGGCCAGGTAGTGCAGCGGCATCGAGTCGATGATGGTGCCGTCGCAGTCGAACAGGTACGCCGCGAACTGGCCGGGGGGCAGAGGCAGACTCACCCGAGCAGGCTACAGCGGACGCCGTCCAACCAGCGGATCCGCTCAGTCGGCCGGCTCCTCGGAGGTGACGGATTCCAGCCGGCGGAGCAGGTGCGCCCGTTCCGGCTCGGTGCCGACCAGCGTCAGCGCGCTGCGGTACGCCGCCGCAGCCTCGCCGTACCGGCCGAGCCGGCGCAGCAGATCGGCCCGGGTGGCCGGATAGAGGTGGTAGCCCCGCAGCCGCAGATCATCGGCCAACTCGTCCAGCAGGGCGAGCCCGGCCTCCGGCCCGTCCCGCATGGCCACCGCTGCGGCCCGGTTGAGCGCGACGACCGGCGAGGGGACCAGGCCGAGCAGTACGTCGTAGAGCGCCACCACCTGGGCCCAGTCGGTGCTGGCCACGTCGGCGGCCTCGTCGTGCAGCGCGGCGATGGCGGCCTGCAATCCGTACGGCCCGGGTGGTCCGCCGGTCAGCGCGACCAGCACCAGCCGGCGCCCCTCGTCGATCATGCGGTGGTCCCACTGCCCGCGGTCCTGGTCGTCGAGGAGGACCATCCCGCCGTCAGGCCCGGTACGCGCGGCACGTCGGGCGTGGATGAGCAGCATCAGCCCGAGCAGCCCGGCGACCTCCCGCTCGGCGGGCAGCAGCCGGCGCAGGATCCGGGCCAGCCGGATAGCCTCCTCGGCGAGGTCGGTCCGCTGGAGATCCGGGCCGGAGCTGGCGGCGTACCCCTCGGTGAAGACCGAGTAGACCGCCTGGAGCACCGTGGGCAGGCGTTCGGGTAGTTCGTCGGCGCCCGGCACCCGGAACGGGATGCGGGCGTCGCGGATCTTCCGTTTGGCCCGGACGAGTCGCTGGGCCATGGTCGCGGGCGGCACCAGGAACGCCCGCGCGACCTCGGCCGTGGTGAGGCCGGCGAGGAAGCGCAGGGTGAGCGCGCCGCGGTCCTGGGCGGGCAGGGCCGGGTGGGCGCAGGTGAAGAAGAGCGCCAACCGGTCGTCGGGCAGGTCGCGGTCCGCGTCGGCGGGTGGAGCGGCGTCGGCCCGCTCGGCCTCGGCCTGGAGCACGGCGAGCCGGGTGGCCAGTACCCGGTCGCGGCGGAGCCGGTCCACGGCGCGGCGGCGGGCCGTGGTGAGCAGCCAGGCCCCCGGCCGACTCGGGACGCCGTCGGTCGGCCAGTGCACCAGCGCCGCCTCGATGGCCTCGGAGGCGACCTCCTCGGCCAGGTCGAGGTCGCCGAAGCGGTGCACCAGCGAGGCGAGCAGCCGGCCGCGCTCCTCCCGGAACACCGCCTCGACGGACGACCCGACCTGCGCCGGGCCGCTTGCCCCCTCGCCGGGCACCGTCAGGCCTCCACCTCGATCTCGGCGACCGGGCGCACCTGGACCGACCCGCCGCCGAGGGCACCGGGGCTGCGGGCCGCCCATTCCAGCGCGGCGTCGAGATCCGGCACGTCGATGATGTCGTACCCACCGAGCACCTCGCGGGTCTCGGCAAACGGCCCGTCGGTGATCGTGCGTTCGCCGCCCGCACCGACCTGCACGCTCGTGCAGGTGGTCAGGTCCTGCAAGGGATGCCCGGACACCCAGATCCCTGCGTCCTTCATCTCGCGGTCGTAGCGGATCCAGTCCTCGAAACTGCACCCGTCGACGGGCTCG
Organism: Micromonospora sp. NPDC005087; assembly: GCF_042872965.1. Taxonomy (NCBI): domain Bacteria; kingdom Bacillati; phylum Actinomycetota; class Actinomycetes; order Micromonosporales; family Micromonosporaceae; genus Micromonospora; species Micromonospora sp. NPDC005087. The sequence goes on along the minus strand of NZ_JBIALB010000030.1, from coordinate 4,668 downwards.
TCCCAGTCGGTGGTCGCGGGGGTCATGAACAGCAGCATGTACTTCACGCCTCGGCTCCTCTCGGTGCGGCGGGTACGCCGTACAGCATGACGACGAACAGGCCCCGGGGATATCGACACGGCGGCCGGAGGAATCTTCCGAGACTCACGGACCGACCGGTGACGCCGCCTGGACGTGCGGGCCGCGTCGGTCGAACCGGCGCTCGTACCAGGTGACCCCGATCAGGAAGACGGTCAGCAGGGCGAGCGCGGCCAGCGGGGGCAGGGCCCGCCCGATCGGCAGCAGGGCCAGCGGCACCAGCGCGGCGACGACCTGCGCCGGGTGCACGGCGCGGACGGTGAGCCGGCGGAAGAGCAACCGTGCGAGCAGGTAGAGGGCGGCGCCGCCGTAGAGGGCGGTGGCGACGACCCAACCCAACCGGGCGGGGCCCTCGTTCTCCTCGGTGAGGTGACCGAGCACCTGCTCGATGCCGAGCGCGATGTAGATGGCACCGATGATCAGGGGGGCGTGCACGAGGCCGTACGCGTCACCGGCCACGTCGGACCGCCGGTCGCGCGGCACCAGCGTGATGGACTGCCGGGCGGCGGGCGCGAGCCGGTCGAAGTAGAGCCACCACAGGCAGACCGTGGTGACGAGGCCGAGCAGCGCCGCCACCAGGCCGGGCCCGATCGGCGCCATCGACCTCGGCGTCGCGCCTGCCGCGATCAGCGACTCGCCCAGCGCGATGATGAGCACCAGGCCGAACCGTTCGGTGAAGTGGTCCAGGCTGCGCAGCGGCCACGGGCGGTAGGCGGACGCGACCCGGGCGCCGCCGATGTCCACCAGGAACGCCAGCGTCCAGAGCGCCGTCTGGGCGGCGCCACCGAGCAGCGCACCGATGATGAGCGGGAGCCAGGCCACCGTCGCCGGCACGGCGAAGAACCGGAGGGTCGAGCGCAGCGGCGGGTCGGTGGCGCTCACCCAGAACAGCACCCCGAGCTGCACCGCCCGGGTGACCAGGTAGGCCAGGGCGAGGGTGAGCGGCGCGTCGAACAGCTCCGGGCCCTGCCGCCACGCGTCCGGCAGCAGTAGTGCGGCCACGAAGATGGCGGCCATCGCCGTCAGGGTGGCCGCGCGGACCGCGCCGACGTCCGCGCGAACCAGGTTTCCCAACCAGAGGTACGGGCCCCAGGAGTAGATCAGCAGCAGCAGGAGGAGCAGCCCCTGGGCCAGGGTGAGCGCGGTCGGTGGCTGCGCCATGAACGTGATGACCCGGGTGAGCGCGAAGACGAAGACCAGGTCGAAAAAGATTTCGAACATCGTGGGCCGGTGCGTCTCCGCAGCCGGTGCCGGACGAACGCCGAAAATCCCCTTCATCCTCGCATTCTGCGCCACTCCCGGGCCGCATCGACCGATGGTTCGGCCGTTCTCACCGTTCGGCGGCGCCGAGACGACGCGGGCTGCCCGCCGTCACGCCGGGGCGTCCGTCCGCCGTCGGCTCCGCTCGGCCCGCCGGCGGACCTGCTGGTACGCGCCGGTGAGCCCCATCGCCCGGCGGACCTCGATCAGCGTCTGCCGTACCTCCTGGCGGGTTCGTTCGGTGCCCTCGACGATCAGTCGGTCGACCAGCCCACGGTCGGCCTCGATGGCGGCCCGACGTTCCCGGATCGGCGCCAGGAACCCCTCCAGCGCGACGACGAGCCGCTCCTTGACCTCGACGTCGCCCACCCGCCCCGCCCGGTAGCGCCGGGCGAGGTCGACCACCTCGTCACGGTCGGGGTTGAACACCTCGTGGTACGCGAAGACCGGGTTGCCCTCCACCTTTCCGGGCACGTCGGCCCGGACCCGGTTCGGATCGGTGTACATGCCGAGCACCTTGCGGCGCACCGTGGCCGGATCGTCGGAGAGGGCGATCGTGTTGCCCCGGCTCTTGCTCATCTTGGCCGCGCCGTCGGTGCCCACCAGGCTCGGCGTGTCCGCCAGGATCAGCTCGGGGACCGGGAAGACCGGCCCGTACAGGTGGTTGAACCGGCGGGCGATCTCCCGGGTCACCTCGACGTGCGCCGCGTTGTCCCGGCCGACCGGGACCACCTCGCCCTTCACGCAGAGGATGTCCGCGGCCTGGAGCACCGGGTAACCGAGCAGCCCGTACGGCATCTCCTCCTTGCCGGCGTCCCGGGCCATGTCCTTCAACGACGGCACCCGTTCCAGCCGGGGCACGGTCACCAGGTTCTGCAGGAGGGTGTTGAGGTCGCCGACCTCCGGGATGGCGGACTGGAGGTAGAAGGTGGCCCGCGCCGGGTCGACGCCGGCGGCGAGGATGTCGGTCACCATCTCGCGGGCGTTGCCGGAGACCTGGTCGATGTCCTCGCGGCGGTTTCTGGTGGTGAGCATGTGCAGGTCGGCGATGATGAAGAAGCTCTCGTAACGCCGGTGCAGCCGGACCCGGTTGGCGATGCTGCCGACGTAGTGGCCGAGGTGCAGGCGGCCGGTGGGCCGGTCCCCGGTGAGCATTCGTGCGACGGACATGGTGGTGTGCCTCTCGTGCGGGAAGGTGGGCGACGCGTGGGCGCGCGCCGAGCGGGGCGAGTTCGCCCTCTCGGTCAGCGGGATCGGCTCAGCGAGCCGTCCGCCATCGCGCGCCGGCGCGGTACCGCAGACCACCAGCACGGAGTACGTCCAGGAGTTGCTCACGGCCATCGCCGGAGCTGGCCGGGGGCACGACACCGAGCGGGAGGCCGTCGACCGTGTCGACCGCCTCCACCGCGCTCATGCCCGTCCGGACCACGGCTTCACGCTACCCGTGGCGCCGCGCATGGTGTGGCCGGTAGCGCTCGGCGTAGTAGCTGCCGACGCGTTCGCGGTACTCCGGGATTGAAGATCGACGGTTGCACGGGCACCTCCGGAGACGGTCTTGGTTCGTACCGTTCAGCAGTGCCCGCCCCACTGCCGCCGGAAACAGTTTGGCAATTTCGAGTTCACGGTATTGCCGGCTGAGAAATACGTCATAGCCGTGGCGCGTCGATGACCGGCAGGGCCAACTCCCAGGTCAGCATGCCTGTGCCCGCTTATCGCACATCGGCTATGGCGGTGCTGTGTCTGCCCGGCACATTCGATCACGGGCGGGCCACCGACCATTCTGGTCCCGCATTCGGGCAATGTCGAAAAAGGGGGACGCAGATGTACCGCACCATTGGACGGTTCCGCGCCGTGCTGGCGCTCGCGCTGGGCCTCGGCACCGGGACCGGCAGCGCGGCGCAGGCCGGCGCGCTCGATCCGTACTCCCCGCAGGCGCTCTGTGGGTTCGGCTACGTCGAGGTCGACCAGGACCCGATCCGGGACGCGGAGACCGGCAGCCGACTCGGCACCGTCCATCTGCTGTACAACCGGATCACCGGGTTCGCCTGCACGACGACGGTGAAGTCGGCCTACCGGGGCACGCTCACCCGCACGCAGGTCTACCTCGCCGCGCAGTACCTGCCGACCCAGGTCGACGACGGCACCAGGCTCTACGCCGCCGGTCCCGTCCGGGCGTACGCCCGGGGTGGTTGCACGATCTGGGGTGGCCTGATGGGCGACCCGGGCGGCGCCGTCCACCACCACGACCGGGCCAACCCGGCGATCGGTGGAATCGGGACCTGCTTCTGAGTCACTCCGGCGACGGACCGGTCCACCCTCGTGCCGGTACACCTCGGCGTTCCTGCTCGTGACCAGCTCCGCTGGCATACTCGGCTGCCATGGTGCTGTCGCGAGGGTGGGCCCTCTTCCTGGTCGGAGTCGGGATCTGGACCTGGGTGATCTGGCCGAGGTTCGCGGTCGCCATCTGGCAGGACCCGCGCTCCTGGACGTCCGGCGCGGTGGGCGACGGCTCGCCCACCAGCTTCCTGTGGGTGCACGCCCTCCTGATCGTGGCGTCCCTGGCGATCGGCAGCACCGTCGGCGTCCTCGGTGTCCGCGCCTGGTTCGCCGCCCGTCGACGCCAGGACCGTCCAGCCGCCTGACGATCCTCGTCCGCGTCGGCACACGATCTGGTCACTGTCAGCGAGGCCCGAGAACCCTTTGAGCAGCGGTGCGGACCCTTCGAGGGCTATCCACCCGGGGCTGAGCTGCGGATACTTCTCTACGCAGTAAGTGTGACGCGGGACGCTGGCCCCGGATTTGACGATCAAACCCACGGACGCGTAACTTTCTCTCTGCCAGCGCGGAACGGGGCAAACAGGACGAAGGTCCTGGAGCACCGGATCGGGTCGGCAGCCGGGTCAGGCAGGGGTTCGCTCCTGCGGGGCACGGTCCGGGCGGGGCTCGCCGAAATTGCCGCGAGGCGGATTTGGTGCAGCGGAACCGACCGGGTAAGGTTCAGCACCGGCAGGGCACCGGGCGAGCTTGCGGGACACCGCAGCGGCCGGCCTGCCGAATCCGACGACCTGACGCAGCGGTCCGCTGCTGCGTGAGTGCGCCGGGACCAACCCGTACGAAGCACAACAGACCGGGACACACGGTTTGACACGGCGAAGACGGTGAGGTAACGTAGTAAAAGTGCCCGGCGCCAGTGAGCGGCGGGGACGCGGTAGGAAAGCCCCGAAACAGGGCCCCACGAGTGGGGCTTTTGATCGGTGTGTGGTTGTTCTTTGAGAACTCAACAGGGTGCTTGATAAGCCAGTGCCAATTATGATTTATACCCCGGACTGG